>NZ_JARZFX010000009.1:0-133569 GCF_036026595.1 Virgibacillus tibetensis | reverse complement strand
AGGCACATGTACACCGAAGGTGTATAGAACGAAGCAGGACGGGGTGATGACACACCCTTAACTAAAGACTAGTTCAAAACAGAAATGGATTGCGAACGGTTTAGTATTTTAGAATCCCATTGCTTCAGCTGTGGGAGTGTCAAATTATGTATCTCAATTGCATTCATTTATTTTATTCTCCTTTCCTGAGTTATTGTCCATAATGCTTTGTAGTGAACCAGGTTAATCTTTCATCAATAAATGGGAGCCCTAAAACAGTTTAGGGACTCCTTTCTTGGAAATAAAAAATATGCTAAACTAACGAGGCTAGATAAAATGAGGGTTAGAGGAGAGGGCTTAGGTGAACTGTTTACCTATCTTCCCACCCTTTACCATTGCAGCAAGCACATCGGAGATAACTCTAGTTCCTAATAGAGCTGTTTAATCACTAATATCATAAGGAGGAGATACTTCTACGAGTTCTATCCCGCAAATTCCCTCTCTAACGACCCTATCGATAAACTGCAAACCTTCTCTTGGCAGGAAACCGCCCGGTTCGGGCCAGCCGGTACCAGGAACAAATCCACTATCAAATGAATCAATATCAACACTCAAATAAACAGCCTTAGCTCCTTGCCATGCTTTCTCCAATGCAATATCTGCTACTCTATCGATTCCTAGTCTTTCAATTTCCTTATTAAAAATTATAACAAGTAGTTTATACCCAGTATAAAATTCATTCTACATCTAGGTCATGTACATCCAATGTTTTTTTCGTTTCCCTCGTTCGAATAAGACGGTGCAAATGAACATATAAGTAGCCATGCCGATAAGTGGCATTGATTTTGTCATGCCGGGCAGGGTATGGTAATTTTATTTTTCGCTTTACAGGACCTTGATAAAGTTCCAGTTGGATCGGGCTAAATCCTTTGTGGTCGATAGTTACATAACCTACTATTTCAAGAGTCATGTCATACACGTCGATATCAACTTCCTCTAATTTAAGTCCGGGTATTCTGAAGATACATAATAATTCGTTGTTGGACTCACAAATATTGACCTTGACACTTGAGTAATTATGATTGTTACTACTGTTACTTACAGTGTTATTAGTAGATGCATTTTCCATATCATTTTCTTCGAAGTTTTCAAAGCTTGTAAAGAAATCTTCCCCTAGAAAGTTAGGCATTTTTTCCTTCCATGCCTTGGGCCAATACTTATTCAAATATATCCCCTCCTACAGTTATAGTAGTCTGGCTATAAAAAAAAGTGCATGACTTCTCAGGTATTTCTTTGAATAAATTGCCTGAAAACATATGAATTAAGTACTTTTCATACATTACAAGTGAAGGATGAAATACAATAATTCAGCTGGAAAAAAGTGTGAAGAATATACATGCTCAGCTTTATGACGTAACTACATCACAACATTCACTAAACAAGGAACTGCAGCAACCACAGGATTCAGTCAATAAGGTGAGCTACTTAACAGAGATCAATGAACAAATGTTTAGACAGAATGTTCGTTTGCGTGAATATATTGAAGGATGTATTCAAACTAAAACAGTACCAACTCAAGAAAAATATTATCAGGTCTTACAAGAAGATTAATAGCTTTAGATTAGCAAAATTGGAGTGCAGTCACCTTGTTAATATTCCCTGTCTAAAAGGAAGCCTGCATTGGAATAATACTAATTATCTGTTAAAATTATTATTATCAAGAAGTTTGTAAACACAAGCATTTATAGTTATAAGCAGGAACAATAGAGTGGATAGGGGATAGATGTAATGCAGTATGAAAAAGGGCTTTTAGCGTGCCGTGAAGAAATTCGAGACTTAACTAAAAAGCTAGTTTCAATTGAAAGCATTGTAAATACAGAAGGAGAAAAGGAAATTGCGCGTTCTATATTCGAGTTAGTTTCTACCTTTCCCTACTTTGAGGCAAACCCTTCCCATGTAACCTGTGAGCAAACGACAAAAGATGAGGTTGAACGATTCAATGTACTGGCATTTGTTAATGGTACCAAGGGGAATAGCAATCGGACAGTGATTCTAATGGGGCACATGGATACAGTTGGTGTTGATGATTTTAATCAATTAAGAGACTATGCTTTCCTGCCAGATGACTGGAAAGAAGTATTAAAAAATGAAGACATTCCGGATACTGCGAGAAAGCAATTAGAATCTGGTGATTGGATGTTTGGCAGAGGTGCGCTGGACATGAAAAGCGGACTTGCAAGTAATCTGTTTCTATTAAAATATTATGCAGCAAACCCGGATGAGCTGGAAGGTAATATTGTATTTCTAGCTGAATGTGATGAAGAAGATGGTTCACATGGTATACTTTCTGCACTGAAAATATTAAAGAGGTGGAAAGAAGAATATCGCTTTAATTATGTGGCAGCAATAAATAGTGATTTTGTTTCACCAAGGTTTGAAGGAGATCCAAACCGTTACATATATAAAGGCACAGCTGGAAAATTATTGCCTTCCTTCCTGGTTACAGGAGCTGAAACCCATGTTGGTACATGTTTTGAAGGATTGGACCCAAACTACATTGCTGCAGAATTAACCAAGCAAATTAATTATAATCCAGATCTTTGTAATGAAGCGCATGGTGAAATAACAGTCCCACCTGTTGCTTTAAAGCAAACAGACTTAAAGCCGACATATACCGTCCAAACTGCTTTATCTGCATATACATACTATAATTTCTTTATCCATTCCTGGTCGCCGAAAGAAGTTTTAGATCTATTAAGGGGACAGGCAGAGATTGCTTTTCAAAATGCATTATCTGCTTTTGAAGAAAGACATCGCAGGTTTTGTGAACTAAGTAACCAAACCTACCAGGCATTACCATGGGAGCCTCGCGTAATTATATATGAAGAAATGGAACAAATGCTTATCAAGGCACACGGTGAAGAATTTACTGCCTATATGACTACGTTCAAGGAGGATCTACTGAAGGACGAGACTCTGGATACGAGAATGTATGCAGCATCTGTTGTAGAAGAAGCCTGGAAATGGATGGAGGATAAGAATCCAACAATTATATTGTTTTATTCTTCTTTATATTCTCCCAGGATTGAGATAACTGGAAAGACTGCAGAAGAGGAGATATTAATTGACGCACTTGACCAGGCAGTGGAGGAAATACAACCAGTCTACGAACACCCGATTGTGGTGAAGAATTTCTTCCCTTACATATCCGATATGAGTTTTGTTGCATTAAGTGATGATACAGAGGGAATTGAAGCAGTAGCTAAAAATAACCCGGGCTGGGGAACAAAGCATTTTGTTAATTACCAGGATATTCGTGATATAAATGTTCCTGTTATTAATATTGGGCCATATGGTTCTGACGCACATAAGAAATTAGAGCTGTTGGAAATGACTTATTCATTTGAAGTTGTTCCCAATTTGACAAGGTTAGTAATTCAAAAGGTGTTAAATAGTAAGAGCGATAGAGAGGAGATAGTAAGTTGACAGCATATTCGGATGTTAATGAAACGAAGGATCTTATTAAGAAATTGGTGTCCATTCCAAGTCCCTCTGGTAATACAACAAAGGTAATCCAATTTGTGGAGGAATTTTTAAAGGACATAAATGTAGAAACGAAGAGAAATCGCAAGGGTGGATTAATCGCCACATTACCTGGTGAAAACAACAAAGAACATCGTATGTTAACTGCCCATGTTGACACACTTGGTGCAATGGTTAAAGAAGTGAAAGCAAATGGCCGTCTTCGTCTTGATATCATAGGTGGATTTAAGTATAACGCCATTGAAGGGGAATATTGTGAGATTCATACTTCAAGCGGAAAGGTATTCACTGGAACGATTTTAATGAAGCAGACCTCTGTCCATGTCTATAAAGATGCAGGGGATGCAAAACGCAATCAGGAAAATATGGAAGTAAGAATCGATGAGAAGGTAAAAAAGGCGGGAGAAATTCGCGATCTTGGTATTGAGGTGGGAGATTTTGTTTCCTTCGACCCCCGTGTTCAGATAACGAAAAACGGTTTTATTAAGTCACGTCATCTGGATGACAAAGCCAGTGTAGGTATTCTTTTGCAGCTTATAAAGAATTTAAAACAGGAGAACAGCAAGCTTCCTTACACCACGCATTTTCTTATTTCAAACAATGAAGAGATCGGGTATGGTGGTAACTCCAATATTACCCCGGAAACCATCGAATATTTAGCTGTCGACATGGGTGCCATGGGAGAAGGACAGGCAACCGATGAATATACCGTATCTATCTGTGTAAAAGATGCAAGCGGACCTTATCACTACGGACTACGTAAGCATCTAGTCGATCTTGCAGAAGCAAATGAGATTAAATACAAATTGGATATCTATCCGTATTATGGCTCAGACGCGTCGGCAGCCATAAGGTCTGGCCATGATATCATTCACGGGCTTATTGGTCCTGGAATTGATTCGTCCCATGCATATGAGAGAACTCATGAGGAATCACTCCTATTTACAGAACAATTGCTTTATCATTATGTACTTTCAGATATTGTCTCTTATTAATAAGAAGAAAACGAACCTGCCAGTTGTGGTGAGTTCGTTTTTAATTATGGCTCTTATCGCATAGTCCGTTTCTATTTATTAACCTGCTTTATTAAATGAAGGGTTATTTGTCGATTAATGATGTAAAGATTGCATCGGACCCTAAATTATAAAATAACGGAGAAAACTTTTCCTATTGAAAATTAACAGCATAGCTACCTTGAGTTGGCTGAAAATAATGTGAAAAATTAACTGATGATAATAGAAAGAGCGTAGAATAGAGAAAATAGAAGACCATGATTTACGTTACTGGTCAAATGGGTAAAAGTTACCGATAAGCAGCAGAGATAGATGTAGATAAAATTGGGAAGGCAAAGATGATAAATAAAAAGGAAAGCAGGAATAAAATGAAACTCAGTATACTGGATCAATCACCAATTCCATATGGTAAAACAGCAGAAGAATCATTATCAGCTTCCATTGAGCTGGCAAAAATGGCAGACACCCTTGGCTATAAGCGTTACTGGATAGCAGAGCACCACGATATGTCTGGATTAGCATGTCCGGCACCAGATATAATGCTCAGTCGTATTGGGGCAGAAACCGAAAACATCCGCATCGGTGCTGGGGCAGTATTGTTGCTACATTACAGGCCATATAACATAGCTGAAAGATATAATATGCTGGCAGTTTTATATCCGGATCGGGTTGACTTGGGAATTGGACGGGCTCCAGGTGGATCTGCAGAAGCAACGATTGCTCTATCAGGTAATTTCTTGGAAAACGTTAGTAAGATGCCTGAAACATTGGATGAATTACTGTCGTTCTTCGAGGGGAATTTCCCCAAAGATCATATGTATTCAGCTATTAATCCTAGTCCGGTACCGAAAGTGTCACCTGAACCATGGTTGCTAGGTACAAGTGAAAAGAGCGGTATACTAGCAGCTGAAAAAGGAATTCCGTACGCTTTTGGTCATTTCATGTCCGAGCAGGATGGACCGGAAATTGTAAAGAGGTATCATGCAAATACAAAGTCGGGGAAATCACTCGTTGCTGTTTCTGTTATTTGTGCAGAGACAACAAAAGAAGCAGAGGAACTGGCATTAAGTAGTCAGCTGTGGAAGATTCAACAAGCAAAAGGAGAAGGGAAGAAGGGTGTTCCTACAGTGGAGGAAGCCAGGGCATATAATTTTTCTGATGAAAAAAAGAATGACAAAATAATTGCAGGAAATTCAGGGGTGGTGAAACAGGAACTGGAGGTATTGCAGGAGAAATATCAGACAGATGAGTTTATGATTGTTACCATTACCCATAGTTTTGAAGCCAGAAGAAAATCCTACGAGCTCATTGCCAAAGCATTTGGATTATAATACGTGGAAATAGAAAATGCCACCTCTTCAAATGGTGGCATTTTCTAATTTCCTTTTGAGAAAAGCAATAATTATAAAATTCATTCCTCGTCTGTATATTCCTCAACGTACTCTTCATAATCCAATACTTCAATTACATTTGACCAGTGCAGAACAGAGCCTACGAAATCCCTGATATCAAGACCCTTCATTTCGTAGGTATCATCGTCATTAACCGTCCCAGTTGCATCTTCAATAAAGGTAACTTCATACCCACGATCAAATGCAGCAATTGCTGTAAACATACAGCAGAATTCCGTATTAAAGCCAATGATGAAAATATGGTTTACACCCAATGATTCTAAGTGTTCATCTAACCCAGTATTAAAAAAGGAGCTCGGTGTTTGTTTCTCAACTATATAGTCCGCATATTCACATAGGGAACTATCCAGTTCGGAGCCGGAAGACTCTCTGTACAATGGACTATCTTCTTCGTCATCCATATGTCTTGTAAAGATAACCGGAGATTCATCCTCTTTAAAATCTTTTATAATATCTTCCATCAGTAAGAGTTCTTCCTCAAAATCCCCAAGATCGACCAGGGCTTTCTGTACATCGATTACCAATAATGCCTTCATTTTCATCACACTCCTTCTATACTATCTATTCTCTACGTATTAACTAAATTCCTGCTTTTAGCAGAAGTGTGTAGTATTAAGCCTTAAGACCTAGGGAGAAATATGACTGCAGCTCATTACAGAATGTATTTATTCCCGTTAAGATAGAGACAAGATAAAGAAAGGAGGCGTAGGAAATGAAGAAATTCATGTTGTTTATTGGAGGGCTGGCTGCTTTCTTTATATTACTGGCCAATCTGGGACCAATGATTTTATTAGGAATTGGTGTTTGGTTGCTATATGCAGTATTTAAACGATTTATGAAAAGTGGTTCGACTACAGGGAAAATTGGATGGTTTGTCGTTGGCTTACTCGTGATGAGTATTGTGTTATCAAATGTTTATGCAGTAATTGGTGTTGTTGCAGCCTATGTATTGTATGTAATCTTTAAAAACTGGAAAAAGGAAACGAATGACCCGGTTGTCCAAGTAACTGATGAAAATGATGATCCATTTACAAATTTTGAACGACAATGGGCAGAGTTCAATAACTAATAAAAAGGGAGAGAATAAAAATGACAAATATTTTCACTAGGATTAAGGATAGTGTCTCAGCAGATCTTCATAACTTAATGGACCAAAAGGAACAGAAGAACCCAATCGCAGCATTAAATAACTACCTGCGCCAAAGTGAACAGGAGAAAGAAAAAGTAAGAAAGCTGGTAGATCGCCAGTACAAGCTGAAAGATGAATTTACAAGAGAATATCACAAGGCTCAAGATCTTGCGGATAAACGTTTAAAGCAGGCCTCTGTCGCTCAAAAAGCTGGTGAAGAAGAGTTGTATGATTTTGCAATGAAAGAGCAAGAAGAATACCAAATGCGTGCAGATCGAATGAAAGTATCCCGTTCTGAAGCTGCTGAACAGCTCGAAACACTTGAACAGAAATACGAAGAGATGAAGCATAAATTAAAAGATATGCACTTAAGGCGAATGGAATTAATGGGTAGGGAGAATGTTGCTAAGGCGAACCACCAAATAAACAGAGTTGTAGAGGAAAGTACTGATAAACCATTTGCGCGCTTTGCAGATATGGAGCAATACATTGAAGGATTGGAATATAAGGTAAATACTTCTTACTATAAAAGTACATTTGACAGTAAAATTGCCAAACTGGAAAAAGAGTTGAAAGAAAAGGTAAAAACGAACTAGCCTTATATAAAAAATATGTCTGAATCATGCTATAATTTACAGGTGCAGCTAACTGCACCTGTTTTACATAAATAGAGAGGAGGATCATTCTATGTTCAAACGGTTAGATACTGATACTTTAAACTGGATATTAATAATCGGAGTGATCCTCTTTATCATAGAGTTGGCCTTCTTTCACGGTGGGATGATTGCTTCGGCCATGTTTTCTGCATTGTTTATTTTTATCGGATGGAAAAACTTTACTAAACTATGGGGGAAGATCTTCTTCTGGCTTGGTATTGTTGGAGTTGTGTTCGCTGTCTTAAATATGCTGGCTGTCCGCTTCCTGATCATTGCAGCTATTGTTTTATTCATTATAAATTATTCGAAGTCCAAAAAAGAATCAGAATTTATAAAACCTGGACTGTCTGCAGACCAGGAAATTATTTTAGACCCTATCATCAAAGTGAAACCGCTATTTACACATCGGATTTTTGAAGATCAGAAGACAGATGATACAGCATATCAGTGGCATGATATTAACATTCATGGCGCCTTTGGTGATCGTACAATTGATTTAAGTAATACCGTTTTGCCGAATGATACAGCAGTAGTCTCCATTAGGCATATTGTAGGTAATATTGAAATCTATGTACCTTATGAGGTAGAAGTCAGTATACATCACAGTTCTGTATTTGGACGTGCTCATATTCTGGGAGAGCATCATTGGAAACTTATGAATCAATCGCTCAGCTACAAAACAGAAAAGTATGATACAACCTTGCCGCGAGTGAAGATTGTTACCTCTTTATTATCTGGAGATATTGAGGTGAAACGGATATGAATACAATTATACGTCACGTTTTTACAGCAATATTATTCAGTATTCTGATCTCCGTTATAATAGCTGGCCTGACACTGGCAGCATTTTTGGATGACTGGTCCACTGTTTTAGAACAGAAAGTAGGAGATATCTCTTTTCTGCTGCTAGTTTTTGCGATCCCTATTACTGCTGGATTAATTATTGGGATAGTTACTGGAGTATACTGGCGCCAACGAATGATTCGAATTGAAAAACAAATGGAAGCTATTTTAAAAGATGTGAAACTAGGTAAGGACAATGAACAATATAAAGAACTGGATAAAATCCAGTTGAAAATGGAAGAAATACAAAATAAATTTAGAATTCAGACTGAAAATGCACAGCGATTGGCTACTGAAAGAGCGAACGAACGTGAAAAGAGTCTCCAGGAGATTGTAGTTCAGGAAAGAAATCGGCTGGCCCGTGAGCTGCATGATTCCGTTAGCCAACAATTGTTTGCTGCATCTATGATGATGTCTGCAATAAATGAAGCGAATCCCTCATCTTCAGTAAAACAGCAGCTCCAGATTGTTGAAAATATGATCCATCAATCACAGCTTGAGATGCGGGCATTATTACTTCATTTACGTCCTGTGGCATTAAAGGGTAAGACACTTCAAGAAGGGACTGAAGAGCTACTGTACGAATTAACGGAAAAAGTACCAATGGATATTGCCTGGAAAATAGAGAGATTTTCGGTTGATAAGGGAGTAGAAGATCAGCTGTTTCGAATCTTGCAGGAATCAGTATCTAATACTCTGCGACATGCAAAAGCAACCTCGCTTCATGTGATGTTAATTGAACGGGACGAAAAAATAATACTTAGGATAATTGATGATGGAATAGGATTTGACATGGAAAAGACTAAAACCAGCTCGTACGGATTGCAGAATATGCGTGAGAGGGCGTTTGAAGTAGGTGGCACATTTAAGGTAATCAGTCTGCCGAATGAAGGTACACGTCTGGAGGTTAAAGTTCCTATACTTGGAGGGGGAGATGAAATCGATGATTAACGTTTTGTTTGCAGATGATCATGAAATGGTGCGAATTGGGGTTTCTGCTTATTTATCTGCTCAACCGGATATTCAAGTGATTGCCGAAGCAGATGATGGAGGAAAGGCTGTGGAAATGGCGCTTGAATTAAGGCCTGATATCATTTTGATGGATCTTGTGATGAAAGAGATGGACGGAATTGAAGCGACGAAACTGATCGTGGAACAGTGGCCAGAGGCAAACATTATTATTGTTACAAGTTTTCTTGATGATGAAAAGGTCTACCCAGCACTCGAAGCAGGTGCGACCAGTTATATGTTAAAAACATCTAAAGCCAATGAGATTGCTAGAGCTATACGCTCTACCTATAAAGGTCAATCCGTCTTGGAACCCGAGGTTACAGGGAAGATAATGAGTCGTATGAGAGAAAAACCTGTCGAACAATTATCTGATCAATTAACACAGAGAGAAACCGAAATCCTCATGCTTGTTGCACAAGGTAAGACAAATCAGGAAATTGCAGATGAGCTATTTATTGCTCTGAAAACCGTTAAAGTTCATGTAAGTAATATTTTGGGGAAATTACAGGTACAAGACCGGACACAGGCAGTTATCTATGCTTTCAAGAATGGGTTGGTAGAATAAAACTGGGAGGGAAACTAATGATAGATTTACGAAGTGATACGGTGACAAAGCCAACATCTGAGATGAGACAAGCTGCATACGATGCAGCTGTTGGAGATGATGTTTATAACGAAGATCCTACAATACTTGAGTTAGAAGCACTGGCAGCAGACAAACTAGGCAAAGAAGCTGCAATGTTTGTACCAAGTGGGACACAAGGCAACCAAATTGCTGTATTGACACATTGTGTGTCCGGACAGGAAATAATTTTAGAAGCAGAGTCACATATATATTTTTATGAAGGAGCAGCGATAGCAGCATTTGCAGGTGTTCAGCCTCGAACAAT
The DNA here is from genome assembly GCF_036026595.1 of Virgibacillus tibetensis. Taxonomy (NCBI): domain Bacteria; kingdom Bacillati; phylum Bacillota; class Bacilli; order Caryophanales; family Bacillaceae; genus Virgibacillus; species Virgibacillus tibetensis. The sequence continues at coordinate 123,093 of NZ_JARZFX010000009.1, read as the reverse complement.
CAGTGGTACTCGTGGGGAAATGGATCCCCTAACAGTTAGGGCTTCCATAAGAGAAGATGATATTCACCAACCAGATACAGGGCTCATTTGCCTTGAGAATACCCATAATCGTTCCGGTGGTACGGCTGTATCTTTAGAAAATATGCAGGAAATATTTGCGCTTTCTCGTGAAGAGAGTATTCCAGTGCACCTGGATGGAGCGAGGTTATTTAATGCATCGATCGCTACAGGTATTGATGTAAAGGAATATGCTGCATATACCGATTCTGTACAATTTTGCCTTTCTAAAGGATTGGGTGCCCCAGTTGGGTCAGTTATTGCAGGATCAGCAAATTTTATCAAAAAGGGCCGCAAATGGCGTAAAAGGTTAGGTGGTGGAATGAGACAAGCTGGAATTATTGCTGCGCCAGGACTAATCGCTTTACGTACAATGGTAGATCGATTAGCAGAAGATCACCAAAATGCAAAGCTATTGGCATCAGGTCTACAAGAAATGGCTGGGTTAGCCGTAGAAAATAATGTAGATACAAATATAGTACTTGTTAATACAAACGAAGCTGGCTACACAGCGAATCAATTTATAGAAATGCTGAAGGCAGAAGGAGTATTAGCTGTTCCATTTGGCCCAACGGTCGTTCGATTCACCACTCATTTTGATGTTTCGACCAAACAAATAGAGGTTGTTCTAGGGAAAATTAATAGGCTGGTTAAGTAAATAGCATATGTAGTAATTATAGAACTTTGTATTTAGCTGAAATACAAGTTCTATTTTTGATTTTGGTAATTTATTTACCAGATTTATAACTAGAAACTAGCTCGTTTACTATAGTCAGTTGGAAAATTTGCCGTTTAGACATAGTTTGAAGGTTATTTGTGATAATTAGGAGGAAGTATAAACATGTTTACGCCTGTTGAAACAAGTAAACCTACTGTTGTATTCTCAAGATTAATGAAGAATGGTTAAATTATTGCTTTGTTACTTCAACCAATGCAACAGCTGTCAGTATGGCTACAAGCAGGCCGGCATGCTTTTACCTCTTATCTATTTTCTCAACTTACGAAGAATTTTCAAATAATTTCAGAAAAGGGGTTGCATTTTTATTTGAAATCGCATAAACTGTACCATAACAAACAAATATTCAATAAACTGTTATATAAAAGGAGGGAATTACAATGACTAAAGAATATGTGTCATGTCCAGAATGTGGATCAAAAGTTGATGCTAAAAGTTATACGATGGAATGTGATTACTGCCTATCTAAGAAAGAAGATTAATTTTTTTGCTTGCATTGTTATATAACAACTTAGTTTTCATTGTCTTGTACTAAAACAATGAGGGTTGAATGTATGACTAATTGTAATTAAGCGTTACAAATTAATAACAACACTTGTTTTGAGGAAATATTAACCGAGCGTTTTAGTCTTTTTAAAAGATATCCTTCATCAGTTTGATGACCGGAACCGGAAATCAGGAGAGTATTACAACAGAGAGTTAACAATGGATAAGAATTGGATTTCTTAAATTAAACTTAATTACACAGAATGAGTTTTTAGAATTTTTGACATAGCCAGTAGGTGGCCAATTAGAAAAAGGAGGAAACGAATAATGACAAATAATCGTGTGCAAAAAATTAATAATGACTGGGAAATAAATGATAGATGGAAAGGTGTTGAAAGACCGTACACTGCTGAAGATGTAGTTCGGTTACGTGGGTCAATTGATATTGAACATACATTGGCAAAGAGAGGAGCCGATAAACTATGGACTCTTGTGAATAGCCCAAACTATGTTAATGCGCTAGGTGCGCTCACCGGAAACCAGGCTGTCCAGCAAGTAAAAGCAGGTTTAAAGGCAATATACTTAAGTGGCTGGCAAGTGGCAGCAGATGCAAATATGGCTGGCCAAATGTATCCAGATCAAAGTTTGTATCCTGTAAATAGTGTGCCAAATGTGGTAAAAAGAATTAATCAGGCTTTGCAGCGTGCAGACCAGATTCATCACGCAGAGGGGAAAAATGATATTGATTGGTTTGCACCAATTGTTGCGGATGCTGAAGCAGGGTTTGGCGGACAATTAAACGTGTTTGAACTAATGAAATCTATGATAGAAGCAGGTGCTTCTGCTGTACATTTTGAAGATCAATTATCTTCGGAAAAAAAGTGTGGTCACCTTGGAGGTAAGGTTTTATTACCGACACAAACAGCTGTTAGAAACCTAATATCGGCCCGATTTGCAGCTGACGTAATGGGGACTTCGACACTTATTATTGCGCGGACAGACGCTAATGCAGCTGACTTGATTACAAGTGATGTTGATCCTATTGATGGTGAATTTATTACTGGCGAACGTACACCCGAAGGTTTCTTTAAAACTAGAGCAGGTATTAATCAGGCAATTGCCAGAGGGCTGGCGTATGCACCATATGCAGATATGGTCTGGTGTGAAACGTCTGAGCCAAACTTGGCGGAGGCTCAACAATTTGCAGATGCTGTTCATGAAAAGTATCCAAATAAATTACTAGCTTATAATTGCTCGCCATCCTTTAATTGGAAGAAGAAATTATCTGATAAAGAGATTGCCAGTTTTCAGAATGAACTAGCAGAGATGGGCTATAAGTTTCAATTTGTAACATTGGCCGGTTTCCATGCACTGAATCATAGTATGTTTGAACTAGCCAGGAGATACAAGGATGAAGGTATGGCGGCATATTCTGAATTGCAGCAGGCAGAGTTCGACAGTGAAGAACATGGTTATAGTGCAACACGCCATCAACGAGAAGTCGGCACAGGTTATTTTGATGAGGTAGCACAAGTAGTCTCCGGTGGAACCTCATCAACCGCAGCATTGGCAGGATCAACAGAAGAGGAACAATTTACGCGCTAACAAATGTAATTAATAGATAAAGTACCAAAATAAGTGTCTGTTCTCTATCAGGGAACAGACACTTATTTAATGAAAATAGAGGTTTAATGTCATATTTGAAATACAATTGTAATATTATCATAATCTCTATGAAATTTAATAGTGATATACTACCAATTACCTAAAAGAAATAAATACATAGAATAAAATATTGATCACGTTCCTGCGATTTATAAATTAAATCGAAGAATTCTACATACATAAAAAGGTTTGCAGGTGTGAAAATGGGAAGCGGGGAAAGAAAGTTGAAGAAGATAATAGTCGCAATAACCGCAGTAGCTGTGGTTAGTTTAGGAAGTCCATTATTCAGTACAACAACCCAGGCAGAAACCGTAGACGCGCTTAAAAGCAGGCAAGCTGAAATAAGAGATGACCGCTCTGAAATAAAGGCAAATCTATCAGAGGCAGAATCAAGTATAGCTGATATATTAATAGACTTAGAAGAATTAAATAAAGAAATAGAACGTGTGAATGATGCTTTAATAGAAAATCAGAAAAAGATAGATGAAACTGAATCGGAAATTGCTGATACAGAAGAAGAAGTAGACGTAATGGAAGAAGAAATTGTTGAATTGGAAGAAGTAATTGAAGCCCGTTATAACATTTTAAAAGAACGAATTGTTTCCTATCAAAGAAATGGCGGGAATATCAGTTATTTGGAAGTAGTATTTGGAGCAAAAGACTTTAGTGACTTTGTTAACCGTGTATCTGCGGTAAATAAAATTGCGGATTCGGATACGAAATTAATGAAAATTCAAGAGCAAGACAAGAAAAAGGTAGAGGAAAAACAGGCTGAAGTCATTGAGAAATTAAATGATTTAAATGAAATGAAGACAGAATTTGCAGGAATGCAAGTACTAATAGAAGAACAAAGAGAGAAGAATGAAGAAAGAAAAGAAACACTGAAAGAAAAGGAAGAGAATTTAATAACATTGAAGAACGAGTTGCAACTTGAAGATAGTAATCTCGCGTTACTGGAATCTCAGGTAAGAGAAAATATAGCAGCAGCAACCAGCCCGGTGGCAGTACAGACAAGTGTCGCCCAATCCCAATCGTCTGGTGATAATGGTGGAAATGTAACTACACTTAGCAGTAAAAAAGAATCTAAACCAGTAGTGTCTAAGACTAGTGGCAGTAATGGCAATGCAATTACTGCGGGTAATAAATATATAGGTAATTCTGTGTATAAATTTGGCGGTGGACGTACAGCATCAGATATTGCTAAAGGACAATTTGATTGTTCTGGTTTTATTGCATGGGCTTACGCACAGGAAGGTATATCTCTTCCGGCATCTACTGCTTCGTTAGTAAACACTGGTACTACTGTGAAACCTAGCAATATGCAACCAGGAGATCTTGTGTTTTTTAACACAAATGGCAGAAATGGACATGCTGGAATTTATGTTGGTGGCGGGAAATTTATTGGATCACAAAGTTCAACAGGGGTAGCAATTGTTGATATGTCCAGTGGTTATTGGGCGAAAAACTTTTCCGGACTTGTAAAACGAGTTAAGTAATAAACAAGAGTAAATACGAATTGAAAAGCCACCCATAGCGGGTGGCTTTTTTTTGAGTGAAAAAAAGTATAGGAGTTTGTAGTTCTTTAAAAAGAAAACTTGTGTGAAAATGAAGTTTAATGTAGTAGAACAGGGGTGAAATACTATATGTTTAACTGACTTTTATAAGCTAGTAGGAAGTTTAAAAATTTTATAATAAGGGAATAAGCCATCGTATTGAAACGACTATAAAATAGTTTCAAAGTTTCAAACCGCAGTACATAGGTTGAAAATACACTTGTGAAAGGATACGTTATGAAAAATAAAAATGCTCTAAAAAATCCCGTGTTTTATGTATCATCTATTGTAGTCTTACTATTAGTTATAATTGGAGCAATTATGCCAGTGAAATTCGGGGCGGTTGCTGAAACTCTATTCAATTTTACTACAACGTCATTTGGTTGGTTTTACTTGTTAGCTGTTTTTATTTTTGTGATATTTTTAGTTGGCTTGTCTTTTAGTAAATATGGAAAGATTCGCCTTGGGCCTGCTGATTCCCAACCTGAATACCCATTTTTCACTTGGATCGGCATGCTCTTTTCTGCTGGATTTGGTGCTGGACTTGTATTCTGGGGAGTGGCAGAACCGATGAGCCACTTCTTTGAAACACCATTTCCCTTAGTAGAAGCGCAAACCGAAGAAGCCGCGCGAATTGCAATGGGCTATGCTTTTTTTCACTGGGGAGTTAGTCAATGGTCGGTTTTTGCTGTAGTCGGTTTAGTTATCGCTTACTTACAGTTTAAAAAAGAAAAGAAAGGTTTAATATCTACTGCGATTGAACCTATTGTCGGGAAGAATAAAATACTGGGAGGAACAATTGATTCACTAGCAGTTATTGCTACCGTGATGGGTGTTGCTACCTCATTAGGCCTTGGCATTTTACAAATGAATGGAGGGCTGAAATCAGTTTTTGATGTACCAAATTCAATTTGGGTTCAAATTATAATCGCTGGTGTAATGCTAATAACATACTTACTGTCGTCAAGTACTGGTTTGAATAAAGGGATTAAATGGTTAAGTAATCTGAACTTAGGCCTTGCTCTTTTACTTCTTGTGTTTGTATTTATTGCCGGCCCTACCGTTTTTATTCTGAACACGTTTGTATTAGGATTAGGAGATTACTTGACAAATTTTGTTCAATACAGTTTACGCTTAACCCCTTATACAGGTGATGTCTGGGTGCGTGATTGGACAATCTTCTACTGGGCTTGGGCTACTGCATGGTCCCCTTTTGTAGGAGCGTTTGTGGCTCGCGTGTCAAGAGGTAGAACAATACGCGAATTTGTATTTGGCGTATTGGTTGTACCGCCGGTCATTGCGTGTTTATGGATTGCAGCACTTGGTGGGACAGCAATTTATAATGATTTGTATAGTGGATCCCAAATAGCAGAAGCTGTAAATGCAGATGTAGCTGTTGCGTTATTTGAAACATATGGCAGCTTGCCATTAACAACAATCATGTCTCTATTATCCATTTTCCTAATCTTTACCTTCCTAGTGACATCAGCTGACTCAGCTACTTATATTTTAGGAAGTATGACGTCACGTGGTAGCCTGAATCCAGCATTAGTAGTGAAGCTTGTTTGGGGTATTTTAATCACAGCAATTGCAGTTGTATTATTGCTTGCAGGTGGATTGGATGCCTTGCAAACAGCATCACTCATATCTGCTTTACCATTCACCGTAATATTGCTGGTGATAGTTGCAGCTTTTCTCCGAATGATTAAAAAGGAGCCAGGTATCAAGGAAGATGATCATAAATAAATAGAACAGCAGCTAAAAGATGAATTTCCTTTGGCTGCCTTTCTTACTAAATAGGAGTATAAAATTTTGGCTGCAATTAATTCTTACAATTAAACAGCCACGTCCGGCTTCGAGGGACGATGTTTTCGGTGGGACGAGCAGTGCGCATTCCCAAGACGTCCTAGTGCCGATGAAGCCACAGGATAAGGAAGGCCGACTAAAACCGGGCTTGTGCTCAGGCGTCGGCATACACGCTAGAGCTGAGCATGCTTTCTTTTACAGCAATTCTAAAAAGGATTGCTGTATTGCTTTTTGGATCAGATTGTTAAAGTGGGAAAAATATGTAATAATAATGGTAATTATCTAAAAATTAGTTTTTGGGGGAAATACGGATGGAAAATATCAATAAAGCGAAACAAGCATTAAACAATGTTATTTATGGCAAAGAAGAAGTGGTGGATTTAATGTTTGTGGCTTTACTTGCACAAGGACATGTTCTGCTTGAAAGTGTTCCTGGGACCGGTAAAACAAAATTGGCTAAAACTTTTGCAAAAGTAATGGATGGTAAATTTAGTAGAGTCCAATTCACACCAGATGTTTTGCCGAGTGACGTTACAGGTATTCGTTTTTTTAATCCAAAGACCCAGGAATTTGAACTCCGGGTGGGTCCCGTGGTTTCAAATGTGCTACTTGCGGATGAGATAAACAGGGCAACACCTAAAACCCAATCCAGTCTGCTTGAGGTTATGGAGGAGTATCAATCAACTATAGATGGGGAAACGATTAGAGTAGATGCTCCATTTATCGTGATTGCTACCCAAAACCCTGTAGAAAGTAATTATGGGACATTTCCATTACCAGAGGCACAATTAGATCGTTTTCTATTTAAACTTGACCTTGGTTATCCATCTATCGAAGAAGAAAGAAATATATTACACACTTACCGTACAAACGACCCTTTTGAAGGGATCAGTGCATCACTATCACTTGAATCTATTCGAACTCTCCAAAGCGAGATTAAGCATGTTACACTATCTGAAGTTGTTTCAGATTACTTATTAGGGCTTATTCATTCATCAAGAGAGCATAATGATGTAGATCTTGGTATCAGTCCTAGGGGGATGCTTGCATTAATGCGTGCGGCTCAAGCACGTGCTTTTCTACTAGATAGAGATTATGTTACGCCGGACGATGTGAAAGTTTTGGTACCGTACATATTTGAACACCGACTTATTTTATCAATGGAAGGATCTATTAAGAAAACCCCTGGTCAAGTAGTGAATGAAATAATTAAAGGCGTACCAGTTCCAGTAGAAGAGGGAGCAGTCAGGGAATGATGTGGCTTAAAGAATTTGGTTCAGATCAAATGAAAAGTTTCGATAATATCGTAGCTGCTTTGGTAGTATTCTTTTTAATCGGAATTATTTTTCAAAATTCTATTGCGTTTATAGGAGTTGGTGTTTTTACGGCCTACTTAATTATTTTTAAAGTATATGACAAGAGTTTAGGTGAAAAGTTAATATTAAAAAATCCAAGGAAAACAATTAAACTATTTCCCGGTGAAGATTCGGACCTTACGTTTGAATTAGAGAATCAATCTGTGTTCCCGTTGATCAATGGTGAGTTTAAATTACAGACAGGACCAGCGATAAAGGCATATGCACATGTGAAAGAAACAGACAATTATTGGAGTCAAATTAAAATTCCATTATCGATATTCCGAAAAAGAAAAACAGTAATAGAAATCCCTGTAGTTGCAGAGCAGCGTGGGGTTTCAAAGGTGAATAATATAACATTTGTATTTCCGCATTTATTTAATTTTGATTCTATTACGTTAAAGTACAAGCATTTCTATTATACGGAATTCGTTGTTTTCCCTAAACTGCTTCCAGTAAAGGGTGTTGAAGCCGTATTTCAGATGATTCCCGGATCAAGCCGGTCAAACTTTTCCCCGTTTGAGGATATCCAAAGTCCTCTAGGCACAAGAGATTATAGTTTTAGCGATCCGTTCCACCGAATTAATTGGAAAGCATCGGTTAAATCTCAAAAGCTGCAAACAAATGTATATGAGAAGGTGGTAGATCGGTCATTTGTTTTTATAGTGAATCTTGGAACAGAGGATAAAATAAATATGGCATCATTTAATCAGAACCTTGAAAATCTCCTCTCTTATACAGCCTACTTGAGTAAGTATGCAACCGAAGCCCGTGTGCCATATGAAATCTTTATTAATGCACGAAAGCCTGGTCCAGAACCATTTATTCATTTGGACGAGGGAGAAGGGAAAAATCATTACGGTCAGTCGTTGGAAATGCTGGCAAGGATTCATAAACAATCGGTTATCCTTCCCTTTAACCAAATGCTTCACCGAATAGGAAAACAATTCTTCAAGCCAAAAACAATTATTCTCATTGGAGAAGTGCCACCTGATGCAATTCAACTGATGGATACATGGAAACAGGCTCAATATGCTGTATTTCAAATAACGAGTATAGAGGATGGGGCAATATTAAATCCTCTTATAAGGGATACGATGACTAATGCAAAATAACCATCCTACATTTACATACGCCTATCACTTTTTAAGTGAGGCAATTATTATCTTCTTAATCGTATTGCCAATCATGCATCATAGTTATGAATGGGTTCCTTATGGGAGCTATTTAGCAATGATTACTGGAATATGTATTGTTTATACGGCAATAACTAGACAATCGACGAATTACTTTTGGTATCTATTAACAATTCCCTTTCTATTTGCTCTTTTCTATCTGCTGAATTACCCGATCATGTTGGCTGTTTTATTTCCGGTTTTATTTGTTTGGAGGTACATTGATATTCGTAAAGAAGAAATAATCAGCAGGGAAAACACCTATATTCTAATTACAGTAATCTTAACAGCGATCATTAGTCTACTCGTTAATGATACTCGAATTATGCTGTATCCCTTCCTGCAATTCATCATTTTAATTATCGGCTATATAACCAGTCATTTAGCTGTCGTACATAAGATGGACCGGAAACAATTTAATAATAAGTTACCTGTTTATTTTATTGGCGTGTTGGCTGTTGGTGCTGGATTATTCTATCTGTTATTTGACGTAACCCGCCTTGCAGTACTGGCTACTTGGCAAGGACTTTTAAATTTATTTGGCAGTGCACTCGGTGGTGTAGCAAACGTACTTAGTTTTCTAGATGTGCAACAGAGAGGATGGCCGGAACAAACACGTGAAGGGGAAGGCTTTGCAGGTGATGGATACTGGAAAGAGTTAGATGAAAAATCCATTATAGAAATGATTGCTCCATATGTGTTAACTATTCTATTAATCACTCTTATCGTATTTGGTGTAATACTTGTCATACTACTGTGGAAAAGACGTTTTAATAAGAAGCTGGATCCCACAGAGACTGATGAAACAATCTCCTATAGTGCGTTAGATGATAAATCGAAGAAAAAACTTTTCTCGCTAGACAGTATGAAACACTTCTTTAAAAAGCCAGATCATCCCATTCGGAAGATGGTTTTAGAATTTGAACGTAAAGCCATAAAGAATAAAAAGGGCAGAAAGCACTATGAAACTATAGAAGATTGGTTTTCCCGAATTGGTATGAATACTGACATTGCTGTCTATCAAAAAGTGAGATATGGGGAAATCCGTGAAATTAGTGAGCGAGATAGAAATGCTTTTAAAGAGCAACTGGATGAAATGAAGGGCAGGCTGGAAGAGAAGGATAGCAGTTGACCATTGTTTAAATTGACGTTATACTTTTCAATAATTGCATAAAGGTTTTCTAGGGTTCCGCAAAACTATTTTGGTCTGGTCCGAGAGAAAACGCACGTACGTGTACACGGAGGGACAAAAGCCCGGGAGGATATCTACTATTTAGATGATATCTTCTCGGGCATTTTTAATTTGCTGATTGAGGTGTTTGTAATGAAAAAGGATTGGAATTTTGTTTTTATAGCTGGATTGTTTGAGATTGGTTGGGTTATTGGTTTAAAGCATTCTTTTAATTTAGGAACATGGCTATTAACTGCTATAGCAATTTATATAAGTATGCACTTACTTATTATCGCTTCAAGAAGATTGCCTGTTGGAACGACATATGCTGTGTTTACGGGAATGGGAACGACAGGGACAGTTATTTTGGAAATTTTAGTATTTGGAGAACCATTCCAACTAGCCAAAGCTTTACTAATTTTACTACTACTATGTGGCGTTATAGGTCTTAAAACAATTACGCCGGGTATCGATCAAGAAGGGGGGCGCCAATAATGGCCTGGGTATTTCTAGTGCTAGCTGGAGCAGGTGAAGTTATAGGGGTTATGGGTATAAATAAAATTAACATGCAAAAAAACGTATCTTCCTTTCTTTATTTATTTGGTGGCTTTATTTTCAGTTTTATTTTTCTTTCTATTGCAATGGAGAGTATTCCAATGGGTACTGCCTATGCAGTCTGGACAGGAATGGGGACAGTTGGAAGTGCACTTGTCGGGATGATTTTTTATCAGGAATCAAGAGATTGGCGCAGGTTATTATTTATTAGTATGGTACTATCTGCCGCGGTAGGATTAAAATTGATATCTTAAGTAAGTTATTATGTTTACAGGTGTGGTAGATAGGATAAATACTAGTAAGCAAATGCTTAATTTTAGTTAAAGGAGTGTCCCTGTTATATGGATTTAAATAAAGAACTGAAGGAAATGGCGAAAATTAGAAAAGACGGCCCAAACAAAGTTTTTACTATGTACTTAAATACAGATCCATCTGATCCTGACCAGCAAGGTGGAAAGTGGAAGATTAACTTTAAAAATGGCATGAGGAATTTCGAGCAATATTTAGAGGAAGATGATAACAAGGAAGAATTAAAAAATTTCCAGTTGGTAAAGAAAAAAGTTGAAAAATTTGTGCACGCAAATGAACTTGAGTTTCTAAAGGGTGTAGTCGTATTTGCTACTGCAGATGAGGAGGTTTGGTTTGCTGATAGAATACAGATGCGTTTAAAGACTGAATTTTTCTGGCAGGAAACCCCTGAATTAGGTCAATTAAAAAAACTCCAAGAGCTTTTTCCTAAATCAGGAATCATCCTAGTCCAACAAAGTGAAGTTAAGATTATTGAATCTTATTTAAATGAAATTCAGGGAACTGATTCCTATGAATTGGATTTAAATACCGATGATTGGCGACAAAAATTAGGACCACGTAAAGGGAATACAGCAATGGGCCCAGGTTCCACCAACTTACAGAAAGATAATTTTGAAGCGCGTTATGAAGCTAATCAACAGCGTTGGTATAAAAAAATAGCACCTAAGCTAGATAGGCGCGCGAAAGAGAATAACTGGGAAAAAATCTATATTGTAGGCGAAGCCGATTCTTCCAATGAGTTAAAAAAACAAATGAACAAACCAGTTGATGAGGTAATTCAGAAGAATATGCTGGATCATGAAGAAACAAAAGTGCTCCAGGAAGTGTTTGGATAATAATGAAAAGAGCTTGAGAGAGGTTCTCAAGCTCTTTTAAAATTAATAGTGACCTAATCCGCTATCAGGTGTTTGAATAATAACAGGGTTTTTGGCTGGGTCTATCCAATTAAGTATAGAGATCATATTTGACTGGGAGACCCCAGTACAGCCAAGTGTATGGCCATTGGCTATATGGAAAAATATAGCACTTCCCTTTCCTGCAACTCGCTCAGTATTATAATTAATTACAAACCCGTGCGTATAAAGTTCAATATCCATGTTCTCTGCACTATTCCATTGATCATTTGTTTTCTCCTTCGATTGCCATGAATTATACAAAACAGAGTTTGAATCATCTACCCAGACGTCGTCAGCAGTAATTGCTTTATAAGGTAATTTCGTACCAGGATTTCCAGCTCGTCCAAAGGCTGTACCAATACTGTATTTTCCAGTTGGGCTCTTCCCGTCACCTTCTACTTTAGAATCAGCAAAGCCGTTTTTACCGATAAATCCAGGTACATTTAAAACTTGCTGCCATTTACCTGAGCCATCTCTTTCAAATGTTTGGATAGTTGCTCTGCTTGTCCCATACCCATTGCTCGTAACTAGTATAAGTTGGTTATTCCCGTCGACGGAATGAAGTTTATCAGCATCATTTTTCACTATTGGTTGGGGGTTATTGTCTTTATCCTCAGTAGTAGAAGTCTTATTGGTTGATTCCTTCTCTTTATTTTCTGTTTCCATGGTTTTCTTTTTCGTCTCTGAAGAACTAGTATTACTCGTTTCTATAATTGTTTTATCATCCGAAAGGTATTTACTATTAACATAACCTGCAATGTCATTGACCCGAATTTTAACCCAACCATTATCGGTATTTGTGTTTTCGGCTTCTATGGTCTGATTAATTGTTAATACGTCAATAACACTACTTTGCGCATTAGGATCCGTCCTAACGTTTAATGAAGAAACGTTCACGTATTTATTTGTAAAAGTTACCTCATTTTCTTGTTCTTTTATATTTTCTTTGTTCTTTCTTAATTCTTCTGATTTATTCTCAGGCTCCTTATCGGCTTCTTTCTTATCAACATGTAATTCATCAGGTCGATCTATTTTGTCCTCTTCTACATCAGTTTTTTCTTCTTTATCATCTAGTTTATCCTGTTCGATATAAGAATCCTTTTGTACAGTTTCTGTGTGATTGGTGAATCTATCCTGCATAATAATTATAAATAAAATAAATGCAGTCAGCGTAAGCGCAAGAATTCCATAAATGATTCCTCTTTTTTTAAAAAGCAAACTTATCCTCCTCCTACTTTGTCCCTATGTATAAAGGTAGTATACATGAAAAGAAGAAATTTTTGGAGAATAATGGATTAGTTATTATAGAATATACAAAATACTAACGACAATTAATAATGACACGAAGGTAGAGCTTATAACATAGTGTAATGCTGTAACATATCTCTTTTCTAAAATCAATTGGAGCGTTTCATTTCCAAAGGTAGAAAAAGTAGTATAGGCACCACAAAATCCAATACCCATTAAGATCCACAGCCATTCTGGAGTGATTCCTGTTTGGTGAAAATGAAAAGTAAAGGCAAATAATCCAGATCCAGTAACATTGGCTATCCATGTTCCAATAAGGCGCCTATCCGTATTAACAGCCACGTAATATCTAACGAAACTTCCTAGAAAGCCACCAATTGCTACAAGCAGAATATTCATTGGATGACCTTCTTTTTATTTAAAGCAAATTTGTAACCACCGTAGCAACAGGTTAAACCACCGGCTATACTAATAAGTATGTAACTAATTGCTATAAAGGCGCTTGTACTCCATAGCTCCACAGTTTCAACCGCAAAAGTGGAGAAGGTAGTAAAAGCACCAATTATACCAATGCTAAGCGATGCAAAGATTATAGGTGAAAGCTTTTTCTTAATTGCATTATGGTTTAATAAAAAGCTGAGTAGAAAACAGCCGATTAAATTAGCCGTTAAAGTAGCATATGGAAAACCATAACCACCAGCCCATAAAGTGGAAATGCTATATCGTCCTACTGCGCCTAGCATCCCACCGATACCAATTGCTATATATATTTTTAACTCTTTATTCAATTTCATGCTAATTGACATCCAGGGCAACGACCATAAATTTCGAATTTATGACCCTCAATTGCGTAGTTTGCCAGAGCATGATGAACCTCATCCATAGGACAGACAGAAATTTCTTTTGTTTTACCACAATCATTACATATGAAATGATGGTGGTGGTGCCGTGAGCAATTCATACGAAAAAGTCTCTCGCCATTTAATTCAGTAGTTTCCAGAATACCAACTTCATTGTAGAGATATAAATTCCGGTACACTGTATCAAAGCTTATTCCTTCATAGCTTAATTCTAAGTGCTGAATTAAGTCCTTTGCACTGCGATAACCATCTGCATCTTCAAAATACACCAGTATTTCCTTTCGTTTTCCAGTAGCTTTATAACCTTTTTCTTTTAAAAGCTTTATTGCATCCTCTATATTCATTCAGCTTCACCCACTTTTCTCGAAGATAAATTAAACCGTTTTACACTAATAGACAATAGTAAAATGATAATAGAGACCATAACTATCGTACCCCCAGGTGGAATACTTAGATAATAACCGGATATTAAACCTATAATAACAGCTGCCTCACCAAACACAATAGATAAAAACATCATTTGTTTAAACCCCTTAGCCAACCGCATACTAGCAGCGACAGGCAGAGTCATTAATGCTGATACTAGCAGGACACCAACGATTCGTATAGACGCAGCAATAACTAAAGCAGTTAATACTATAAAGAGTAAATGAATTCGTTTTGAATGAATGCCAGATATCGCAGCATGTTCTTCATCAAATGAAAGAGTAAATAATTCCTTATAAAATAAGCCAATAACCAGGATGATAAAAATGGATATTCCTGCTATTGTATAAAGATCGTTTTGGCTAACTGCAGAAACGGAACCGAATAAGTAGTTAAACAGCTCTGTATTAAAACCATCCGCAAATGATATGAAGATAACACTTAATCCTACACCACCTGAAAGGATAATCGGTATAGCGAGCTCTTGATAAGCTTTGTATACACCACGAAGTTTCTCTATGAAAACTGATCCGAGAACGGAAAAGGCCATCCCACTATAGATGGGCGAAATAAATGTTACAGCGTACTTTTTTTCAAGCATTAATCCGAAGGCAATTCCAGCTAACGTTACATGGGACAGCGCATCAGCTATTAAGGAAAGTCTTCTTACTACAATAAATGTCCCAAGTAATGGGGCGATAATTCCAATTAATAGTCCAGTTAAAAAGGTATTACGCAAAAAATCGTATTCAAAAAAATCTGCTAGCATATGATTGCCTCCAACATTAATGATCGTGTGTAACTATGTTTACAGGATGACCATAAAATTCCGATAAGTCTTTTTCTGTAAGTGATGTGTATTCTTCGGGTTTACCGTGAAAATGGAGGGTTTTGTTTAAACAGACTATATCCGTTGCATGCTCAGTCATCGTACCAGTATCATGTGACACTAATAATAGTGTAATATTACGTTCATTGTTTAACTGATGCAGTAATTCATAAAACCGTTTTACATTTTCATAATCCACTCCAACAGTGGGCTCGTCCAAAATTAGTAACTCTGGATCACTCACTAAGGAGCGTGCTATAAATACCCGCTGTTGCTGGCCACCAGATAAGTTTCCGATATTCTGATAGGTATAATCGAGCATGTCAACTTGTTTAAGTGCATGCAGTATTTTCGCTTTATGTTTTTTGTTAAGAAATTTTAAATAACCTATCTTGGCAGTTAAGCCCATGGAGACTACTTCAAATACAGTTGCTGGAAAGCCTTTATTAAATGAATTTGCTTTCTGTGAGACGAATCCAACATTATCCCATTCATCATATTTCTCGAATGGCTTATCAAATAGTTCAATGGAACCTTCATCTGGTTTTAATAAACCAAGTATGAGTTTTATCAAGGTTGTTTTTCCACCGCCATTAGGACCAACCAATCCCATAAAGGATCCACGCGGTATTTCAAAGTTTATATGATCCAATACGCATTTTTGTTCATAGGAAAAACTAATATTTTTCATGGTAACAACCGGTTCTGTCATAATTACGCTCCTTTTAAAGATCAATCAATGGAACTGCATAAGCAATTATTTCATTGCCTTGTCAAGCACTTCCAGATTATCGTTCATTAAAGACATATAATCCTTTTCTTCTTCTAAATCCTCTTTTGTTAGAACGGATAGGTTATGAATTGTTAATGTTTCAGCACCAATTTGATCTTGAATAATCTCGGACACACGATTTGAACTGTTTTGTTCAAAAATAATATAGTCTAAGTTATGTTCTCTTGCTTGATCAATAATTTCAGTTAACTGTTTTTGTGATGGTTCACTGCTAGATGATAAACCATTAATCGCAAGTTGCTCAATCCCGTAACGTTCTTCCCAATAACCGTATGCTGCATGTGATACAAGGATATGTTTATTGTTCTTCATGTTTATTATTTCAGCAAAACTTTCATCTAATATAACTAAATCTGACTTTAATGAAGTAAAGTTTTCATTGTATTGAGCTTCTTCTTCTGGGTTTAATGAAATAAGTTCTTCTTTAATCATCTCTGCTAGTTCTATCATACGCAATGGGTCCAGCCAAATATGCGGATCATGATCGCCGTGGTTGTGTTCATCGTCAGTTTGCTCATCTTCATGCTCATCTTCATGGTTATCGGAGTCGTCATCGTGCCCGTTTTTGTGATCAGAGACTTCCTCAGCATGAAATAACTCATCGTTTTCTCCTATTTCAAGCAACTGTACATCTTGAGAGGAAAGGGCATTGGCAGCACTCTCTGCAAAACCTTCCATTCCAGCACCTAAATAAATAAATGCATCGCTTTTAGCAATTGACGTAATGTCCTTAGAAGTAGGTTCATACGTATGTGCATCTACCCCAGGCGGGTATACCGTATTTACTGAAACACTGTCTCCACCGATTTGCTCTACCGCATATTGTATGGGGTAGATTGATGTATATATTGTTAACGCTTCGGAGTTATTCGTTGAAGTCTGGTCTGCTGATGAACACCCTGTTGAAATAACTGCAATTACCGAACCAAGTATAAGTACTTTTAAAAAATTCACCTTCTGATTCCTCCCGACAAATATCTCTATTTATAATACCGTAATCGTTACGTTTTGTAAATAGGAATGATTACGCCTGTTGATCAATCCTTTCATTAGTAGGTGTACAAAATATATTTCTACAAAAAATGATATTCCTTTTACAGAAAAGATGATAAAATAGAGATGTTGCAAAACATATATTTATAGAAAACATTTTTTTATTTGGGGGTAATTAGCGTGGAACAGCTTATGCGTAACTTCTTTTTGTTTTTATCGAAAAATAAAACGCTTACAAAATTAGCGAAAAAATACGGGCTTCGTTTTGGTGCTGCTCGTTTTGTTGCTGGCATCGATATTGATCATGCAGCAGAGAAGATTAAAGAGATTAATAGGGATGGATTTGTTGTTACGGTAGATCACTTAGGTGAATTTAACGACAATGAAAAAGAGGCAATAGAATCTGCAGATGAGTGTATACATGCAATAGAAGTTATTGCAGAAAAGGGACTCGATTCTGAGTTATCTTTAAAGATGACTTCAATGGGCTTGGATATTTCGTATGATCTCGTTATGAAAAATATGCGCAGAATCCTTGATGCCGGCAGGAAGCACAATGTTACAGTAACGATAGATATGGAAGATTTTGAACGTTACCAAAAGACGTTGAATATATTTAAAGAGTTAAAAAAAGAATACGATAATCTGGGAACAGTTCTGCAAGCATATTTATATCGAGTAGAAGAGGACTTGCAGGATCTTAATGAATACAATCCGTACTTAAGACTTGTAAAAGGTGCGTATAAAGAATCACCAGAAGTAGCTTTCCCTGAAAAGAAAGACGTTGATGAAAATTATAAGAAGATTATCAAGATGAATTTATTGAATGGTAATTATACAGCGATCGCTACACATGACGATGCAGTTATCGAATATACGAAACAATTGGAGAAAGAGCATGATATACCTCGTGAGCAATTTGAGTTTCAAATGCTATTTGGAATCAGACTGGAATTACAAAAGAGGCTTGTTGAAGAAGGCTATAAAATGCGTGTTTATGTTCCCTACGGAAAAGATTGGTACGGCTATAATATGCGCCGGTTAGCTGAACGTCCAGCAAATGTATTATTTGTGCTGAAGGGTATCTTTAAAAAATAAGGGATAATAAGCGATCGATCTTGCTGGTTTGATCGCTTATTTTATAAAAGTTTCTCATATATATTGCGAAATGTCAGAAATTAATTTATAGTAGTATGTAGACGGATAGGTAACTATCTTTTATTTTTACCTTAAAAATGAATGAGTATTCATTCAAATGAAGATTGGGGGACAAAACATGATGCATTCAATCAAGCGCGCAGCTGTTTTAGGCTCAGGTGTAATGGGGTCTGGGATCGCTGCCCACTTGGGTAATCTAGGTATACCAACGATCATGCTCGATATTGTACCACGTGAACTAACGAAAGATGAGCACAAGAAGGGTTTAACCCTGGAGGACCCAGCTGTACGAAATCGTATGGCGGAACAAAGTAAAAAGGCTTTATTAAAACAGAAGCCAACACCAATTACAACCACGAAAAGTCTCGATTTAATCGAGGTAGGTAATATGGAAGATGACATGGAAAAACTAAAAGACGTTGACTGGATCATTGAAGTAGTCGTAGAAAACTTGGATGTTAAGAAGAAAGTATTTGCCAACGTTGATAAATACCGTAAAGAAGGAGCAATTGTAAGTTCCAACACATCAGGTATTTCGGTAGAGGATATGGCAGCCGATTGTTCGGAGGATTTCCAAAGGCATTTTCTTGGAACTCACTTTTTCAACCCGCCACGCTATTTAAAATTGCTTGAAGTAATTCCAACGAAGACTACCGACCCAGAAGTACTAGAATTTATGAAAACCTTCGGTGAAGATATTTTAGGGAAAGGTGTAGTTGAGGCAAAAGATACACCAAACTTTATTGCTAATCGTATTGGAACTTACGGATTACTTGTTACCGTTAGAGAAATGTTAAAAGGCGGGTACAGTATTGGTGAAGTAGATTCTGTTACCGGTCCCATGATAGGTAGGCCAAAGAGCGCTACCTTCCGCACGCTTGATGTAGTTGGTTTAGATACATTTATCCATGTGGCAAAGAATGTATATGATCACGTTGATGGGAAAGAAAAAGAAGTATTTGATGTGCCAGATTTCATGAAAAAAATGCAGGCAAATGGTTGGTTAGGTTCAAAGAGTGGCCAAGGATTTTTCCTGAAGAAAAAAGGGGAAAATGGTAGTACAATCTATGAATTAAATCCTGAAACACTAGAATACGAGGATCGTAAAAAACTGAAAACTGCTGCAACTGAAATGGCGAAACAGGAAAAAGGCTCTCGCCG
This sequence comes from Virgibacillus tibetensis, assembly GCF_036026595.1. Classification (NCBI taxonomy): domain Bacteria; kingdom Bacillati; phylum Bacillota; class Bacilli; order Caryophanales; family Bacillaceae; genus Virgibacillus; species Virgibacillus tibetensis. Next base: position 103,861 of record NZ_JARZFX010000009.1, on the reverse strand, counting down.
TAAATTGAAAGCGCTTGTATCAGCTAAAGGAGATAAAGCAGGCGATCTCGTTTGGTCGATCTTGAAGCCAGTACTAATCTACTCTGCTGATTTACTTGGCGAAATTGCTGATGATGTTGTATCCATTGACCAGGCGATGAAATGGGGATTTGGTTGGGAAACAGGGCCATTTGAAACTTGGGATGCAATAGGTGTGAAGAAATCAGTTGAACGCATGCAAGCAGAAGGTGAAGTTGTACCAGAATGGGTGCTTAAGTTAATTGAAGATGGGAATGACTCGTTCTATAAAAAAGAAAATGGCAATGTTTATTACTATGACCAGGGTCAATATAAACAACAGAATTTCAATAAGAAAGAAATAAACCTAAAGCACTTAAAAGAGGTTAATGGGGTCATTAAGAAAAACACCGGCGCAAGTTTAATAGACTTGGGAGATGGTGTAGCGGGGCTTGAGTTCCATTCACAAAGTAATGCAATCGGACTTGACATCATGCAGATGGTTAATTTTGCGATTGAAGAAGTTGATAAGAATTATAAAGGGCTTGTAATTGGAAACCAAGGTAAGAACTTCTGTGTTGGTGCCAATCTTGCAATGATGCTAATGGAAGCTCAGGACGACAACTTCTTTGAACTCGATATGGTCATTCGCCAGTTCCAAAACATGGCAATGAATATTAAGTATTCTAATAAGCCGGTTGTTGTAGCACCATTTAATATGACGTTAGGTGGGGGAGCTGAAGTTTCATTACCTGCAGCTGCAATCCAAGCGTCCCCAGAAACTTACATGGGACTTGTTGAATTTGGTGTCGGCCTAATCCCGGGCGGTGGTGGAACGAAAGAACTTTACTTGAAAGAGCTTCGTAATCTGCCAAACGGTGTTAATTTCGATTTAACAAAAGTAGCGAATGATGTATTTGAAAAAGTAGCAATGGCAAAAGTATCAACGTCAGCTGCAGAAGCAAGAGAAAATGGCTTTTTAGATAAGAACGACACAATAAGTGCAAATCCAGATCATCTTCTACATGATGCAAAGGAAAAAGTATTAGCACTAGCTAAAGCTGGGTATCAAGCACCTAAGCGTGAATTAATTCCAGTTGTAGGAGACGCCGGTTATGCTGCTATGCTTCTAGGTGCTAAAACATTGAAATTTGGTGGATTTGCATCTGATCATGATGTGAAAATTGCTGAAAAGCTGGCTTATGTTTTATCAGGTGGACGTATTAAAGAAGGAACGTTAATTGATGAGCAAGTAATGCTTGATTTAGAACGTGAAGCATTCTTGAGTTTAATCGGCGAACCACTAACTCAGGCAAGAATGCAACACATGCTAGTAAAAGGAAAACCGTTACGTAATTAATCAAAGAGGGGGAAGAAATGTGAAGGAAGCAGTAATTGTTGCAGGTGCAAGAACCCCTGTAGGAAGAGCAAATAAAGGATCGCTAGCTGGCAGTAGACCAGATGATTTAGCAGCAATAACAATACAAGAGACATTAAAGCGTGCAGGGAATTATGATGGTAATATTGACGATGTTATTATCGGGTGTGCAATGCCAGAAGCGGAGCAAGGCATGAATATGGCGCGTAATATTGCTGGACTTGCAGGCCTTAAAAATGATGTGCCAGGTATTACAATTAATCGCTACTGCTCTTCAGGCTTGCAAAGTATCGCCTATGCAGCAGAAAGAATCATGGTTGGGGCTAGTGATTCGATTATAGCAGGTGGTGCGGAGTCTATGAGTTTAATCCCAATGGGTGGCCATGTTATCAAGCCAAATACTAGACTTGTTCAAGATGCACCAGGTTACTACATGGGAATGGGTCATACAGCAGAGGAAGTAGCCAATCGCTTTAATATCTCACGTGCTGATCAGGACGCATTTGCAGTACGAAGTCACGAACGTGCTGCTAAAGCAATACACGAAGGCAAGTTTAAGGACGAAATTGTTCCTGTTGAAGTTACACAACGAATAATTGGCAAAAACAATAAAGTTGAAGAAAAGAAATTTATGTTTGAAATGGATGAAGGTGTGAGACCTGGTACAACAACAGACGTTCTAGGGAAACTTCGCCCAGCATTTCATGTACAAGGATCAGTAACAGCAGGTAACTCTTCCCAGATGAGTGATGGAGCTGCATCTGTCCTTCTCATGGATCGTGAGAGGGCTGAGGCAGCAGGTTTAACACCTCTTGTAAAATTCCGCTCATTTGCTGTTGCAGGTGTAGAACCTGAAATTATGGGTGTAGGTCCTGTGGAAGCGATACCTAAAGCTCTTAAAATCGCAGGGCTTGAATTATCCGATATTGGATTATTTGAGTTAAATGAAGCATTTGCATCCCAATCCGTACGCGTAATTCAGGCACTGGATTTAGATCCAACTATAGTTAATGTAAATGGTGGTGCAATCGCACTTGGTCATCCACTTGGAATGACTGGTACCAAATTAACACTAAGTCTTATGCATGAAATGAAACGCAGAAACGTACAATACGGTGTTGTGACAATGTGTATTGGAGGCGGCATGGGAGCTGCAGGCGTTTTTGAACTACTATAATCTATAAATCTACTAATAAGCTCATTACATTAGTAGATTAACTAATCCATTTTGGAAGGGAAAGATGAACATGAGCGAAACAAAGGATAAGATTTTTAAAGGCGGGGCATTTTTAATAGAAGATTTAACTGGTGACGATGTTATTACACCAGAAGATTTTACTGATGAGCATAAAATGATTGCAAAAACGACAGAAGAATTTGTTATAGGAGAAGTTCTGCCAAAGGTGGATAACTTAGAGAATCATGAATTCGAACATTCCGTTGATCTATTGAAAAAAGCTGGAGAGTTAGGACTGTTAGGTGCTGATGTTCCTGAAGAATATGGCGGTCTTGCATTAGATAAAATCAGTTCATCCTTAATTACAGAAAAATTTGCACGCGCAGGTGGTTTCTCTGTAACACACGGGGCACATGTTGGAATCGGTTCACTTCCAATTGTATTCTTTGGTAATGATAAACAAAAAGAAAAATATTTACCGAAACTTGCAACTGGGGAGCTATTAGCTGCATATGCATTAACAGAGCCCAGTTCAGGTTCCGATGCCTTAGGAGCTAAGGCGACTGCAAAATTAAATGAAGCAGGTACACATTATATTTTAAATGGTGAAAAACAATGGATTACAAACTCAGCATTTGCAGATGTTTTCGTTGTATACGCTAAAATTGATGGCGAGCATTTCTCAGCATTTATTGTTGAACGTGAATTCCCAGGTGTGTCTACAGGTCCCGAGGAAAAGAAAATGGGTATTAAGAGTTCATCCACTCGTACACTGGTATTAGAAGATGCTGAAGTGCCTGTAGAAAACTTATTAGGTGAGAAAGGTCGCGGTCACGTAATTGCATTTAATATCTTGAACGTAGGTCGTTATAAGCTTGCAATTGGTGGTGTTGGTGGAGCTAAACGTGCACTGGAACTGGCAACTAAATATGTGAACCAGCGTAAACAGTTTGATACACCTATATCCAGCTTTACATTAACGCAGGAAAAGCTAGCTACAATGGCAGCACATACGTACGCTAACGAAAGTGCTGTATATCGTACGGTAGGATTATTTGAGCAACGAATGGGTGCATTAACGGATGAACAGCTAAAAGATGGACGTGAAGTAGCACGTGCAATTGCAGAATATCAAATTGAGTGCTCGATGAATAAGTACATGTGTACAGAACTACTGGATTATACAGCTGATGAGGCAGTACAACTCCATGGTGGATATGGTTTCATGCAAGAGTATGAAGTAGAACGTATTTACCGTGATTCACGTATTAACCGTATTTTTGAAGGGACGAACGAAATAAACCGCTTACTGGTGCCAGGAACACTATTGAAAAAAGCAATGAAAGGTGAATTACCTCTACTTCAAAAAGCACAGGGATTACAAGAAGAGTTAATGATGATGATGCCAGAAGAAGTTGGCGATGAAACATTGGCACAAGAGAAATATCTATTGAAAAATGCAAAGAAGATGGTTTTACTTGGTGCGGGATTAGCTGCCCAAAAATATATGCAAAAACTTGAAAAAGAACAAGAGATTCTAGTGAACCTTGCTGATATGACAGCAGAAGTCTATAACATGGAATCTGCAATTCTTCGTACGGAAAAAGCTATGAACAAAACTGGCGAAGATAAAAATAAACAAAAAGTTCTTTACACGCAAGTATATGTACAAGAAGCTTTCAATCGTATTGAAGCAGATGCAAAAGAAACATTAATTGCTGTAGAAGAAGGCGACACATTACGTATGATGCTCTCCTCTTTACGCAAGTTGACTCGACATACACCAACAAACGTGATTGCAAAGAAACGCGAGATTGCAGTTGGAATTATTGAAGAAGAAAAGTATTTGGTATAATAGAAATAAAACCCCTGTTTTTCACAGAAGATGACAGGGGTTTTTTCTGTAATACTTATTATTTGATATCTGGAATCTTATCCATAATTTTTTTCATTGTAAAAGAAACGCAAGGAATGTTTGGGGAGGTAACGGGTCCATTTTCTTGAAAAATGTCGAAAAGTTCATAGCGATTTTCATGTAAAATATACTGTTCAAGAATTCCGCTTTGAGGTTCTACAATCCAATATTCAGGAATCTGATAATGTCCATATGATTTCAGTTTATCGATTTTATCCCTTTTTAAGGTTGAAGGTGAAAGTATTTCTATAACAAGATCTGGTGTACCTTCAACACCTCGTTTACTTAAAATATTGATACGGTCTCGGTGAACAAGTACGATGTCAGGTTGTCGGACTTCTGTAGACGATAGGATAACGTCAACTGGTGCATATAAAATAATATAGTCTGATTCACAACTTCGTGTAATATTCTTGTGTATCTCAAAACTGACCAACTGATGTTTAAGTGACGGAGATGGACTCATTAACTCTAATTGGCCACCAGCTAATTCGTAGTGATTACCATCATCTATTGATGCATAATCATCGTAGGTGAGATTGCTTTCTTTACTGATGCCATGCTTAAAGCAATGATCTTTTTTACTGCTCATATTTACCCCTCCATAGGTAATCATTATTTAGTTTAGTATACCATCATACAGGAATACTCGGCACTAATTATTAGGTGGATTTCACAGTTACACGTACAAGCTTCTTATAATTTGTTATAATTGTAGTGACCTGAAAAATTGGGAATGGAGGTTAAAAAATGGCGCTAACTTTTTATTGGTACCCAAATTGTGGTACATGCAAACAAGCAAAGAAATGGTTAGAAGAAAATGATGTAGATTTTACGAGCATACATATTGTGGAAAATCCACCATCTAAGGAAGAACTTCAAGATTTAATCGCGAAAAGCGGTTTGCCTGCTAAAAAGTTCTTCAATACGAGTGGAAAGAAATACCGTGAATTAAATATAAAAGACAAAATTAAAGATGCAGATACAAACGAAATGGCAGAGATTTTAGCTACTGATGGAATGCTTATAAAGCGTCCAATCGCAACAGATGGGCAAAAAGTGACAGTTGGTTTCAAAGAAGATACATTTCAAGAAAATTGGTTGTAAAACTAAGGTGTAACACTAGAAAAAAAAGTGTATTAATTGTATAGTTATATTGGAATTAGTTAATGGAGGGATAACAATGAGCTTACCAAAAGATCTTTTATATTCAGAGGAACATGAATGGGTTAAAAAAGAAGGCGATAAAGTACGTATCGGTATTACAGATTTTGCACAATCTGAACTAGGCGACATCGTATTCGTTGAACTACCAGAGGTAGGAGATGAAATGGAAGCAGATGAACCATTTGGAAGTGTAGAATCGGTTAAAACTGTTTCTGAATTATATGCTCCGATCAGTGGGAAGATTGTTGAAGTAAACGAAGAGCTGGAGGACAATCCAGAGTTTGTAAACGAATCACCTTATGAAAATGCGTGGATGGTTGTTGTAGAACCTTCAGATGAGTCAGAAATTGATGAGCTATTGTCAGCAGCACAATACGAAGAAGTTATTAACGAAGATTAATTAATAATAAGAGTAATTACTATGAGGGCTGGCGTACAACTTTAGAAAAGGTTGTATAGTCAGCCTTGTTTAGATCATATACTAAAGCATTAATTAAACTTCTTCTTTCCTTAGGGGTGTTATATGATGATGACACATGAACCAGAAAAAGTTATTATTGTAGAGGGTTTAACCGATAAGAGGCAAATCAAAAGGGTTATTACGGATGATGTAACAATAGTGTGTACAAATGGCACTCTTGGAGTAGAACGTTTTGATGAGCTTTTGGAAACATATGATTTAGACGATAAGGAAGTTTTTATCTTTGTAGATGAAGATCAATCAGGGATTAAACTTCGTAAGCAACTTGCCCGAGAGCTTCCACATGCTGATCATATTTATGTTAGCAGTGAGTATCGTGAGGTTGCAACGACCCCTGAACATATTTTGGCTGCAGCCTTGATAAGCAGACGCATTGAAGTTAACCCGATATTTTTACTCAAAGAGATTTAATAATTTAAAGCCTTGCTTTTTGCCTCAATGGTAAGAAGCCGAGTTTTTCTACTAGTTTAGGGTGGTATTATTGCAACAAATTAAAGATGAACAATTAAACCAAGAGAATTATTTATTATATATTTATACTCCTTTTTGCGGTACATGCGGTTTGGCTAGGACAATGCTCGAAAAAATTGAATCCGTTCATAAACAGGGTGTTTTTTATGAAATGAATGCTTCACTATACCCCGAGTTTATGCAGGCCAATCAAGTGGAGAGTGTTCCATGCCTACTGATTAAAAAGGATAATGAAATAAAGGAAAAAGTATATGCGTTTCAATCTATTGCAAATATATATAGCTATTTGATGAAATATAAGCCGGAATTATTCGTAAAGGTTTAGAATAAGGCTCCTTCTAAAAAGATTGTTGTTATTAAGTGAAAAGTGTTGCTGAAAAAAGTGGATGTATTTTTCGAGGAGTTTTGCATTTTTCCGTAGCTAGTATAACTTTCTTTTTAGGGTGAAAAGACACACATGAAACGTTGATTTTATGGACTATAACTAATTGTTAATCAAGAAATCTTTATCAGCGTAGGCAGAATACGCAGACTCCTCGAAAATATAAAGTGATTTTCTTCGTGCGAGGAAATTTCACTGAAGCATTCCTTATCCTATGGGAACAGCACGTGTCTGAAGACCCCGGATACGCGTTCTTTGCTTCTGAGGAGGCTGAGGCCGTGCCCATGGAAAGCGAAGTATTCTGCCGGAGCGAAATGAAGCGCTCAACATCATTAGAAAGAGAAAATGTGTCATGAATTCAAATTTTCATTACTTCGTCTTTTATATCAACTATGACAATTAAAAGCAGCAGTCATTACGAAAAGAGCCTGGATTAAACTATAAATTTTTTCGTTGACAGTTGAAATATAGCATGCTATGATCGTATCTATCGAACATAAATTAAATAATATCTCTTATCTTGAGCGGTGGAGGGACTGGCCCTACGAACCCGCGGCAACCTTCAAACTTCTATAGTTTGAAAGGTGCTAATTCCTGCAAAGCGTATGCTTTGATAGATGAGGGAACGTGAAGACCCAGTTAAATTATTAACGTCTTTCTGTTCTCTTACAGAAAGACGTTTTTTGGTTTTTAATTGGGGCACAATAATGTAGTATATAGTGCAATTAGGTTTTCACTAGGAGGTATAGGATTGATTTCAATTGAGGGTTTGAGTAAACAATTTAGAACTGACAATAAAACAATTACAGCTGTTGATCAACTGACCCTTGACATAAAAGAAGGTGAGATATTCGGAGTAATCGGATATAGTGGTGCAGGAAAAAGTACTTTTATTCGTTTGTTAAATAGACTTGAAGAGCCATCAGGTGGCCGGATAACCATTGATAATCAGGAAATTACTAAGTTAAAGGCAAACCAGCTACGATTGGCAAGACAGGAAATTGGAATGATCTTTCAACATTTTAACTTACTATGGTCCCGAACAGTAAAAGATAATATTATATTTCCATTAGAAATAGCTGGAGTACCTAAGGCTGAACGTGAAAAACGGGTTAAAGAACTGATAGACTTAGTAGGCCTTACTGAACGAGAGAATGCTTATCCATCACAACTTAGTGGCGGTCAAAAGCAACGGGTTGGTATTGCCCGGGCGCTGGCTAACAACCCGAAAGTACTGCTTTGTGATGAGGCGACGTCTGCACTGGATCCTGAAACAACAAATTCCATTTTAGATTTATTGGTCAGTATTAATGAAAAGCTCGGACTAACAATTATACTCATTACACATGAGATGCATGTTATTCGTAAAATTTGTAATCAGGTTGCTGTAATGGAAGAAGGGAAAATTGTGGAACAGGGGGATGTTTTGGATGTATTCTTGCATCCAAAGCAAACTGTAACAAAGAAATTTGTTGAACAAGTAATGGGGTCAAATGAAGAAGATGATAGTGTTACTCATCTAATTAATACGTACAATCAAGGGAAAATTGTTCGACTTCATTTTGTTGGTGAAACTACAAATCAAGCTTTGATTAGTATGGTAGCAAAAAAATTTACTATAGATATTAATATCCTTCAAGGAAAAATAACCCAAACACAACGGGGGGCTTATGGGAATTTATTTGTTCAACTTTTGGGAGAAGCTGATGAAGTTAATGCAGCAACTTACTTTATAAGAGACGAAACCTCAGTAGAATTGGAGGTTATCCGGGATGCTGACTGACTTATTAAAAGAAGTGAATATCGATAAACTTTGGGAAGCGACCTATGAAACATTATATATGACTGTAATTGCTTTAGCAGGTACATTTATTTTCGGAATCTTACTGGGGTTATTACTATTTCTGACAATGAAAGGAGGAATCTGGCAGAATAAATTCATCAATATTATCGTAGCTTCCATTGTTAATGTATTTCGCGCTATTCCTTTCATTATTCTTATTTTATTACTATTCCCTTTTACCAATTTCCTGATTGGTACGATCCGTGGCCCTAATGCTGCCTTACCGGCTTTAATTATCGGTGCAGCTCCATTCTATGGAAGACTTGTCGAAATTGCATTGAGGGAAGTTGATAAAGGAGTTGTTGAAGCAGCTAAATCTATGGGAGCAAAAACACGAACTATTATTTTCCGTGTACTGCTGCCAGAGTCTATGCCAGCTCTTATCTCAGGCCTGACTGTTACAGCAATTGCCTTAATAGGCTATACTGCTATGGCCGGCGCGATCGGCGCAGGAGGTTTAGGGAGCTACGCTTACTATTCTGGCTTTCAGCGGCGTGATTTTGAAATTGTTTTAATTTGTTCAATTATAATAGTTATCATTGTATTTATTTTTCAATTTCTGGGAGATTATATTTCCAGTAAATTGGACAAAAGATAAATTCGAAAACCCAGTATCATCAATAAAAATTTAAAGGAGATTACAACATGAAAAAGATCTTAGTTTTAGTATCGGCAATATTGGTTTTACTATTAGCAGCTTGTGGTGGGGGTAGTTCTTCTTCTACAAACGAGAATGTAATTACCGTGGGCGCATCAAGTGTTCCGCATGCAGAAGTTTTAGAAGAGGCAAAACCGCTTTTAGAAGATGAAGGAATTACACTTGAGATTGAGCCTTACGAAGACTATGTACTTCCTAATGATGACCTTGCAAGTGGTGAACTGGATGCTAATTATTTTCAACATATTCCTTATTTAGAGCAGACAATAGATGATACAGGATATGAGCTTGATTATATAGATGGAATTCATATTGAGCCTATTGGTGTTTATTCACAATCGTTATCCAGTATTGATGATATTGAGGAGGGGACGGAAGTAATTCTAAGTAATTCAGTATCAGACCATGGTAGAGTGCTGGCATTGTTTGAGAAGGAAGGATTAATTAGTCTGGATGAGAATGTAGAGAATTCTGCTGCTACTTTAGATGATATTGTAGAAAATCCAAAGAACTTAACATTCTCACCAGATTATGACCCAGCTCTTCTTCCAGAGATATATGGAACAGAAGATGACGTACTAGTAGTAATTAATACAAACTATGCAATCGGTGCAGATTTAAATCCTCTTGAAGATGCTCTTATAATAGAGGGAGAAGAATCACCATATGTAAACGTAATTGCAGTCCGCTCAGAAGATAAGGAAAATGAAGCATTGAATAAACTTGTCGAGGTACTTCAGTCAGAGCAGATTCAAAACTATATTTTAGAAACATACGAAGGTGCAGTAATTCCAGTTGGAGGAACTAACTAAATTATTTACAAATGAAGAGCATTTTATAGTATATGCGAGCTATTTGTTAAATGTTTATGAGTTGGTGCAGCAATTGTATTGTAATCATTTCATACCCTGCAAAATCCTTAATTAGAAGTTTATACCCGCTTTGTAACGGGAATTGTCTTTGTGATAACCTTGTTATTGTAAACAAATCGAAAGGATGATTCACTATTAATAGTGGTATAAAAATGAATTACACACCAGAGATGGAAAGAGCAATGCAGCAATCGCATAAGATGGGTTTTGCCGAGTATGAGAGAAAGTTGGAAAATCGCATTGCGGTCGAACAAAGACGCCAAAAGGACTATGAAAAGTGTAAACATTTAACCGCTGAATTAAACAGTTATATTCATAATTAATAGATATGGTACTGATGCTTAGGCTTTAAGAGCATCAGTATTTTTTAGTTGGAAATGACTGCCTCTTTCGATAAATAAGAACTATAAAAAAACTTTTATCCACGAGTGAGATCAAACTATATATTTATAGAAGAAACTCGGTTCCGGTTATATATTTGTCAATAGTTTCACTGGCAATTGGTTCTTAGTCTAAAAGAGTTGATAATACATTCGAAATGATTTAAGATTGTAATGAGAATAAATTGAGAATGGATGTAAGATTTCCATTTGAAGAATAAGAATAATAATAGTATCTGGAGGTATCGATATGGCAGGATCAACTTTAGAAATTAAGAATCTTCATGTATCAATTGAGGGCAAGGAGATATTAAAAGGTATAAACCTTACAATAAAAGGTGGCGAATTCCATGCAGTAATGGGGCCAAACGGGACAGGTAAATCTACTTTGGCATCCGCAATCATGGGGCATCCTAAGTATGAGATTACTGAGGGCAGTGTAGCCCTTGACGGTAACGACGTGCTTGATATGGAAGTTGATGAGCGTGCGCGTGCAGGTCTGTTTCTTGGTATGCAATATCCTAGTGAGATTAGTGGTGTGACAACTTCTGACTTCTTGCGTTCATCAATCAATGCCCGTCGTGAAGAAGGCGACGAAATTTCTTTAATGAAATTCATTAAGGAAATGGATAGTGTTTTGGATTACTTGGAAATCGATAAAAATATGGCACAGCGTTACTTAAATGAAGGATTCTCAGGTGGAGAGAAGAAACGTAATGAAATTCTGCAGTTAATGCTTCTTAAACCTGAAATAGCTATTTTAGACGAAATTGATTCAGGATTGGACATTGACGCATTAAAAGTAGTATCTAAAGGAATAAATAAGCTGCGTGATGAGAACTTTGGTTGCTTAATCATTACTCACTATCAGCGATTATTAAATTACATTACACCAGATCATGTTCACGTTATTATGCAAGGGCGTATTGTGAAATCTGGCGGACCAGAACTTGCTCAGAAACTCGAAGCTCAAGGATATGAGTGGATTAAAGAAGAATTAGGTATTGAAGACGTAACTGTGGGGCAAAAAGCTTAGTAGTTAGGAGGGGTAACATGACTGTTGAAACAAAGCTACCATACGATAAAGATTATATAAATAAGTTCTCGAAAGATAGAAATGAACCAGAATGGATGCAGGTCTTACGCCTTCAAGCTTTAGAACAAGCTGAGACACTTGATTTACCTAAACCTGATAAAACAAAAATAGGTAAATGGAACTTCAGCCGTTTTAAACATACAGCACAAGGTGATACGATTTCATCACTAAATGAATTGCCTACTGAAATCCAGGGTTTTCTTGACCAGGAGAACGCACCTGAAAATGTATTGATTCAACGTAACCATACGATTGCCTATGCAGCATTGAGTAGTGAATTAAAAGAAAAAGGTATTATTTTTACTGACATCTTTACTGCACTTAATGAACATGGAGATTTAGTAAAAAAATACTATATGACAGATGCGGTTTCTGTTGATGAACACCGCTTAACAGCGCTTCATACAGCTTTAATGAATGGCGGTATCTTTGTATATGTTCCTAAAAATGTTCAAGTGGAAGTACCGTTGCAAGCAATCTTTTGGCAGGAAGATCCAGAGGTGGCCTTGTTTAACCACGTTCTGGTTGTCGCTGAGGAAAACAGTTCATTAACGTATGTGGAAAACTACATTTCACATAATGAATCCCAGGAAACAGTGGCAAATGTAGTTACAGAAGTAATTGCACACGATAATGCTAAGATTTCTTTCGGTGCAGTAGATAACTTTGCTGCAGGCACAACTTCATATAATAATCGTCGTGGTGTTGCATACCGCGATGCGACCATAGATTGGGCTTTAGGTCAAATGAATGATGGGAATACAGTATCGGAAAATATTACACATTTAGTTGGCGATAATTCGTTGTCTCACGCTAAAACTGTTTCAGTTGGACGCGGAAAACAAACTCAGAACTTCACCGCAAAAATTGTACACTTTGGAAAAAACTCAGAAGGGTACATTTTACAGCATGGAGTTATGAAGGATCAGGCGTCAGCTATCTTTAACGGAATAGGCAAAATAGAGCATGGTGCTTCTAAATCAAATGCTGTGCAGGAGTCCCGCGTATTAATGCTTAGTGAGAAAGCGCGCGGAGATGCTAATCCAATTCTTTTAATAGATGAGGATGACGTAACTGCAGGACATGCTGCTTCAGTTGGCCGTGTTGATCCACTTCAATTATATTATTTAATGAGCCGTGGTATTACACAGCAAGAAGCAGAACGTCTAGTCATTCATGGATTCCTAGCACCAGTAGTAAATCAATTACCGATTGCTTCTGTCAGAGAGCAGCTAACTCAGGTAATTGAAAGGAAAGTTTACTAATGGATGTAAAAGCTATACGGGAACAGTTTCCTATCTTACATCAGGAAGTGAACGGACATCCATTGGTGTATTTAGATTCATCTGCTACTTCACAAAAGCCTCAATCTGTGATTGAAGCTGTTGATACGTACTACCGTTATGATAATTCAAATGTACACCGGGGTGTGCATACTCTTGGTACAAGGGCAACAGAGAAGTATGAGGGTGCCAGGGAAAAAGTACGCCGATTCATTAATGCAGCTAGCACTGCTGAGGTTATTTTCACTCGTGGTACCACTACAGCAATTAATACTGTTGCTAATAGTTATGCACGTGCCAATTTGCAGCCTGGAGATGAAATTGTGATTACTCCCATGGAGCATCATAGTAATATTATTCCATGGCAGCAAGCAGCAAAAGCTACAGGTGCTACTTTAAAATATATTCCTTTACAGAGTGATGGAACGATCTCACTGAGTGATGCGCGGGAAACAATTACAACGAATACAAAAATCGTTGGTATTACACATGTATCAAATGTTTTGGGAACTGTTAATCCTATTAAGGAAATTGCGAAAATCGCCCATGAAAATGGAGCAGTATTGCTGGTAGATGGAGCACAGGGAGCACCGCATTTAAAGATCGATGTGAATGAATTAGATTGTGATTTCTATGCTTTTTCAGGTCATAAGATGTGTGCTCCAACCGGTATTGGGGTATTGTATGGCAAAAGAGCAATATTAGAAGAGATGGAGCCCTTTGAATTCGGGGGAGAAATGATTGATTTCGTACACTTACACGATTCAACCTGGAAAGAACTCCCATGGAAATTTGAAGGTGGGACGCCTATAATAGCCGGTGCCATTGGTTTAGGGGCTGCAATTGACTTCCTGAATGATATTGGAATGGATGCCATAACAGAACATGAAAAGAAATTAGCTGACTATGCAATGAAACAGATGCGTACAATAGATGGTATAACTATATTTGGACCAGAAGAACGTGCAGCACTAGTTACGTTTAATTTGGACGATGTCCATCCGCATGATACAGCAACAGCATTAGATGCTGAAGGTATTGCTGTTAGAGCAGGTCATCACTGTGCACAGCCGTTGATGAGGTGGCTGGAAGTTACAGCAACAGCAAGGGCAAGCTTTTATTTATACAACACAGAAGAAGATGTTGATCGTTTGGTCAATGGACTTTTGAAAACGAAGGAGTATTTTGGTGATGTCTTTTAATAACCTCGATACGCTATACAGACAGGTAATAATGGATCATTATAAAAACCCACGCAACAAGGGCGTAATGGAAGGCGATGTATTAACCGTTGATATGAATAACCCGACGTGTGGTGATCGAATTCAGCTTCAATTACAAGTAGAAGAAGGCGTTGTAAAAGATGCCAAATTCGATGGGGAAGGTTGTTCGATCAGCATGTCTTCTGCATCCATGATGACACAGGCAATCAAAGGGAAGAATATTGACGATGCTTTAAAAATGTCAAAGTTATTTTCCCAAATGATGCTTGGTGAAGATATAGATACAGCTGACTTAGATTTAGAGGATATCGAAGCCTTGCAAGGAGTATCAAAATTCCCCGCACGAATTAAATGTGCGACACTTGCATGGAAAGCGATGGAAAAAGGTGTTAACGAGGAACAGTAGGTTGTATTCAAAAATATAAGCGCCTGTTTAGCGGTGGATGGACTGCGTTTAAGCGCTGTAGCTGGCCGTGCCAAGGAACATTTGGACCAACACCTGAAGGAGGTTTTATTAATGGCAAAACAAATGCCTGAAATGGAAGAATATAAATATGGCTTTCATGATAAAGATGTTTCGGTTTTTAGATCCGGAAAAGGGTTAACACGAGAAATCGTTGAAGAAATTTCCAGTATGAAAGAAGAGCCTCAGTGGATGCTTGATTATCGCTTGAAAGCGTTGGAGTATTTCTATAAAACGCCTATGCCACAATGGGGTGGAGACCTTTCAGAATTAAATTTCGATGAGATTGTTTATTATGTTAAACCATCTGAAAGACAAGGCACAACTTGGGATGAAGTACCTGAGGAAATTAAACATACTTTTGATAGATTAGGTATCCCGGAAGCAGAACAAAAATATTTAGCTGGTGTATCTGCACAGTACGAGTCTGAAGTTGTGTATCACAGCTTGGAAAAAGATCTCGCAGACTTAGGTATCATATTTAAAGATACAGATACAGCACTTAGAGAAAATGAAGATCTTTTTAAAGAGTATTTCGGAAAAGTGATTCCATATACGGATAATAAGTTCTCTGCATTAAATTCAGCTGTATGGTCTGGGGGATCATTCATTTATGTTCCTAAAGGTGTTCAAACGACAGCACCATTACAAGCATATTTCCGTATTAACTCAGAGAATATGGGGCAATTTGAAAGAACGTTAATCATTGTTGATGAAGGCGCATCTGTTCACTATGTAGAAGGTTGTACAGCACCAGTTTATACTACAAATTCCCTACACAGTGCAGTTGTTGAAATCTTTGTTAAAAAAGACGCATATTGCCGTTACACAACCATTCAAAACTGGGCAAATAATGTTTATAACCTGGTTACGAAACGTGCAACATGTGACGCCAATGCAACAATGGAATGGATTGACGGTAATATTGGTTCTAAATTGACAATGAAATACCCTGCAGTACTTCTTAAAGGTGAAGGGGCACGTGGTATGACCTTATCAATTGCTATTGCAGGTAAAGGCCAGCATCAAGACGCTGGAGCTAAAATGCATCACTTAGCACCAAATACGTCATCCTCCATTGTTTCGAAGTCAATCTCCAAGCATGGTGGTAAAGTATCCTATCGCGGTATCGTTCATTTTGGACGTAAAGCTTCTGGCGCCCGTTCAAACATTGAGTGTGACACGTTGATTATGGATAACGAATCAACATCTGATACAATTCCTTATAATGAAATTTACAATGACAATATTTCATTAGAACATGAAGCGAAAGTTTCAAAAGTTTCTGAAGAACAATTATTTTACTTGATGAGTAGAGGATTGAGTGAAGAAGAAGCTACTGAAATGATTGTAATGGGCTTTATTGAGCCATTTACAAAAGAGCTTCCAATGGAATATGCTGTAGAAATGAACCGGCTGATCAAGTTTGAGATGGAAGGTTCAATAGGTTAAATACAATTTGAAAAAGCCCGCTTCGGCGGGCTTTTTATTATGTAACTTGGCACATAGCTTGTTGTTGCTATTGATATAAACCGCGAAGTAACTTGTTACTGGAATAGCTAACCGCTCCGGAAACATGCTTCCTCGGCGCAAGGGAACAAAGAAGATTACTCAGGTAGTACCCTCGCTCCTGTGGGGTCTTATCGTCTTCGCTGGTCATTGTGCAATGTTATGAAAAATTACCTATTGCTCTATAAATATTTTTGATTTTCGCTGAAGCATTCCTTATCCTATGGGAACAGCACGTGTCTGAAGACCCCGGATACGCGCTCTTTGCTTCTGAGGAGGCTGAGACCGTGCCCATGGAAAGCGAAGTATTCTGCCGAAGCGAATCCAAGCACTCAACCATCTTAAGAAAGAGAAAAAGAGTCACGAATGGGAACTTTCCACTACGTCGCACTTTAT
This sequence comes from Virgibacillus tibetensis, assembly GCF_036026595.1. Lineage (NCBI taxonomy): Bacteria > Bacillati > Bacillota > Bacilli > Caryophanales > Bacillaceae > Virgibacillus > Virgibacillus tibetensis. The sequence continues at coordinate 87,170 of NZ_JARZFX010000009.1, read as the reverse complement.
AGAAACAACGAGTTAAGATTCAATAGTTGGCCATAGCCCCCCACACTTTGGCCTTTAAAGTTCAAGAATGGGAATTGGCTTTAATCAATGATAATATAAGTATAGATCAGAAAAAGATGGTGGGGTAAAATTGGTTTTTATAATTTGTATATTAATTGGGCTGTTTACAGCTTTTATTGGAGCTCTAATGGGTTTAGGTGGTGGGATAATTCTAGTACCTATCCTATTATTTTTATATCAGTTTTCAGAAGCATTTGCCTGGGCAACCCCACAAACAATTGTAGGAATATCTTTAGTTGTAATGATTTTTACTGCATTGTCATCTACAATTGCATATTATAAAACGGGTCGAGTGGATTATAAAACTGGCTTATTGTTTTTATCAGGAAGCATCCCTGGCAGCATGTTTGGCTCATGGTTAAACCAATTTATAAATGCGGATGACTTTTTACTTTACTTTGGGATGGTGACGATAGTAATCTCCATGCTATTCTTTATAAAACGTAAGCCACCTTCTATAGAAATAATGGGTGGGATAAACAAAAGAATGCGGTCTTTTCACGTTGATGGTAAAACCTATCATTACACCGTTTCTATTTGGCTGGCATTCTTACTATCTTTATTTGTTGGCACTTTGTCAGGTCTTTTTGGTATCGGTGGTGGTTCTATTATGGTTCCAGCGATGATATTATTATTCGGTTTCCCGGCACATATTGCTACAGCAACTTCAATGTTCATGATACTATTTGTTAGTATAATTGGTGCCAGTACACATATTGCATTAGGGCATATCGCCTGGGAGTATGTTTTCTTTTTTATACCAGGAGCATGGTTTGGTGGGAAATTGGGTGCCATGGTTAATCAACGGCTGACAGGGAAAACATTGGAATGGATTTTACGCATTATGCTTGTTTTTATTGGAATGCGAATGATTATACAAGGGTTATCTTAAGGAGTAATGTTGATGGAGGAAAAAATTAATTTATTTTATACAAATGATTTACATAGTAATTTTGAACAATGGTCGAAAGTTGTGGGGTTTTTAAAGGATGTAAAAGCACAAAAATCAGCTGCACATGAGTCCTGTTGGATCGTTGATATTGGAGATCATATAGACCGGGTTCATCCAATTGCAGAAGCATTTATGGGCAAAGCAAATGTCCAGTTAATGAATCATGCTGGTTATGATTTGGCTACAATTGGAAATAATGAGGGGATTACACTAGCTCATGATGACTTATTTCATTTATACGATGAAGCTGATTTTCAAGTTGTTTGTGCAAATTTGCATAGCTTGGATAATAAGGAACCTGACTGGCTAAAACCCACTGTGACCATTCAATCAGTTAAAGGAGTTAAGATAGGTATAATTGGGCTGACTGCGCCATTCAATGCGTTTTATGAGCTGCTAGACTGGCATATATCACCACAATATGAAGCGCTCGATAAATATGTAGAGCAGTTACAGCAGTCCACGGACATCATTATATTACTATCTCACCTTGGAATTAATGAAGATCAGGAAATAGCAAGAAGGTTTGGAGCAATCGATGTGATCATTGGTGGGCATACACATCACTTATTACGTACTGGAGAATATATAAATAATACACTTATCACTGCTGCTGGCAAACATTGCGCTTTTGTTGGCGAAGTTATTTTGACTTGGGATCATATATTAAATAAACTTGTGAAAAAAGAAGCTTATACTAAAGAGATTACGCACTTAGCAAAAGATTTGCATACTGAACAGACATTAAATGAAATGCAGGAAAAAGCTGATCAGCTGCTTGCTAAAAGAGTTGTTGTTATTAATAATCCAATTGAGGTGAGGTGGTTCAAACAGACGGAGGTTATGCAACAACTCACCAATACCTTGAAAAAGTGGACGAAATCCGATATTGCGATGTTGAATTCAGGTCTTTTACTCGACCATTTACCAGCTGGGGAAGTCACCTTAAAAGATATACACCGGATATGTCCTCATCCGATAAATCCCTGTGTGGTAGAACTAAAGGGAGATGAATTGCTTGAAGTGGTCAGAGCATCTTTTACGAAAGAATTCATGGAACTTAAGTTAAAAGGGTTTGGCTTTCGGGGTGAAGTACTTGGGAGAATGATATTTTCAGGTATGGAAGTGAAAACCAGCTTTCACGATAGTGGAGAAGAATTTGTGCAGGAGGTAACATTGCATGGATCACCAATACAAGTTGAGCGCACGTACACACTTGCCACAGCTGATACATTCACGTTTGGCAGATTACTGCCGGAGATAGCCAAGTCTGAAGTAAAACGTTATTTCTTACCTGAATTTCTTCGGGATCTTTTAGCAGAAACATTACGCACTAATTTCGCTGGTGATTAAGCAATCCTTCAACATATGAGGTTGTGACACTAAGCCTTCTTCTAGCATACATATATAATGTACAGCATGAAGGAGGCAAATACGAGAAATGATAACGGTAAATCCTTTAGAAGTAGATGGTTTGTATTTTACAGCTATTCGTGTAGAACTTCCCAAAACGAATTTATTAATGATCTCAAACGAAGTAGGTTATATTATGTGTGCTGCATTAGATGTAGATGTTTTAAATGAAAAACTAGCAGATCGTAAAGTAATTGCTGGAAGAGCTGTTGGAGTCCGTACAATAGATGACTTATTAAATGCGCCACTCGAAAAAATCACGGAGGCGTCCAGAGCATATGGCTGGCAAGAAGGCATGATAGGAAAAGATGCATTACTTAAAATAGCGTAAACAAAATGTCTTCCCATAAGGAAGGCATTTTTTAAATGGTAAATAAAATATATACATTGTAACCTAAAATGTGAGTTGCAGAATAGGCACTCGAATACCATGGTAAAGGACTTGGAACTATATTAGAAGATACATCACATACAAAAAATGGGAATCTTTAAACATACGAACTGGACTTTTTATAAGGCATGAGCGTTTATTAAAAAATGAGTGTCTGATTTTTTCTGCTTATTAAATAGCTTTTTATAGGAAGATTTGGTAGTATTTTAATTGAGGTATATGTCGAACAAAGTCGCATTTTGTTGTAGTTAGGAGAAAACCATGAGACTAGTGAGTACGAATTCAATAGAAGCTGGAACGATTCTTGCACAAACAATATATAATGAAAATGGTGTTGTGTTAATCAAAAAGGGAATGAGTCTGACAGAGAGAACTTTAGGCAGGCTATTAAATCAAGGTATTACTTATATTTACATAGAAGATAAATCTACAACAGATATTCATGCTGAATCAGTTATCCCGGATAAATTAAGAATGGAAGCCACAGAGACAATTAAAGAAACTTTTATAGAAATTAAAAATGGTGGGTTAGATAGCAGGTCTTACATTTTAAATAAAAAGGAAAAGAGGCTTACAGATGTAGTACGAAGGATCATGGAAGAAATACAAGACAGCGAAAAGTCAATATCATTGCTAACGGATATATTTATAAACGATAATTACGTATTTCAGCATTCATTAAACGTAACTATATACGCCCTGGCAATAGGTGTTGAATTGAATTTATCAACAAAGGAATTAACGGAAGTTGGATTAGGTGCCATGCTTCACGATATCGGCAAGATTTTTATTGACCCTGAAATTCTGCAAAAACCTGATAATTTAACAGATGAGGAATACGAAATTATTAAGGGCCACACCCAAATAGGATACGATTTCTTACGTAAGCACTTGGACATCCCAACCGTTATTTCTCATTGCGCATACCAGCATCATGAGAGGTTGGATGGGTCAGGTTACCCACGGGGGCTTAAAGGTGAAGATATTCATATTTATGCTAAATTAATAGGTATTGCCGATGTGTTCGACGCCGTTACAAGTAATCGGGTATACAGGGATGCTATGCTTCCCCATGAAGGAATGGAAGTCCTATATGCAGGTGCAGTCCGTTTATTTGATAAAGATATGATTGAAGCTTTTAAAAGAAGTATAGCTGTATATCCCGTTGGTTTAACTGTTGAGCTCAGTGATGGCCGGGAAGGTGTAGTATTGAGACAGAATCAGGCTCTTTGTGATCGGCCAGTAATACGTATACTGAAAGAAAAAGGATGTCGTATCGAAGCTCCTTATGAAGCAGACTTAAGCACCGTCTTAAATGTTACTGTCACCGCGTGCTTCACAGCGTAGTGAATTTAGAATTCTAACCTCCTTAAAACAAGCATACGTTGTTTTAAGGAGGTTTTTAATAATGTTTAGAAAAAGATTTAAACCAAAGTCGAATCCTCCAACTTCATTAATTCTAATGATAACGAGTGTGTTATTTATAGTAATGGTAATTATGAGCATATGGATTGTAGACCGGGGAATTAAGCCACCTCTCATGGCGATAGCAGAAGAGAAGACGATCGAGTTTGCAACGAGAACGATTAATGCTGCCGTAAAATCTACAGAAAGCATGAGTTTTGATGAGCTTGTAGATGTCAGCGTTGATAACAATGGCAATGTTGCGCGATTGAGCTGGAATTCATCGGCTGTAAATAGTGCATTGCGCATAGCAACAGAACGTGCTGAGTATTTCCTCTATGGAATGAATAAAGGAGAGACGCTGGATATGGATGACCCTGATCTGGATCCTATTGAGTATGGCGATACAGCTGATGAATTAGCAGATAAAGATCCTACTGTTGTCGAAATACCAATAGGGCAAGCTACCGGCAGTACTATTTTGGCAAATTTAGGACCCAAAATACCAGTTCATTTTGAAATCGTTGGAAGCATTCAGTCAGATATTAGGCATGAGATACAGGAGTTTGGTGTTAACGCTGTATTATTTGAAATTTTTATACCAGTTACAGTAAATGTCCAAATTGTTGTCCCATTTACGACCTCTACTGCAGAAATAAGTACAAAAGTGTTTATCGACTCCGGAATTATTATGGGAGAAGTGCCTGATTTCTATAGTCCTGGTGGAGACGGACCATCAATTTCCATTCCGAGAGAAGACTTGAATAATGACTAACTACTTGATATAATACGAGGTATAATTAAATAATGACAAACCTTATCAGATCGGTGAGGTAGAGGAGCAAACAACAGTAGTAGTCAACAGGAGAATGACACCTGTGATTGTTGGTGAAAGGGTTGTTTGCCGAAGCATAATGCGGGTCAAACGTATTAGCGCTGGTATGCTTATGGATAAGAGGCATACTGTCATGCAAACACGATGTGCATGGAGAACTACTGATCGAAATGGAGGATAACGTATATTGTAAAACAATGGTAGGTTATTTTCTATCGTTGTTTTTTTATGCTTTTTTTTAGAACTATGAAGCTAATTACGTATACCCGTACACCAGCATTTCAATGTCAATGGCCTTTCTCTTTGCATAATCTATTTAAATCAGGAGGTACATCATGGAAGGCACATTATTTTCACTATTCCCCGCACTACTTATGCTAATACTTGTACTCTTAACTAGAAAGGTTTTATTATCACTAGGTGCAGGTATTGTTATTGGGGTACTATTCATTCACGATTTCGCAATTATTAATTCCTTGAAAGAAATCTGGCTAATTTTTTATGAAATATTTATTTCTGATGGATCACTTAACACTGGTAACATTCTATTATTGTCTTTTCTTTTGTTATTAGGAATAATGACAGCATTTCTACAGGCATCAGGAGGAAGCAGAGCGTTTGGCGAATGGATGATCAAACGTGTTAAAACTCGTACAGGTGCACAAGTTATGACTGCGGTACTTGGATTAATCATATTTATTGATGATTATTTTAACAGCTTAGCAGTGGGACAAATTGCTCGTCCATTGACAGATCGTCACAAAATATCGCGTGCTAAACTTGCTTATTTTATCGATTCAACTTCAGCTCCCGTGACGGTTATTTCGCCTATATCAAGCTGGGGTGCATATATAATTGGTATATTAGGTGGCTTATTTGCAGCTAATGAAGTAACTACTATACAACCACTGGAAGCATTTATAAAAATGATTCCGCTCAATTTGTATGCATTTGCTGCTCTTTTACTCGTTTTCCTTGTTGCCTATTTAAAACTGGATATAGGAGCCATGCGCAAGCATGAAAATAGAGCAATAGAAACTGGACAACTACTCAGCCCGGATAAAGATAAAGTTCCCGGCGATCTAAGTGATGCTTTCCTTGCGCATAAAAGTGGAAAGATATATCATTTACTGGTGCCTATTGGTGTATTGATTGCAGGTACAGTTTTGTCTATGATTGTAACAGGAGCAACTGCTGCTGAAGGGCAAGTATCAATCCTAACAACCTTTGCTAATACAGATGTAAATCTTTCTCTTTTTCTAGGTGGATTAATTGCTGTATTAACTGCATTTGTATTCCACTTGCAGCAAAGTAAACCTAAAGCAAATGCAGGGAAAATTTTTTATGAAGGTCTTAAAACCATGCTCCCTGCTATTTATATCTTACTGCTGGCATGGATGATCGGATCAGTTATCGGTACATTGGAAACTGGTGAATACTTAGCTCAGCTTGTAGAGGATGCGTCCATCAGTACTGCATTCTTACCCCTTCTGTTCTTCTTGATCGCAGGGATAATGGCAGTAGCAACCGGGACGTCCTGGGGAACGTTTGGTATTATGCTGCCAATTGCAGCTGAAGTTGCTGTTGTTACTGATATAAGCATGTTACTTCCGTCATTAGCAGCTGTTTTGGCTGGTGCGGTATTTGGAGATCATTGTACACCTATATCGGATACAACGATACTGTCCTCGACCGGTGCCGGCGCTAATCATATTGACCATGTTATCACCCAGCTGCCATATGCTGTATTGGCAGCAATAGCCGCAAGTGCTGGTTATTTACTGGTAGGGATAACCAACCAGGTAGTGTTACCATTATTAGTAACTTTACTACTTGTCGTTATAATTGGTTTGATATTGAATTATGCAGTGGCTAAGCGTAACAGATAGCGAAAAATGAAATACTCTGCCTCCAACCTTTTGGAGACAGAGTATTTTTTAGAGATATAATAACTGAATAGAATAATAATGTTGAAAATTAGAAAACCTTTGACATAGTAAAAAAGTATGGTTATAATACAAACATAAATATCAGAAAAAAGTAAACATTAAAAAGATTCCCTATTACAATTGGACATCCTTTAATTGTAATAGGAAATAAGAAAAAGAGGAGGTCTATTTATGGAAACTCGTTCGCAATGGGGGACAAGAGCAGGTTTTATCATGGCGGCAGTTGGCTCTGCAGTCGGGTTAGGTAACATTTGGCGGTTTCCGGCAGTTGCGTTTGAAAATGGTGGGGGAGCTTTCTTTGTTCCATATTTATTCGCATTATTAACAGCTGGTATACCAATCTTAATTATGGAGTTCACAATGGGTCATAAGTACCGAGGTTCTGCTCCATTAACATTTAAGAGAATGCATAAGAAGACAGAATGGATTGGTTGGTGGGCAGTATTGGTTGCCTTCGTTATTTCGACCTATTACTCTGTAATTATTGCCTGGGCAATGTCCTATTCATTATTTTCATTCAATTTGAATTGGGGATCGGATACCGAAGGCTTCTTGTTTAATGATTATCTTAATTTAACGGTTGATCCTGGTCAAACAGGGAGTTTGGTTCCTGGCGTACTTATTCCATTAATTATCGTATGGGTAGTTGTTTTAGGGATTTTGGTCAAAGGTGTTAAGAGAGGAATTGAAATTGCAAACCGAATATTCATTCCGACATTATTAGTTATATTTCTTATTATTGTTATTCGGGCACTTACATTACCTGGAGCATTACAAGGTCTCGAAGCATTTTTTGCCCCAGATTTCAGTAAGATCTTATCTCCAGATGTTTGGATAGCTGCTTATGGGCAAATATTCTTCAGTTTATCGATTGCATTTGCAATCATGATTACGTATTCAAGTTATTTACCGAAGAAAACAGATATAACGAATAATGCTTTCATTGTTGGTTTTGGTAACTCAAGCTTTGAACTATTAGCTGGTATTGGTGTATTCTCTATCCTTGGGTTTATGGCTGCGCAATCTGGTGTTGCTGTAGATGAAGTAGTAGCAGGTGGTGTAGGGCTAGCATTCGTAGTATTCCCAGCGATAATTAATGAGTTTCCAGCTCTTAATGGGCTATTCGGATTCTTATTCTTCGCATCATTAGTTCTAGCAGGTTTGACATCATTAATGTCAATTACTGAAACGTATGTTGCAGGTTTGGTTGATAAATTTAAGATTTCCAGAGCAAAAGCTGTATTATTTGGTGGCGGAACTGCTGCAGTAATTTCATTACTGTTTGCTACACAGGGTGGTTTATTCTTCCTGGATGCCGCAGACTACTTTATTAATCAATTCGGTGTTGCATTCCTTGGTTTAGTGGAGGTAATTCTGATTGCATGGTTCTTGCGCAAGTTGAAGGAATTCCAGACACATGCAAATGAAGTATCAGATATAAGACTAGGATCATGGTGGACAATTAGTTTAGGAATTATTACACCGGTTGTCTTAGGTTACATGATGTTCGGCTTATTCAAGCAAAACTTATTAAGGGAATTTGCTACTGATACAGGAAATTATGAAGGATATTCCAATACATTCATTATGTTCGGCGGATGGGCTGTTGCAGCAGCAGCACTAATTATTGGTGTCCTGTTATCACTCGGCAAATGGAATACATCAAGTGAACAAAAAGAAGATTCCGAATCAAGGGAGGCAAAATAATATGAGTGGTAGTGCTATCTTTGTTATGATCCTTGGTATTGTAATCATATGGGGTGGTTTAACAGCAAGTATTACCTTCGCTGTTAAAAAGGCAAAATCAGTAAAACAACAGTAATTTTAATCAAATAATTAAGAGCCTTTACCAACGGTAAAGGCTCTTTTGCTAATCCTTGTTTCTGGCTATTTTCTCCCATTTTCTTAAATAAGGGTAAGGGTCGAATGACCATTCGCTATACCCATTATCTTTGTACATACCATAATGTAAATGTGGTGGAAACTTTCCTGAAGTTCCTGGTGGGCCATAACCGCTTGAACCAACACTACCAAGCACATCGCCAGGCTTTACAACTTGGCCAACTTCAATGTCATCATTATAGCCATTCATATGGCCGTAATAATGGTAAATATTGTAAATATCTCTAATGCCTATTCGCCAACCACCATAAAGGTTCCATCCCATCATTTCAATTACACCATACGTGGTGGATTTTATGGGAGCACCGTATCCTGCAAAGATATCAGTTCCTTCGTGGATACGTAGTCCACCGAATCCTCTTCTATCCCCCCACGTATTTCGATAGCTGTAATTATGTTGAATAGAGACGGGAAAGTCCCTATCTGTTAGGTTAATTTCCTGAAACTCTTTAAATACCTTTGACGTGTTTATGATGGTCTGGACGGTGAGGTCACGTTTATAGAAATTCCAAAGTGCAATTTTAATGTCATCCTTTGTTTGCCCATGTTCCAAAATTATATTACCTATTGTATATAAGATATCCTCCGGGTCAGAGGGGTCTGCCTTTTGATCGCCATTGCCATCTTTTCCTTTTCCATTAAAAAAAGAAATAGTTTGTTCTTCCATCATCATGGAACTGTTACCTAAACCGAACCATAATTCTGGAGGTATAGTAATAGATATTACTTGTTCGTTATCGTCGTTCTTTTTAATATTCCTCTCATAGTTGTCAATTGCTGCAAAGTAATACCATGGAATTTGTGTTAAAGCTTCTGTCTTTTTAAAAAGCGCCAATCGTTTTTCGTAAATTTCTTCTTCTGCTTGTACTGCACTAGAAAAGAACATAAACGAAATGAACGAAAATATAAAAATATATACCCTTTTGTAACTCATGTGTATCACCCCCTAATACCTAATTTTTTTCTAAATTAGATAACTATTTTCACTACTATTCTTGCCGAATGGTTAGTGGACAGAACTACTATCGAAAGTCAGCCTGTAAATTTACTCCATGTCATTTTGTTTATTATTATAGCCTTGAGGGGATTGTTTCATCTCATCAATAATCCTGTTGATAGTATTATCATAATTTTGGTTGGTAGTCGTTGAATTATGCAGGCTGTGGATATCATCGATCAAGACTTCGTTATCTGATACATATATATCAAAATATCTTGGTAATACAGACATTGCAGTTTTCTTAGCTATGTCAGCAGCTTCCACCTGCTCAAATTCATCATTCTTCAGGTAAGCGATTAATACTTCCTCATCTGTGACAAGTGTTGCTACTTCATCGAATCCATCACTATCCAGTATAATTCTAGTTATCATATTAGCCATCTCAGTCCGGTCTATCGTAACTTCGCGATTTCTATCTGCATCTAAATCATTTTCTTCCTTGGTATAACGTACATAACCCAGTCGATCATTAAGTTCGTTATCCATTTGCTGTTGCTCAGTGCCTCCGGTAGGATCTAGTTCATTCATCATTCGGTTTCTGTCATCCACGGCCTCATTTGTATTTCCGCATCCTACTAATGCAGCTAGAGCAAGCAAAGTAATTAATTTTCCTCCTATGAATGTTTTCATTGTTTCTCTCCTTTTTAGCATAAGTTATTTTCCTTTTTAGTTTGCTATATAGTCAAGAAATCATGCACACAATTAATTTGTGGTTGGTTACAAGAGGTGGAAATATGATAAACTAGATACAGTTCAAGAGGGGTGATAGTGGTGATTGAATTACAAGGGAATACGTATGAAATTACAGAAAACATAAAAGAAGGATTCCAGGAAGAATCAATAAAAGAACGCTATTCTGACATATTATCCAAATATGATTATATACTGGGCGACTGGGGATACGAACAACTGAGGCTTAAAGGATTTTATAATGATCAAAATCCAAAGGCTGCAGTAGATACGAAAATTAGTTCTTTGGATGATTATTTATATGAGTACTGTAATTTTGGTTGTTCCTACTTTGTATTAAAAAAAGTAAATAAAAAGGATTAGCAGCCTAGAGCAGTCTGCTAATCCTCTTGTTGCGGGTGAACATCCCCTGGTTCATCATGGATAGGATGAGCACCAGGCGTTTGTCTTGGCAAATCTTCATGCAACTCCTTGTATGGATAAACAAATGCGCTTTCACGGAATTGCCCTTTTCCCCAGGGTGTTGACTTGCTATACACTGGCTCTTCTTTATTTATTGAAGAACCAAAAGCTCCTTCTGGAAACTCTTCAGGAATGAGAAGGTTTCGTTGGTTAGTTACATTTGAAAAATCAGAATACTTCTTAACATCTTTGTTTGACATAGCTTGACATCCTCTCTTACTCTGTAGCTTATACAAATGAGAGTCGTTATATTATGCCAAATTTTGTTATTAATCTAAACGGCTACATCTTATATAACCTCTGAATTTCTTCTCTATTATTTTACCTAGACGAAAGATTGCATCCTCATTACCGTTACAGCTCATAATTTGAATACTTATTGGCATTTTATGCTCATCTGTACCAACGGGGATAGTTAAAGAGGGCAAACCCCAAACATTTGCATAAGCAACATATGGCATGTATTCCAAGAAGGTACGTCGGATAGAAAAAATCTCCTTGAATACATTACCGTGAAGAAGAGCCCCTGAATGATATACAGGAAAAATTAATAATCGATCAACCAAGTACTCAGCTAAATTATCTTCTTCCCGCTTAATAATTGCTTCTATTTCACGGATTCTATTTTTAGATGGCTTGAAGAGTTTGGCACCAATAATTGCCCATGATAAATATGGGTGAATACTCGTTCGTTCAGTTAACTTCTCTTTGAAAAAAGAAGTTATTGGATTAGACCGATCATGGTTATAGGCTTCTTTCTCAATCAGTTCGCTGCCATTAATAGACATAATTTCCTGCCAAAGCAAGGCACTGTCTTCAAAAAAGGGAGGGGTGCTTCGCTTTATGGAATAGGATGTCGTCAGAAAGTTTTCCACTGCATCTAATATACCTTTTGTGTTATCTGTTAACGGGTAGTTTATATTATTTGGTAAGATTTCAATTTTATAATCATTTAAAGATTGTGTGGAAGTTGAATTATAAGAAATTATATTATATACAAGCTCCATATCTCTTACAGATTTACCCATAGGTCCCACTGATAACATTCTTTCTTGTAATTTTTCATCAATGCGGGGGAAATGTCCCTCAGCCGAAACTTGAAACATACCAGGCTTAAATCCAACGACTCCATTAAAGTGACTTGGGAATCGAATGGATCCACCTATATCAGATCCTATACCAACTGAAGCGCCACCAACAGCTAGCAAGGCACCTTCACCACCACTGGAACCGCCTGCAGTTCGGGTCACATCCCAAGGGTTATTTGTTCGACCATATAATTTATTTTCTGTCTCCTGGCAAAAGCATAGTGCAGGAGTATTTGTTTTCGCAATTATAATTGCACCGGCTTTTTTAAGTTCAGTAATAACGTCTGCATCGTATCTTGCTATTAAATCCTGGCGATGTTCTAAGCCACCAGTTGTTTTCATATTAGCGACATGGAGAGATTCCTTTACACTAATAGGGACACCATGTAAAGGTCCGATGGTTGAGCTGGAAAGCAGAAGTTGATCCATTTCTTTTGCCTCAGTTAAAGCTTGCTTAAAGCGCTCCTCAACAACAGCATTAATAACAGGATTCAGCTTTTTAATATGGTTAATATATGCTGTTACTGCTTCCTCACTTGTAAATTCCTCATTTCGAATCGACTCAGCGATTCCAAAAGCATCCATTGAAAGGACTTTTTGATCAAGCGGTGTTATATAATTACTCATTCATCATTCTCCTTGTTTTAAATTAAGTAAGTAATACAGACGAGACCAAATGTTAATGACAATAGTTTTAGATATGTCATATTCATTATGCAAATTGCTAAATTAAAGTGTTGATAGTAGCCCATAAAACTAATATAACGAACATCTTTTAATGTAGCTTCATCCTTTAAAACCTCATTTTTATTGGCTATGGTAAGCCTCTTCATAATTCTGACATAATTTTAACTATATCATGATTTCCATTTTTATTCATGTGCGGTCTGAAACATCTGCCGAAAATAAATGTAAGTAGCGATGAGCAATTCCTACTGATTTGTTTTAAAGAAATGAAGAGATTTTATATAGGTATACAAGTTACACAGTGAATATAGCCTTAGTTCACTTTTTTCTTAAAAAATAATAGTAAAGAACCAAATTATAACCAATTAAAACCAAATAATAGTAAATTATGGTAAATAATCATTACTTAATGACTAAAAAAAACAGAAAAACCAGTTTGAGATTATTTGGTTTATTTAAAGTTACTAGGTAATAAGGACTGTGATAAAAGTGCTCTGATTTGTAACATAGTTGACATCTTTTTTATTTGTGTGATTATTTAAAGTAGTTGGTTAATACGATGGAAAAGAATGTTTAAATTACCAACAATGTATAAAACAGGGAAATGATCATATTCCGTTTTCCCGGAACGTTTTAAACACCTACTATATATAAAGGGATGAGGGTGGAAAGATGCTTGAATCAAAACGTAAAGCAATTATTTTCTTCTTAATCGCAATTGTATTAGCAGCAACATCGGGATTTCTTGTGCTTAATAAAGTTCAAGCATTAAATACGAACTTAGGAACTATGGTGAATATTTATGTCGCTGATAAGGCCATTCATTCAAGGACTATTATCACACCTAATGATATTACTACAGATGAAATACCTAAAAAATATAAGCGGGATGATCACATCGAAAACGTTGAAGATTTAATCAACAAAGTTTCGCTTGTTCCGTTGTCTTCCGGGGATGTTATTACGAAGGGAATGTTAAAAGAAGCTTCCTCAGTAACAGAGGCTGATAACCGTTTGATCACATTGACGAAATCGGAAAAAGTGTATTTTGACGAGTCTTTAGACGCGCTAGATCGTGTGGATATTATTGTTTCTAACAGTTTTGAGTCTGAGCCCGTTACTGAAATTTTCATGAAAGATGTAAAAGTTTCCAGAGTGGCTAGAGACGATGGAGAATTTGTGGGGGTTTTACTAGAACTTCCTTTAGAGGCAGTTCCTAAATTAATTCATATGCAAAACTATGCAGATAGTGTACGAATTGTAAAAGCAAATGTAGGGCAGATGCAAACCGAAGAGAATGAAGAGTCAACAGAGGTTGAAACCGAGGTTTCTGAATCAGTCGAGGAAAGTAAGAATGACAGTACAGAAAATAATCAAGAGAAACAAAAGGAAGAAGAAAACGAAAAGGAAGACAAAGCCGGCGAAAAAAAGGATGACAAAAAGAGTGAAGAAGAGGATGAAAACGATGAAACGTAAACAGCGTGCATTATGTCATTTAGCTGGAGGCAACAAATGAACAAAATCAATGATTTATACATTATAGGAAATAATGATGAACTAATAACAACCATTAAGGAGCAAATAACCGGGGAATTTCAACTGCATTTTGTAGAAGCATATGAATTGAAAAAACATGATGCGCAACTGATTCTAATTTTGAATTCAGAAGACAATTCAGCTGTTGATGATGCACAGCTTGTATTATCCGAATTTCCCAATGCATATATTATTTGTGTAAATACGGGAGAGGATTTCACCGTATTACGCGGGTTGATCCGGTTGGGTATTTCAGACTATTATGTTTTCCCGGGTGAGGAAATTCTTTTTAAAGAGAGGCTTTATGCCCTAGCGAAAAAAGCTTCTAGTCTGATGGATCGAACATCGGAGACTGACACTTTTAAACGTGGCGGTGGAAAGGTGTTTGCCTTTTACAGCGGGAGTGGTGGTACTGGTAAATCCTTAATCAGTACAGCATTTTCCCAGACAATAAAACTGGAATCAACGGCTAATGTGCTCTATATTGATTTGAATTTCCAATATGGTGGAGCTGAAACGTTTCTTGGACTGGACAGCAGCCGCTCGATTATTGATTTAATTCCAGTAATTGATGAATTAAATGAGCATCACATAAGAAATGTTGCGGAAATAGAGAAAAATTCTAATCTGCATGTATTAGTAAGTCCAAGAGATGCTGAAATGGCAGAGAAAATTACGGAAGATGTTATCTTACGCCTTCTGCGTGCAAGTAAACGGAGTTATGACTTTATCATTGTAGATCTACCTGTGTGGATGGATGAGAGGGTATTCGCAGCACTGGAAGAAGCCCATCGTATCTATTATGTAATGAATATCGATACAGTTGCAATCCGAGTGTTAAAAAATGTGGAGCGTTTATTTCAACGACTTGGAATTATCACAAAAGACCGACTGGAACTTGTTATGAATTTTAAGGGGAAAGATAAAGAGTTAACAAAAAAAGATATGGAGAGATTTGTCGAATATACAATCGCTGCCGAGATTAGAAGGGATAAAGGAGTTCAGAATTTTATTAACCAGGGTGAACCATTACGGAAAGTAGCCAAAGAGAAAAAGCTGTCACCCCTGGCAAAGGATGTTAACAAATGGGTTCACTCTATGTTGAAATAAAACATGATTTAAGGAGGTGGGAACATGGCCCTTTTTCAGCGTAACACCCCAAAGAATACACATAGAACTAATGATGAGCGTTATATATCAACTTCAAGTTACATAGACGAACTAGTAGAACATTATAAAAGTCGGCTTCTTACAGAAGTAAATCTGGAACTGATAACTAGTTTAAGTGAAACAGATAAACGAATTCGGATTGAAAGATATATCAACCAATTTATGTCTGAAGAGAAGGTAGTCATTCCAAGGCAGGACAAAGGAATGCTCCTTTCTAAATTGATTGATGAAAGTGTCGGCTTCGGTCCATTAGAACCGTTGTTGAAAGATGATTCAATTACTGAGATTTTAGTTAATGGTCCGAAAGAAATTTACGTTGAAAGAAAGGGGAAGCTGGAACAAGCAGATACTACCTTTAAGGATGAGTCCCATGTACGCCATATTGTGGATCGTGTAGTAGCCCCGCTCGGACGAAGGATTGATGAAAGCTCGCCTATGGTCGATGCTAGATTACCAGATGGGAGCCGTGTGAACGCTGTTATTTCGCCAATAAGTCTGGATGGGACGTTATTGTCTATACGAAAGTTTAGAAAGACACCGTTTAAAATGGATGATCTTGAAAAAAATGATACCTTTACACACGATATGTCTACATTCATGCAAGCACTCGTAAAAACAAAATTAAATGTCTTGATATCGGGTGGAACAGGAAGTGGTAAAACTACTTTACTAAATGCGCTGGCAATGGAAATACCATTTGGTGAACGTGTGATAACGATTGAGGACTCGGCAGAAATAAAAATGGAACGGGAAAATGTGGTAGGAATGGAAGCCCGTCCAGCCAACGTTGAAGGTACCGGTGAAATAGCAATTAGACAATTAGTTAGAAACTCCTTACGTATGCGGCCAGATCGAATTATTGTTGGGGAGGTACGTGGCGCAGAAGCATTTGACATGCTCCAGGCGATGAATACCGGACACGAGGGATCATTAACTACGGTTCACTCTAATACACCGATAGACGCAATCAACCGTGTCGAAGGTATGGTAGTTATGGCAGGTATGGACTTACCGACACACATCATACGTGATTATATTGTCGGTGCTTTGGATTATATTATTCAAGTGCAGCGATTGACAGATGGAAGCAGAAGAATAACAAACATCTCTGAAGTAGAAAAGATTGAAGGGAATAAAATTCAAGTTCGGGACATATTCCTGTTTCAGCGTACAGGAGTAGATGCTAGTGGGATAATAAAAGGTTATTACACCCCTACAGGAATCATACCAAAATGCATCCCTCATCTGCAGGTTTTTGGATTAGAAGTGGATATGGATGTTTTTACCCCTAAGGAGGATATGAACTATGAACATAGCAGTGTCTATACTTTATAGTTTAGCAGTTCTATCACTTTTACTGTTTGGCTATTTTTACTTAGGATACCGATCGAAAAAGAAAGAATGGAACCAAAAGGTAAAACAGTGGTTTCCTGAAGAAAAGCGAAAAAGTATGGTAAGCAAGTGGGGAGACCGGTTTGATGAACGCGAATCTTCCCAGGCACTGAGTAACAAATTGCAAAGTGCTAATGTAAAGTTATTACCTTCTGAATACATTGGTGCATTGATATTAGGAGCTATGGTAATGGTGTTTTTCCTATTTACCATTCTTAATGTACCACTAGCTACCAGCCTGTTGGTATCAATACTAATTATACTAGCAGCTCATTATTTATTGTTTTACTTTAGAAAGAATAATTATGAAATACGTTTTAATGGGCAATTAGGAGAGGTTTGCCGGTTACTGGGAAATGCTGCGCGCTCAGGGTTAACGATTAATCAGGGAATTGACATCGTGGCAAGGGAAGTCCCGGAGCCTGCCGGGAATGAGTTTAAGCGGATTGCTAATGAGCTGAAGTTAGGTGTACCACTGGAACCTGCACTAAGGTCCGTACAAAAAAGAAACAAATCAAGGGAATTCAATTTGTTTATTGCTACACTTCTGGTTCAGAAAAAAACAGGAGGCAACTTAGCATTGACTCTTGATACGATGGCAACAACCTTTGAAGAACGAAAAGTGTTAAGCCAGATCATTAAGACGATGACATCAGAGCAAAAGTATATTTCATTTATCGTTCCAGCCCTGCCAATCTTTCTTTTACTGGTAATGAACAACGTTATTGATGGCTTTATTGACCCATTATGGTCGGGCTTTGGTCTAGTTATATTAATTCTATTCCTTGGTGCGGTCATTCTATCGTTTTTACTGATACGAAAAATAACAAACATAAAGGTGTAGCTTATGGATGCATTAATTATTTTAACGATCATTGCTTTTTGGTTCTGTGTTCTATTATGCATAAAACATTTTGGAACCTATCTAGGTGAAAAACGCAGTGTGCTATCTCATGTATCAACTGTGACTGACATAGATCCGTTTGAAAGAAAGAAAAAGAAGAAGGATCAGCGGGCAAATTTATTCCAAAAGATAACAAAGTATGCTGATGATTTTGCAGATTTAGGCCAAAGGATAAACTTCTTCAGTGAAAATCACATGGTTGAAGAATGGCTCCGAAAGTCAGGGAACCCCCTGAAATTAACGGTACAACGATTCCAGGGGTTAAAAATATTTCTATTTATAGTAGGCCTTTTTTTAGGAATACTTTCTATCATAGTAGGTCTGCCATTCTCTCAATATATGATTATATTTAATCCTCTTATTGGTTATTTTATACCTATAATTTTAATCAGGCGGGAGGTCAAAAAGAGGCAGAATTTAATTAGAGAGGATTTACCTGATTTTCTGGATACGGTTAGCACCAGTCTCCAGGCAGGGGTAAGTTTAGATCATGCATTACGGGAGGTGATTCAACATTTCGATGGGCCGATACGAGAAGAATTCTCACGGTTTAACCAGGAAATCGACTTAGGAGTTACTAGAGAAAAGGCATATCGTGAGTTACTGCAGAGAAATGATAATCAAGAATTCCAATCGTTAATAAAGGGTCTCATCCAAGGAATGGATTTGGGAATACCAATAGCCAAAACATTTAAAATTCAAGCAGATGATTTAAGGCAAATTCGTCAAGAGCAAGTTAAAGAGCTGGCTGCAAAAGCGTCACCGAAAGTAACACTCGTCACAACATTTTTAATTGCACCTGTTTCCATACTAATGATTGCAGGCTTAATGATTTTAAATATGTTGATGGGAGAAGATAGTATATTTAATATGTTTTAAATAATTAAATTAGGAGGGTTATAATGAAATTTGTAAATAGAATTTATGTAAATATGATGGAAAAGGTAGAATCATTTAAAAGTAACGAAAATGGGTCACAGACACTGGAATGGATTGGAATTGCAGCAGTTGTTGTTATTGTTGTAGGGCTAATTTCAACCGCCTTCGCCAACTCAGGTTTCGGAGGTACCATTGTATCTAAGTTTGATGAATTTTTATCTAATATTGGCGGTGGCTGAGAATAAATAAAGTTTATAATTTAAAATGCAAAAAAGTTATAAATTTTAGGAGAGTCTTAAATGAACTTCAGGTTATTTAGTTTTATTTTAATAATAACTGTACTACTGTTTGGATGTAGTAAAAAAGATGAATCAACCGATGATCACATTCAACCTGAACCAGAAGAAAATATTTCAGAGGAAACTGAAAGCGATAGTCTAGTAGATGGGGAATCTGATGAAAGCATTGAGGGCGACGCGAACCTGGGTGAAGAAGATATTCAATCAGGCATAGGTGAAGAGCTATTAGAAAACATTCCTCGAGTACCTCAAGATACAGCTGGTTTCATTAATCAAATAGCAGGGTCCTATGCAGGGGTTGAAATTCTTGATGAAAATATTGTAGAAGATGTCCTGGAGGATGTACAAAAATTAGAGCCACTTTCTGAAGATGCAAATGAAGAGCAGGTTGATGAGTATTTTGATTACTTGTACTCTTTAGTTGCAGAGGACTTTCCAAATCCACAGGATACAATAAAGAAATGGGAATTCAGTGCCTCGGGGGACCCAGACCTTCCAGATTCACGCTATCAATTTAAAGAAAATTATAATATAGAAGTTCTGCTTGACGCGAGTGGTAGTATGGGGGCATATATCGGTGATAAAACAATGATGGAAATCGCCAAAGATTCCATTCATGATTTTATGAAACAAGTACCTGAAGATGCCAATGTTTCCTTCCGGGTCTATGGTCATGAGGGTACAGGTTCACAAGAAGATAAAGGTAAGTCCTGCGCCGCAATTGAGCAGGTATATGGCTATGCTCCATACAAAGAAGATGAATTTCAAAAAGAGCTGGATAAAATTGAGCCAGCAGGCTGGACACCACTAGCAAGCGTTCTGGAACAAGCAGAAGAAGCGCTGCAGGAATTTGATTCAGAAAATAGCACTAATTTGATTTATGTCGTAAGTGATGGCGTCGAAACATGTGATGGAGACCCCGTTAAGGTAGCTAAATCTTTAGCTGATTCAAACGCAGAACCGATTATTAATATAATTGGATTTAATGTGAATTCGAACGCACAAAAACAGTTGAAGGAAATGGCTGAAGTCTCAGGTGGGGTCTTTTCTACAGCAAATAATCAAGACCAACTGAAGGAAGAGTTTAACCGAGCAGAAGAGGTTTTGGAAGCTTGGGAAAAATGGAGAAAAGATGCCATAGATGACGTGGATGCTTCTCGGGTGGGTGGAAAACAACTTTGATATAATAGCGATTTCAAATGAATGGGGTTTTAAAAATACAAAACAATTCATTAATTTATCTAGCTTAATAAGAATGTTTAAAAATGAAGAAATTATAAATAAACAACAAAGAGATCAATTCTATTTAAAACGCAATAATATACGCGATCTCTTAAATGATTCTCAAGAAGAAATAAAGGAAGAACTTAAAGGTATTAGTGCAGAGAAAATAGACGAAATGAAAAAAAGCATAAATACGAAATATAATACACAATCAAAAGAAGAGTAACAAATCTAAAAATCTCCGGAAATAGAGGGTTTATAAAATTTAAGATTCAAAAAAGCTACATCTTTTAGGAGACTCTTAAATGAACTATAAAAGCATACTAATTTTGCTTATTGCTGTTTTTCTGTTATTTAGTTGTTCAAAAAATGGGGGACCTGTTGAAATTAACGCAAACCAGCAAGGTGAAAATGAGAAAGAAAAAGTTAAAAGCAACGAGAATGAGGAGAACAATGAAATAGAAGAAAAAACAGATGTTGAAGACGATAAGGACGACAAGAAAGGGATGGAGTTCTTAGAGGAAACTCCTGCGGTTCCTGTAGATACAGCAGGTTTTATTAATCAAAAACCGGGTCCGTATGCTTCGATAGATGTTAGAGATGACAGTATAGCAGAAGACGTGAAAGAAGATGTTAGAAGGCTGGAGGCTCTTTCAAAGGATGCCAGTGAAGCGAAATTAGATGAATACTTCAACTATATGTATTCATTAGTGGCTGAGGACTTTCCAGATCCACAGGACACTATCAAAAAATGGGAGTTTGGCGCCTCTGGTAATCCCGATCTTCCAGATTCCCGCTATCACTTTAAAGAAAATTATAATATAGAGGTTTTGCTAGATGCTAGTGGAAGTATGGGGGCATACATTGGGGATAAGACAATGATGCAGATCGCTAAAGAAGCTATTCATAACTTCATGAAACAAGTTCCAGATGAGGCTAATATTTCATTTCGAGTCTACGGTCATGTAGGAACAGGTTCGCAAAGTGATAAGGAGAAGTCCTGTGCAGCAATTGAACAGGTTTATGGCTATGGTTCATACGACGAGGCAGAATTTCAGGCAGAATTGGAAAAAATCGAGCCAGCAGGCTGGACACCACTGGCTGATGCTTTGAAACAAGCTGAAAAATCATTGGAAAAATACGATACTGAGCATAATACAAATCTAATCTATGTGGTAAGTGATGGTGTTGAAACATGTGATGGAGATCCCGTAGAAGTTGCGAATTCACTTTCTGATTCGAATGCTCAGCCTATTATAAATATTATAGGATTTAACGTAGATAACGAGGCCAAAGCACAGTTACAAAAGATGGCCGAATTATCAGGAGGCATATTTTCTACAGCAAATGACCAAGAACAACTCGAAAATGAATTTAACCGTGCAGAAGAAGTATTGAAGGCATGGGAGGAATGGAAAGAAGAGGCTTTACAAGATGCAGAATATACTAGGGTTGAGAACAGCTTCGATATTTTGGGAGTTACTAATGAATGGTCAAAAAAAGATGATTTTCTCATCGTAAATTTATCAACTTTAACTTATATATTTGAAGAGGAAGGTATTATTGACTTTCAACAAGTAAGTTATTTCGAATCCAAACGAAATAAAGTTAATAAACTTCTAAAAGAAGCTAGAAAGGATGTAAAAGAGGAACTTGAAGATATTAGTGTTGAAAAACTAGAAGAAATGAAAAGAAATATTGAAGAAAAGTATAGTAACCAAAGTACAAGATAAGTTTGTTGAATTTATAGAGAATAGTGGATAATCACGATAATTAAATATCATAAAAGGCCATACAAAAAAGTTACAACCTTTAGGAGAGTTTTAAATGAACTATAAAAGTATATTAATTTTGCTTATTACTGTTTTTCTGCTATTTAGTTGTTCAAAAAATGAAGAACCTGCTGAAATTAACGCAAACCAGCAAAGTGAAAATGAGAAAGAAAAAGTTAAAAGCAACGAGAATGATGAGAACAATGAAATAGAAGAGAAAACAGATGTTGAAGACAAAAAGGAAGACAAGAATGGGATGGAGTTTTTAGAGGAAACTCCTGAGGTTCCTGAAGATACAGCAGGTTTTATTAATCAAGTACAAGGTGATTTCCCACTTTGGTCATCTGATTGGAATGATAGCAATATAGCTGAAGTTGTAGAAAGACTCAATAGATTAAACCCACTGCCAGAAGATGCTAGCGAAAAAGAATATGATCAATACTTTACGTATATCTACTCCCTGATAGCTGAAGATTTCCCTGATCCGGAAGATCTTATCAAAAAATGGGAATTTGGTGAGTTTGGTAATCCTGATTTACCCGATTCTCGATTTCATTTCAAAGAAAATTATAACATCGAAGTATTACTGGATGCCAGCGGAAGTATGGGTGCATATATCGGCAATGAGACGATGATGCAAATTGCGAAAGAATCAATTCATGATTTTATGAAACAAGTACCTGAGGATGCCAATGTGTCTTTCCGGGTCTATGGTCATAAAGGCACGGGATCACAAGAAGATAAAGCAAAATCGTGTGCTGCAATTGAGCAGGTATATGGCTATGCATCTTATAATGAAGAAAAATTTAAAGAAGAGTTAGATAAAATTGAACCAGCAGGATGGACACCGTTGGCCGATGTTCTCGAACAAGCGGAGGAAGCACTCAAGGAATTTGATGCAGAAAACAGTACCAATTTGATTTATGTAGTTAGTGATGGTGTCGAAACATGTGGTGGCGACCCTGTGAAGGTTGCTAAATCCCTAGCTGATTCTAACGCAGAACCAATTATCAATATTATTGGATTTAATGTAGACTCAGAAGCCCAGGCACAGTTGAAAAAAATGGCAGATGAATCAGGTGGGATTTTTACAACAGCAAATAATCAGGAGCAATTAAAGGAAGAATTTAACCGTGCAGAAAAAGTGTTGGAAGCGTGGGAATCATGGAAAAAGGATGCCTTGCAAGACGTAAAAAAGATAGAAATTGATAATGGTTTTGACATAATGGCTGAATCTAATGAATGGTATAAAAAAAACCTGAGGCAGAATACAAATATATATAGAATTACCAGAATGCTCCGCGAAAAAGAGATTATTGCTTACAACCAACTAAAAGAATTTGATGCCAGAAGGAATAAAGTCAATGAACTGATAAAGGAAGCCAGACAAGAGGCTTTAGAAGAGTTAGAAAACATTAATGTAGAAAAACTAGAGGAAATTAAGAAATCTATTAATGATAAATACAATAAACAGCCCCAGAATTGACAGGTGAGGCATCACATATATAAAAGTATAGTGGGGTGAAGAAGATCGGTAGATGGATAAGAAGATTATTAGTTGTGCTATCTGTTGCCTTTTTAACACTACAGCCTGTATTAGTTCCTACTGTATACGCAGTTGAATCATGGAGTGGCAACCCTTGGTCAGGAGATTCCTGGTCAGGTGACCCTTGGGATGGTAGTGATCTGCAGTGGGAAGGCAGCCCCTGGTCAGGTGATCCTTGGTCAAAGGAAGGATCAGACGCTGATATAGGTTGGGAAGGCTATGATTGGGAAAGTCAACCATGGTATTTAGAAGGATGGTCAAAAGAAGGATTTCAAGGTGAGAGCGGTTCAGGTAATCCATGGACCCAACCTGGCTTTCAGGGTGAGAGCGGTTCAGGTAATCCATGGACCCAACCTGGCTTTCAGGGTGAGAGCGGTTCAGGTAATCCATGGACCCAACCCGGCTTTCAAGGTGAGAGCGGTTCAGGTAATCCATGGACTCAACCCGGTTTTCAGGGTGAAGGTGGTTCAGGAAATGCATGGAATCAGCCCGGTTTTCAGGGTGAAGGTGGTTCAGGAAATGCATGGAATCAGCCCGGCTTTCAGGGTGAAGGTGGTTTAGGTTATGCATGGCAATACCCTGGCTTTTCAGGGAATCCATATTCAGCGGATCCAGGATCAGGTACCTATACACCACCGGATCGATTTTATAGTTCAGATGGATACAAGGGTACTAAATTCGTTATTGATACGGTAATAAATGGAACTGCTAATTTTGTAAACGACGGTTTAGATGGTGGCTTTTCTCATGATAAGACCAGCTTGCACCTAACAAATTTATTTGTTAGTGGGGCTAAACTACATCTTGGTGATTCTCAGTTTTTTGATGTATACGATATGGGCAAAACTGGCAAAACAGGATTCGATAAAGTCAAACAGCTGGAAACATTAAGACAAGGATCGTATGCATTAAGTAGTGCTTTACAAACCAGTGGTGATGGAATTAGGAAAGCTTCTAACGTATCTAACATATCAAAGACTACAGAATTCGCAGCAAAGACTAAACAATACGTATCAATGATTAAAGACTCTGCATCACAGGTCTACAAAAGTACAGATATTTCCAAGGTAGCAGGTACTTGGAGTAATATGGGAGCTTTGTCCAAATTTAATTTTGTGACATCTGGCATCAACGCAGGTGTCTCGGCGTATAAAACAGGTGCCAGTGTAGGGGACGCTATTCAAACGTTTAATAGTAACGCTTCCGGTGCTGATAAAACAGCAGCAGTTGCGAATATTGGCTCAAACTTAGGAGAGACAATAATGAGTGCTGGCGGTGTTGCAGCAGCAATTCCTGGAGGCCAGGCATTGGGAGCAGGACTCGTCGCAGCCGGTGCTGGTATATTTGTGGTATCCAAAGGTGTAAGCTTAATTGCGAGAAATTGGCAGGGAGATGTAAAATCGACTGCCAAGGAAATTGGTAAAAAGGCAGGTCAAACGATTAAAAAAGGTTGGAAAACTGTCAAAGGCTGGTTTTCTTAAATATATATTAAATAAATATCCAGTAGATTTTTAAAACAGAATAGAGTGAGGCTAGGGCTCGTTCTATTCTGTTTTCTCTTTTACACTAAATCTTTTAATGGATGCTAATACATAATATAAATATTCACCACGAGAGGAGTCAGTCATGGAAAAACTAGAAGGACAAAAACTATTGAAAATGGGAAAAAAACATCAAAAGTGGTTTGAAAGTACATCGGTTTATCTGGATGCCTACCTAATTAACAACCATGCTTATTATTTAGCTATTTATAAAGGAAGGTTTAGTAACAGCTTAAAAGGCCACGCAATTCTATCACCAGACTCAAATGATAGAGAAGAAGCACTTCAAGCTCTTTTCTCTCTGGCTCATTTTTACATTAGTTATGGAAATGTTGAGAAAAGTGGCAAAGAAAGAGCTGAATTAGATTTCTCTGTACTTGTGGAAGTGCGTGATTATTTGAAGGGGATCGTAGACTCAGGTGTGTTGGAACATAATAAGGAAATTATCTATCTCAGATCATTGAATATAATTCAAAACATGCTGACATTACAGGATGAGATGGTTGACTTATGGAGGGAAGCCCAGGAATTATATGAGAATGTGCAAAAAAGAGGTTATATTGCGGACGAAGATATAGAAAAAACAATTTGTTATCCCCCGGTTATTCAATTGATTCAATATAAACAGTTTAAAAATAGATATGATAATCGCAAAGACTTCGATATTATCTATGAAAATCGGAATGATCCGAGAATTAAACCATATGTAACCTCCTTGGAGCACAGGGTATTAAAAGCGATGACGAGCAATGCTGCAGAACAGCAGATTAAAGAAACACTCGATCTTTTGACAAAGGATTTCGATTTTACAAATGAAAGTGAATCAGAAATGTATGAAATATGGTTGGAATTTTTTAAAGAGAGTATAGAAGCCCGTGTAGAAGATTTCAAAAAGACATTACGGTATCCGTGAGTTAAATGAAAGGTAGAGGCTATCCAATAGTCACAGGAGATTTATTATAAATGGAGAGGACAATTACGAGGGATTGACAAAGTAAGGAGAGGTACATGGAAAAACTAGAAGGACAAGAGCTTTTACGACTAGGTAAAAAACATCAAAAATGGTTTGAAAGTACATCCGTAAATCTGGATGCCTACCTAATTAACAACCATGCTTATTATTTAGCTATTTATAAAGGAAGGTTTAGTCACAAACTAAAAGGGCATGCAATCCTATCACCAGATTTAAATGATAGAGAAGAGGCACTTCAAGCTCTTGCCCCTCTTGTTTATTTTGCTTTAAGTTTCGGAAGTGTTGAGGAGGGAGCCAAGGAAAGAGGAGAACTTGACTTTTCTGTCCTTGAAGAGGTTCGTGATTATTTGAAGAGTATTGTAGACTCCGGTGTGTTGGAAAAGAACATGGAAATAATTTATGGCCGGTCATTGGACATTATCCAAAACATGCTTGAATTACAAGCTGAATTAGTAGAGTTGTGGAAAGAAACCATTGACTTTTATAACAAGGTAGGCGAGATAGGGTATTTTACGGATGAGGATATAGAAAAATCAATACGTTATATACCTACATTTGAATTGATTCAATATAAACAGTTTGAGGATAGATATGATAATTGCTATGACTTTGACATAATATATGAAAATCGGAATGACCCTAAGATTAAACCATATGCAACTACCTTGGAGCACCATGTATTAAAAGCGATGACGAGCAAGGCTTCTGAAAAACAGATTAAAGAGACGCTTGACCTGTTTACAAGAAGTTATGATTTTCGAAACAAAAGTAATGCAGAAAGATATCAAATACTCTTAAACTATTGTAAGAATGGTATAGAAGCACGCCTGGAAGATTTTAAAAAGACATTACGGTATCCGTGAAATGAAAGGTAGAGGCTATCCAAGCGTCACAGGAAGACTGTGACAAAGTAAGGAGAGATACATGGAAAAACTAGAAGGACAAGAGCTTTTACGACTAGGAAAAAAATATCAAAAATGGTTTGAAGGTACATCGGTTAATCTGGATGCTTACCTAATTAACAATCATGCTTATTATTTAGCAATTTATAAAGGAAGGTTTAGTCACAGCTTAAAAGGCCACGCAATCCTATCACCCGATTCAAATAATAGAGAAGAAGCTCTCCAAGCTCTTTCACCGCTCGTTTATTTTGGAGCCAGTAACGCAAATGTAGAAGAGGGTGTCAGGGAGAGAGCAGAACTAAACTTCTCTGTACTTGAGGAGGTGCGGGATTATTTGAAGAGCATTGTAGATGCCGATGTGTTGGGGCACAATAAGGAAATAATTTATCGCCGGTCATTGACCATTATCCAAAACATGCTTGCATTACAAGAACAAATGATAGATTTATGGAAAGAAACAAAAGACTTTTATGACAAAGTGAACGATAGAGGATATTTTACGGATGAAGATTTAGATCAATCACTAAACTATATCCCTGTAGGTAATTTGATTCAATATAAGCAGTTCAAAGATAGGTATGATAACCGCAAAGACTTCGATATTATTTATGAAAATCGGAATGACACGAGAATCAAACCATATGTAACCTCCTTGGAGCACAGGGTATTAAGAGCGATGACGAGCAAGGCTGCAGAACAACAGATTAAAGATACACTAGATTTACTAACAAGAGGGTATGATTTTTCAAATAAAAGCGAATCTGAAATGTGTCAAATGTGGCTGGATTTTTTTCTGGAAGGCATGGAAGAACGAGTGGAAGATTTTAAAAAGACTTTGAGGTATCCGTGAAAGAAATAGTAGTAATCTACAGAAAATACTAGAATAGGGGTTTTTAAGGTGAAAAAGTTGATGCTATTCATACTAGTTTCAATGATTCTTGGTCTTTCTGCCTGCAGTTCAGCAGAAGGCAAAGAGTTAGCAGAATACCATAATAACTATGTAGAAACAGTAAATGAAAAAGCAACACAAGTAGAAGTGGAATTGAATGCTTCCTTTGAAGCTGGAACACTTGAAGAGGAATTGAAACTTCAAGAGGAAAATGTATTGCCCTTGATAAGCGAGATCGAGGAATATATTGAATCTCAGAAACCTGAGTCTGATGTTGTAAAAGAGATGCATAGCATGAGATTAGAACAGATGCGTTCCTGGGTAGAAGTTTTTAATTTAAGATTTGAAGCGTTGGAAAAAACAATTGAAGGAGCTTCCGAGGAGGAAGTAGCTGAAATTGTTCAGCAAGCAGAAGAAAAGGTAGTTGAAACACAAACTAAAGCTCAAGCAGCTAATGAAAAGATGGCAGAATTGGCTGATGAATACAATGTTGAGTTAATAGACGAAGAGTAGTCGATAATTAGTTATTAAAAAAGGTCCCTTTCGCAAGTTCTATTGCTTTTAATTCCCGTAGTTGATATAAAATGCGACACAGTGAAAATTTGATTTCTGCTACTTATTGAGAGTGGCTTTCTGATCCCGTTTCGGAAAATACACTTCGTGGTGTAGTGGTTTGTAACTTCATTAAATATAACAGCTGCTATTCACTTTTATGCTAGTTGATTGGAGCGGAGGGCAGTCGACTCCAGCGGGAACAGCACGTGTCTGAAGACCCCACAGCGGTGGTTTTCCGCGAGGAGGCTGAAGCCGTGCCCGCGGAAAGCGACTGTCCGAAGTGGAAATCAACATTGAAGTTACGTCGAGCTTAATATGTTTTGTGTCAATAACAAAAATATTTTTAAAAACAGATTTAAGAAAAGTTGAAATCACGAAAAATATCATAAGTTAAAGAGTAAGGGGTTTATCATGGAAAAACCATTTCGGAATACGTGGGAAATTTACACAGGGAAATTTGAAAAGCTTCTTTTGTTGATGTTAGGAACTACTTTGCCGCTGTTAATCGTACATTCCTTTGTTACGAATTATATGTTTGCCATAACACCCAGTATCTCTCAAACTTCCTCAATAGCAGATATATATTACGGGTTCCTGACAGTTTTATTATTTATATATGCACAAGTACCATTTATCCGCTATGTGTACAATGAGTACATTGGGCATGAACATAGCTTACGTGACTCTTTTATTCATTTTCTATCAAATGGATTTACTGTTTTTGTATTTGCCTGTATTGTTTCGTTTCTATCAACGATTGGATTTATGTTGTTCTTTCTCCCTGGATTAATTGTGTTAGCTCTCGTCTTTCCCATCCCTTATTTGAGTGTATTTGATAATAAGTCGGTTTGGAAATCATTTAAGGAAGGGATAAGGATAGGTAAGAAAAATTTCTTTAAAATCCTGTTAGTCATCCTTGTAACAGGTTTTGTAGAGCTTTTCTTTGGAATATATGTCACTATGCAGATATTTAATATTACTTCTTCTTTTTCAGCTCAAATTATCACACAGATGGTATTAAATATGCTGTTTTTCCCATTTGTTGTTATTCTTCTAACCTCTTATATTATAAAATGGCGTGAAGCACAAGAAGTTTTAGAGGTTGGAGTTGAGGAGGCTAATTTCTAATGAAATGGTTTAAAAGATTTAGAAAAGAAGAATCTGGCAGTGCGACCATTGAGTTTCTGGGTATAGTTCCAGTAGCACTAATATTACTAATGGTTATACTTCAGTTCATTGTAGGAATTAATGGTGTTTTAGTTACCCAATCTGCAGCAAATGAATATGCCAGTGTTTACTCCATTACTAAAAATCAATCAGAAGCCAGTGCAGCCGCAAACAAAATACTCAATTCTACAGGAAACTATCTATCATCCCAAAGCATAAGTGTTAATGGTTCTAAAAACTTTACCGCTCAAGTAAATTCTAAAATAAAACTGATTTTTTTACCTGAAAAAATACGTGGTTACAGCATACCGCAAATTTCTCTTCAAGCGACCGCTTCCGGCAGGGTGATTGAATGAACAAAGATATACAGCAGCTCTTTAAAAATGAACGTGGCAATATAGCTTTATTTGTAATAGGAATGCTCGGTCTCATGATGGTACTTTTCGTATTTGTACTAAATATGGGTGCAGCCTTAGTGGTGAAGGAAAAGTCAGCGACCACTGCCAAACAGGCAAGTATGGCCGCAACAAGTATGTTATATAAGGAAGTCAGGCAAGAAATTTATGAGTATGAACATGAAACGCTAGAGGGATCTATCCATGCTTTTTTTGAGGACTTTGATGAAAAAATATCTGACGAGAAGGATAGTCTGAGAAACAACAGCAACTATAATGACTGGACGGATAATGAACTGGAACTGGAGGCACTTGATCGAGTATTAGATAAGGCACTCAGCAATAGTGAATTACGCATCAAATTACGTGAGATTTTACAAAATATTGATTTTGATGCAACCGTGATTAATATGGCGCGAAATACTATTGTTGAAAATGGTGGAAAATTAGAAGGCGCAACATTAACGGTCAAGCAAAATAGAATTTATGTGAGGGCTGCCAACGAAGTAGAATCTACATCGTATGATGGGTTACTGAGAGGGATAAAAGAAAAACTTTATCAGGAGTCAGCAGGGCCAAAAGTGGATTTCCTGCAAGATATTTGGAACCCGGGCACCATCCAATTAAATTAGGTGAGAAAGGAGATAATTTAATGTCAAAGACGGAGAAAAAATGGAGAAGAATTTACTTAGTATTAATGATTTTCATTTACGCTATTTATACTCCCATTACTGGATTAGAATGGCTGTTTGGTGATGGAGGCTTTCCATTCACAGCGATAGTCGTCGGCGTGGCTCTACCTGTTGGCCGGAAGACTCATCTTCAAACGATTCGTGAAAAAGAGGGGAATTCTGTTGCCTGAATATTAACATCGTTTAAAAAGCCAAGTTACTCCCATTATATATGATATAATAGAAGCATAAAAGTAACTGGGGGTATCCTTTATGTATTTTGTTGATCGAAGCAAAATTGAGCAAACGCTTTTATATATGGAAGAAATTTTGAGTGAGTTAGATAAGCATAAATTCACTTCTTTTTTAGAGAAGTTAAGTTTGGAAAGAATGGTGCATCTGTTGATCGAATCGACTTTAGATGTAGGAAATATGATGATTGATGGCTTTATTATGAGAGATCCTGGCAGTTACGAGGATATTATTGATATATTAATTGATGAGAAAGTGATTCCTTCTGATGCAGAGGCTGGTTACAAAGCAATTATTACACTTCGTAAAAAAGTAGTTAATGAATATACAACGGTTGACCACGATAAATTAAAAGAAGTTATTTTTAATAATAAGCCAATGTTGGATAAATTCAGTACACAAATTAGAGCGTATCTGGATAACGAACTTGGAGTTGCCAATGCATTTTCCGGCGAATCGTGAAGGTGATACAGGTGAAAAGAAAAACTACTAAACAAAAAGTCTTGAATATATTGAAGAAAGAAAGTGAAGTTACCATTGTTGAAATTATGGCTTATTTTTCAATTTCTGAAATAGCTGTAAGGAAACACATTCACGAACTTGAGCAACAAGGATTTTTAAAAAAGAATACCATTAAACAAAAGGTCGGGCGTCCGTATCATACATATGAGCTTACAAAGAAAGGGCATGATACATTCCCTAACCAATATGAGAGTCTACCATTGGAACTGCTTCAGGATCTTGAAGAGTTGCAAGGGACACAAGCTGTTAATGACTTATTGTCTAAACGCATGCAAAGGGAGAAATCTTATTTCGATAACGAAATTCATACCACAGCGTTTGATGAGAAAGTGGAAGAGGTAGCTAGAATTCAGGATGAGAAAGGCTATATGGTAGAAGTTGAAAAAACAGAGGATGGACATTATGAAATGAAGCATTTTAATTGTCCGATTTCTAATATCGCTTCTACTTATAATCAAGTATGCAGTAATGAAAAGATGGTATTTGAAGAAGTGTTTTCTTCAAGTGAAGTAATCTCTCATACATGTATTACAAAAGGACATAACTACTGTAGATGGACCATAAAAAAACCAAAGGAAGATGATTAAATCATCTTCCTTTGTTCTACAAGCAAAAAAGCGAGGTGTTGTAAGCCAGTGAAACATTATAAGGGCTATTTAATTGATTTAGATGGAACAATGTACCGAGGTACTGAGCCAATAGAAGAGGCTGCCGACTTTATAAATGCTTTAGTTGATGAACGGATCCCATATCTATTTTTAACGAATAATTCTGCTAAAACACAAGAAGATGTATCTAGAAAGTTGAATGACATGGGAATACAATCTACTCCAAAGCATGTCTTTACCACGAGTATGGCAACCGCAAGTTATATTAAAAGTAAAAAAAGGGATGCACGTTGCTATGTTATCGGAGAAGAGGGCTTACATACAGCCATGGAACAGCAGGGGCTGCGTACTGTTGAAGATAATTGTGATTATGTTGTAATAGGTATTGACCGGGAGATAACCTATGAGAAGCTGGCTAAAGCGTGTTTGGAAATTCGGAATGGAGCAGCGTTTATCTCTACGAATAGTGATGTAGCTATACCAACTGAACGAGGCTTTTTACCTGGTAATGGCGCATTAACCTCTGTAATTACTGTAAGTACAGGAGTGGCACCTGTTTTTATTGGAAAGCCCGAATCAATCATCATGAGAGAAGCCTTAGAGGTACTGGGAACACCTGAACAAGAAACACTGATGGTTGGTGACAATTATTATACCGATATACTTGCAGGAATAAGAGCGGATTTAGACACATTAATGGTCTTTACTGGTGTGACCCCGTATGAGGAATTAGCGAATCTTGAAATAAAGCCTACCTATCATGTTCAAAACTTAAGTGATTGGATCAAACTGATTTAACCATAAAAAAAGGAAGGGCTATTGCTCTTCCTTTTTTTATGAAATAACCTGGATTAATCGTCGATCATTTTGTCATCTGCGCTTGCATGCGCAAGTCTGCTTGAAGCTGCAGCTGCTATTGCCCCGACGATATCATCTAAAAATGTATGGCACTCACCTGTTGATTTATCGTTTAAACGCTTAAGGATTCCTGGTTTTTGCTTATCAATGTAGCCGTAATTAGTGAATCCGATTGATCCATATACATTAACGATAGAAAGAGCGATAATTTCATCCACGCCATACAGGCTTTCATCTAAATCAATTGTTTTTTGCAATGGTTGTTCCAGCATCTTCTTTTCTGCTAGTACATCTAGCTGTATCCCCGTTAGAACAGCATTCTGAACCTCTCTTTTTGTTAGCACACGATCGACATTATGAAGACAGTCTTCCATGCTTAAGTCATCATGATATTTTGACTGTAAATAATATACAAGCTCAGCAATGTCATCTAACGTGACACCTCTCTCTGTTAACCATTGTCTTGCTTTGATCTCTAATTCACTTTGATTTGTATTTTCATCCACTTGAATCACCTTTTCCTAATTAAATTTCTGGTTAAGAAATCCCAGTTTATTCATATACTACTACTAAAAGAAAAATGGGGAGAGATAATAATGGCATTGAAGACGATGCTCGCTACATATTATGCTATACATGATGGGAAAGAGCTGGTCGTAAATGGTAGAGATGGTTATAAATATGACGGATATTTGTATTTTATCATTCTTATGGAGAACAAGGAAATTATTTACATGGAACAGGCAGCACTTGCTTATTACTTGGTAGAAAAAGGCTACCCCCAAATGGCTATTCCAATTCGTAATATAAATAATGAATGGTTTACTATTTATGAAGGAAATAATTACATGGTTATACAAGTGCAACAAGTAAAGCAAGTTAATGAGGATACTAATGGAAAGTTACTGGCTGACTTTCACCAAATAGGAACGTTATATAATTTTGAACCTCAGGCAATATCAAGTTATGGACAATGGAAGCAATTGTGGATTGATAAGCTGACTGCTTTTGAAAATAAAATAGTAGAGGAGGCAAGGGAGAATCCCTCCGACTATTATCGGCTAGTGATGGATACCCTGCCTTATCTTATTGGTATTAGTGAAAATGCGATTCAATATATACAGGAAAGTGAAAGGGATACTAGATATGACGGAACGGATCAAGGAACTATTGCCTTTAAGAGATATACTACAAATCTAGAAAAGCCTGTTATATGGACGCATGATTTAGTATATGACCACCCAGCCAGAGATATAGCTGAGTATATCCGTTTTATGATGTTAACGCGTGAAAATCACGATGCAGTGGTATCATTTATGAACTCTTATCAATCCGTAAGGCCTCTGTCAGTTTTCAGCTGGCGTCTATTATATGCAAGATTAGTTTTCCCTATTCACCTGTTTGATCAGATTGACAATGGGTTTGCAAACCCAGATTTGGAAGTATCCTATATCAGATTACAGGAGTTACTAGAGAAACAAACACACTATGAGGGAAAATTACGTAATTTCTTTGAGCATGCAGGTGTCGACCGTGAATCACACCGTATACCTGTGTTACACTGGTTATAATAGATAGTTAAGGGGTGCCGGAATATGACAAAACCACTTATTTATATTTCCAGGAAAATACCTAAAGAAATTATTGTTCCGTACGAAACCAAATTTGAATTTCGTATGTGGGAAAAGGAGAATGAGCCAGTACCGAGAAGGGTTTTAATACAGGAACTTAAGGAAGTAGATGGACTTCTCTGTTTGTTGACCGAAAAAGTCGACAAGGATCTACTGGAAGCAGCACCGCAATTAAAAATTATTGCAAATATGGCTGTTGGCTATGATAATATCACTATTGATTCAGCGAATGATCGAGGAGTAGTTGTTACAAACACACCGGACGTACTGACAGAAACAACTGCTGATTTAACCTTTACTTTAATGCTGGCAACTGCTAGACGAATTGTGGAGGCAGCTGATTACATACGAAGTGATCGTTGGGAACATTGGTCACCTTATTTACTGGCAGGCTCTGATATTCATCATAAAACAATTGGAATTGTAGGAATGGGTAGAATTGGAGAAGCCGTAGCAAGACGAGCAAAAGGGTTTGGGATGTCCGTCTTATATCATAACCGATCAAGGAAAATTGAAGCGGAAAAGGAATTGCAGGCTAAATATACTTCTTTCGACCAGTTGTTAAAAGAAGCAGACTTTGTTGTGTCTATGGTACCATTAACTGACAGCACCAGAAAAATATTTAATCGAGAAGCATTTGGGAAAATGAAGTCTTCAGCAATTTTCATCAATGCCTCTCGTGGGGGAACAGTAGATGAAGACGATTTATTGGAAGCATTACAGACAAAAGAAATAAAAGCTGCAGGGTTGGATGTATATACAGAAGAACCAATTCGGGGGGATCACCCACTTATGAACCTAACCAATGCAGTCTGTTTCCCGCATATCGGATCAGCAAGTATAGAAACCAGGACAGCGATGCTACAGTTGTGTTTAGAAAACCTCGCTGGTTATTTCTATGGGGATGGACCTAAAACGCCTGTTTAAAAACTAAGACTCTTTTCGCTATACAGTATCAATGTTGCTTATCGCTTAGGCAGTCGCTTTCACCACTCCGGCTCAAGTGCAGCATCTGTTCAGCTTAACTTCGTTCGCTTTACAGTGTTTTCTTTGCGGCAACAACGCTTCAGCTTCCTATAGGAACAGTAACGTGCGAAGACCTGGAGGGAGAACCAAAAAAAGCAGACACGCTTTAGTAGCTGTCTGCCTCACTCTATTTGTATTTCATTTGTTTAAAATACTTGTTCAATCTCTCTTACTCCAGGAACTTCTGCCATTAAGGCACGTTCAATACCGGCTTTTAATGTAATAGTAGAACTTGGGCAGTTTCCACATGCTCCCATGAGACGAAGAAGCACAATGCCTTCATCATCAACATCTATTAACTCCACATCTCCACCATCACGCAGTAAGAATGGACGCAATTTGTTTAACACTTCTTGTACTTGCTCTTGCATAATCCATCTTCTCCTTTCCATATACCCCTATTATAAAACGAAAATGAAAAAAAATCTATCTGAAAAACTTATTTTTACTATTACCGATCATTTATATTTTATCTTTAATCAAAGATTTTGTAAACTAAAAGTAACTATAGAGAGGGAGGATTTACTTTGGAAGCAAAAAAAGTTCAGATTACAATATATGGGGCAGAGCAAATTTGTGCGAGTTGTGTTGGGGCACCAGGGTCAAAAGATACGTATGAGTGGTTACAGGCAGCAATTGGAAGGAAATATGATGACGAACCGATCAACTATGAATATGTTGATATAAATCAGCCAGCAAAGGAGGAGAAACATAGACTTTTTATTGAACGCATGGTGGAAGAAGATTTGTTTTATCCAATCGTATTTGTTAATGACGAGATGGTAGCAGAAGGAATTCCTCGTTTAAAAACAATTTATAATGAATTAGATAAGCATGGAGTTGTATTACAATCATAAGTTATAGGGGGAATTCATGTGGAAATACCATTTACTAAAATGCATGGGTTAGGTAATAATTATATTTACATTGATTTGTTTAAATTTAATCTGGAAGAGGAGATGCTCCCAGATATTGCAATAGAAGTTTCTAATGTGAATACGGGTATTGGATCAGATGGATTAATATTAATTCATCCAAGTAATAAGGCTGATCTTGGCATGCGGATTTTTAACAAGGACGGTTCTGAAGGACAGAGTTGTGGAAATGGTTTGCGCTGTACTGCAAAATACGCTTATGAAAATGGGATCATAGATAAAGAAATCTTTCGAATTGAGACCAAAGCTAATATTGTGGAAGCAAGTGTTGTACAAGAACAGGGTGTAGTAAATGAAATAAAGGTAGATATGGGCAAACCAGCGTTACGAAGGGCGGATGTGCCGATGATGGGTGGGGACGATGCCCAGGTTGTAGATGAGCCGTTTCAAGTTGGTGACGAACTTCTCCAGGTAACAGCTGTATCCATGGGTAATCCACATGCTGTTTTTTTTGTAGATGATATTACTAAAGCACCCTTATATGAGCTAGGTCCAGCCATTGAAAAAGATCGCCGTTTTCCACATGGGGTTAACGTAGAATTTATTGAAAAGGTAACAGAAAATGAGTTGAACTTTCGTGTCTGGGAACGAGGCTCGGGAATCACGCAGGCATGTGGTACGGGTGCGTGTGCAGCAGTAGTTGCTTCCGTTTTGAACAACTATGTAAAAAGAAATGAAGAAGTTGTCGTTCACTTGCAGGGTGGCGATCTCATAATAAAATGGGATGAAAATGGTCATGTATGGATGACTGGCGGGGCAGAGGTTATTGCTTCGGGTATGTATAAGTTTAATTCAAATAGTTGAATAGTGAGATCACAGTTTGTATACTATTACTATAGTGCAGGTATAGACCGATTCATGAAAAAGAGGAGGGTCCATGAGATGGTTATTACGATTACAGATAATGCCAGAGAACAAATTAAGGAAATGATGGCAGATGAATCATCAGACGCACGTCTACGATTTGGAATAAAGGGTGGCGGTTGCAGCGGTCTTTCTTATTCCCTTGGATTTGAGTACGATATAAATAAAGAGTTAGATACAGTTGATGAGATTAATGGAATACCTGTTGTCTTTTTTGACCAGGATATACCTATCATAGAAGGTACTACAATTGATTTTAAACAAAACATGATGGGTGGCGGGTTTAGTATTGAGAATCCGAATGCAATTGTGTCATGTGGGTGTGGTTCATCTTTCAAGGCAAAAGATCGGGAAGGTGTACCAGGGGATTGTTAATTTAAATGAGCTGGGACGCTATAAAGGCGTTCCAGTTTTTTGGTTAAAATGACATCCTTTATTTTACTTTGCATAGCCTCACGAATTAAAAGTAGCTATAGGGGGAAGATGATGAGCCAATCATGTAGTCACAATCAATCAGTGGACAGTAAACAACTATGTGTTTCGAAGGTTCCTTTTTTTAACCACCTTGAAACTAATGAGATGGTACAGATAGTAAAAATGAGCAGGCATATTAACTTTAAAAAAGGTGAGGTTATTCACCATGAAGGAGATACCCTTGATTACTTATATATTGTGCATCAAGGTCGAGTGAAAATCTACCAGCTATTCGAAAACGGAAAGGAGCAATTGTTGCGGATATTAGAAACCGGGGAGTTCATGGGGGAATTGGCGCTTTTTACTGAAAAAGTAGTGGATAGCTATGCAGAAGCAATTGAAAACACGGAAATCTGCGCCATTCATCGTAGTGATATGCAGCTGCTCATGAAGGACTATCCAACGATTGCAGTAAAGGTTTTAGAGCAGATCAGTAACAGATTAGATCAAACAGAAAAATTAGTTGGACAGTTGAGTGCAAAAGATGTAGAAACGAGAACTGCAGCTTACTTGATTGATTTAGCCGCAAAAAAAGATTCTATGGAGATAGTACTTCCTATGAGTAAGAAAGATCTTGCTTCTTATTTAGGTACAACTCAGGAAACGATAAGCAGAAGGTTGTCAAACTTCCAAACAAATGGGTGGATAGAGCAAAAAGGCCATCGATCCATAAAGATCCTTGATAAAGAATCTCTAACAACTATCTCAGCAGGTATATAAAAACCTGGGACAACGAAAGCTCTGTTGTCCTAGGTTCTTTTCTATTCGAGACAAAGTCAAGAGACATTTCGAGCATAAAAAGCAATGCTCTACCTTCTCTTGACTATGCTTTTCGTCTCTAAACAAGCCCGCTCCACTTTCTTCCTTGTCTAGCTCCGGCTCCTAGTGGCTTCCGGCATAAGCAAGGAACACTTGAACGCTAACCCCTGCGTTCTACGGTTCCTTGCTTATTCGTCCGCCCCTGAACAGTCGCCTGTGCTTTTCTTCCCTGTCTAGCTCCGGCTCCTAGTGGCTACCGGCATAAGCAATGAACACTTGAACGCTAACCCATGCGTTCCACGGTTCCTTGCTTATTCGTCTGCCCCTGAACAGTCGCCTGTGCTTTTCTTGTCTAGTTCCACGGGCTAGAGACTCGAGACATAGTCAATAGACACTTCGAGCATAAAGAGCAATGCTCTACAGTCTCTTGACTATGCTTTTCGTCTCTAAACAAGCCCGCTCCACTTTCTTCCTTAAAACATGCTTGTTGAGTGTTTGGGTTGGATGCGGGCTTTGGGATCTATATATTGTTTGGCGTTATTTATTGCAGTTGGTCCTTCTCCAAATCCTGTTGCAATTAATTTAACTTTTCCATCATACGTACAGATATCACCTGCTGCATATATACCAGGTATATTTGTTTCCATCTTAGAGTTAACGACAATACTATTTTTTTCTATTTCTAATCCCCAGTTTTTAATCGGTCCTAGAGTGGAAACAAACCCATAGTTACAGAGAACTGAGTCAACCTCCAATTCAACAGTTTTATCCCCCTTTATTTCCTCTAAGATCACCTTATCAATCTTATCACTTGTAATAATGTCTATCGGTGCGTAAGGAGTTAAAACATCAACATTTGAAGCCATTAACTTTTCGACACTGTGTTCATGTGCTCTAAACTTATCACGTCGATGTACTAATGTTACTTTTTTAGCAATAGGCTCTAACATTAAAGCCCAATCAACTGCGGAGTCACCTCCGCCTAACAGCACCACGTTCTGATCCTTGTACTTATTCATATCTTTTACGTGGTAATGAAGATTAATACCCTCAAACTGGTCACAGGAGCCAACACCCAAACGCCGGGGTTGGAACGCACCATTACCTGCTGTAATAATGATTGTTTTTGTATAATGAGTTTCTTTATTAGAAATAAGTTTAAAAGATCCGTCTTCTAACCGTTCTATTTCCTCAATTGATTGCTCCAAAACAATAGTAGGGTCGAATATACTAGCCTGTTCTTCTAGGTTATTGATTAGTTCCTGAGCACTTACCTTTGGAAAACCTGCTATATCATATATATACTTCTCTGGATATAGGGCAGTTAATTGCCCACCAGTGTGTGGTAAACTTTCAATTATTTTAACGCTTGCCTGACGCATCCCCCCATAGAATGCAGTGAATAGACCAGCCGGACCTGCTCCGATTATGGTTACGTCAAATATTTCTTCTGACATGGAAAATCCCCCCATTTCTCTACGTAATTGTACGCCATTCCTATAATATCATAAAATAATATGTATTGTGTATTATCGCACATAGGACATATAGTAATAATAAGACTATGTAATTATAAATTGTTATAAAAATTTAATTTAGGGTTGAAAAATACAGGTAAAAGGGCTACTATTATTCTTGGTGAGATATTACGTTTATATTTCAAAAATATTATAATTCTATTATATTTATAGAGAATTTGATTACACTTAATTTTTGCAACAGTGCTTGGCGTTTGATATGCCGAGTTTTTCTCATGAAATTTAGGTGAAAAGCGTCACAAACGTATATTACAAGATAACTAGATTTAGAAATTTACAGATGGAAGTGATAACAATGAAAAATCCTAATATAGTAATTCTGGGGGCAGGATATGGTGGGATGATGACAACTGTGAAGTTACAGAAGTCATTAGGTGTGAATGAAGCCAATATAACCCTTGTTAACATGAATGATTACCACTATCAAACAACCTGGTTGCACGAAAACGCAGCTGGCACATTGCATCATGATCGGACCCGTATTCCAATAAAAGATGTTATCAATATGAGTAAGGTAAACTTCATTCAAGATAAAGTAGTGTCTATTAAACCTGAAATTAAGAAGGTTAAGTTAGAGAACAGGGATCTTGAATATGACGTACTGGTAATTGGGTTAGGATTCGAAGCAGCAACATTTGGTATCCCAGGATTAGAAGAGCATGCATTTACAATTGGAAGCATAAATAGTGCCCGTTTAATTAGGGAGCATATTGAGTATAATTTTGCTTTGTATAATAATGAAAAAGAAAAAAAACAAGCGCGCTTGAATATTGTGGTTGGTGGCGGTGGCTTTACTGGAATAGAATTCCTTGGCGAGCTTGCAAATCGCATACCAGAATTATGTGAGGAATTTGATATTGATAAAAACTTGGTACGCATCATTAATGTTGAAGGTTCTCCGACTGTCTTACCAGGTTTTGATCCAGAATTAGTTGAGTATGCATTAAATTCCTTAGAATCACGGGGAGTTGAATTTGTAACTAATGCTATGTTAAAAGAATGCACGCCAGAGAGTATTACGTATGAAAAAGACGGCGAATTAACACAGGTGCCAACACTTACAACCGTTTGGGCTGCTGGAGTACGTGCTAACTCTATTGTTGAAAAATCAGGATTTGAAACAAATCGCGGGAAAGTGGAAGTGCGCAAGGACATGCGTACACCAGACTTTGATAATGTATTTGTAATTGGTGATTGTGCACTAATTATGAATCCTGAAAATGGACGACCTTATCCTCCTACAGCGCAGATTGCAATCCAACAATCAGATGTAGTAGCGCATAATGTTAAAGCATTAGTAAGTGGTGGAGAAGCTGAAGAATTTGAACCGAAAATTCTTGGTACTGTAGCTTCTTTAGGTCATGATGATGCAATTGGTGTTGTATTGAATAACCAAAAAATATTCGGTTGGAAAGCAACTGTAATGAAGAAAATTATAGATAATCGTTACTTGCTTAAATTGGGTGGAGTAGGATTACTCCTTAAAAAAGGTAAGTTTAATATATTTTATTAGAAAAACGACTTGGAAAAGCGAAGGCAAACAAATTGCTTTTGCTTTTTTCCTCTGTGAAGAAAAAGAGATGCTTAAATAGTATTTACGGATTGGTTTCTAAACATGCACTTGTACTTTTTTGCTGTTTTCATATAAAATGGACTCTGTATAAGAGATAGAGAAAGTGAAGGGAGATACAACGTGATACAATTAGTTGTTTCTATTATATTATATTTTGTTATATTTTTTGGTCTAGCATTTATATTGAATATGCTGTTAAGAAGAACGTGGCTAATGGCATTTATTTACCCACTGATTGTAGTGATGATAGTAGATAATATATCAACAATAGAATACTTCACCAATCCAGGCGAGGCTATATCTATAGCAGGTGAGCGGTTAGTAAGCATGACCCCGGTTGATATTATAATTCTGTCAGCAGGATTTGCGGGGACAATTGTTTCAGGGATCGTAATTAAAATACTGCGTAATAGTGGATATCGTATGTTTTAAAAATAAAATGAATAAATTTTTACCAGATTGGAAATGATGACATCCAGAGAGGTGTTATTCATGAGAATCAAAAAAATTATCAGACGAACAGGTATGACTCTGTTGTTTTTAGGAGCATTTTATACAACAGTAACAGCAGTTTCGAATGTAACTTTAGCAGACATGAATGTATGGATGGAGCAGGAGATACAAGGTCATTCAGATGAAATCCAGAGTACTTCTGAGAATAGACAAATAGGTTTAAAAGAGAAATCATTAAACACAGTTAAAGCGGACAAAAGGTACATCTCAAGTGATGAAATTAAGGCTCCAAAAACGTTGGAGGAGGCAGTTAATTTTGATCAGTATCCGAGCACTACTGTTGTAGCAACAGGGTATACGGCAGGTGTCGAGTCTACAGGGAAAACGCCCAGTCATCCTCAATATGGAATTACTTATTCTGGCGTTAAAGTTAAAAGAGACTTATATTCTACTATAGCTGCGGACTTGACCGTCTATCCAATCGGAACAATAATGTACATTCCAGACTACGGCTATGGTGTAGTTGCTGATAAAGGCAGTGCAATTAATGGTAATAAAATAGATCTATACTACCATTCGGTGGAAGATGTATATTCACAATGGGGTAAAAAGGAACTGGATATCTTTATTGTAGAACTTGGAGATGGAAATTTAACAGAAGAACATCTCTTAAATTTGAATGAAAATGATGCGTTACAAGTATTTAGACAACAACTAACAGAAAACTGAGAATACTATAATAAGACTTCCAATAAGGAAGTCTTATTATAGTTGGATCTATTAATAAAGTTGAAACAACAAGAAAGCAATACCTACACCAGATAATCCACCAAAAAACACTTCAATTGGCTGGTGCCCTAAAAGTTCTTTTAACTCCTGGCGCTTTTCATACTCTTCTTTTTTATTCCAGTCCTTTGCACCATCTACGAATAGCTGAAAGTCTTTAATCAATTGATTTAGCACTACCGCTTGTTCACCCGCTTGTCTTCGAACTCCAGTAGCGTCAAACATAATGATAATACTAAATACACATGATATTGCAAACATGGTTGATGTTACCCCATCTACGATCCCCACACCAGTTGTTAGAGCTGCTACTGCTGCAGAGTGACTGCTCGGCATACCACCAGTACTGAATGCTAATCCGGGATTAAATTCTCTGGTAACAAAAAGCTTTATTGGTATTTTAACTACCTGAGCAAAAACTATTGCTGTTAATGCAGCCCATAATGGAAAAATTGATAACACTTCCATAAACGGTAAACATCCTTCCTGCTGAAAAATTAAAACTAACGTTGTTGGTGTTATTTTAGCATATTGACGATATAAACGCATGTTGTAAGGAGTATAACTGAATAAATGTTTATGGAAAAGTCTACTAGAAAAGCAGCCCTTTACTTAAAAGCTGCTTTTTCTGTTCCTCTGTCTATTTAATTGCTGCTTCTAAAGCAATTTCCATCATTTCATTAAACGTCGTTTGACGTTCTTCAGAAGAGGTTTCTTCACCTGTTAATATGTGGTCAGAAACAGTTAGTACGGATAAAGCCTGGCAACCGTATTTTGCAGCCAGCGTGTATAAGGCTGTAGTTTCCATTTCAATTGCCAATACTTTATACTTTGCCAGTAATTCATTAACCTCATTGGCATTATCCCGGTAGAAAGTATCACTTGTAAACACATTACCCACGCGAAGATTCATTCCTTTTTCTATCCCGACATCATACGCATTTTTCAGTAAATCGAAATCAGCTATGGGGGCATAGTCTATGCCTTTAAATATGAGGCGGTTCATTTGGGAGTCTGTAGTTGCGCCTTGTGCAAGGATCACATCACGCACTTTTACGTCCTTTTGAATAGCTCCACAAGTTCCTACACGAATTAATTTCTTTACATCATAGCTTTTTATTAATTCGTTAACATAAATAGAAATGGAAGGTACTCCCATCCCAGT
Organism: Virgibacillus tibetensis; assembly: GCF_036026595.1. Taxonomy (NCBI): domain Bacteria; kingdom Bacillati; phylum Bacillota; class Bacilli; order Caryophanales; family Bacillaceae; genus Virgibacillus; species Virgibacillus tibetensis. The sequence continues at coordinate 43,078 of NZ_JARZFX010000009.1, read as the reverse complement.
CCCTTGCACAGAAATTCTTTCCCCTTTGTATGTTCCTGTATAACCGTACATGCCACGTACGTCATTGTACTGTTTTACATCTTCAAAGAATGTATCTGCAATATATTTTGCCCGTAACGGATCACCGGGAAGTAAGATTTTATCAGAAATTTCCCCTTTTTCAGCGCCAATATGTACACTCATAATTGTTCCTCCTAATTTAAAAGGTGTAGTTACAAAATAACGGTATCACAACGGTTAACGAAAAACAAATATCACTAGGTGAATAATAAATGATTCAGCCTTTTTTGTTTCAAAAAAAGCTATTATTGTATATAATATAGATTGGTTCAATTGATTTGAATAGTAACAGATGATGTACTAAATACTAGTACATAGGAAGAAAATTGTTGGAAGGGTGAAGCAGTATGAAAGAACAAACATTTACAATTACAGCGGATACAGGAGTTCACGCACGTCCAGCTACGTTATTAGTAAATAAAGCAGGGCAATATGAATCTGAGATTGAAGTTTCTTATAATGGAAAATCAGTTAATCTCAAGTCTATTATGGGGGTAATGTCCCTTGGTATTCCAAAGGGAGCCGAGATTAAAATATCTACTTCCGGAAACGATGAAGAGGATGCACTAAAAGGTGTAGAAGAATTAATTAAAGAACATCTTGGTGAATAATAATAAAAGCTGGAGTATTCTCTCCAGCTTTTATTTTCTCTATTAGTAAACCTTTTCATAAGTCGATTTTTCTAAATTTATTAAGCTTTGTAATGCCATTTTATTGAATTCTGTCTCTTCTGAAGCCAACTTTTCTTTATAAAGATTTACAGCTATTTTTAAGCTTTCGCCATAGGATGCAATATCTCCATCATAAGAATGCACAGCAGGTTTTTTTACGTTCATTTTTTCATGATGGGCTAATGCTTTTCTTTCATGAAAAAAAACACCGGAAATTTGGCCGGGATTATGCAAATCCCCTTGTAGTGGGTGTTTATGAACTGCTAATACCTCAATCAAATAACGGTCACCTTTATCCTCTTTTACTTCTCCAATATATGTTCCAGAATTATAGTGTGCACGAACAATTTCACCGATTTTTACTTCAGCCATTTCTATCCCTCCCATACCATTGTGCCAAAAATGTAACAGTTTAGCGAACATTTAGTTGGGATAGTTTAGTACACATTCAAAGTTTGCTATAATGGAGCAAGAAGGACGTGAGTTAAAGTGATGGAATTTCTTTATTTCCCAGAAGATAAATCAGAATATATACCGGCTTTTATAGCTTTAGCGATCTTCATGATTCTTGCAGGTATTGCAATGTACCTTATTTACAAGAAATCAAAAAGAGATGAACAAGCTTTTAATGAAAAATATAAACAAAGCTTAAATGGTAGTTCTGAATCACCAAAAGGAAAAAAGTTATAAGAAAAAAATCTCCTAACCAACCAGGAGATTTTTTTGTGCATGTTTATCCTTTGTGAAAATGTAGATACTAGTTAGAAATGTACTTCAAAGGAGAAAGTTACATGCGCTTTATTTTCTTACTGTTTATTCTTTTCTTAGTATCCTGTCAAACTGGTGGAAATAGCTCCAAAACAATAGAGATGTATAACGCTTCAGGAGACATGGTCGGTACAGCAACCTTGACAGAACAAGAGGATGGAATTCAAATTAAATTAAAGGTTGAGGGCCTAACACCAGGATTTCATGGGATTCACATCCATGAATATCCAGAATGTAAAGTCCCGGATTTTATAAGTGCAGGTAATCACTTTAATCCTCAAGGTGATGAACATGGACTTATGCATCCAGAAGGTGCCCACTTGGGAGATTTGCCAAATGTGGAAGCTGATGGAGATGGACTAGTAGACGCTGAATTAATGCTCGCAGAAGCAACCCTGTTAGATGGGAAAAACTCTATATTAGAAGGTGGAGGAACATCGTTAATAATTCATGAAAACCAGGATGATGGTGTCAGCCAGCCAGCTGGAGATTCTGGCATCCGAATTATTTGTGGAGAAATCATAGCAGACGACGCCACCGAAGCAACTGAATCTCCAACAGACCCCACCCAATTTAATGAAGATCAAGAAGACTAGAGCCCATTATAAAATCACCATCTTTATTAAGCAGATGGTGATTTTATTATGCTGTTCTATCTATTTTTTACTGCTTCAACAATCCGCTTTACCCCTTCTTCTACAGTAGCTAAAGGACATGCTATGTTCATACGCATGAAGGTTCCGCCTTCTTCACCATAATCAACACCTGTATTAAGTCCTACCTTAGCCTCTTCAATCATAAATTTTTTCAGTGTTTTTTTATCCATATTTAATTTACTACAATCAATCCACAGTAAATAAGTACCTTCTGCACGAATAACTTTAAGCTCATTTGTTTGGCTTTCAAGCCTTTCAATTACAAATTTCTGGTTTTCTTCAAGCACCTGCAATAGTTCATCCAACCATTCATCGCCATGCAAGTAGGCAGCCTCAAGTGCTGTGTTCCCCATTGTATTGAGCATGTTCATACCTTGTTTATTAAAATGCTTATTCAATTCTGCTCTTTTTTCCTTGTTTTGTGTAATCACATAAGAAGCTTGTAACCCTGCCAGGTTAAAGGTCTTAGAAGGCGACATCAGTGTGAGCGTTTGATCGGATATATCCTCAGACAAGGATGCTATAGGAATATGATGATGATCAGAGAAAACAAGATCACAATGAATTTCATCAGAAATAATTAATACATTATATTTCAGACAAAGACGGCCTATTTTTTCTAGTTCTTCTTTTGTCCACACCCTGCCAACTGGATTATGGGGGGAGCAAAGGATGAATGCTTTTACTCCTAGTTTTAATTTATCTTCAAAGTCTTCAAAATCAATATGATAGTAATTATCTTTGTACAAGAGCGGATTTCGGACAACTTCTCTGTTATGATCTTTGATAACGTTGTAAAATGGGGTGTAAACGGGCGTTTGTATTAATACTTTATCATTAGGATTCGTAAACGCCTGTATTGCCATATGTAAGCTAGTGACAACACCAGGGCTAAAAGACAACCATTCTTCGTTAATTGTCCATTTATGTCGTCGTTCAATCCAGTTAATAATTGAATTCTTCACATCTTTATCTATGACAGTATACCCAAAGATTCCATGTTCCGCGCGCTTAATTAATGCATCATTAACTGCTTCAGGTGCTTTGAAATCCATATCAGCTACCCACATTGGCAAAACATCATCCGTTTGGAAAACAGGCTGAAGCATGTCCCATTTCACGGACCTTGTATTTTTTCTATCATGTAAAACGTTAAATGAACTCATACTATTCCTCCTGATTATCTTGATTACTATTATGCTATTATAACAAACATCTGGATAAATTCATGCAAACCAAACGAGGTTTATATAAATTGCAAGAAACTATGCGACAAGAACTTACATAAAAAAAAGCAAAGCGTTAAACGCTTTGCTTACAGGGGGAATACGAGAAAGTCTTACAGTTATAGTTATACCCCGTACAAATAAATATAAACATACTTATTTAAATTTTTTTATCTCCATAAAACTTTTTGTATGGAAAGTTGCGTTTAATATATAAGGTATATGGCGAGGGGGGAAGAGCACATTGGAAGAAGAGGAAATGATAAGGCTGGCAAAATTAAATAATGAAGAAGCATTTGAACTGTTGGTTGAGAAATACAAGCCAATTATTGAAAAATTCTCCTTTCAATTCGGGATGAATCAGGAAAATATTTCAGATGTCGTACAAGAAACATTTATTAAAATCCATCGTAATCTTAATCAGTTTCATACGGGGAAACTTTCAACTTGGATTTATCAAATAACATTAAATGTTACGAGAGATTATTATCGAAAAAGAAAAAGAGATATTAACTTATTGAATAAGGCAAAAAAATCACAATTGGAAATTCATAAAGAAACATTGCTATTTGTGAAAGAAGAACACGTAATACTTCATGAATGTTTACAGAAGTTAAAAATGAAGCATAAAACGCCACTGATTCTTTTCTACTTTCATGATAAATCTTATGAAGAGATTGCAGTAATATTAAAAATTAAATTATCGCTTGTAAAAACAAGAATCCACCAAGGAAAAAAACAATTAAGAGAATTATATGATCAATATGAAAGAAAGGAGGTTTATGTTAATGGATGATAATAAATTGGATAAATTATTGCATGAAATGAAGGACGATTATGAGAAGGTTCCGGAATATGTTGATAAGCAACGGATTATGGAGAAGGTTTATCGTACTAAGCGTAAATTTAATTGGGGTAGAATGATACCAGGTTTTGCAGTAGTTACTGGATTGCTATTGTTTGTTATGATTTCACTTCCGTATCTGAATGATTCTGAATCAGGAGACGATAATACAACCTATTTAAAAATGTATTATTTAAAGGCTAAGGAGGAGTTTCGTGAATCGCTTGCTATCGAGAGTTTGGAATCGTTTCATGAAATCAATCAAGCGGAGATCATTCTTGAGGATTCGGCTTCTGTCAGGAATAATGAAGATTTAGCCCAAATAAAGGAAGAAATTGATTTTCTGTTTTCCACTCCAAAACAACTACTGGATGAAATTAATAGTCATAAGCTACCTGATACAGATGAATTAACTAAGCTTTTGAAAAAGAGAGTAAATATCAGAAGGTCTTTTCAAAACTACTTTTCAGATCTGCAGCATGAGAATAAAATAAATGAATCTATGCAGGAAGAGATGATAACCTCGCAGCATAGTGAACAAGACTACGAAGGTCCATCTCAGTTGGCGGCATTTCTGGATATGCTCCATGAACAGGGGTATCGTCTAGAGCGTAGTACGGATAGGAGCAATAAACTGGAGATTCAAATTGATTATGAATGGTTATCAGCTAATCTAGAGAATTTGAATAATTATAAAGGATTAAAACAATATCTCGATTTGTTAAAAACATCTGTTGATGTACACCATCCTGGGGTTTTAAACAAATTTGAAACGCACTGGAAAGACTTTGGCAAGGTGCTATTAGAAATAGAGCGTATTTATGATGATTATCCAGAAGAGCGGGAATTGCTTATAGAAGCAAATATGATTTATATTTTAAGTGGGTATTTAAGGGATTATCTGCAAGGTGCAATCAATTTATCATCGGATAGACATCAGAACGATGAGAATGCACAACTACAATTGAAAAACTTATTGGAAGAGCTTGAGGGTTCTCGCTTTAGTGGTATTGTGTACCATGTTTTAGAATCTTTTGATGAGAATGGTGGAGCAATAGATGTGGACCGTTTTGAGTACCATGACACGCTTACTATTTTATTTGATGAGCGTTTTGCAGACGCGGATTATGAAGATCTCATTAATCTGGACTTGGTTAAACATAAAAATGAACACCATGATTTGTACTCAGAGTATGTAGTTAATATGGAAGAAAAGCAAATAGAGTCTCTCCTTCCTAAAGAGGCGCTGTTAATTTATCTGCGAGCATTTGAGCTGAGCCATGTGGAGACATATGCAGCAATGCATGCAGAAAACAAGGAGTTATTAACCCCAAAGCAGGAAGAAGAATGGCTTGATATAATTGATGAGACAAAATTTATTGTGAGCGAGCAACAAGGTGACGATCTGATTAATTTTATCTTTGTCTCTAAGAGAGGATTGGAAGTTGCAGGTCATATTCAACTGATGAAAGAGAATGGTAAGTGGAAAGTGCTGAACAAAAAAATAGAAGAGTAAACTAAAGCGAGGCTGGGACATAACTAAATGGGAAGAATGAGAATCCGAACAACCGGAACTTAGCGTAGGCAAAATACGCAGACTCCTGTGGGAACAGCACGAGCTTCAGCTAACTGTGTGAAGTGCTCTTCTTCACACAGTTAGCTGAAGCCGTGCCCACGAAAAAGCGAAGTATATTGCCGAAGCGGTACATTTGCTCAGGCGTTAATATTCGGATTTTCCTGAATAATTCCTCTTTTATCCCAACCTCGTTTCCTATTATAATCGCTTCTCTAATTCTTCCTTTTCCTTTTCAAATCCAGCCTTGCCCAGTAATGCGAACATATTTACTTTATAGGCTTCTACACCTGGCTGATCAAATGGATTTACTCCAAGAAGATAACCGCTTATGGCACATGCTTTTTCAAAAAAATATACCATATAACCAAAAGTATATGCATCCAGCTGTGGGATTTCAATAACTAAATTAGGTACTCCACCGTCAGTATGTGCGAGCATCGTACCCTGGTAGGCTTTATCATTTATTTCGTGCAGACTTTTACCAGCTAAGTAATTTAATCCATCTGAATTATCTGCTTCAGCTTCTACGATCATTTCTTTTTTAGCTTTCTTTACATGTAATACAGTTTCAAATAGATCGCGACGCCCATCTTGGATGTATTGTCCTAATGAATGAAGGTCAGTAGAGAAGTTAGCTGATGCTGGGAAAATACCTTTCTGATCCTTTCCTTCACTCTCACCAAATAATTGCTTCCACCATTCAGAGAAATATTGCAGATGTGGTTCATAATTCACCAGCATCTCGGTTGTTTTTCCTTTATTATATAAAACATTTCGGGCAGCAGCATATTGGTATGCTGGATTATTTTCTATAGATGGCTTAGCCAAGTCATTCATTGCATCTTTCGCACCTTGCATCATTTCGTCAATAGAAATTCCACTTACGGCGATTGGTAATAGACCAACTGCGGTTAGCACAGAAAACCTACCACCAACATCGTCAGGAATCACAAATGTTTCATAACCATCTTGCTCTGCGACTGATTTTAAAGCACCTTTTTCCTTGTCAGTTGTAGCATAGATTCGCTTTTTTGCTTCTTCTGTACCATATTTATCTTCTAAATATGCTTTGAAGATACGAAAGGCAATCGCTGGTTCAGTAGTTGTCCCACTTTTTGAAATAATATTGATTGAAACATCTTTATTTTGGAGGACATCAAACAGTTCACTTATGTAAGTAGAGCTCATATGATGACCTACAAAAATTATTTGGGGAACTTTCCTTTCTTCTTTAGACAGAAGGTTTTGAAATGAGTGGTTTAGCATTTCAAGGGCAGCGCGTGCACCAAGATAAGATCCGCCAATGCCAATAACAAGTAACACATCGGAATCCTGTTTAATTTGTTCAGCGCTTGACTTAATGCGAGAAAATTCTTCTTTATCAAAGGTATCTGGTAAATTAAGCCATCCCAAAAATTCATTACCAGCACCCATTCGATTATGTAGTGCATGGTGGGCTGATTGTATAAATTCGTCGAGGTTATGTAATTCCCGTTTGTTGATAAATGGTAATGCCCTATCGTACCTAAAAGAAATATGTGTCATTAGTATCCTCCTTTGATAATCTACAACGATATACACAATTCACTTTAACCAAGAAAAGTTTTTAAATCAAGAATGAGCTGAATACTTTTTAAAAAATAGTTAAAACTATATAAGAAATATAGATAAGGGAGGATTTTCAATGAATGGATTACAACGAACTGCTTTAGCGATAACGATTATTGGTGCAATAAATTGGGGACTAATTGGTTTATTTCAGTTTGATTTAGTAGCGGCCATTTTCGGCGCAGGTGAACAAAGTGCTGCATTTGCTCGAATTATCTATACATTAGTAGGGATTAGTGGATTAGTATTGCTTCCTTTATTGTTTAGAACAGATGAAGCATTTGCAGACAAAAGAGAGCCAGGGAGAGTAGATGGATAATAGATAAAAAAATAAGGCAAACTCAAATTATATTTGGGTTTTGCCTTTTTCCATTTTATTATTTTTTAAATGTTCCTTCACGCTCTTCTGATTGGTGAATCCACTCTTCCAGTTTATCCTTTAAGGTGTTAAAACCAGAAGTATCTGCATCCTGCTGTTGTACTGGTTTGCTTCTTTGTGCTTTAGCAGGTTTCTTAGGAGCTTCTTCTGTAGCACGAATAGATAGGGACACTTTATTCTTGTTTTCATCTACGTTTAAGACTTTTACTTTAACCTCGTCTCCAACTGTTAAATGATCATTAATATCTTTTACATAACCATGTGTTACTTCTGAGATATGAACTAATCCCTGTAATTCTTCATTTAGAGCTACGAATGCTCCGTATGGTTGTATTCCTGTAACTTTACCTTCTAAAATTTGACCAGTCTCAAAATTGCTTGTCATGCTGAACAACTCCTATATCCATTATTCGATTCTTTTTACACAATATATAATTTTAGCATAAATTTTAGTTACAAGCAAAGTATAAATCATAAAAGATGTCGAAAGGAAGATTTTGATGGTTCCATTGGATTCAAAAATAGAACAGAAAATATACTCGTTATACGTATTAGAAGAATTATTAAAACCGGAAGGATTCGTTATAGGTTCAAATTGGGATTACGATAACGGGCACTTTGATTTAAAAATAGACGATAAAGGCATTTACTACTATCTGCGGATTCCATTCTATGCCGTAGCCGGTTCTCTGGACTATCCTGGCGTTACTGTTCGTCTTGAAAAGCCATTCTTATTAGCTCATCAGTATCAAGGAGAAAATGACGTGGAAGGGCCGATGCCTGGAACAGCTGGAAGTTTAATTAATCAGTTCCAAACACCAATTGATCCGGATGCCGATGTTCCTGATGAGTATATTGCCATCGGAAAAGAGTTAGTCCAGAAAATAGAATCCTTAATTTTGCCAATTGACTAAAGACAGCAGAATATCGCCTTCTTTTACTAAAAATTCAGCTGGAGGATTTAAATGATAGGTTTTATTTCGAATGAGCCCCAGTAAAAGATGTTGCTTTTTAGAATGTAGCTTTGAAATATATATAAACGGTTTATTGTCCAGGTCCTCTGGTAACTTGGAGTGGTGAAATTGCTGACTGTTCAAGATCTGCAAAATATCCTCAAATGGTGTAGCAGCTTTTATATGTGAAAGCTCATGATAAAATAAGGCACTCATAAAATCATTCGAACGAATAATGGTAGTAGCACCAGCCCGTAGAGCATTTTCAATTTGTACTTTAGATAAAACTTCTGCAACAATGGGTATTTCCTTGTTGTTACCTCTAATGGCAACAGTTGTTAGAATTGTATAGTTATCAGCCTGGCGCTCCCTTTTTGAAATGTCAGCAGTAATAAGCACACGTTCTGCTAATTCTACATTAGCTTTGACTAAAGTCTCGTCTTCTGTTGCATCTCCCTGTATAAAGTGCACAGGGTAGTTTTGAAAAGCAACATGCTGCAAGGTTCGGTCAATGAGAACAATTCTGAGGTCCGGTGTTGTTTTAGTTATAATTTTTATCAGCTGCCTTGTACGCTCGTTCCAGCCAACTAATATGAGGTGGTTACTCCCTTTAAAGGCAAGCCTGCCACCTTCTAAATCTCTTTCATGCTGTATTGTAGCAGCTGATAAGGAGGTAATATAAAAAGCTATTAAGCCGCCGCCTGTTAAAATTAAGAGGATAGCTATGAGTTTACCAGCAACAGATAAGGGGACATAGTCGCCATAGCCAACTGTAGCAGCTGTAACAAACGCCCACCATATGCCATCGAAAATAGTGGGGAATTGTTGTGGTTCAACAAAGTGAATTACCATTCCAAATAACAACATTAACATGAGAATGGTTATTAGTAACTTTAGTATCACTGGTAGACGAAAATAAATCTGCTTAAAAATTCTAATACTCATATATTCACCTTTAATCCTTAAGAACGTTTTTGTCACTAGTATAGACAAAGGACTTCGATTAATATACAAAAAAAGGCTGACACAATTGTCAGCCTTTAACTCCGTTAATTACCGTTTGTTTAATGTTTGCATAAACCTCATCCCAAAAATCAGTATTGTCACGGAATGATTTTGTCATGAATAGTAGCATTTCATTAAATTTTTCTTTATAATCCTCAGCATCCTGAGATGGCAGTTCCTTACGTGAATCGTCTACGAATTGCTGGATCTTCTCAGCACGTGGTCCCCATTTAGTTACTTCGTTACCTTCCTTATCTATAAATATGAAGATGGGGATAGAACGAGATTTGCCGTTTGTCAGGTATTGATCCATAAGATCTAAATTTTGATCTCTAAGAAGGACACGTACATTCATATTAGCCGCTTCTGACATACGAAGCAGAATTGGTATGTTTAACATTGCATCGCCACACCAGTCTTCTGTTAAAACTAAAACCCGCAAGTCTTTTACTTTTACATCCTCAAAGAAGGATTGGTCATCAGGTAAATTGAAATGGTCATAAATGTGAAGCAAATTTGCTTTATGCTTTTCCATTGCCTCAATATATTCATCAGGTGACATTGCTTTCTCGTACCATTTATTAAGTTCCATAACATAAACGCTCCTTTACTAAAAGTTACGTATCAGTTTATCTATAATAATCTGATACGTAAACAAAAGTGCTCTTAGTTTGAATATTTGCTATGATTGTAGAGGAATAAAAGTATTATTTTTTATCTCGAGGAGGAAATAATCATGGAAAAAGCGAATCAGGAATTTCTATTAGAACTATTACATACAGCTTCCCCGTCAAGTAATGAAGTGGAAATCCAAAAGAAATGGATTAATTATGTAAAAGAATTTGCTGATGAAATTAGAACAGATCATGCCGGAAATGCAATTGGAGTCCTTAACCCACAAGCTTCCTTTAAGATATTATTAGCTGGTCACTGTGATGAAATCGCGCTTATCATTAATCGTATTGATGAGGATGGTTTTTTACATTTTGAAAAAATGGGTGGAATTAATCCAAAGGCCGCAGTTGGCATGAAAGTAACAGTTTTAGGCAATAAGAATAAGACGGTAACTGGTGTTATCGGGGTCAACGCTCAGCATCATGGGGGATTGAAAAACGACTTCGGTTTGGAAGATCTATTTATCGACTGTGGATATAAAACAAAGGGAGAAGCGGAGGGTGAGGTGCAAATAGGAGATTTAGCAGTCTACAAAACTGAACCGGAAATATTAGCAGAGCGTTATATTGCAGGTCGCGGTCTGGATAATCGTACTGGTTCGTTTATTGTTGCAGAAGTGCTGAAGCGTCTAGCGAAAAAGGATTGTTCCGTTGGTGTATATGCGGCGAGTACTGTAAACGAAGAAACAAACATGGGGGGAGCATACTTTGCTGCTGCTGGGATAGAGCCGACAATGGCAATTGCGTGTGATGTTACATTTGCTACAGATTATCCAGGTGTTAATCGAAATAAGCACGGAGACGTACGTCTTGAACAGGGTCCCGTTCTGGCAAAAGGGGCACCAATTAATAGTAAAATAAACAAACTACTGGAAAACACTGCTAAGAAATTAAATATGAATGTTCAATATGAATTAACTCCTAGAATGACTGGAACAGATGCTGATATAATGCGCTTAACAGGTAAAGGTGTTCCTGTATCCTTAGTATCGTTGCCATTGCGTTATATGCATTCACCTGTAGAAACAGCAAGTCTAAAAGATATAGATGAAGAGATTGAGCTATTGGTAACGATGATTGCAGAGATGACAGGAGAAGAAAACTTGAACCCTCTGGAAGACTAGAAATTATTGTAGGTTAACCACTAACAGGGCTGCAAAAAAATCAACAATCCTAATATAATTGGATTGTTGATTTTTTTTAGTTACCATTTTATTTGTCACTTAAAGTTGAACTACGTCCAGTTCTGTCGATCAGGATTGGAATAACTGTAGTGTTTCAAAAAGATTGCATTTTTTCAAAAATCAGGTATTTAGACACTGTTAGTATTATATCTTATAACAAAAACAGGGATAAAAGAACTATAATTTGTGATAAAACAAGGTTCTGGAGACCTATGTTTTCCTCAAGCTAGAAAATGTGGGACTTAACTTCTATTTAAAATAGGAATAATTAATCATTTTTTAGACTAGTTAACCTACAAGTGATTTGATGGAAGAAACGTTGATTGCACTACTTGCAAAGGTTTTACTTATAATTTGGTACGTTTTTTTAAATAAACGGGTCTATAACCTATGTATTAAAAGAAGAAAAGATAATACCATTCTATCAATTTTGAAAATTCAGATTTAAACTGACGTATTTCGACATAATTCCTTTCAGATATCCATTATACTTACACTCAACAACTAAGATTATACCAAAGCACCACTGACAACTGAGAACCTAATTTGGGGAAGGAGGCAGAGGTGTATTTTAGTTTGAAGTGGTTCTCATCCTGGTGTTTGTTACACATTGTTATATAATCGAGGGGAGGAAAAGGTTTTGAGTATGAAGAAAAAACGTCAAACAAGGGCTTTTAGTATTGCAGCAACTTTTCTAATGACATTTTCTTTAATTGCACCTGGCATCACTAGTGCGGAATCGAATGGAAAGTTACACCATTCGTTAAATGATTCCAATAATGTTTCGCAAGTGAAAGTAAGTGAACGTCTTTTTGATGAGTTTATGAAAGATGACAAAGTAACATTCTTAGTCAAATTCAGTGAAAAGGCAGATACGGTGAAGGTAGCGAAAGAAGCTAAAGAGTCATCAGCTAATGCTAAGCTTTCGGCCCAGCAATCTGAGTTCATTCAGCGATCAGCTGTTGTTTCAGAATTAAGAGAAACTTCCTTAACGTCACAATATAATGTGAAGAAATATTTGGAGACAGAACTAGCAACAGGTAATGTAAAAGATTTTAATTCCTATCATATTGTTAATGGTATGTCCGTAACAGCTACAAAAGAGGTAGCTGAAAAAATCGCTACATTTGCAGAAGTCGAAAAGATATTACCTAACGAAACGCGTGAATTATATACAACTGTAACAGAAGATGCAAAGACCCCTGAATCCGAAATTGCTAACGTGGAGTGGAACGTTGAACGTGTTGGTGCTCCTGCTGTTTGGGATATGGGAATTGATGGATCTGGTACAGTGGTGGCAAGTATTGATACTGGTGTTCAATGGGATCATCCGGCGCTAAAAGAAAAGTATCGTGGATACGATGCTGCAACGGATGAAGTTGATCATGACTTTAACTGGTTTGATGCAACAGTTGGACAAGATGAAGCATATGACGACCAAGGGCACGGTACACATGTAACCGGTACTATGGTTGGTAGTGAACCAGATAATTCCAATCAAGTTGGGGTAGCTCCTGGAGCACAGTGGATCGCTGTTAAGGCGTTTACGGCGGCTGGAGGTACAGATGTTGATCTTTTAGCAGCAGCCGAATGGATCTTAGCTCCTACTGACTCTGATGGAAATGCACGTGTAGATATGGCTCCTGATGTAGTAAATAATTCATGGGGCGGTGGACCAGGTCTTGATGAATGGTACAGAGATGTAGTAATTAACTGGAGAGCAGCGGAAATTTTCCCTGAGTTTTCAGCAGGGAATACTACGTTTACTAACCCGGGTGGGCCTGGATCAGTTGCTGTTCCAGCAAATTACCCAGAATCATTTGCTACAGGAGCAACGGATATTAATGATGGACTAGCAAGCTTCTCTTTACAAGGGCCTTCACCTTATGACGAAATTAAACCTGATATATCGGCTCCTGGAGTAAATATTCGTTCAAGTGTTCCAGGTGGTGGCTATGAAGGTGGATGGAATGGAACATCCATGTCAGGCCCGGCTGTGTCGGCGGTAGTAGCACTTCTGCGTCAAGCGGATGCAAGTTTATCTGTTGATGATATAGAAGATATCTTATTATCGACTGCTACCCCATTAACAAATAGCCAATTCCCTGATTCTCCTAATAATGGATTTGGATATGGATTAGTTAATGCATATGATGCAGTATCATCAATGATAAGTGGTCTAGGAACATTAGAAGGTCAAGTGACAAAAGAGGGTGAAGATAATGAAGCACCTACGTTTGAACATGAAGCACCTTCGGAAACATATGCAGGTATGAATTTAGATTTATCTATTCAAGTTAGTGATAATGTTAGTGTTGCATCTGTAGAATTAAATTACCAAGATGCAGATGGTGCAGAACAAACTGTTGAAGCATCACGTATATCTGGTGACTTTAAATCAGGTGAGTATGTTGCATTGATTCCTGGAGAGCATATTGATGGTGATTCTCTAACTTATTACTGGGTAATTAATGATTTTGGAAATAATGAAGTAACAAGTGAAGAATACACTGTTGCTGTCGCACAAGGAATTACTGTAGGGTATTTGGAAGACTTTGAATCAGCTCCTGCAGGTTGGACTGTATTTGGCGAAAATAACAGCTGGGAGCGTGGCGTACCGACATCAGGTCCAGGAAGTGCAACTTCTGGTGAAAATGTTTATGCTACAAATCTGGATGGTCCATATGATAACTACGCTAACACATCACTGATGATGCCACCAATTGATTTGCCGGAAGAAAATACATCCCTACAGTTTAACCAATGGTATAACATTGAAAATAACTGGGATTTTGGACATGTGTTTATTTCAACAGATCAAGAAGATTGGGTCCAATTGATGCGCATGACTAATGTCTCTGATGGTTGGGAAAGTACAGAAATTGACCTGTCAGAGTATAGTGGTCAACGTGTTTATATCAGCTTTAATTTAACTACAGATGTAAGTGTTGTAAGAGATGGTTTATATATTGATGATGTCGCATTGGTAGACACGTCAGTAGATAGTAGTGCATCTCAAGAAAACGGCATTGAAAATACGAGTGTACATGCATTAAACGAAGTATTACCTTTAAATTCGGGTGTTACAGATAAAATCGATAAAGACACTCTAAAAGAAAAGGTAATTGTATCAGAAATTCAACCAATGCAATCTAAGGAGCAAGAAACTCCTACTGTTAAGGAAGCAATTAATCCGACGTTATTGCCTTTGGGTGCACAGGTAAGTGTACTTGAAAGTGGTCGTTCGGTAAATACAAGCCCGGCAGATGGATCATATTCCATCCTGCATGCTGCTGGAGAATTCACAGTTCTCGCAGAGGCTTATGGATATGCATCTCAACAGCAGTCAGTTGTAATTGAAAGAGATGAAGTTTCTTCAGTAGATTTTACATTAGAAGAGGTTGAACAAAATACTGTAAGTGGAATAGTTACTGATGAAGCTACAGGTGAAGTTATTGAAGGGGCAACAGTACTTTTGGTAGAAGATGCTAACATTACTCCTGTAGAAACTGACGGAGATGGTAGTTACTCTCTAACAGCTTATGAGGGTATGTACACCTTAAAGGTATTAGCCAGAGGATACCACGGAACAGAAGTTGCAGTGAATCTGGAGGATGGAGATACAGAAGTTAATATTTCTCTAGAGCCATTCTACACGGTGCCTGGTGGTGAAATTGGTTACGACGACGGAACAGCTGAAAATGCTCGTGCTTTCTATGATGCAGGAAATGGTTGGGCGGTAAGAATGTCCCTGCCTGAAGGGAAGGATTCTGCTATCGTAACAGACGGTGTATTCCAATTCCATGATGCTGACTGGCCAAACCCAGGTGGAACGGAATTTGCTGTAGAGGTATGGGATGCTACTGGTGCTAATGGTACACCAGGTCAAAAAATAGCAGGCCCGATAGAAGCAGAAGCAGTAAGAAGTTTGGATGAATGGACAATTGTTGACCTAAGAGAAAATGCTATTCAAGTTGATGGTGATTTCTATATGGTATATATTCAAACAGGTGCCTACCCTAATGTCCCAGGGTTAGCAACAGATGAAAATGGGCCTTATGCTGAACGCAGCTATCAAGTAGTTGGCGGTGCATGGTCACAATCCCCTGCATCTGAAGGGAACTATATGATTCGTGCTCGTGTAAGCTATGAAGTGGATGCGCCTGTAATCACGTCACCTGCAGAAGATTTAATTACAAATGAGGCTGAAATTACAGTAGAAGGAAGTGCTTCTCCTACGACTACTTTACAATTATTGAATAACGGGGAAGAAGCAGGTACTACTGAAGTGGGCGATGATGGCAACTTCGCTATAACAACTGAGTTAGCAGAAGGCGATAATGAAATTACAGCCGTGACATTGCTTAACGGTGCACCAGTAGATGAATCTGACTCAGTAACAGTAACTTTGGATACAGAGTCACCAGAGTTAACGATTGATAGCCCGCAAGACGGCGATAAAACAAATCGTGAAACAGTAACTGTAGAAGGAGCCGTAGTTGATGCCAATCTTGACTTTGTAGAAGTTAATGGGCAAAAGGCAACAGTCACTGACGGCAGCTACTCGAAACGCATCCTGCTCGACAATGGTTCAAATGAAATCGAAGTTATTGCACAGGATTTAGCCGGTAATTCATCAAGTGAGACGGTAACTATTGAGGTTAAATATAACGCACCAGAAATTGAAAACCTTACACCAACTGAAGACCAGGAAGTTCAAGCTGGTGAAACGGTAATGATTGAATTTGATAGTGAGTCAGGATTAGATGCAACATTTACTGTCCATATGCCACTAACAAATATAACAGGTCAACCATCCAATGCAACAGAGTTACCAATGAGAGAAACAACTGAAGGTCATTATGTCGGGTACTGGACAGTGCCTAGTAATGTTCTTGCTGAAGGCGCTGTTATCGAAGTTAAAGTGGTAGATGATTTTGATAATGAAACACGTGCGCAAGCAGAAGGAAAAGTTTTCATTACTGAAGAAGATGGAAATGGCAACGGAAAAGGAAAAGGAAAGGGAAAAGACAATGGTAACGGGAATAATGGAAAAGGTAATAATTAATTCCATTAGAGTAGCATTTACAGATAAATAACGATGTAAGGTCTTTGAGGTGTAGAAGTTAAAACTTCTACACCTTTCTTAAGAAATAGGAATGTATAAAATTTTGGCTGCACTTAATTCTTACAATTAAACAGCCACGTCCGGCTCCAGCGCCAATGCCAGGTGCCCTTTTCGGACTATTCTTATGATAAGCCAACAGCAATTTTCTAGTGGTAGGCCAACTAAAAACGAATGACCTGCGCTAATGTTCTAAAATGTAAGCAGAACCCTTTTCAAATACAATGAAACTATGTATAATAAAAATTGACAATAAAATATCGATTCCAATCTTCGGGGCAGGGTGAAATTCCCGACCGACGGTAAGGAGCAAATGTTGCTTCAAGTCCGTGACCCACAAAGCATACTGCTGAGTGGCTGATCTGGTGTAATTCCAGAACCGACAGTTACAGTCTGGATGGGAGAAGATGTCGAGCCAAAATCTGGTGCGTATGCACTTAGTTTTTCCTGTGAATTTTTATACCCTAAAGCCCCATTAAGCTTTAGGGTTTTTATGTGCTTTTTTAATAAGGTACAAAAGGAAGTTGGCTATCCTTCATCACGAGATAGGAATCGATTTAAGATGAAGGGGGAGAATGATGATGCAAACAACCAAGCAATCATCAAAATTATTAAAGCTTATTATTCTAGCATTGCTAGGAACAATATCACTCGTATTATTTTTCTTTAATTTTCCGTTACCATTTTTACCACCCTATTTAAAAATTGATTTTAGTGAAGTACCTGCGTTAATGGCTGCACTAATTTTTTCTCCAGTGGCAGGAATTATCGTAGTAGCAGTTAAAAATATCCTTTACTTGATGGTATCAGGAGCAGGAGACCCAATTGGGGTTACTGCCAATTTCCTGGCAGGCATCATGTTTGTTGTACCTGTAGCTATTCTTTATCACAAGTTTAAAGGAGTAAAAAGTATAGTGTCTGGTTTAGTTACCGGGACTATTATTATGGCTTTAGGTATGAGTGTTTTAAATTATTTCTTTATCTTACCGGCTTATGCATGGTTTATGGGATGGGAAATGAGTGAACAAGTAAAATGGATATCCGTTATAGCTGGTGTTCTACCTTTTAATATTATAAAAGGTATAGTTGTAGGGCTGTTGTTTATTCCGCTATTTGTAAAAATGCGTACATGGATAGAGCAGAAGCAAGCAAAAGTTGCCTGATAGTTAATTTAATGAAATTCTAATTTAAAAAAACCTTCTCTAAACGATAGAGAAGGTTTTTTTGAGAGTAAAAATTTATTCTTCTTCCACTAAGTTTCTGGCCATTGGTTGTGCTTTAAGTCGTTCCACCGGGATTGGCTCACCTGATTTTTCACTTAAGCCATATGTTCCGTCTTCAATTCGTTGCAGCGCATCATTTATTTCCTGCAGCCGGTCTTTGCGGATTAAGTTTAATCCTTGATCTCGTTGTTGTTCAAACTGCTCAGTACCCATATCGGCTGGATGATTGTCATAATCTGCAAGTTCGGCAATGGATTCATTTGGCCCAGTACCTTGACTTGACTCCATTGCTTCTAAATTTTCCTTTTTTAATTTTAGTAATTGTTCTTTGAAATCTTTTATCTCTTCCTGACTAAGATGGTTACTCATAAAGATCTCCTTCCGTAATCATGGCGATTTCTTTTTTGGTACAATACCGATGGTACATCGGGAGGCGCAGATCAGTTCTTCTTCTTCATCTAAAATCTTTATATCCCATACCATAGTAGTTTTTCCTATGTGAAGTGGTGTAGCCTTAGCTGTTACTATTCCGTTACGTTTACTTTTTATATGGTTGGCGTTTATTTCAACTCCAAAAATAGTTACAGCTTCAGGGTCTACATGGGCGTAGGATCCGATACTGGCAGCAGTTTCAGCAAGCGCTGCGCTAGCACCACCATGTAAAAAACCTGCGGGCTGGTGGGTTCGATGATCAACAGGCATCGATAATACGATTAAGTTTTTGTCGAAAGAAACTAATTCAATCCCTAGTGAGTTCATCAGTGTCTTGTCAAATTGCTTCATTAATAAGCTCCTTTTTTACTGAGTGCTTGCAGTGTGTGAACCAAGGTGGATGATTAAATAAATTTACTGATTAGCAATGAAATACCTAGCAAAAATCCATAAATCGTATTTGCCTTTCCTGTTGCAGCCATTGCTGGCATCATCTCAATCGGTTGTGTTTTCCCTTTAAATTTATTAATTACATCAACAGTCTTAATACTGGCAAGTATAGTAATAATTGACCATAGTGGAAGAATCCCAACTATAATAAAGAAAAAGGTTAGACTAAATGCTATAATAAAGAGTAGACCTAGAAAACGAATTGCATTTCTTCTTCCAATTAAAATAGCAATTGTTTTACGCCCGTTTTCTTTATCTCCATCCAAATCGCGTATATTATTTGATAATAATATTGTGCCAATAAAGATAGCGATTGGTATAGATATCCAAATTACCTCTGCAGTGAGTGTATCTGTTTGTATGAAATAGCTAACCCCTATAATTACTGTTCCCATAAAAAAACCGGAAAAAACTTCTCCGAATGGAGTATAAGCTATTGGTATAGGTCCACCTGTATATAAATAACCGAAGAGCATACCTATTAAACCAATTACTGCAATCCACCAGCTGGACATAAGGCAAATATAAATACCGAGTAACAGTGCAATCCCAAAGAACGCAATAGCAAGGTTTAAAACTGTTTTGGGTTTGATGCCATCTCGTACAATGGTACCACCAATCCCTACAGAATCTTCCGTATCCAGCCCTCGAGCAAAATCATAGTATTCATTGAACATATTCGTTGCAGATTGAATTAGTATGGATGCAAAAAGCATTGCTAAGAATACGAATACATGTATCGATCCATCAATATATGCAAGCATTGTTCCTACGAAAACAGGTACGAATGAGGCAGTTAGTGTATGCGGACGTAACAGACGCCACCAGATTTGAAAGCCTTCTCTTTCATTTAAGGCTTGTTTAATATTTATTTTTGCTTTAGATTGCATGCTATTTCTCCCCCTGAAAGTACTAAATATCATATTAATCTTAGGGAATTTGTCAAAGCGTGTCAATTATCGAGAAGGATTTCCTTGAGAAACATCTCAAAAGGGAATAAAATAGATATGGAAGTTTGTCATTGTATGTTTAACGGAGGTTTTATATAGATGATTGAAATAAAGGAAGAGCAATTAGAAGATATATTGGACAAGGCAATAAAAAAAATAGAAACTCAGCATGGCATGCAGCTGCTGAGTATTACGAAGAAAATAGCACCATTAGATCCACTTCATTTTTTTGAAGTGGCTAAGGGTATGAAAAAGAATCGCACATTTTGGACAAGTACAATAGATGATTTTTATATAGTTGGTGTAGGTAATGCAGTGGAAATCGTTGCAGAGGAAGAGCGTTTTGAAGTAACTGAAAATCAGTGGAGTAAATTATTGGACGAGGCAATTGTTTACAATCCATACAAAGTGCCAGGTACAGGAATTGTCACATTGGGAGGCATGGCCTTTGATCCAAAAAAACCACGAACTGATTTATGGAAGAAGTTTAGTGCGAGTCAGTTTACGATTCCAGAATATATGCTTACCAAAGAGGACGGAAGTTATTATTTCACAATAAATATCAGACTGAAAAGAGATGACCATGCAATACAGCTGGCAAACGAATTGGAGCAAGTGGAAGCGACGTTCTTTTCAGAGAGACCAAGAAACACAAACGGATTAATTACTAATGAGAAAATAGAAATTCAACCAAGTGAATGGAAAGATTCTGTACGTCAAGCGAGAGAAGAAATCAGAAAAAACAAAGCAGAAAAAATAGTTTTGGCAAGAGAAGTACGCTTAAAGTTTAATAAGAAAGCCGATATAACAACTGTTTTAGAGAATTTGATACAGACCCAGGGAAATAGTTTTATTTTTGCCCTAGAAAAGAATGATGATTGTTTTGTTGGCGCTACTCCAGAGCGTTTGGTGAAAATTGAGAAAGATCATTTGTTATCCACTTGTCTTGCTGGGACAGCCCCAAGAGGGCACACAGAAGAGGAGGATATGGCAATTAGTCATTCCCTTTTTCATGATGAAAAGAACAGGCAAGAACATGACTTTGTTGTAAGGATGATTAAACATGCTATAAAAAATTATTGTACAGATTTGGAAATTCCAGATGAACCTGTAATCTATCCTCTTAAAAATTTGCAGCATTTATACACACCTGTTACAGCAACATTGAAGAAAGGATATAGCATTTTTGATATTATTAAGCAACTGCACCCTACACCAGCGCTGGGCGGTACACCCCGTGAGGAGTCACTGCAATTTATTCGTGATAACGAATTACTGGACCGGGGCTGGTACGGGGCTCCAGTTGGTTGGTTGGATAGTAATCAAAATGGAGAATTTGCTGTAGCCATTCGCTCCGGGCTTATCCAGGGAGATGAAGCGTCCTTATTTGCTGGATGTGGTGTAGTAAAGGATTCAGATCCAGAAGCAGAGTATGAAGAAACGAATATTAAGCTTCTGCCAATGCTATCTGTTTTAGGAGGCTAAGGATGAACCATAGAGAGATTTTAACTAGGTATACTGGGAATTTCATCGATGAACTGACCAAAAACGGCTTAACGGACGCTGTGATATCACCAGGTTCTCGCTCTACCCCATTGGCAATCACATTAGCTGAGCATGATCAAGTAAAGGAATGGGTTATTATTGATGAACGTTCTGCAGCTTTTTTTGCACTAGGTATAGCTAAAGAAACGAAACGTCCGGTTGTATTGGTTTGTACATCTGGAACAGCAGCAGCTAATTATTTTCCTGCAATTGTAGAAGCGCATTACAGCAGGGTTCCCTTGATTATTTTAACAGCAGATCGTCCACCTGAATTACGTGATGTAGGTGCCCCGCAAGCTATTGAACAGCTGAAATTATACGGTGACTATGTCAAGTGGTTCCATGAGATGGCTTTACCAGAAGCTACTCCAACTATGCTGGAGTATGTTCGCAGCAAAGCAGCAAGGGCATATTATGCAGCGAAGGAGGATAATCCGGGACCTGTTCATTTAAATTTTCCATTTCGTGAGCCTTTACTTCCTGACTTGTCAATAAAGGATATATGGGGAGAAAAACACGAACAATCCTATATTCCAACGCTGCCAGGGAAGAAGAAAGTAGATGAACACCAACTTCACGCATTACTCCATAAGATTCAGCATAAGAAAAAAGGGGTAATTGTATGTGGTCCGCAAGTAGGCGATGATTTTGCAGATGGGGTAATCCGGCTTGCAGAAAAATGGGGATTACCTGTATTGGCAGACCCCTTATCCCAAGTGCGTTCGGGTCCTCACTCTAAATCGCACGTAATAGAAGGGTATGATGCCATATTGCGAAATGAAACTGTACGTGAGCGGTTAAAACCAGATTTTATAATACGCTTTGGTGCAATGCCTGTTTCAAAAGCTTATCTTTTTTATTTACAACAGCATAAGGAAGCACTCCAGTTTATTGTGGAGGACTTTAATGGTTTTCGAGAACCTGCCGGGAATTCTACTACATTTGTATTCGCCGATCCGACAATGCTTTGTAAAGACCTAGTTAAAGCTTCAGCCGCACTGAAATTTGAGCAGAGTTGGTTAAGTCAATGGCAGGAAATGAATCAAATCGCAAAAAAACATTTACTGTATGGAATGGAAGAACAAATAACGGAAGGAGAAGCTGTAAGGGCGTTGCTTGAAGCAACACCAGAACAAAGCTATATATATGTAGGAAATAGTATGGCGATAAGAGATCTGGATACTTTCTTTATGACTACACCTAAAAAACTGTCCATCTTTTCAAACCGTGGCGCGAACGGGATTGATGGAATGGTCTCAAGTGGACTGGGGGCTGCTACCGGTGGAAAGGACATCACCTTGTTGCTAGGGGATTTATCATTTTTCCATGATATGAACGGCTTAATGGCAGCGAAACAGTATAATCTAAATATCACAATCCTGCTTATTAATAATGATGGCGGAGGTATATTTTCATTTCTGCCCCAAGTAAACGATAAGAAGCATTTCGAAGCATTATTTGGCACGCCGATGGATATAAACTTTCAAAAAGCCGTTTCGATGTATGGTGGAAATTATAATCGACCAGAGACAGAAGCTGAATTAAAAGAAGTGCTGTATGCAAGCTACCAGCATAAAGGTTTATCAGTTGTTGAAGTAAGAACAGATCGATCTACAAACACAGAATGGCATCGTACTAAGTGGCAAGTAATTGAAAATGAACTACTTGGAAATGAGGGATAAGCAGGTGTATTTTTCAATTAATGGAGCCGAATATTGGTATGAGACTCATGGAAAAGGCAAGCCTCTTGTTCTGTTACATGGGTTTACGGGAAGCACAACCACTTGGTCTGAATTTGTAGCCAATTGGTCTAATGATCTGCAAATCATTACAATTGATTTGCCGGGTCATGGTAGAACAAAGACACGCACCAGCAAAACGATGGAAGAATGCTGTAAAGACTTATTAGAACTAGCTAATCATTTGAATTTGGATTCCTTTTCATTGCTCGGCTATTCTATGGGAGGGCGAACGGCTTTGTCCTTTGCAATGTTGTATCCAGAAAAAATTTCATCCTTAATTTTAGAAAGTGCGTCACCAGGATTGGGTGAGAAGTCAATACGCAGCCACCGTATTGAGAAGGATGAAGAGCTTGCCCAAAAATTGGAAAGGGAAGGAATCGAGAGTTTCGTTGATTTTTGGGAAAAGATTCCACTTTTTCATACCCAAAGAAGCTTGCCAACAGAAGTACTTTATAAAATCCGGGAAGAAAGAAGTTTACAATCTGCAGAAGGACTTGCTCAGTCACTGCGCTTTATGGGGACAGGGATACAACCATCATGGTGGGAGCAGCTCGATCAGCTTAGCGGGCCGGTGTTATTGCTTGCAGGAGAGCATGATGAAAAATTTATTGATATCAATAAATTGATGGAAAAACGTTTATATTCAGGTGAGTTAGTAATTATTAAAGGTGCTGGACATGCAATTCATGTGGAACAAGCCGAAAAATTTGGTAGAATAGTAACTGAGTTCATTTTCTCAAAACAATAAGTAGTGTTGTTTTATGAAAAATAGTAATAGTAACCATACATAAGGAGGAAGAACATGACTGTGAAATGGGAGCAAGTAAGAGAATACGAAGAAATTATTTATGAAAAATATGATGGAATTGCTAAGGTGACAATAAATCGCCCTGAAAAACGCAATGCTTTCACCCCACTGACTGTAAATGAAATGATAAGTGCGTTTGCAGATGCGCGTGACGATTCTTCAATTGGAGTTATAATTCTTGCAGGAGCAGGAGACAAAGCGTTTTGTTCCGGTGGAGATCAATCAGTTCGCGGTCACGGTGGCTACGTGGGAGAAGACCAGGTTCCGCGTTTAAATGTACTTGATCTTCAACGATTAATTCGTACGATACCTAAACCAGTTATTGCAATGGTATCAGGATATGCAATAGGTGGAGGGCATGTATTGCATATTGTTTGTGACTTAACGATTGCTGCAGATAATGCTGTATTCGGACAAACTGGACCGAAAGTAGGCAGCTTTGACGCTGGTTATGGAGCGGGTTATCTAGCTAGAATGGTTGGTCATAAACGAGCACGGGAAATTTGGTACTTATGCCGACAGTACGGTGCGGATGAAGCATATGAGATGGGTATGGTGAATACTGTAGTCCCATTAGATAAATTGGAAGAAGAGACAGTACAATGGTGTGAAGAAATTCTTGAGAAATCACCTACTGCACTGCGTTTCCTAAAAGCTTCCTTTAACGCTGATACAGACGGTCTTGCAGGATTACAGCAAATGGGTGGCGACGCAACACTTCTTTACTATACGACAGATGAAGCAAAAGAAGGAAGAGATGCGTTTAAAGAAAAGAGAAAGCCAAACTTTAAACAATTCCCACGCTTTCCATAAGTAGAAATTAAAAACCTTTGCTTCTATTTCAGAGCAAAGGTTTTTAATTTACAGCCGACAGTTCGGTGATCACACGACTAGTTTAAACATGGACTGAGAGAATTAATAAATCATAGTTGATTTCTACTACGGCTATATTTTATTAATAAGAGAGGAAGGTAGGTATATGGAAACCATACCTCACTGGTTAACTAAACAAGCAGATTTAGCGCCATCCCAAACAGCTATTGAACTGCCAGATGGATTTACCATGACTTTTTCAGAACTAAGAGATGAAAGTCAAACCTATGCAAAGAAACTAGCTGGCATGGGTGTAGCAAAGGGGACACATGTAGGCATCCTATCCACCAATTACCACAGGATGGTAATTGCAATACATGCACTAAGTTATTTAGGAGCAGTTGGAGTATTGCTGAATATCCGCTTAACAGAAACTGAATTGAATTATCAAATAATAGATGCGGGTGTATCTTACCTGTTAGCAGCAGATAGTCTAATTGAACAAGTTATGCACTTAGATGTAGAAAAAATTCATGCATTTTCTGAAATAAATACATATGAAGAAAAAGCTGTAAATCTTAATACTGAACTCAATTTAGATGATACATTTACAATCATTTACACTTCTGGAACGACTGGTTTTCCTAAAGGCGTTATTCATACTTATGGAAATCATTGGTGGAGTGCTATAGGTTCGGCACTGAATTTAGGGATAAATACGAATGATAAGTGGCTCGCAACCTTACCACTATTCCACGTTGGAGGGCTATCGATCTTAATTAAAAGTGTCATTTATGGCATGCCTGTGTATTTACTAGATAAATTTAATGAAGATGTCATACATAAGGCGATAATGAAAAGTGGCGTTACAATTGTTTCTGTAGTAACCGTGATGCTTCAAAGACTAATAACAGTAGCCGGAAGCACAAAGTATCCTGAAACATTTCGTTGTATGCTGCTTGGAGGAGGACCTGCTCCAAAATCACTATTGGAAAAAGCGAAATCAAACCATATTCCAGTATTTCAAACATACGGTATGACGGAAACATCTTCGCAAATTGTAACATTAAGTCCTAAAGACGCGCTGGAAAAAATAGGGTCTGCCGGAAAAGCTTTATTTCCGGCGCAATTAAAAGTTATTACATTAGAAAATAATGGAATTGGTGAAATTCATGTTAAAGGTCCAATGGTAACGAAGGGTTACTTAAATAATAAAGTTGCTACAGAAAAAGCACTTCACTCGGAATGGCTTGCAACTGGAGATTTGGGCTATTTGGATACGGAGGGCTTTTTATATGTAGTTGGCCGAAGAAATGACTTGATTATCTCAGGGGGAGAAAATATTTACCCTTCAGAAATTGAGAATCTGCTTACTAATCTGACTTCTATTAAAGAAGTTGCTGTAGTGGGTAAAGCAGATGATCGCTGGGACCAGGTGCCAGTCGCATTTGTTGTGCTAAATGACCAGAAAATGACAGAATCAGAAATAATCTCGTATGCACAAAAGCATCTAGCGAAGTACAAAGTGCCACAAACTATATACTTTGTTGACCAGCTCCCCCGAAATGCATCTAATAAAATAGTAAAGCATCAACTTTTAAAATTG
The DNA here is from genome assembly GCF_036026595.1 of Virgibacillus tibetensis. NCBI lineage: Bacteria > Bacillati > Bacillota > Bacilli > Caryophanales > Bacillaceae > Virgibacillus > Virgibacillus tibetensis. The sequence continues at coordinate 16,780 of NZ_JARZFX010000009.1, read as the reverse complement.
CTTTAGCAGTAAATAAAATGAAACAAACTCTCCCTTCCATAAATGTAATAGGTTTAAAGCAATACATTTTAAGGTATAGATAGCTATATTACATAGGAGGGAGTTTTTTTTATGGGAAATTTTATGGATGATTACTTTACAACTGGATTTATGCAAGGGCTACAAAATTTTGTTATTGCCTTAATAGTTCTCTTGGTAGGATGGTTACTTGCAAAAGCAATTGGTAATGCAGTAGAAAAGGCACTTAGAAAAACTCAAATAGATGATAGATTTTTTAACAAATTTCGAACGAATGATAAACCGGTTAACTCAGAAAAAATATTTGGGAAAGTGGTTTATTACATACTATTGTTAATCGTATTCGTCCTATTCTTTAACGTGCTTAATATGAATATGATTGCTAACCCACTCTCCAATTTAGTAGCTACAATTTTTGGTGTTATTCCAGCTGTTCTAAAAGCAGTATTGATTCTTGCTTTAGCTTGGATAATCGCTTCGATTGTTCAGTGGTTAATTGTACATGGAACCCAAAAGTTAAATTTATTACATTTATTTTATAAAATGAAATTAGCTAAAACAGAGGAAGAAATTAAGAGTTATATAGAAAGACTGGGTAAAGTTGCTTTCTACTTAATTCTATTACTCTTTATACCTGGCGTACTTGATGCCTTAAATATAGCAGGGGTAGCACAACCGTTTAGCGGATTACTTGCAACAATGCTGGCATTCATACCTAAACTTCTCGCGGCAGCAATTATTTTTGCCGTTGGTTGGTTTGTTGCAAAGGTAGTTAAAAACATTGTAGTTAATTTACTGCAGGTCGTTGGAGTAGAACGGTTAATTGGACGTTTGAAATTGAATAAAGCAGTTGAAGGTACAAGTTTTGCTGGGTTTGTTGGGAATGTAGTCTTTATTCTAATTATGATTCCTATCACGATCGCAGCATTGGAAAAGTTGGACTTAACAGGTATTACCGGACCAGCAATAGGTATGCTGCACAATATTATGAATATGATACCGAATATACTGATCGGGATAGCGCTTATCCTCGCCGGTGTATGGTTAGGTAAACTTATTGGAGAATTTGTTCGCAGTTATTTGCAAAACGTGGGTTTTGATCGATTAACAAAGAAAATGAATGTATCAAATAGCGAAGCATCACAGCAGAAAATGGCGCCTTCAGCATTAGTTGGTTATATTGTCCAAGTGCTAATCACCTTCTTCTTAACTGTCCAAGCGCTATATCTGGTGCAACTTGATTTCCTGGTAGTTATAGCAACAGCTGTCACAGCATATTTGCCACAGGTTTTGGCCGCAGTATTAATTCTGGCAATAGCATTAATCATAGCGAATATTGTTGAAAAGGTATTAAGAAATGTACTTACTGGTCCTGCGACAATTGTTTTAGCTGGTTTTGCCAAGTATACAGTCATTGTTCTGGCCGTATTCATGGCACTAACACAATTAGGCATTGCTACTACTATTGTCAGCTCCGCTTTTATTCTGATTTTAGGTGGACTTTCACTTGCATTTGGTTTAGCTTTTGGTTTAGGAGGAAAAGATTTTGCAAGGAAATATTTGAAAAAGTTTGATCAAACAATTGAGGAAACGAAGATGAAAGAAAAAAAATCAAAAGCAGATGTCACTGAAAACATTGATTTAACTACTGACCCAGTTGAATATGATTCAAATGATTTTAACACAGATGATGTACTTAAAAGTAATGATTTATTTGAAAATGATACAGATCCAGATAATGATAGATAATTTAAGATGGGGGTATTCCAATTTTTTGGGATACCCTTCTATGTCTGATAAAGGAGATGCCTTGCTTTAATTCATTCCTTGTTAAAATTAATACTTGAAATTTTATTAAACCATCCTAAATGATGGTTTTTTTCATTAAGAAATAATACATGCTTATGCAATTTTAAGCCAAATTAGTAGTAGGAGGTGCTATATGGAAAGAAAAAAATTTTACGTAAGCATTGCATCAGGAGAAATCTCACAAATTGAATATAGCAACAACGATGAATTTATTATCCACGCAACGGAGGACGAGGTTGTCTTATTACGGGAAAAAATGAATGAGATGCATGAGGCAAGTATGGGAGCGTTTTGGCGGGCTCATATTCCAATAATGCCCTATCATAATGATAAGGCAAATGATAAATACGATGCAGGCATTACAGAAGCGTATCAAATGCTATATGAATTGGGCGATGAGCAAGCAAAGGATCATATCAAAAGTATGGGCATTTTAGAAGATAATCATATGTAAGAAGATAGAGGAATAAAATACTTTAACTAGTGTTTTATTCCTGTTTTTCTAAGAAATTATGTTTACGTTTATAGTATAAAAGGAATAGTGAAAGTAGAAACCATTAATACACACTAAGAGGGAGGAATCGACTATGAAAGACCAACAACGACTTAATATAAAGTGGGTAATTATTTTTATGACTCTTATATCATTATTAACTATAAGTAATGCAAGTAATTCAATAACAGTGTCAGCTGAAGATCAGGTGCAAGGAGAAGAAGTATCAGAGGAAGAAACCCCGGAATTGACTCATGAAAAGTTAGTGTTTTTAACAGATCAATTTATGAAGTTAATTGTACAAGAAATAGATGATAATTATAAGGTGAAAGATTTCGACACGAAAGAGTCATTACTTCATGCTTTTGAGCGTGTAACAACAAGAGATGTTGCAGAAATATACGTTGATTTTTACTTTACTGAAGAGCCAGACGGACTCTATATACTCCCAACGGAAACACCACCATGGTTCATGAAAGATAATGCATATGATATGATACAAGTAGAAGAGAATGTTATTAAGATCACGCAGGAAAACCATTTGGATTTATATGGTGATTATAGAGTAGAGATTGAATTGACATTCGATGAGGAATGGAAAATAACGAATATTAAACACGCGTAATTGTAAGCACATAATTGAATTAATAAAGGCAGCTGAAACAATGTATATTTTTAGAGACTACTATAACAACCAAGTAAAATTATCATTTGATAACCATCCCTTTTCAGATCAACCGAAGCATGTATGGGTAATTTGCAGATATAAGGATAGATGGCTATTAACGAAACATAAGGAAAGAGGGTTGGAATTTCCAGGTGGTAAGGTAGAAGAGGGTGAAACAGCCAAACAAGCTGCTTTACGGGAAGTGAAGGAAGAAACTGGTGGGTCAGTAGATAACCTTCATTACGTTGGTCAATACTTTGTATCAGGGAAAAGTGAAAATGTGATTAAGAATGTGTACTATGCTAAGATAGATAAGCTTGTTCAACAAAAGTCATATTTTGAAACAGAAGGTCCAGTTCTGTTAGAATCCATACCTGAGAATATAAAATATAATCAACAGTTCAGCTTTATTATGAAGGATGAAGTATTAAAGCATTGCATGGATCATATAAAAAATGTATATTAAAAAATCGCCTGAATGGCGATTTTTTTATTCAGATTGAATGCTTAATTAACCAATACTCTAGCTTTTCTACGATTTTGTACATAATTGCTGCAAAAATTGCAATTAACACTAAACTTGCCATAACTAATGTAAAATCAAACACCTGGAATCCGTAGATAATTAAATAACCAAGTCCTTGCTTCGAGACTAGAAATTCCCCAACAATGACACCTACCCAGGAGAGACCTACATTTACTTTTAATGTAGAAATCATAGCTGGTATGGTTGCCGGAAAAATAGCTTCCTTGAAACATTGCCACCTGGTCGCTCCCAGACTTTTTAAGACTTTTTCATAATTTGGATCTACTTCGTTGAACGCAGAGTATACAACAAGTGTGGTAATAATTACAGATATGATCGCACCCATTGCAATAATGGATATATATCCTGGACCTAGTGCAACAATGATGATAGGCCCGAGAGCAACTTTTGGCATTGCATTTAGAATTACAAGGTAGGGGTCAATTATCCTGGAAAATCTTTTGGAGGACCATAAAAGTGTCGCAATAAGAATCCCTGCTATTGTTCCAATTATAAAGCCAAGAACAGTTTCAAAAAGAGTTACTTGTACATGGGTGATCATAGAGCCATCGTTAAACCTGGTTGCCAGTAACTTAAAAACCCTGTACGGGGAGCTGAACAACAATGGGTCGATCCAATAAAAACGACTGGCGATTTCCCAAAGAGTAAAGAAAGCTAGCAAAATACTTATTTGCCAAATAAAAACGACTTTCTTCTCTTGTTTCAACTCATTTTTATAGTTCTCAAAAAGTAGATGATCAGCTTTTGGTTCCATTAATTGGTGACACCGCCTTTTGGTCCACAGATTCTGCTTCTTTTTTATCTAATTCATCCCATATCTTATCAAAAATAAGTTGAAATTTTGGATGTCTTCTAACCAAAAAAGGAGTTTCATTACGTAGTTCAATTGGTACTTCAAATACTTTTGCAATAGCCCCTGGGTTGGCGTTCATAATGAAAATACGGTCACTCATTGCAATAGCTTCGCCAATATCATGTGTAACCAGAATGGTTGTTTTGTTGAAGCTTTTTAAAAGACTTGATACGAGATCTTCAAGTTTTAGTTTTGTCTGATAATCCAGTGCTGAAAATGGTTCATCCAGCAATAATATCTTCGGATCATTTATCAATGTCCGAACTAAAGCTGCACGTTGTCGCATCCCCCCAGATAGAGAACTGGGGAAGGCATCGGCTACTTCCGATAAGCCAACTTCGGCAAGCAATTTCAAAGCTTTTCTTTCCATTTTTTCTGACTTATTATTGGAAATTTTGGGGCCTAGTAAAACATTACTAATAATTGTTTTCCAGGGAAATAGATAATCTTGTTGAAGCATATAGCCAATGGCTAGCTCTGAATCCTTTATCGTTTTTTGCTGTAATAACACATTACCAGCAGTTTGTTTCATAATACCTGCGATGATTGATAGGATAGTTGATTTGCCGCAACCGCTAGGTCCAAGCAGTGCAACAAATTCACCTTCTTTTATAGATAGGTTGATATCATCTAAAGCTTTGGTATAGCTGTTTTTGGAAAAATAGTGATGGGAAACATGATCTAAGGTTAGAAATGACAACAGATCTCCTCCTTAGTTATTAATAACTTCTTCTGCTATTTGTGTATTTACAAGCTCCTCATGTGGAACATCGGCCGGTAATTCACCAGCTTCCTCCATAATATTCTTTAAATTATTCCATTCTTCTTCATCTAAAATAGGGTCAGTCGCAAAAGAATCCTGTTCCTTATAGCGCTCAATGGATGCAGTTAGTATATCTAAGTCTGTATCTTCAAAATAAGGTTCAATTACTTTTGCAATTTCTTCTGAGCTATTTTTCTGAACCCATTGCTGTGCTTTATATATTGCTTTCGTGAAACTTATTACACTGTCTTCATTTTCGTCAATATAGCTTTGTTTTGTCATGAAAACGGTGTAGGGAACTTTTCCAGATTCCTCACCAAAAGAAGCAACAATATGACCTTGACCTTCTTTTTCAAAAATACTTGCAGTTGGTTCGAATAGCTGAACATAATCTGCATCACCCGAAACAAATGCACCAGGAATATTGGCAAAATCAATGTTTTGTAAAAGGTTCAAGTCGTTATGAGGATCAATACCATTTTGCTTTAATACATACTCACCTACCATCTGTGGCATACCACCTTTGCGCTGGCCCAAGAAAGTACTATTAGTAAGGTCTTCCCATGTAAAATCAGGTTTCGGCTCTTTCGCAACAAGAAATGTCCCATCTGTTTGAGTCAATTGCGCAAAATTAATCGCATAATCCCTTGAATCTTGTGCATAGACGTAAATCGAGGTTTCTGATCCAACTAGAGCTATATCTGCTCCTCCTGATAATAAGGCTGTCATTGTCGTGTCGCCACCCCAGGTTGTTTGCAAATCCACATCCAACCCTTCTTCTTCAAAAAAACCTTTTTCTATCGCTACATATTGAGGGGCATAAAATAGAGAACGTGTAACTTCTGCAAGCTGGATCTTGGTGGTTTCATTTGTATTGCAAGCGGAAAGAAAAAGGAGTAATACAGACGGAAATAAAACGAGATATCTGACTCTTTTCATATAATTCGACCCTTTCAGTTCAGTAATGATATGTCAAACTATTTTATGCTTTTATGAAAAAATGTGTGAATGCCTATGGGGAGGAGATTAAAAGAACTACAAGAAATCACGATAAAATAGGGTTGCAATCTAATTTAAGAAATAAAAAAGCCGACCTCTATACAGAGGTCGGTTGTCAGCATAAATCCAACATTATTTTGCTTTAATACGGATAAACGGCTTAACCTGTTTAACCTTTCACTCATATAAATAAAATCCTTTTGGGATGAGGAAACAAATTCATACTATCCTTTATAAAGTGGACCTGCTTGCTTAATAGAATCACTTGCCTGTGTAAATTTATTGAAGTTTTCATGAAATTTTGAAGCGAGTGATTTTGCTGTAGACTCATAAGCATTCTTATCTTCCCACGTATTCTTTGGTACAAGCACTTCATCAGGTACACCTGGAACATGAATTGGGATTTCTAAGCCAAATACTTCATCAATAGTGGTTTCAACAGTGTTCAGCTCACCTTCTAAAGCTGAATGAACCATGGCACGGGTATAGGAAAGCTTCATACGTTCACCAACACCATATGAGCCACCGGTCCAACCAGTATTAACCAAAAACACATTGGAATCATAGAGATCGATTTTTTCACCAAGCATCTCGGCATAAGTTGATGGTGCTAATGGTAAAAATGGAGAGCCAAAACAAGCTGAAAAAGTTGCCTGAGGTTCTGTAACCCCGCGTTCTGTACCAGCTAATTTACTAGTGTATCCACTTAAGAAGTGATACATCGCCTGCTCTTTCGTTAACTTGCTGATTGGTGGTAATGTACCAGATGCATCAGCAGTAAGGAAAATAATTGTATTCGGATGTCCTGCAACACTCGGAGTTACAATGTTATCAATATTTTCCAATGGGTATGCTGCACGAGTATTCTCGGTTAGAGAAGTATCATCATAGTTAGGAAGTCGAGTATCGTCGTCCAGTATTACATTTTCCAGGACAGACCCGAAGCGAATAGCATCATAGATCTGAGGCTCCTTTTCCTTTGACAAATTGATGCACTTAGCGTAACAGCCGCCTTCAATATTGAAAACACCATTAGGTCCCCATCCATGTTCGTCATCACCAATCAAGCGTCGGTATGGGTCAGCAGACAAAGTTGTTTTACCAGTTCCCGATAATCCAAAGAACAATGAAACATCTCCTTCCAGACCAACGTTTGCTGAACAGTGCATGGATAAAATATTCTGACGAGGTAATAAATAATTCATAACAGAGAAAATTGATTTCTTAATTTCACCGGCATATTCTGTCCCACCAATTAAAATCACACGCTGTTTGAAAGACACAAGAATAAAAGTTTCAGAGTTAGTGCCATCTACAGCAGGATCCGCTTTGTATGTTGGAGCTGATATTACAGTAAATTCGGATTCGTGCGTTTCTAGTTCGGATTCTTCAGGGGTAATAAATAACTGACGAGCAAAAAGATTATGCCATGCGTATTCATTAATCACCTTAATAGGTAAGCGATAATTAGCATCTGCACCCGCAAAGCCTTTAAATTGATACAATTCTTCTTTCTCACTTAAATAAGTTACAACTTTTTTATAAAGTTTATTAAAGGAATCTTCATCAATTGCTTGGTTTACAGAACCCCAATTAACAACATCTTCACAAACTTCATCCTTGACGATGAATTTGTCTTTAGGTGATCGCCCTGTATATGTTCCAGTAGTTGCACGAACAGCTCCAGTAGCTGTTAGTATTCCTTCATTCCTGGATAATATTTTCTCTACTAAACGTGGTACAGTAAGATTAGTTAGTATGTTCCTATGCGAACTCAATTTCTTTAATAATACTTTTTCAACAGTTTTCATGTAGATACCTGCCTTTTTGATGATTTTGTATGGAGACAACTAGATAATAATGTATATTTCTTAAATCTGATTAATAGTATAACACATTTGAAAGTATAGTCCATACTAATAATAGTATTAATTTTAAATAATTTCGTGTCATTATTGTTAGACCTCTATAAATAGTTGACATACCAGCCCTATTTCGTTTAAGCTAAATTCGAACGGATACTCTCTTATTCAGAGTTGGTGGAGGGACAGCCCCGATGAAGCCCAGCAACCATCACGTCATGTGAAAAGGTGCTCACCTGGAGCAAGGAATTTTCCTTGAACAATAAGAGCGAAAGGCCACAGACCCTTTCCTCAATTGCAGGAAAGGCTTTTTTTGTTGATTAATGACTTTGAATGAATACAAATCATAAGATATAGAGTACCGTATTACCATATAAAGGGAGGATTTAGCCAAATGGCTGCGAATCGTCGTTTATTTACATCCGAATCAGTAACGGAAGGACATCCAGATAAAATTTCTGATCAGATATCAGATGCAATCCTGGATGAAATATTAAAGGAAGACCCATACGCCCGTGTGGCCTGCGAAACTATAGTAACCACAGGATTAGTATTAGTTGCCGGGGAAATATCTACGAATACGTATGTAGATATCCCAGCAATTGTCCGTAAAACAATAAAAGAAATAGGTTATACACGTGCGAAATACGGTTTTGATGCAGAAACCTGTGCAGTGCTGACAGCAATTGATGAACAGTCTGTTGATATTGCAAGTGGTGTGGATACTGCATTAGAAACTCGTCAAGGAAAAAAAAGCGATGAGGAAATTGCTTCAATTGGTGCAGGAGATCAAGGGTTAATGTTTGGTTTCGCTTGTGATGAAACAGAAGAATTAATGCCTCTGCCTATTTCACTGGCTCATAAACTGGCAAAGCGCCTAGCAGATGTACGTAAAGAAAAAATACTAGATTATATACGTCCGGACGGAAAGACTCAAGTAACTGTTGAATATGATGAAAATAACACACCTGTACGAGTTGATACCATTGTTATATCAACCCAGCACCATCAGGGTGTTACGAACGAACAAATTGAAAAAGATATAATAGAACATGTTATCGGCCCAGTAGTTCCCAAGGAATTGTTAGATAAGTCGACCAAGTATTTTATTAATCCGACAGGCCGATTTGTTATCGGTGGACCTCAAGGTGATGCAGGTTTGACAGGTCGTAAGATAATTGTTGACACTTATGGTGGATATGCTCGTCACGGTGGAGGAGCTTTTAGTGGTAAAGATTCAACAAAGGTAGACCGTTCTGCAGCCTATGCAGCACGATACGTTGCTAAGAATATCGTAGCAGCAGGCCTAGCTAAAACCTGCGAAGTACAGTTGGCATATGCAATCGGGGTAGCCGAACCAGTCTCCATTGCGATCAACACTTTTGAGACAGGGACCGTAAGCGAAGACATCTTAGTTGATACGGTTCGAAAAATATTTGACTTACGTCCTGCGGGAATTATTCGTATGCTTGATTTACAAAAGCCTATCTTTAAAAATACAGCTGCTTATGGGCATTTTGGCAGAACGGATATTTTATTCCCCTGGGAGAAAACTGATAAGGTAGAGGAACTCAAAGCATTAACTGCTAAATAATCAAACAGGCAATCCTATCGTATGGTAGGATTGCCTGTTTACATGGCTTTACATTTCTGTGTTTATTCTATAATACGCTGCTTTTTCCACATAGGAAGTTCTAACTCGTTCCATCTCAGCGTAATCCTCATCCGTTAACTTTCGAACCACCTTTGCTGGTCTTCCAAGTGCCAATGTATGTGGTGGAATCTTTTTGCCAGGTGGTACTAGGCTTCCAGCACCTATAAATGCACTTTCCCCAATTTCGGCGCCATCCAATATAATAGAACCCATTCCTATTAAAGCATTCTTTCGTATGACTGAAGAATGCAGTGTAACCTGGTGGCCAATTGTCACATCATCTTCAATAATTAATGGAAGGTTCGGGCTTTGATGAAGCATGGACAAGTCTTGAATACTGACACGTTTCCCAATCATGATTGGGGAAATATCGCCACGTATAACGGTTTTAAACCAAACACCAGACTGTTCATCAATTGTGACATCTCCGATAACCGTGGCATCTTTTGCAATAAAAGCTGTTTCATGAATAGATGGTTTTGCGCCTTTATATGATTGTATCATTTGTATCCTCCTAAAAAATATGGTGATATAGTTAGTATAGCAAAGATAAGAGTACGTTTTCTAGAATGGAGGATATAAGTTGGCAAGTCGTATACCAACATCCGCATTATCATTTATGTTTACTGTTTACCGTAAACTTTTTCCCGCAGTAAAAAAAGAGCTGGCGTATTGGAGAAATCGTGCAGAGGAAATTCCTAATGAAGAATTACGATCCCAAGCTATTGCAAGTATCGAATCCAAGCGCTTTCATTGCCAGGGCGGGGCAGTGTATGCCTTGCTGGCAGGAGAAAAGTGGAGAGAAGCGATTCAGTTTATTGTTGCTTACCAGACGATTAGTGATTATCTGGATAACTTATGTGACCGAAGTACTTCTCATGACCCTGATGATTTTCGTTTGTTGCATCAATCGATGATAGACGCACTGTCGCCAGAAAACAAGACTGGAAACTACTATGAATTACGTGAAGATCAATCAGATGGAGACTATCTGGTGGACCTTGTTAGAACTTGTCAGAACACATTGCGCAAGCTCAATAACTATCCTGTTGTTCAAGATTATTTATTGAAATTAGAGTGCATGTATGGTGAATTGCAAGTACATAAGCATGTTATAAAAGAGGAGAGAGTATTACGATTAACCAACTGGCATAAAACTACAATAGAATCGGGCTTGAGTTTGCCATGGTATGAGTATTCTGCTGCTGCAGGTTCCACTTTAGGTATCTATTGTTTAGTCGGTTATACATTAGGTGGAAACACATCAAAGGAGCTTGCATCTAAAATTTACAATGGTTATTTTCCTTATATGCAAGGTTTACATATCTTGTTAGATTATTATATTGACCAAAAGGAAGACGAACTGGAGGCAGAATTAAACTTTTGTAATTATTTTCCAACCAAGAAAACAATGGAGGAGCGAATTAAATTTTTTATAGAACAAGCTCATCAAGGTGTTCAGGGATTGCCTAATCATCTATTCCATGAGATGGTCTACCAAGGATTAGTAGGGTTATATTTAGGTGACCCTAAAGTGAAGCGGCTTGATGGTGGCAAACAGATGAAACAAGCACTACTAAGAAAAAGTGGAATAAAGGCGAAGTTCTTCCATTTGAATACCAAAATGTATTATAAAATAAAATCCGGATAAGGAAGGAGAATTATCCGGGGATCTATTTCTTCTGGATGGCCAATACAAATGGAGGATCATTTTTTTGATTGATGAATCCATATTGCATGACATTGTATTCTTTTTGGTTAAGATTTATAACATGTTTAAGGAGAGACTCTTTTTCCTCTTGTCCTCCTGAATGGCCGTAATAGACAACAACCACGATGAGACCATCTTTTTTTAATTGTTTAAGAATTGAATTAACTGCAGCTATTGTAGACTCACTCTTCGTAATAATGGATTTATCACTTTTCGGTAGATATCCAAGATTGAAAATAGCACCACCAATTACGCTCCTTGTTGGTGAGAGATATTGAGTAATGTTACCGTGGCTATCCTTGATTAGAGATACATTCGTACAACTGTGTTTTATTAATAGTTCCTTTGTAGTACTGATTGCTTGATCTTGAACATCGAATGCAAGCACATGCCCGTTATCTCCGACGATTTTACTTAAGAACACTGTGTCATTTCCATTTCCGCATGTAGCATCAATTACAGTTTCATCCTTTTGGATAGACTCTTCTAATAAATAATGTGCAAAATTAAGAATTCCTTTAAGCATAAGTATCAAAAATCTCCTTATTAACCTAGAATACGTATAGTGTAGCAGAAGTAACAATTAATTGCCTTGACAAAGTTGTTTTCTTTCATTAGAATTCGATATACATAATAAATCGACTTTGCAAAGGATAAGTAGTAAATCCCTTCAGGCTGAGAGAGGCAGTGGCTGGTGAAAACTGTTCCTGAAAATTTATGAACTCACCTTTAATGTTGCAGGAGTGAATGAAGTAATTCCTGCCGTATATCCGCGTTAAGGATTCAAGTGAACGTCATGACGTTAATTTGGGTGGTACCGCGGGAGATCAAAGCTTCTCGTCCCTTTTCATAGGGATGAGTGGCTTTTTTTATTAGCAGATTAAATTAGGAGGAAATTACAATGAGCTTTAATCATAAGGAAATAGAAAAGAAATGGCAGGACCATTGGCAGGATAATAAAACTTTTAAAACGGATACGTATTCAGATAAAGAGAAGTTCTATGCGCTGGATATGTTTCCATATCCATCCGGATCAGGATTACATGTAGGACATCCAGAAGGTTATACTGCGACGGATATCATTTCCAGAATGAAGCGTATGCAGGGGTATGAAGTTCTTCATCCAATGGGCTGGGATGCTTTTGGTTTACCCGCTGAGCAGTATGCGATTGATACAGGTAACAGTCCAGCAGCATTTACAGAGAAAAATATCGCTACTTTCAAACGTCAAATACAGGAACTGGGCTTTTCTTATGACTGGGACCGGGAAATTAGCACAATGGAGCCAAGTTACTATAAATGGACACAATGGATCTTTACCAAACTATATGAAAAAGGGCTTGCTTATATGGATGAAGTAGCAGTTAACTGGTGCCCTGCTCTTGGAACAGTCCTGGCAAATGAAGAAGTTATTGATGGTAAAAGTGAACGGGGAGATCATCCAGTAGTTCGTAAACCAATGAAACAATGGATGTTGAAAATTACGGCTTATGCGGATCGCTTGCTTGAGGATCTTGAAGAAGTTGACTGGCCTGAAAGCATTAAAGATATGCAACGAAACTGGATAGGTCGATCAGAAGGTGCGGAAGTCACATTCAGTATTGATGGGTTTGATGAAGAATTCACCGTATTTACAACACGTCCTGATACGCTGTTCGGTGCGACGTATGCAGTACTTGCACCCGAGCACCCGTACATTAAGAAAATTGTTACTGAGAAGCAAAAGGAAGCTGTTGAAACCTATTTAAACAAAGTGCAAACTAAATCAGATCTCGAGCGTACTGATTTAGCAAAAGACAAAACCGGTGTATTTACTGGAGCGTATGCAATAAACCCAGCAAATAATGAAAAAATGCCAATCTGGGTTGCAGACTATGTGCTGATGTCATACGGTACAGGAGCAATCATGGCCGTTCCTGGACATGACGAACGAGATTATGAATTTGCTTCGAAATTTGACTTGCCAATCGTCGAGGTTGTAGCAGGGGGAGATATCTCAAAAGAGGCGTATACCGGGAATGGTGAGCTTGTTAATTCTGGTTTCCTTAATGGGTTAAGTTCAGATGAAGCAATTTCAAAAATGATTGACTGGCTTGTTGAAAATAATAAAGGGGAGAAGAAAGTAACATATCGTTTGCGGGATTGGTTATTTGCCAGACAACGTTATTGGGGAGAGCCAATACCAGTAATACACTGGGAAGACGGTACAATGACAACCGTTCCTGCAGAAGAACTGCCTTTAGAATTGCCAGTTATGACTAAGATAGAACCATCTGGAACTGGAGAGTCCCCTCTAGCTAACAGTCCTGAATGGGTAAATGTGGTAGATCCAAAGACAGGGATGAAAGGGCGTCGGGAAACAAGCACCATGCCGCAATGGGCTGGAAGCTGCTGGTATTTCCTCCGATTTATCGACCCGGACAATCAGGAGCAATTGGCTGATCCGGAAGCATTAAAAAAATGGTTGCCGATCGATATATATATTGGTGGGGCGGAACATGCAGTTCTTCATTTATTATATGCTCGTTTCTGGCATAAATTCCTATATGATATTGGTGTGGTTCCAACGAAAGAGCCTTTTATGAAATTATTTAACCAGGGAATGATCCTTGGGGAAGGTAATGAGAAGATGAGTAAGTCCAAAGGCAATGTAGTAAATCCTGATGACATTGTTGAATCACATGGTGCTGATACATTACGTTTATATGAAATGTTCATGGGTCCTTTAGATGCTGCGGTTACATGGTCAACCAATGGGTTAGACGGAGCAAGGCGTTTTCTTGATCGAGTATGGCGACTAATAGCAGAAGATGATAAGCTTTCTGAAAAAGTGACAAGTGAACCGAATGCCTCATTAGAGAAGGTTTACCATGAAACGGTGAAGAAGGTTACGGAGGATTTTAATAATCTTCACTTTAATACAGGTATCTCACAAATGATGGTATTTATAAATGAAGGGTATAAAGCAGAACAGCTGCCTAAAGAATATATAGAAGGTTTTGCTAAAATGCTTTCACCTATTGCTCCTCATCTTGCAGAAGAGCTTTGGTCAATTCTTGGTCATTCAGAAACAATCAGCTATGAATCATGGCCTGTATATGATGAGACGAAGTTGGTAGAAGATGAAATAGAGATAGTTCTTCAGGTAATGGGTAAAGTCCGTTCAAAGATAAACGTACCAAAAGATATAACAAAAGAGGAACTGGAAAAACAAGCATTTGCAAATGAAAAAATACAGGAGATTATTGAAGGGAAGACAGTTCGAAAGGTGATTGTAGTACCTGGAAAACTGGTAAATATAGTGGCAAATTAATAATAAGAGAATCTCCTCCTATTGGTTTCTAAATAGGAGGAGATTCTTTTTTAACTGAAATCATCTCCTTCAATTTGTTAACTTGATGAAACCCACTCTGTTTGTAGTATTATCCACTCTTCATTTTCGTAATACCAAAGTGTTTCTACTGTTCCTAAACGGTCTGCATGGTAAGCACCACTAATTTGCTGATAGCTTTTTAAACCATAGCCTTTACTCTTACTTATTAATAGTGGTTCAAAAAATGCTATAGGATCAATCATGACAGATGTTGGTTTAAGTAGGTTGCCCTGTTTGTCATATAGCTCCAGGCGAAGATATTCTCCTGCTCTGTCTTTAACATTTAATTCTACAGGATCTTTATCAGGTGAAACATGAATGCTAACTTTAAAATTATCTTTAAATGATCCTTTAATAAAACGTTGCTCAGGTAGTTGAAGTTCTTTAAGTTTTTCATTTTCCAGATAATGGAGGTGATAGTTGTATAATCCGCCACTACCACCTGTAGAACTTTGATAAAAAATATCTGTAATCTGGTCTTGGTTTAAATCAATAAACTGAAGCGAGGGTTCATAACCACCCTCATAGGGAATTTTCCATTGTCCACCGTGAACACTTGAGATATCTGCCCAGACCTCACGATAATATTTAGTCTCTTGTGAGAATAATACACCGATCAGTTCAATCGTTTCATTTTGACCATCGCCAGTGATATCAGCTTCATATGTATTGATCAGGAGTTCCTCGGGTTGAACCTCGGCAAATACAGGACTATATATAAACAGGCTCATTAAGATAAATAAAAAAATAGCAATCGGTAACCATCTCATTCTAATCCCTCCATTATTGATTATTACAGTTATATTGTGCTATATGTTTGCAAGCTATTCCTAAAAAAAGTATCCTTAAGTAAGGCTGTTTTCTAGAATATAGGGACTGCGGTTACTCGTCCAATCGAAAACAATTTGTGATTACTAATCCCACCAAAAAGCTCTGTTGCTTTCTGAGGAGTCTCAGCGCGAGCCTAGCGAAAAAGAAAACACTGCAATGCAAACGAAGTGAAGCTGCAGATGGTGCACTTGTACCCGGAGCAGAACCAGAAAAATTTTAACAAAAATCAAATTTTCACTATGTCGTCTTTTATATCAATAGCGACATTAATAGTAACAAACTTACAACAAGAGCATGAAGTGAAAAATATATAAAATAAGGGAGATAAAAGATGGAGCACATTAATAAAGTATCATCAAAAGAATTAATAAGGATTATGGAAAATGACAATAAGCCAGTGGTTATCGATGTAAGAGAAAGTGAAGAAGTGGCTAATGGAGTAATAGAAGGCGCGAAACATATTCCGTTACAATCTATCCCTGATGTAATAGAAGAATTGGATAAGAGTAAACACTATGTCTTAGTATGCAGATCTGGAGCCAGAAGTATGAAAGCAGCTTCTTTTCTTGATGAACATGGTTACAAGGTATCAAATTTAGCCGGTGGCATGCTTGAATGGGAAGGCGAAGTCATCGCCTGACACTTTCCTTTTACCATTTGACGGTAGAAACCTCCTCCAAATTACTTAGCAATTAATGGGGGAGGTTCAATATATAAATATCTTGACATTTTTCATTTAGCACTGTAGTATATTAAGTCCGCTGTTAAGACATGCAGCTTAAAGTTATATTGTTAACAGCTTATAAACTAATAGATTCACGTGAATAGCTCATAACAATTCCTTTTTCTGGAATGAATGATGCAGTATGTGCCATTGACATATATTGTAGAAAAATGCTATACTAAAATTGTTGCCGACATGTAATGAAAAATATTTTCCTAAAAAATATATTGACACTACTTGTGGTGCATGGTATGATAATGAAGTCGCCATTTTACGGATTGGCAATTAATTTGCTCCTTGAAAACTGAACAAAACAACCAGTATGTTAAGAAGGCGAAAGCATCTGCTTAGCGACGTATAGGCTGGACTGATCCGCATGAGATAAAGGAAACACGATGAACGCAAGTGAATCGATGTTGACTTATCGTAAGGAGGAGAAGGAAGCCAATTAGGCGCTGGATGCTGGAGCTGGACTA
>NZ_JARZFX010000008.1:0-150419 GCF_036026595.1 Virgibacillus tibetensis | reverse complement strand
AGCTTGCTTAATCCCGCGTTCGGTCCAATTTATCCAGCGTATGTTCAGCTTTATCCCGTGTTCAACCCGGTTTATTCAGCGTTCAACCCTTTGGGCTGATTAAATCCATATAATTGTAAAACAAAACTTGCTACGAGAGCTATAAAAAAAATAAGAGCCGATTCCTATAAAAGGAAACCGGCTCTTACTTTTGATTAAACTACTACATCATAGCCTTGTTCTTCTACTGCCTCTCGTAAATCGGCAACAGCAACCTGTGCATCGTCATACGTAACATCTACCTTACCTGTATTAAGGTGTACTTCAACACCTGTTACCCCGTTTAATTCTTCAATTGCGCCTTTTACTGATTTTTCACAGTGGCCACAAGTCATTCCTCTTACATCTAATGTAGTTTGCATAACTCTTTTTCCCCTTTCTAAATTATAATTATATTTTAACCCTCTTCAAACGAAGTGAGTTGGTAACAACACTTACGGAACTAAATGCCATGGCTGCACCAGCAATCCAAGGAGCTAATAGTCCAATAGCAGCAATCGGGATACCCGCGCTATTATAGGCAAATGCCCAAAATAAATTTTGACGGATATTTTTTATGGTAGCTTTGCTTAGTTTAATTGCCTTAGGGATGAGTAATAGCTCACCACCCAGGATAGTGACATCAGCTGCTTCAATTGCAATTTCTGTACCTGTTCCTATTGCAATCCCAATATCTGCAATCGCCAATGCCGGCGCATCATTTACACCATCACCCACCATTGCTACCTTTTTACCCTTTAATTGGATTTCTTTAACTTTATCCGCTTTTTCCTCAGGCAATACCTGTGCAATCACTTGATCAATACCAACCTGTTTTGCAATTGCCTGTGCGGTTCTTTCATTGTCACCTGTCAACATGATAACGTCTAAACCTAGTTCTTTCAATTGTTCAATCGCTTGAACAGCAGTATCTTTAATTGTATCGGCTACAGCAACAATACCGCGGAATTCCCCATTTACTGCAATAAGCATAGCTGTTTTTCCATTCGTCTCATAATCCACTAATTCTTCTTCTGCATGACTGATTTCGATGTTATTTTCATTCATTAATTTTCTCGTACCGACAAGTACTTGCTCGCCGGAAATGACAGCTTTAATACCGTGACCCGGTATTGCATTAAAATCTTCTACATCAATCAATTCTATTTCCTTCTCAGTCGCAAAAGCAACAATCGCATCAGCTAATGGGTGCTCAGAGCCCTTTTCTGCACTAGCTAATAATTTCAATGTTTCATCATCGCCAGTAAAGTTGGTTACTTCTGGTTTCCCTTTTGTTATTGTTCCAGTCTTATCTAATATAATGGAATCTAATTGATGGGTAAGCTCTAAATGCTCGCCACCTTTAAAGAGAATGCCAGTTTCGGCAGCTTTCCCAGTTCCCACCATAATTGAAGTAGGTGTAGCCAATCCTAGCGCACATGGACATGCGATTACAAGTACTGCTATAGAAGCTACTAAAGCTGGTTCAAAGTTACCAGGTTGAACAAGTGTGAACCATACAATAAATGTAACGACAGCAATTCCTACCACAATGGGCACGAAATATCCGGATATAACGTCTGCTAAACGTTGGATGGGTGCCTTTGACCCTTGTGCATCTTCTACTGCTTTAACAATTGATGCAAGAGCTGTATCTTTACCAACCTTTGTAGCTTCCATAACTATCGTTCCGTTTTTATTGATGGTAGAACCAATAACCGATGCTTTAACATCTTTTTCAATTGGAATAGATTCACCAGTTATCATCGATTCATCGATAGATGTTCTGCCTTTTACAACTATACCATCTACGGGTATCTTTTCCCCAGGCTTTACAACCATATGATCGCTAACAATTACTTCTTCGACTGGTATCATTACTTCTTCGCCATTTCTTAGTACGCGGGCTTGCTTCGCTTGTAAATTTAATAGTTTTGAAATAGCTAAAGTTGTCCTGCTCTTTGCACTTGTTTCCAAATACTTACCAAATAAAATCAACGTGATTATAATTGCACTTGTTTCAAAATATAAATGTGGCATATAGCCTGGATTGCCGATGGTCATAATTGCTTCAAATAAACTGTAGAAGTAAGCAGCACTAGTTCCTAGCGCAACTAATACATCCATATTTGCGCCACCATTACGCAAATTTTTGTATGCTCCTACATAAAACTGCCAACCGATTATAAATTGGATGGGAGTGGCTAATACAAACTGAAACCACGGATTCATGAACAGATGCGGTAAATTTATCCCTAATAAATGATCAAACATTGTTACAAGTAATGGAATAGATAACAGAGCTGAAACGATTAATTTTGTTTTCATTCGTTTAAGCTGTTTTTCTTTTTGTGTTTTTTTCTCTTCTTTATCCGCTTTTTCTTTTGCATCATACCCAAGTTTTTGAATTTTGCCAACAATATCCTTTTCCTCGATCATGCCAGGATTATATTCTATGGATGCACTTTCTGTCGTCAAATTTACCGTAGCAAGTTTTATGCCCTCTTGCTTATTCAACACTTTTTCAATACGAGATGAACAAGCAGCACAGGTCATACCAGTTACGTCAAATTCAACTTTTTCTAAGTGTACACCATATCCTATCTTTTCTATTTTAGCAGTAATATCATTTACTGAAGTTGTTTCTGGATCATAATTCACACTAGCCTTCTCTGTCGTTAAATTCACCTGTGCCTCTACGCCATCCATTTTATTTAAAACCTTCTCGACACGAGATGAGCAGGCGGCACAGGTCATCCCAGTTACGCCAACAGTAATTTGTTTAGCTTCACTCATTGTTACCCTCCTCACTTCGAAAATTGCTTCATGACATCCATTAGTTCCTCAATTGCAGCATCACCTTCACCAGACTTAACGGCATGACTAACGCAATGCTTTGTATGTCTTTCTGCTACCGAAAACCCAGCTTTCTTCAAGGCTGCATTAATGGCACTGATTTGCACTAATATATCTACACAATAACGATCTTCTTCAACCATTTTTTGAATTCCCCGTACTTGACCTTCAATCCGCTTTAATCGATTCACTAAAGCTTGTTTCTCGTTATCCGTTCGAGGTGTTACCGGCTGGTCACGTAAATGATTTTCCATATGAACCACCACTCCTATTTCGTTTATACTCATACTATACCCCCCTACAGTATAAAGGTCAAGTAATTTGTTTAGCTTCTATAATTCTCCATTATTATTACAAATCATTTAAATTATATTAAAAATCCATTACTTTAATAAAAATATATCATTTTCATGACATAATAATTGATAACTAATAACGATTTACTAAGGATAAAGAGTTTTAATACATAAAAAAAACACGTTCTATGGTAGGTGCAAATATGAAAAAAATAACTATAATTCTAATAGCTATTCTAGCAATAAATCCGTTAGCAGCTGTTAGTGCCCACAGTGGACCTGAATCTCCTAAACTAACATTATTAAGTGAGGCAGCCATCTTAATGGAAGCAGATTCAGGAGAAATACTCTACGATAAAAATGCAGATGAAATAATGTATCCTGCTAGTTTAACTAAAATAGCAACAACTATTTATGTTATCGAAACAGCTGACCTTGATGAGATTGCAACTGTAAGCAGTAATGCTAGAAATACAGAAGGTACAAGTGTCTTTTTAGAAGAAGGTGAACAAGTTTCTTTGGAGAAACTTATAAAAGGGTTGTTGATTAATTCTGGTAACGATGCCGGGGTAGCAATCGCAGAGCACTTAAGTGGAAGCGTGGAGAATTTCTCTTCGGATATGACAGCTTATTTTAAAAATAAACTAGGGACAGACAGTACCAACTTTAAAAACCCCCACGGTCTCTTTGACCCTGAACATGTCACAACTGCTGAAGATCTGGCAAGAATAACCCAATATGCAATGAAGAATGATCTATTTATGGAGATTTTCAGCAAACGAGAACTAGAGTGGGAAGGAAAAACTTGGGACACTACTATAATAAACCATCATAAATTAGTTAAAGGTGAGATCCCTTATGATGGAATCACTGGTGGGAAAAATGGATATGTCAGCAAATCTGGCTTTACATTAATAACGACTTCTGAGAAAGAGAATTTAAACTTAATTGCTGTAACACTCAAGAATAATAATCAGAATGCAGTATACAACGATACAATGGACTTACTGGATTATGGATTTGATCAATTCAGAACTGCTACTGTACCAGAGGGAGCTGAATTTGCTGCCGGGGATGAAGTATTTACTGCTCCAGAGAAACTAGCTTATACGTACCCCTTAACTGAGGAAGTAAGGGAAGATGTATCAGAAAATGGAACTTTGGAAATCTCCAGCCGGGACGGTGAAGTTATAGCTTCTTATCCATTAGAAAAAGTTAATAATAAGAATGATAGGGAAGCATCAGCTGCCATGAAAAACACCTCTATCCAGGACACAGATTCTAAATCTATTTTTGATTATTTTCCTTTCAATCCAGCATACTTGCTGTTACTATTCATCCTGATCCTTGGAATCTTCTACCGCTTCAAACGAAAATACAGCTAACATGCGAGAAAAGGTGTACAAGCCTCTGCACACCTTTTCTCATCCTATCTATTGCATGATTAATCAACCAGCTATATCTTTTGTTTTCCTGGAACATCGTTTATCGAATAAGTAACCACAATCTCGGCACTCAAGGTATGTGAAACAGAACAATATTTTTCTTTCGATAGGTTTATCGCTCGAATCACCTTGTCTTCAGGGAGATCTCCTTCCAACGCATAATGAATAGTAATCAGTGTAAAACGTTTTGGATGATCTTCAGCACGTTCTCCCTTTATGTCCATCGTAAAAGTAAGTGGCTCTAACCGCATTTTTTTCAAAATCAAAATAATATCAATTCCTGTGCATCCTGCAACCGCGTTTAAAAGTAATTCTGTTGGTCTTGCACCTGAATTCTCTCCTCCAGCACTTTCTGCTGCATCCATTATAACTTCATGCCCTGACGGAGTTACACTAGAAAAAGCCATTTTTCTATTCCAGTTTACTGTTAATTCCATCCTACATTCCTCCTTTTTTCATGTATTAGCTTTAGACGTATTTTTAACGATATGCTGTAATTCATACAGAAGGAATAATTGCATTGTGCATAAATGGGTGTAAATAAAGTTTCCGGTTGAAGTAATACATCATTTCTCATGGATTGACTCCTGAAAAGTAATTAGGCTTTAAGCGCACGATCTATCCTTTTAATTGTTTCTAAATGCCTTCCTTCATGGTAGAAACTGAACAAGAGTGTTTCACCAGTTGTATAAAAGGTTAGTCCCATTCCATTTGTAAAAGGCACTGCAAGTTCTTCCTCCAGTAGTCCAGAATGGGATAGTTCTATTCTTTTCTTCTGATTTGAAAGCACAGTAGCTATTTCAGTAAGGGAAGGTGGTGTGCCTTTCCAATTAGCTGGCTTCGTTCGGGGGCCAAAAAAATTAAAAAATGCTTCGGGAACCTCCATCTTCTCATTGCGTACCCCATATACTAATTTTTCTTGAATTAACGCAATATGCCCGAAATTCCATCTCATATTATTATTAAATCCCACTGGTACTTTATCCGCCAGCTCTTCCGGTATCTGGCTAAGTTGCTGCTCCGTAATACCACGTACCTTTTTCATATGTCTAAAAATAGTTTCCTCCATGAAAGACACCTCCGTTGAAATTGGTGCATAAATGGCACCTGTATCCATTATTCTATTCATACTATACAGATACCTTTAATACTCAGGAAGTAATCCTCTTCTTTTAACCATCGCTGAAGATAAAGACCGACTAAAACCGCCATAAAAGGTTTCTTGAGCCCAAAAAAACGGCAGAGGAAAAAATATAACTCTGCCGTTCCTTGAAATTGACCCATTTCCCATAGATCGCTATTTATATATAAGACGAAGTAACGAAATTTCTCTTTCATGGCACTTTTTCTCTTTCTGATGATGATATAGTGCTTCAATTCGCTTCGGCAGAACACTTCGCTTTCCATGGGCACGGCCTTAGCCTCCTCAGAAGCAAAGAACGCTTCTTCCGGGGTCTTCGGACACGTGCTGTTCCCATAGGATAAGGAATGCTTCAGCGAAAATTCCTCGCACGAAGAAAATAGCTTTTTATTTTCGAGGAGTCTGCGTATTCTGCCTCCGCTGATAGAGGTTTCCTAAATTTTTAGCTGCGGGAATGCAACATTCCTCAAAATACATCCGCATTTTCTTCGTGCAATTTAATATTGCCGAGCTTTACTGTGGGGTCTTTAGCAGGGACTGGGATTAATCGTCCCACCAAAAAGCTTTGGGGCTGTACCTTTGGTTCGCCCCACCGAAAAGCTTTGGGACTGCACCTTTGGTTCGCCCCACCGAAAAGCTTTGGGACTGCACCTTTGGTTCGCCCCACCGAAAAGCTTTGTTGCTTTCCGCAAGAGTCGGCTGACCACAGCGAAATTTATAAAGCATTAAGTGAATTTTTTATAACATTGCACAATGCCTAGCGGAGGAAATACACGAAGACTTCTGCGGGAGGAAAGGCATAGGTGAGATTCTGAAATGCGTCAGCATGAAGAAGCTCACCAGCCGCCCGCGAAAAGCGTAGTGTATTTCCAGAGCGGTGGCGTACGATGTAGCATTTTCTATCAACTGCAAATTAAGATTAAGCAGTTGGCATATAAAAAAGCATGATTAGTGCAACTAAGGTATTAACCCAAAGACTTGGCGAACGCCCGGTTTCCTATGAACAACACAACATATTTCTGTGGGAAAATAACCAATGTCACATTCTTCTAGAAAACAGTTTTGAACTAAACCATATTAAATACTATTATCTATACAGGCTATTAACCTATCTTCAATATCTGCAGCAAAATCGTTCAGGTCGCCTTCATTTACCATTTGGATTAATGCTGTCGGTCTTGGCATTCCTATTTTTGTCTTTCCAGAAACTTTATCTTCATAAACAACTATTTTGCAGGGCAGGAAGTAACCTACCAGTTGATTCTCAGATAAAACACGCTGTGCTTCTTTTGGATTACACACTTCTAGAACAAGGTATGGCTGATCGAAGTCAAACCCTTTTTTCTGTAGTGTTTCCTTAATATCAAACTGCCACAGTACTCCAAATTTCTCTTCCTTTAAACTAGCTTCAAGGGATTGAATTGCTTCTTCCATTGTTTTGTCAGTTTCAACTGTATAATGAAACATATGAACTCATCTCCTTTGTTTAGTTGCTAACTTACTTAGCTGATAGTCCATTACTAATGTCAAATTTGAATTAACAGATCACTATTCACTTTCAGACCCAGGCACCCATGCCACCTTTAACATTGGCGACTTTTTCAAAACCTTGTTTCTTTAGGATTTTTGCTACTTTCATGCTTCTCATTCCACTTTGACAAATGATGACTACTTCCTTATCTTTATCTAACTCACCAGATTTTTGAGCGACATGTGAAAGGGGAATATTCTTAAATGGTTTACGATGATTTGATTTGTATTCACCTTGCGTTCTCACGTCAACAAACTGTATGTTTTTATCTTTAATTTTATTCTTTGCCTCCTGAACAGTTATATTAGTTACACCCTTTGCAGGTATAAATCGATTTATAATAAAAGCTACTGCAAAAATAATAATAATCCATTGTACTACTTCCATTTAACTTCCCCCTAGAAAAAGTCTGCCCAAATTTTTATTGCAGTACCTAAAATTAATATTGCCAATATCCATTGCAAACTTTTTGTATTTATTTTTTGTCCATATTTCGCACCAATCGGGGCTGCAATCAAACTTGCAGCAATCATGACAGCAGCAGGAACAAACAAAACCTGTCCTGTCAGGAGCTTTCCAGTAGTGGCACCAATTGATGATATGAATGTAATTGCTAATGAGGTAGCAATTGTCATTCGTGTTGGTATCTTCAATACAATTAGCATAATTGGCACTAATATAAATGCACCAGCTGCGCCTACAATACCAGCTCCTACACCGACAATGAATGCAAGTACTGCTGCTAACCATTTGTTGAAGGTAACCTGATCCAGTGGAATATCATCGAGCCCTTTTTTAGGTACGAACATCATAACTGCTGCAATCGTGGCGAGCATCCCATAGACAAAATTTATTCCTTCACTAGTCATAAGCCGGGAACCGTAACCTCCGATGAAACTACCAATTAAGATGCTGACTCCCATATAAATAATTAAGGTTTTATTTAGATAGCCACCTTTACGATATGCCCAAACTCCACCAATTGTTGCAAACAAAACCTGAATAGCGCTGATACCAGAGACTTCATGGGCTGTAAATGCTGTAAAACCGAGCATTGCAGGAATGTATAACAACATCGGGTATTTAATAATAGATCCACCTATTCCTACCATTCCAGATATTAAGGAACCAATAAAACCAATAATAAAGATGGTAATGACAAATATGACACTATATTCCACTTTTGTTTTCCCCCTGTATTAAGAGGGGACCCTTCCGCGGTCTCCAATTATCCTTTTTTAATCCAAAATTTAAAAACCTCGCCCTCCTCTGTATCTTTTAACAATTCATGTCCACCAGACTTAGCCCATGCTGTGAGGTCGCTTTTAGAACCCTTATCTGTAGCATGTACTTCTAAAATTTCACCAGCGTTAATTTCAGCTATTGCTTTTTTTGTTTTAACTATTGGCATTGGACATGCCATTCCCTTTGCGTCTAATACTTTAGTTGATTCCATCCTTAAATCCTCCTCTTATATTTCAGCCTTCAACCGCACAACGGTTTGGGCCTGTTTCCATTTCTTTTTGTATATCTGTTTCTGGATTAATTTTTCCCATATTTGTTTCACGGATTTCCTGGTATGCATTCGGTTGTGGCGGAAGATTTTCCGTAACCATTTTTCTGAATTCGTTCTCATCGTCTACTTGTAATCCAGCATTTCTTTCATAAAGATCACCTAATCGTGCGGATACACGTCCACCTTCTCCTAATTCTTCTGCAAATGAATAATGTGCAGGAAGTACAATTAAATCATCGGATAACTCTTTATAACGCTTGTAAAGTGTGTTACGAAGATCTCCAACCCAGTCTTCTGCTTTGCCAGCTAAGTCAGGACGTCCAATTGATTTTACAAATAGAATGTCCCCTGTTAATAAATACGTATCATCAATAATAAATGAAGTACTACCAACCGTGTGCCCAGGAGAATATACCGGCTGTACTTTTACAGCCGAATTTCCCACGATAATATCATTTCCCTCTTCAAGTGGGGCGTATTTAAACATTACTTCATCTGCATCTTTAGGAGGTAAATGATACGTACCTCCTACTCTCTCTGCAAGATTACGTCCGCCAGAAATGTGATCTGCGTGTAAGTGTGTATCAATTAAGTGTTTGATTTTTACACCTTGTTCTTTTGCAAATTTTTCATATACATCTGTCATGCGAGCAGTATCCACAATTGCTGCTTCACCATTTGATTCAACGAAGTATGAAAGACAACCTTTTCCTAAGCGAACGAATTGGTATAGACTACCGCCTTCTTTTAAATCGGCAATTTTTACTGGCTCTAAATGTTCGCTCCAAGCTCTCATCCCACCTTCTAAATTATAAACATTGGTGAAACCTGCTTCCTCCAGTAGTTCGGCTACCATCTCTGATGAGCCGCCTTTTGCACAGACTACGATGATCTCTTGGTCTTTGGTTAGCTTTTGGGCAACTGGATCCACACCATCAAGCAAATTAAAGTAGGGTTCGTTAATCACTTCCACTATACCGCCTTCGATTTTCCAATCATCAAATTCATCTGTATTTCGAACGTCCAGGATTAATGTTTTTTTCTGTTTTACAATTCTGCTTCCAAGTTCTTTTGATGTCATCACTTTCATTTTTCCTTTCCCCTCCTTGATTAAAATGTTAATAAAATTTATCACTTGGTCCATCCCACCCAGACATACCAGGGACGACGTTCTTCACGTTTGCAAAGCCCTTTTCACTCATTTTTTTTGCAGCTAAGTCGCTGCGGTTGCCTGTGCGGCAAACGATATGATGTTCTTTATTTTCATCTATTTCCTCAAGTTTATCTTCCAATTCCCCAAGGGGTATATTTACTGCTCCAGGAATATGTCCAAATGCAAATTCAGCTGGTTCGCGCACATCAATGATAGAAATATTTTCTTCCCCATCTATTTTGCTAAGGAGCTCTTCCAGATCTATCACATTTTCGTGTTTCGTTTCATTTTTCAGTTCATCTTCATTTGCTTTTCTTAAATAATGCTTTAATACATCGCCATCATCGACAGTTCCAAGGTATTGATGACCAGAACTGTCTGCCCATGCTTTCATATCTGCTGTAGATCCTTTATCAGTGGCTTGAACCTCGATTACTTGACCTGGTTCCAGGTTTGTAATAGCTTTCTTTGTCTTAACAATCGGCATTGGACACGCCAATCCTTTTGCATCCAAAAATTCATTGGCAGTAATACCCATGTAAACTCCTCCTTATTTTTTCTCTACTTCTTCTTCCCAGACCAGCATGCCACCAGCAATATTGGTTACATCATATCCTTGTTCGATTAGAAACTCGCATGCTCTTCCACTTCTACCACCAGAACGGCAAATCATATAATGATGTTGATCTTTTTCTATTTCATCCAATCTCTCTGGAATTTCACTTAAACGGATATGTTTTGCGCCTGGAATCTTTCCTCCTGCTACCTCGTCATCCTCACGAACATCAATAATGCTAACTTGTTCCCCGTTTTTCACTTTTTGTTCTAGTTCCTTTGTTGTAATATCTTTCATAACTCTTTCCCTCCTAAATAATTCACTATTAAATTCCCCTACTCATAATTAATTATTGTTGCAATATACGGGTATGGGTATAATATAACCTAAAAAATTTTAGAAAACTTGGCATTCGCCAAGCCTTTGGGCGATGCCTTAGTTGCACTTATGCAGAAAGAAATATGGTTATACTTTCTTTACTGCTAAATAAATAAGTTTACATTTCCCTCTTCCGCTTCACCAATATATGCTGCAACACCTGCATAAACAATATCATCAAGCAGTTCTTCTTTTTGTAATCCCAGCAAATCCATTGTCATGGTACAAGCGATCAGTTTTACATCTTGTTCCTGAGCCATTTCTACTAATTGAGGTAGAGTCATTGCATTATGCTTTTTCATGACGCCTTTAATCATTTTTGGCCCCATTCCTAAATAATTCATCTTGGAAAGGCCCATTTTATCGACGCCTCTAGGCATCATTTTCCCAAACATCTTTTCCATGAAACCTTTCTTAAGTGATACAGGTTCGTTCTTTCGAAGTGCATTTAAACCCCAGAACGTATGAAAAATGGTTACTTCATGGTCATAAGCTGCAGCTCCGTTGGCGATAATGTACGAAGCCATTGCTTTATCGTACTCTCCACTAAATAATACAATTGTGGTCTTTTTCTTTTCAGACATTTCGATTTCCCCTTTTCTTTTTATAATTAATTAACGTTATCAATAACACGTATACCAGTATGGGTATTTTATTACTTAAAAAAATAGGGTTACTTCTATTTCACATAACCCGCTTCTTATCCTAAATTCTAAAAACCTATTTGTCAACTGCTTATCGACTCTTAACAAGTAAGCCAACTGCTTCTTTAATAAGGTCCTCAGAACTACTTCCATTCTCTTTCTCTTCTCGAATGCATTGTTCCAGATTTGTACTGACAATTAACGCTGCAGTACGATCCATAGCACTTCTTACGGCAGACATTTGGGTTACTACTTCACGACAGTCTTTTTCTTCTTCCATCATTTTCAGTAAGCCTCTAACCTGTCCTTCAATTCGCTTCATTCTATTTTTCACTTGGGTATCGTAATTCATCCGAAACACTCCTTTCTCTCATCTGTTGTTAAGTGATATCCGATAACCCGCATTCCTTTATTCTTTAAAATCCTTGCACTTAAGTTCTTCTCTACATGACTAGATGCAACAAGAATAATAGCTTTATCCGGCAGATCAGTAAAATGCCGATTCAAATACGGAAGCGGAATACAAAAAGTGCCATCTTTAGTTTCACGACATGAAGTCTGATAGTCTCGAATATCTAATATAATTACATCTTCTTTAGAATAGTGCGT
Organism: Virgibacillus tibetensis; assembly: GCF_036026595.1. Taxonomy (NCBI): domain Bacteria; kingdom Bacillati; phylum Bacillota; class Bacilli; order Caryophanales; family Bacillaceae; genus Virgibacillus; species Virgibacillus tibetensis. Next base: position 138,276 of record NZ_JARZFX010000008.1, on the reverse strand, counting down.
ATAAGTTAAATCGTATTTGACCATTCCCCATACTGGCATATACCTTTTATATAGAAATAAAAAGGAAAAACCTATAAAAATTATAATTAGTACGTTCATTGTGATCTCCCTTTTATTAAAGTATGTTCTTAATAATATACCCTGGCAGGTATTTTGTCAACGGGTGTGATTTTAATGTTAAAGATCTGCAGTCAGTTGAACTCTATGAAGAAACGTATGATGAATTAACCTTTTCTCCAGCTGCCCGTCCTATCGTACCACCTAACCTTGGAATTGATGAAGTAAAAGCACTTTTCACGTTAAGAAATATTCCTGATAACGGTCATGTTAAAGCTTATATTGATAATGAAAAGCCTTAACACGCCGTAGTTGTAGGTGGCGGTTTCATAGGCTCATCTTAGGCGAAGGTGTTAAATCATTTAAAAACAATGGAGCAAAGGTCGTTACTCAAAATGGTCTGGAAGTGGAAACGGATTTAATTTTTCTGTCCATTGAGGTTCGTCCAGAAAATGAACTTGCAGTCGAAGCTGGATTACACATGGGGGAACGCGGTGGTATACTGGTAAATGACTATTTACAAACCAATGACCCTAATATTTAGGCTATTGAGGCGAGGATGCCATAGAGGTTATGGATTAGACTAATGAACAACTAACTATAATTCCATTAGCTTGGCCAGCAAAACGCCAAGGACGTATAGCAGCTGATAATATCTATGGAAGGAAAACAGCATATAAAGGAACACTAGGAACCTCCATTCAAAAAGTCTTTTTTACATCGTAGCTACAATAGGTAATAATGAGAAAGCACTGAAATGTCTACATATATCTTATGAGGTAGTTCATTTACACCCAGTTTCACATGTCGCCTATCCTGGCGCCTCACCAATTGGATTGAAACTGATCCTGTAACTTCATCGGAACTAGGGTCCTGTCCGTCGGAGCTGGACTTGGCTCTTGCTGTCAGAGAGTTTTATAGAGCAAAATTCTTCTGATAAAGGAGCCTTAAGGGCTTCATTTTATTTTGATTTAAAATGAATCATCGATATGCCTGTAATCCGCAGTATCTGTCCTTCTTTTAAGTGAATATTGCTTTCAGTTGATGTACTAATCACCTCAAATACTTGGGATCCACCAATTGGATCAAAAATTTGCAAATAACCAAATCCTCCATGAGGACCGGTTATTGTATAGTTCCCTGGCTCAATATCTATTCCTACTTCCCAAATACCAGCTGAAAGTTCTGTTGTAAGCTGTGTGGGAACAGGAATAACAGACACGTAATCCAATCCATCGACATGTATCGTATGTGCGTCCGTTAAATCTACAGTAATGCTGGAAACACCATATGCACTGCCTAATATATCATGAAATAAAAGTTCTCCACTTCCATCATAAATATATACATTCCCTGTTATGTCGCCCTTGATTTCATACCTGCCTGAAGGAACAGAGAATTCCTCAGACTTATCTATGAAGTCAATAATAACTTCTTTAGCTTCCGTATTATCACGAGTACCCGTTTCATACAATGTCTCACTAAAATTATCCAGCATCTCATCTTTTTCATTGCCTATAACTTCAAAATTAGCTTGATAATGTTTCACTTTTTCAGAAGGTGATTTCTGAAAGACCGGACCACAGCCTGTCAACACAGCTAGGCTGATAAGAATAGCTGTAATTTGGAGTTTCTGCCTGTTTTTTGCCCCCTCCAAGCGAAGATTATTTCTTTTCATGGTAATATTTTTCATAGTATTCCACCGTCCCCAAGGGTCCAATTGTCAATTCTTCATCTTTAAAAGAAAGCAGCCGCTCAATCCATTTTGATTGTTCTGTCATACTCATTTCCTGTACAGGAATACATAATAAGTGTTTAGCGATATAAAGATGCTCAGCAGGCAATGTGTAATCGACTTTTAGCTTTTGGTACTGTTCAGGTTTTAGGGCCATTTTAAGATACGTTTCATTATCTTCATTTAAATCTTGTTCATGAATGATTTTTCCGTTCTTTAAAAAAAGTACTCGATCAGCATATAAATCCAGGTTTTCTAATAGATGAGAAGCTACAAATATTAATTTCTGCTCTTTTTTCATTTTAATTAACCGGTTGGAAATCAACGCTACATTTGCTACATCGAGGCCATTCATCACTTCGTCCATCAGCATAATTGGCGTGTCTGCTGCTGCCATCATGGCGAAACAGAGCCTTTGTCTCATTCCCAAAGAATAGGTGCGTGTCTTACGTTTCACATAGTCTGTCATATGTAATTCTTCAATGATCCCTTGGATGTGATCTGTTGTCCCCTTCCACATATTCGCATACAACTTCATATGATCTACCCCTGAAAGTTCATCAAACAAATCACTTTGATCGGGAAACGTTGCCAGCTGTTTATGGATGGTTAGTTCTTCTTTTTCGGATTTGTACTTATTTTTCTCGTTGAAAATCACATTGCCTGAATCCGGCTTGAGAAAGTTTGCCATGACATGGAACAAGGTCGTTTTTCCAGTGCCATTCGGAGCGACAAGACCAATAATTTCTCCTTTGCTTGCGGTTAGGGATAAGTTGTCCAACACTTTGTTTTCTTTGTATGCAACGGAAACATTTTTTAATTTAAGCATTGCTATCCTCCTTATTTAATAACGCTGGAGCTTTCGGAAAAAACGAAAATTTAAGTTTCGCGTAAATCATACTGATAAGTAATATAATAAGGCCAAGTAAGCCAAGCATCGCATGCCAATAATCCAGTTTAGTGTTTCCTGATTCACCCGCTGAATGACCAGATAATACGCTGGAGAAGTCAACGTATTTAATTGTGTACAACAGCGTGGTTTCCACACCCATAGCCATTACTAAATCTGGCAGGAAAAATAACCCAAGTCCAATTAGCACACTAGCATATGCATTTTTAAATATCATGTTCAGTAAAACGGATAAGTATAAAACCATAAGCGTTGTCAGGGCAGCCGCTAAAAGGACATACTGGAAATAACGAATCGTCGAGATAGTCTCAAAGCCTCCGTTTTGATAAATTAACACCGGATAGGAAAAATCTCCAACTCCTGATTCCTTGGCGGCATATAAACCACCAGCGAATAAACCTACTATTAAGAAGGTGAAAATGTATATAAAATGAATACTGATTTTTGCATGAATCCTTTTCATGAACCCTAACGGAAATCCATTCATTACGGAACGGTGCCGCTGTTCATATACGAGTATTTCACTGCCACTGAGCAGGACAACACTATAAAACAAAAAACCACTCATTATACTTAGCGCGACAACGAGAAAGTGACTTGCTACGAAAACATCTGGCTGAAGAGGTAATTGATGCTCTTGGATATGTGTTAGAAGAGCATTTTCTTCTACGATTTCTTCCTCTGTTTTTAGGAGGTAATCAGGAACGCCACTATTGCCAAGTTCTAGAGCTTCCACTCGCAACTCGTTTAATCTCAAACCGTTTTCAATATAGTCCTCACTAGCATCGTCCAGCCCTAAATAATATATTTGAAAGTTTATTAAGGATGACTGCTCCACATAATTCTGATAAATTGCCTGTCCCTCTGGCATATCCTCTTGTGTCAGAGGAAATGAATGGAATATCGAATCTATCACATTAGCTTCCTGTCTTTTTTGGTCTTCTAATGATTCTGGTTCCGTTTGACTGTAATACAAGAAAAACAACCAAAAAAACAGCAAGAGAAATAACCCCAAGAATAAATTCTTTCGATTACGTAGAATTAATTTAGTTTCAAACAGAAAAAAATTCCATAACATATGCGTTACTCCTTGTGCAATAGTGGCCGTTTTATTTATAAAAGCGACGTTTATTTACGACCCGTGAAACGACATACAGTACAATTTCAATAATAAGAATCGTGCTGAGCAGTACAGTAATTCCATTCTCAAACGTGATCGTTTCCAGATTGACTAAGAAATTCTTATCCCCGGAGACAACCTTCCCGAATTCAAAATACGTTTGAGGAAACTTATTAATCTCTATACCAAACAATTCACGCGTTCTTCTCGAGAAATAAATACTTTCGGAAAACAAGACAAATGTACTTACCATCAATACAATCACTTGATTCTTAAAGATTAAACTGAGTAGTGTGTTAAGACGAATGAATAAATAGATTATAATCAAAACAAGGCACATAACTTTCATCATAAAGGAAAAATATGATATCGTTCCATAATCATTCATGCTGAAATCTCTCTGGGCAATCATGACGGGAATTTGTATATTGATAAAACCCAGGCCATTCTGAAGAGAAATCATTATTATCCCTAAGATGATTAATATTAGTAAGACTAGAACTGTATATAAATATACAGCAAGCGTTTTTATATTCATCAAGCGAAACCAGGACAATGGCAAGCCTTGGAGTATTGTACGATTATCTTTATCGCGTAATATAATATCACTGCTGAAATAAATGGCGCAAAACAGGATCAGATAGATAACGTTACTGGATACAATGTTCAGTAATGTTTGAAGTGCAGTCTTTTGCTCGATCATTGCATAAGAAATTGGAGCGTCCATATCCAGATATGACTGATACCGCATAATTGTCTTGTGAAAGTGATGTGATCTATCTTTTCCAGGAAATGGAGACTCTAAGAATGCCTCTATCTGATCTTCATGAAAATTACTTAAGTGGTTTTGAACGGAGTAAGATCTTAAATGGAGAAATCGAGTGAAGTCCTTATCTTCAAACGCTGTAACCATCTTAGTATGTAAATTATAGTAGGCATCATTCATGGCATAGTAAGCCAAACCAGTATATAAACCGAAACCTGTAGCACCTCTATCTTCAATTGCTGCTTGCTCTGCTGCCAGCTCCTCTAGCTCCTGGATCACTTTCTCGGGATCAAACGAATCCGTAGTCTGGTCATTTGGTAAAATTACGAAACAATAACTTACAAGCAGTGCAGACAAAAACAAAACAAACAGTAAGTTCTTTTTACTTTTGTACATAACCTTAAATTCATGTCTAAACAAGGATAGATTCATTACCGCTTCCCCTTTAAAAACTAAGTCATAATTATTGCAGTCTCGTTATTTATGTAAATATTCAGTTTCCTATTAGCGTGCTATACGTTATAACTCGGTAAATAGTTTCATAGAAATTCATTTCACACGTTCTGCCTTTAGGAAAATCGAAATGTGAAAAATACCAACGAGCAGAAAATAAATATGGCTAAGGCATTTAACGTTAAGATGTATTCCTTCCGAGTTCTTTCAAACTTCCATTCTATGAAGGCACGGACGCTGAATAAAGTGAGAAAGAATGTTGCTAATAACGGGCCAATGTCTTCACCCTGAAAATAGAACAAAAACAAGAACATAACCAACAGAATTCCAATTATTAATAATCTTTCTACTATCTTATGCATTTTATTAACATGCTGATAGACAAGTCGCTCACTTCTTTTAATGCCGAACCTTTTCCCCAGCCAGCGCTGAGATAAAAATCCATAGATAATTGCAACTAGTATAAGTAACCACAGCCAAGGATTCATGTAACAAACTCCCCCTCCATCCTTCTATGGACAGTAACTGCAATTTAACATAAAAAACACATCGATCTGCTTTGACCGATGTGTTTCTTCAATGTTAATAAAAATCTTTACACTTACTAACTTAAATAAGTGTGTTTTTTTCTACTTCTCCATTTTTAATAACTACCTGTACGGTATCATTATCAGCTAGTGAATAAATATCCTCTAATGGATTTCCTTTAACAATAATAATGTCTGCAAGCTTATTTGCTTCTAATGTACCAACCTTACTCTCCCAACCTAGACATTCTGCAGCTGTTTTAGTTGAAGCTACTATTGTTTCCATTGGTGTCATACCCGCATCTGCCATTAACCCAAGTTCTCTTAAATTTGTACCATGCTTCATGACCCCGGCATCCGTACCCATAGCAATTTTCACACCTGCTTCATAGGCTTTTGTAAAACTTGCTTTATGATGTTCAATGACTTCTTTTGATTTTTGCACGGCAGAATCTGGCATACCAGTTTCTGCTGCAGTTTCCAGAACAGCTACAGGAGCAAGCAAAGTAGGTACGAGATAGGTACCGTTTTCCTTCATTAACTCGATTGCTTCATCATCCAGAAAAATACCATGTTCGATTGAATGAATGCCAGCCTTTACAGCATTTTTAATTCCTTCTGCACCTTGGGCATGGGCCATAACCCTCACGCCCTTGCGAAATTGGCCTTCCTCAACGATTGCCTTCAATTCTTCCAGCGAGAATTGGGTGAACTCAGGATGGTCAGTAGCACTTAATACGCCGCCAGTTGCATGAACTTTTATTACATCGGCTCCAGCACGCAGCATTTCACGAGTTTTCTTACGCACCTCTTCAACACCATCACATTTCCCACTAGGCATACCAGGATAATCCGAGTCCAATAGATCTACAGTATTACCAGAAACAGTATATCCATCACCGTGCCCACCGGTAATGGTTAGTGCATTTATACTTAACTGTAACCTTGGCCCAGGAATGAGTCCGTTCTCCACAGCCTTCTTCACTCCTAAATCCGTACCTAGCGCATCACGTACGGAAGTTACTCCCGCATGTAACGTGGTCTTCAGATAGTTTGCTGCCTGGTAATACTTATACGCGAATGGTGTTTCCAGCCTGTTGGCAACCGGCGAAAATTCCATCATCATATGCACATGTGTATCGATCAGGCCCGGTAGAATAGTTCCACCTTTTGCATCAATAATTATCTCTTCACCAGTAGATTTATAATCCCGCTCAGGTCCTGCATAAACGATTTGCTCCCCATCAACTACAATTACATTATCCTTTTTTGGCTCTCCACCATTTCCATCAATCACTAACCCATTTTTCACAATTTTAATAGCCATGTTTATTCCTCCAGTTATAAAGTTTGTACAATTAGTCCAGCAACTACTACTGACGCTATAGTAACAGTTGTGAATCCACCAATTAACATAGGTGTTAACAATTCATCAAAAATTGCTTTCTCCTCTTTTTCATTCCTGGCTATACTTCTGCTTACTTCCTCACAAAGTATATAATCACCCGGGAAACCAAATAGGGCTGTCAATGCTACTGGCATACCTTTGTATGGATGCCATTTAACAAGTTTTGAAGTGATATATCCCCCAAGGGAAATTCCAATAGTCCCAAGCACTAATATTAGCAGAATACTTGGTAGGTTATTTAATACCTGCTGAGGTGTAACATCCTGCATTGTACCTATAACAACAAAGATAATAGCAATCATAGTAATGGTGAATGAGTTTGCTTTCTCCAAAGATTTCCCTTCAAATACATTAAGCTTTAAGCCGAAGATACCGATTGCCAGACACCATAAACTATAATTGACAGGTGTTATCTCTCCAAGTGCCACTCCAAGGGCTGCACCAACAAATACAAAAAACAGCTTCATGGTCATGCTTGATTTCAATGGATTCTTTTTCTCTTCTGACTGTTTTTGAATAATAGAATCATCTGCTCCATTCATTGGTACAAATGTACCGTTATCCATTTCCTTCTGGATATTGAAAGCATATTTCCGCATGAAATTTAACGCTAAAGGCATCCCCACTACACCCTGAAAAGCAACGATTAATGCAGGAATAACCACAATAGCTGATTGTCCAATCTCAGTCAGTTTTTCAGATGTGATAATTAAAGCAATTACTCCCCCACTAATAGGTCCTACTCCTGCTACAGCAGTCTGGTAATCAAATACCCATGGAACAATCGTTAAGATTAAAATACCCGATACAACAACGCCACCTAATGCAATTGCAACTGCCTTTAGTTGACTTCTAAGTACCGAGAAGGGTATCAATGTTCCCATATGAACAATTGCCGGTCCAATTAAAATAGCTCCCAATGCTGCGAAGCCTGATTTGTCCAGAATGTCTTCTGGAAAGATGCCTGACCACTTCATCGCCAGAAAACCAACCATTGCAGTAAGCAACATCGGTATTCGGGCTCTGGAGATAATTGAAATCCATTCTCCTAGTGCGATTAATGCGAAAATTATAGCAGTAGCTATAATCGGAATACTGAGCATTTTAACCCTCCTCATTAATAATTTTCTAAATATAACATCGTAAATTTAGATTGTCCATGCGGTTTCTGAGTATTTATTTTAGGTGGAATTACTCTATTTAGTTAATTAGTCGAATTTCAGATTACTGCTATGCTTCATGAATAGCTTTAATATAGTTAAGAAAGCGATTACTTATATATGTTGATACAGTAACGTTTCAGGGGAAAATTACCAACAATATTTCTTGTAAATTTATGTGTAAATTTTATAATTTGTATTTTCCCCCTAAATCGATAGTTAATTCTTTTTGAAAACAAAAGTTTGAAATCTTCATGATGTCCATTTTATTGGGCAAAGTAGTAATTCAATGACTAGGGAAGGAATTGATCAGCATGAATGGAAAAAATGTAGCTGCTATAATCGAACCTCAGCTACAGGAACGGATTGATAAGGAAATAGAAGGCATAAATTTCACTAAGAATTTCAGATCAGCGACCGCTGAAGAGTGGTATGTGTTTCTCCCGGGATTTCAAGACCAACATACCGGTGGTGCAGCTGGAAAAGTAATTATCCATTACAATCTTTATGGTAATCGAGACGTATTTATCAATACAACCATTATTTTTGATGCACCCGAACTGTATGATACACAATTACATCCACTCGTATACGCACTTGCAGATGAAATTGTAAACCGGCTCGTAGGATACGCAGACACACTCCTGTCTGTCCACGCCGGTGAAAATTCATACCAGGCTGAATACATAGCTGAACAAAATCGCTAGCGCCCGGTTAGGGACGGACTGCGCCCGCGCACCCGAGGTTTTGGCAGGTGCTGTCTCCCGTTTGAACGGTGCTGTCTCCCGTTTGGCAGGTGCTCTCTCCCGTTTGGCGGGTGCTGTCTCCCGTTTGGCGGGTGCTGTCTCCCGTTTGGCAGGTGCTCTCTCCCGTTTGGCAGGTGCTCTCTCCCGTTTGGCGGGTGCTGTCTCCCGTTTGGCAGGTGCTGTCTCCCGTTTGAACGGTGCTGTCTCCCAAGTGGATGCAGCTCAATCAATAAATTTTAAAATTGGCACTTAATTAATTAACTAAGTGCCGGTTAAATTTTGGACGTAGTCGCTCAGGAGCGGCTTGGTTAGTCGATCTTCCACTGCTGCAGGAGACTCACTCCAGAGTATAAGATTCACTTAGACTTTCAAAAGAAAACATGCTCATCTCTAGCGGGTATGCCGACGCCTGAGCACAAGCTCAGGAATAGTCGGCCTTCCTTATCCGGGGGAAGCCGATTTATGTTGAGTTAGATTACGAAAGTGAAGGAAGTCTCGCTAGTCCCTGGGCGCTGGCGGATGAAAACGCCACGTCCTTGAAAAAGAAAAGCACTTTTCCTGCCTGCGATGTATCTCATAGATGCTTTCCTTAACGTATGGCTTTATCGGCACTAGGACGTCCTTTCCGTCGGAGCTGGACGTGGCTGTTTAAGTGTAAGAATTAATTGCAGTCAAAAATTTATACTCCCTATTACCTTATAAAAAAACCGTGCGTCCCAGTTAAAGGGCGCACGGTTGCTGTTTTAACTTAGTATTTTCGCGGAGCTTCCTTTTTAGTATAACCGCGTTCTACTAATTCCTTATTTTTTTATAAACATTTGTGTCCAATGATGGCCTGATTCCACATATCCTACTCCAATATGTGTGAAGTCTTTGCTCATAATATTTGCTCTGTGCCCAGAACTGTTCATCCAAGCATTCACAACTTTTTGTGCTGATGTTTGACCTTTTGCAATGTTTTCTCCAGCTGATTTATATGAAATTCCGAAGTTTTTCATCATATCAAAAGGTGAACCATAGGTTGGGCTAGTGTGGCTGAAGTATTTTTTATCCAGCATATCCTGAGATTTATATTTAGCTACTCTTGCAAGCTCCCAATCATGCTTCAATGCTGGTAATCCTGCTTTTGCACGTTCAGCATTTACTAGTTTAACAACTTCCTGTTCTTGATTATATTGTGCATTTACCTCTACATTGATTTGCTGTCCCGGGTAAATAAGGTTTGGGTTTGCCAACTGAGGATTTGCCTCAATCAGTTCACTTACACCTGTTTTTGTTTTTAGTGCTATTTTCCAAAGGGAATCCCCAGATACAACAGTATAAGAATTTGCTGCCATGGACGTAGCAGGAAACAGTAGAGCTAATGAAATGGCTGAAACAATTGCAAACTTGCTAATCTTTCTAAGCATAAATGATATCCTCCTTTTTGTTATATTGATAGATTAAATAGTTTTGGAGAATAAATCATCACTTAATATTTGGAAGGATTATGACAAGAAAGTTACAAAAATCTAAGATGTGAAGTAAGTGTTAGCATCTTGCGATTTATCAATAGAATAATAGTAATATAATTGAAATATAACGGTTGATGCCTCCATATAGTAAAATTTGGCTGTTAAACTTTCGATCTATAAAGCTAAAAATCACCATACGAAGTTAATTTCGCATGGTGATTTTTAAATTTCTAACAGAATGAGTCTTTAGATTTCGGGACAGATAATCCAAATAGTGGTCGAAGATACAGTGCAACAAAGGTGCCTGCTAATGCAAGTATTCCCCATATATAGCCATGAAGACTAAATGACGCAATGCCACCGAAGTAGGCACCAATATTACAACCAAATGCAAGACGAGCTCCATAGCCCATCATTAAACCACCGATAACAGAGGCTGCTACGTTTTTCGGATTAACTTTAGAGAATTTGAAAAGTCCTCCTGCAGCTGATGCTAAGAATGCTCCTAGAATAACGCCCAAGTTCAGCACTGTTGTTGAGTCAGTTAAAATAGAAGCCTCTAGTGCTTGAGCATTTGCACCTTGCCAATACCCCCAGCTAGCCACATCGATCCCAAAGAACTGTGCCACTTTTGAGCCCCATAATGCAAAGGCTGAAGTAATCCCCCATGGCGTACCTCGAGTCATGAGCGTTAATGCATTAAGAACAGCTAATGCTATCGCTGCTGCAAACAATGGCCAAGAACCACGGAGGATTCTTTTCCAACCAGTTGCTGACGGGACTGCTGCCATTTTTGGAGCCTTTTTCTTTTTCTCTACAACTAAAGTAATCCAAGCTATTAGACTGAATAGTGCAATCGAAAGTGCCCAAGCACCGCCATAGCCAAGTCCTGTAGATGTTGCTAGAGAAACCGGTTCGAATGCAGGTAAATCTTCTGTCCAGAATGGTAGATGATAAGCTCCTACTGTTGAGCCAATTATAAAGAATAATAGAGTTACAAACATGACTGTTCGTCCACCGCCGACAGCATAAAGCGTACCGGAAGCACAACCGCCACCTAATTGCATCCCAATTCCAAACAGGAACGCTCCTACTAGAAGGCTGATACCAACTGGTGAAACATAACCTGACACACCTGTTCCAAAGAATGAATAACCAAATGCCAGAATTGGTGCAAATAATGTTACTGCAACAGCTAACATTAACAAATGCGAACGGACAGCTTGCCCATTCCCCACAGACGCAAGTCTACGGAATGCAGAAGTAAATCCAAAACGAGCATGAAATAATGTGTAACCCAACAACAGACCAATTACCAGGAGTAACGGCTGTGCCATATCCTGTGTTGCCATTAGGTATATCATCAAAATTGCCCCAACGATTAACCCACCGATGATTAATGGCATTTGAGGATTATTTAAATCCGTACTTTTACGTTGTACTGGATCTTTTGCTTCATTTATAGGTTGAACACTAGTTGTCATTTTAAAACCCCCTTTTCTGATAAAGTTAGTATGATTTAATATATTAACCCGTAGATGATTTTGTGTCAATGATATTCATTTAATCCTGCTCACTTCTTTGTTAGTCGCTATAGATATGCTCGTTACACCGTATATTTTTCTGCAGCGTTGGATTAGTACTCCTTTTCTAAAGAAGGGGGAAGTCAGGCTAAAGTTCCGTCGCAGCTGCTTATATAAAACCAGTTAAGGTTGAATAGTAACATCATTTTCCTAGGTGAATACCATGTATTTAAAAGGAGATGAGAAAAGAATGAATACAGAAAACCATGATGTTCAAAACGATCTTAGAAATATGTACGATGAGTGCAGAAAACACATGAATTATCACGTGACTTTAACGATGACAGACGGAAGTACATTCGATGGCATTATTGTAGAAGTTGATAGGGATAATTTTACCGTTTTAGCTGGTGAGGATGTGATGGAGAGAGAGAATGAGAATGGTTCGGATAGCCGACAATATTATGGTGACTTTGGACGACCGAGAAGAAGATTTAGACGATTTAGACGCAGAGCTTTCCCTTTCGCGTCGTTAGCTGCTTTGGCTCTGTTACCTTATATTACTCCGACTCCTTACCCTTATTATCCTTCTCCATATCCGTATCCTTACTATTAATGGTTATCAGGAACAATAAAAGTGAAAGTGACTTGAAGAACATCAAGTCACTTTCACTTCACTGATAAAATTCAAACAGCGAATTATTTCACTACAAATTTCGTCCGACTATACCCTTCCATTGTTTTCGAAACCTCCAGTATTGCCGGGAACATTGCTTTCAGTTCCTGAACATGTGATATGACCCCGATCATCCGGCCGGATTGCTGGATATCAATTAATGTCTCAATGGACTTGTTAAGGGCTTCTTCATCCAAAGAACCGAACCCTTCGTCAATGAACATCGTATTAATTGATATATTTCCCTGGAAGCTTTGAATCACGTCTGACATGCCTAATGCTAAACAGAGCGAAGCATTGAACTTTTCCCCGCCTGATAGTGTTTTCACATCACGTGTTTGGCCAGTGTATCCATCATATACATCAAGTGCCAGGCCGCTTTGTTTTCCGTGAGATTCCTGCCGGTCACTACGAATCAAATAAAACTGACCATTGGAAAGCCGTTTTAATCGGCCATTTGCAGCCTCAATAATACGTTCCAGATATTCAATCTGCAGATAACGTTCAAAGGAAATCTTTTGATTGTTTTGGCCCCTTAAGACATCGTACAAATCAGTAATGGTAGCTAGTTCTTTCTCACTTTCTATTACCTGTTCATTAGCTTTGAGAATACTAGCCTTTAATTCGGAAGCACCCCTCTGATACTCTTTGGATAGATTTAACGTTTTCAGCGCTGATTCATAACCTGCTTTCAACTCGGAAAGTTTTTGTTCCAGCACTGTTAGGTCAACTCTTGTCATATCTTTCAAGGCTTCATTTAAATCTTTTACCTGCTGTTTTTTCATCGATAGATTTTCATTAAATAAGCGAATAGATTCTTTCCATTCCTGACGGTCTGCTTCAACCATTTTTGCCTGATGGTATATTTCTTCTGAATCAAAAGAAGCGTTTTTCAGTTCTGTTGTAAATTGTTTCTCTGCTTTTACCCGTTTTTCCTTTGTCTCTTCCAACTGCTTCTTTGTATGTGTTAGATCAGAAGTTGTTTTTGTCTTTTCTTCTTTTACGGATTGGAGCTTCTTCTGAGCATCGTCCCATGCTTTCTCCAGTTTATTTACCTGTGCCTCTGCTTCACTTAGTTCTTTTTCTAAACTGGACAAAGTTCTGACTTCCTCCGGGATATTCCGTAATCTTTCATCATAAACTGCTTTGGCAGTCTGATAAGCAGATCTCTGATCTTGGTAGGATTTTTCAAGCTTTTCCTTCTTAGCTTCTAGCTGCTTTCGTTCTTCTTTTGCTTTTATATATATTTCTTTGTTCGTTTTCAGTTCATCAAGCTGCTTTTTTAAAGCTTCTACTTCTATATTTAATTGCTTTCCTTTTTCAACAAGTTGCTTCTCAACAGCTGGTGCATCTTCAGCTTGAACTTTATAGGTTGCAAGTTCTCCTTCTTTTTCCTCTAATTTGAAGGCCTCCGATTTCTGTTTGGCAATGGCATCACGATAATGGCTGTCTTTTTCATCCAGCTTCTTTTTTAATGCATCAAGCTGCTCACGAGTCACCATTTCCTCTTGATTTGTGGCTTTATCTGGATGCTCAAGACTGCCACAAACAGGACATGCTTCCCCATCATGCAAATGACCTGCTAAGATACTAGCTTGATTACTCAGCCACGCTTCTTCTGAATCTCGATACACCGCCTGCGCTTTTACAAAAGCTGCTTCCTTTGTTTGTAAATCTTTATCGAGGTCAACTTGCTGTTTCTTTAATTTAGTAAAATCCATCAACACTTTAACTTGCTCTCTCATTTCAGTTAACATTAGCTGTTTTTCGGGCAATTGGCTGACAGCCTGATCCATTGTATTGATCTTCTTTTCATATTTCTCCACAGATTCATTTTTCTCTGTATAGTGCATCTTTACTTTTTTCAGTTCTTCTGCAGCTTTTTTTCCATTGTTTTCAAGTTGTCGTAAATGAATTTTTCTTTCATCAAGTTCTTTTACTGTAGGCAAGATGTCCTTTAATCGATCAAACCTTTTTCCAACTTCTTCTCTCTGTCCTTTTTTACTCTCTTCCTGCTTATAAATCAATTGAGCTTGCTTAAGCCTATCACCGGCTATTTTATCAGCAGCTTCTGACCGCTCTAAAGCAATTCCTTTTTGTTTTTCTTCTTTGCGCCATTCAACAGCTTGTTTCTCATAAACTTCAATATGACTTGCCCGCTCAGCTTCTTCCAGCTTTTTCTCTTTCTTAGCATAGGTGGGAACTTGAACATCCAGTTCCTTCAGCTGCTTTTCCTTCTGATCCAAATCCGTAAATCGGTCATTTAGCGTTTTAGCCTGATGAAACTCTGTTTGCATCTTGTCATGCGCTTTATAGGCTTCATTATAGTTTTGCTTATCGATTATCAGTTGTTTCTCATAGAACGCTGCCTCTTCATCTAATGCAGCAACCACCTGATTTACATTGTAATATTCCTCAGATAGCACCTCGAATAAAGGGGACTCCTCTCGAGATGGCAATGCCGTTGTGATGCTTTGAATAAAATGATCCCGCTTTTGTTGGACTTGTTTAAATTCCTGATCCACTTTGTTCCGTTTGTTTTTCAATAATTCATTTATGTAACTGTAGTTCTCCGTTTTAAATAATCTCCGAAGAATCGCTTCTTTATTTTCGGTTTGTGAAGTTAATAATTTACGGAACTCCCCCTGGGGCAGCATAACAATCTGCTTAAATTGATCCTGCGTCAGCCCGATAAGTGATTCTACCTTTCTATCAATCTCTGAAACCATTTGCCGATCCACGCAAGGTATTTCTTTCCCTTCAACCTTTTCAAAGAACTCATACCGTTCACCGGTCTTAGATTTATTCCCTTGTTTGACATGTCCCAACTGACGTAAAATACGATAAAATCTACCATTCAATTCAAACTCCAGCTCGATGGAAGTATGGGTATTATCATCAGCAAAGTCACTTCGAAGCATCTTACTATCTTCCCTGTCTGTGCCACTCGCACTGCCATATAAGGCAAAACAGATTCCATCAAATATAGTCGTTTTACCGGAACCTGTATTCCCTGAGATCACAAATAGATTGTTCTGTTCCAATTCAGTAAAATCAACTGATTCTGTACCTTTATATGGTCCAAATGCGGCCATTGTTAATTTAAGTGGTCTCATTATGTATGCACTCCTTTCTGCCTCCAGGCTTAGTTTGATATATATTCCTTTTGCTTTTTGCTCGAATTCGTTGAAGTCTCACGCTGATCACGCAATAACTCATCGAGTACTTCTTTGAAGATTGATTCCGTTTTATCCGAAGCTTCGGTCCCTTTTACTTCCTTATAAAAGGCTTTAAAAAGATCCAAGTCACTCATCTCACTACGATTTACTACAGTTGTTCCTTCGGTTGGATCAGGAACCAGTGTGTAATTCTTTCGTTCAACATGCATGGCATTCGGATAAACCGATCTCACTCTTTCCATTGGTGACAGCACAGGTGCCTCATCCAATAAACGAACAAACACATAATCCTGATTGACCGGGTGTGTTAATAGATTCTCCAGTGTTTCTTCAACAGTACGAATATCTCTTCTTGGAGTCAGCAAACGTTTCTCAACAGTTATCTTCCCATTTGCATCCATTTCAACAACATGGAACCCCTTTTTATGATTCTCTTCAGATATAGAATATTTTAAGACAGATCCGGAATACTGTATCGTTTCATCAATGATGTGGTGTGCCTGATGCAGATGCCCTAAAGCAGTGTAGTTAAACGCTGAGAAATGATGCCCATCCACATATTCTGCCCCACCAATAGAAAGTGGTCGCTCGGAATCACTCGTATTCTCTCTTTCCTCGCCAAAAGGTGTAACAAATGCATGGCCGACAAAGACATTGCGACTGTCCGGATCCATGTTACTGCTAATATTTTCAACAATACTATTCATTGCATCATTGTGCGAACGGATGGTATCATCCTCCAGCTCCGTACGGACAACACTCGGGTCACAATATGGGATAAGATAAAAATTAACTTCACCATGCTCATCCTGTAACGTAACCGGCTGCAATTCTTTTGTGAAATTACCAACAATATGGAAGCCATTCTGCTTCATAATTCTGCTGCCAAAATTTAATCTGCTTGGGCTGTCATGGTTTCCTGCCACAGCCAGAACTGGCGTCTTTAGCTTCAGTACGATTGTTTCAAGCACCTCATCTAAAAGATGCACTGCCTCAGTAGGCGGTACTGCTCGGTCATACAAGTCCCCGGCAATAATTACAGCATCCGGTTTCTCCTCTTCAATAGCACTTATCATTTGCCTCAGCACGAATTGTTGGTCCTCTGTCATATATACTCCTTGTACAAGTTTACCTAAATGCCAATCCGCTGTATGAAATAACTTCATATACCTTTCCCCTTTCCGTCTCATTAACGATTGTTTTCTCTATTAACCTATTATAATATAATTTTTGTCTATCTAATGGGGTTTATGATCATTTCCAACCATTCTAACATTACCTATCTTTTTCAAGCAGGCTAGCTTTTCTATGGTAGATTTTCTGCAAGTGGAGGCATTTCTTGAACACGCAGTGAATAGTAGTGGGTAGTTGATGTATTTAGTATACTGCTGTTTTCCTTATAAGGCAAAGCGACTTTACCATGTGAAAATGAAGTTTCTAAACGATTCTAAACTCTACTTTTGGATTTCAGAGCAGTGATTAAGAGTATTTTTTAAAATTTAACGTAAATCATAATAGAAAAAACAATTTTTATCAAATTAATATTTTTTTAGGAAGCCATCCATTAATCAAACAAACGATTATTGAACGGCTCAGCAACCTAATAAAGTTTTTGCAGCACCTTCAGATATAATTTCTGAGGTTCCGGATCTGAAAAGTAGAATATTAGAGAGAGTTTCATCTTATAACTTGAATCGGAATCTGCAATTCATTAATTCTTGAACCGTCTTTGGCACTTTCTTCAAACAAAATCACTCTTCCTGAATAGTTAGCTACTTCATCAAATTCAATAATTATCTCAAATTCTCCCCATTCAGGAGCTCCTACTGTTGCTGTGGTGAAACCTTCGTCCAGAATAAAGTGGCCATCTTCAAATTCATAAAGGATAGTCCCTTCATAGACCTTGGCCAATCCACTTACCACTACACGATCCTTCACTTTCGTGTTTGGCGCTGGTTGAAAAATCTGAAAAGCATCATTTTGCAAAACAATTTCCCGATATTCTTTTTCCTGAATCCATGGATAGCTTTCAGGATTATTAGCAACGATTGGATCAGCGGTATATAAATGATCAAGCAATGATTCGACAACTTTTCCTTCGACTAATAGTTGTGTTTGTTCAAATCCGAATTGCTGCATAATCATAGCGATCTGTTCCACTAACATTAATTCACCACTGGAACCTAAGTTGCTAATTTGAATCTCCTTAGAGAAACTAACATGTGCAATACCATCGATATCTTCAACATATTCTATACTTACTTCTGGATTAATTAATCCTGTTAATTCTTCATGTTCTGGTCCTTTAATCCATGCTTCTAGTGCAACCTTGGCTAAATGTTCGTCGACGTCTGCGTTAATTTCTTTTTCAATTCTGTAATTACCCAATAAGTCATTATCAGAGAAGAAAAGGACAATTTGATGTGTTCTATATTTTCCTTCCGTAACTTTCTCATCATTATTCTGTTCTTCCTGTTTGTCGTCTTGTTCTGGCTCTTGTTCTAGGTCTTCTTCCTGAAAATTTGGCTGGGTAGTTTCTTTCTCTTCATTTGTACGATTCACCTCATCAGCGTCCGGTTCCGTTGTATTATTCGTACAAGCAGTTAAAATAACAAGGGTTCCAAATAGAATGATTAGCTTAAAGGTCATTATTTTTTTCAT
The DNA here is from genome assembly GCF_036026595.1 of Virgibacillus tibetensis. Lineage (NCBI taxonomy): Bacteria > Bacillati > Bacillota > Bacilli > Caryophanales > Bacillaceae > Virgibacillus > Virgibacillus tibetensis. The sequence goes on along the minus strand of NZ_JARZFX010000008.1, from coordinate 119,901 downwards.
CATAATAACCTCCCTCCTGTGGGAATAAGTCTTACTACTACTATAGTCGCCATTTGTAACAAAGTTGCAACATTTCATAAACTTATCCAATAAACAGGTACTAATTTAAGCGTATGCCAACAGTATTTTCTTTATGGTTAGCTGAACAGCCCGTCATTTATGCGGGACAAAGGCGCAAGCGCCCGTTTAGGGACGTACGGACTGGACTGAACCGCAGGAGATAAAGGAAACACGGCGACCGGAGGTAGCCGATGTTGACTTATCGTACGGAGATGAAGGAAGTCTCGCTAGTCCCTGGGTGCTGGAGCCGGACGTGGCTGTTTAAGTGTAAGAATTAATTGCAGCCAAAATTTTATACTTTCCTATTGCGGGACAAATAAAATGAGCCCCACCACCAGGTTAAGTGGTACGACTCTTCCTATTATCTTTCCTGTTCCTTATTTACTGTTCACATTTGTGCAAATTGCCAAAAAACAACTACAAAAATAAATAGTAATGATACTACAACAGTAACCAGTACAATTTTATTACTGTTCACGGTGATCCCTCCTATTCATTTTAATACGTATTCCTTTAACAGATCTAAAGATTTAGTTATATATATGATTACTTATATCATCCGTAGTACTGCAATTTACTGAATAGTGCAGTACGAATGGTGAAAACGAAAGCTAAATAACGTTCTCCCAGGCACCTGACTTTCTTCTTTGATTAGATAAAGTTTATAATGTAGTAAGTAGAAGGGAGTGAAACCCAAATGAAGAAAACCATCCGAATGTTAAACATAGAGGATTATACCCATCTGGAAGCGATGAATACAGGGATTGAAGACGATTATATTAAACATATATTCAGCAGACTCATTTCAGGTTATAATCGTTTATATGGATTATTTATCGATGGACAAATGATCAGTATGGGGGGACACTCTATCTACGCAAAGCGCTATGCAATGTTAGGGAGATTAAGAACAGATCATCAATTTAAGAAAAATGATTATGCAACAGCACTTATGTCATATATGATGGATGAAGCTTTTAAAATAGAAGGAATACAGTGGATTGGTGCCAACACGCAGGAGAGCAATGCAGCAGCAAAGCGTGTTATGGAAAAAATCGGTATGGTCTCACAGTCCGTGTTACATGGTGCTGTCACAAAGGATACATCCACTTTGGAATCAGGATCGCATGTTTGGAAGCAGCTCACTGATCTGCAGCGAAAAAAAGAATGGCTGAACAAAATGTACGTTCAATCATCATCGCCCTTCCCTTACGAATGTTATTATGTTTTCCCAGGATCATCGGATTTGTTTCAAGAACAGGATCTTGAGAAGTGGTCATTTCATGAAAACGAAGCACAGAACCGTTTTCTAATTACAAAAAAAGACAGTAAAAAACATCATTATTTACATGCTATCTACCCTTGGAATGACATCACCTCACAGCATGGATTGTGGGAAACGATATCCAGCGAATATCAGAAGTTAAAAATGCAAACAGAAGGTGAAACATATATATGGATGGATTTAACAAAAGAGGAAGCAGGATTACTTCCTGGAGATCACCAGTTCGAACTGCCATCACCATGGGTTTTATATGGGATCGAGAGAACAAAATATCAAAAGTTAACACGTTCTAGGCAAAATAAGTTATAATTAGTTATATATGCAATCAAATTTTTATAGATATTGATATTGGTCACTAAATTTGTTATAATAAGTTGGTTTTAACATTTAAGAGGGGGAACTTTTTTTGTCAATTGAAGTAGGCAGTAAAGTACAAGGTAAAGTAACAGGAATCACTAATTTCGGAGCATTCGTCGAATTACCAGGTGGTACAACTGGTCTCGTACACATCAGTGAGGTAGCTGACAGCTATGTTAAAGATGTTAACGACCACCTTAAATTAGGGGATGAAATTGAAGTAAAAGTCATTAATGAAAAAGACGGAAAAGTTGCCTTGTCCATCAAAAAAACAATCGAAAGACCTGAAGGACAACGACCAACACGCCAGGGAAGAGATAGTAGGAACTCCAAAGATTCTCGATCAAGAACCAGCTTCAAACCCAAAGAAACCTTTGAAGATAAAATGGCTAATTTTCTAAAAGCAAGTGAAGAAAACCTATCTACCCTTAAACGCAGTACGGATACTAAACGTGGCGGTAGAGGCGGAAGACGCGGATAACCTATTATTCATCAAATAGATAAAGGCAAGCCTGATTTTTAGGCTTGCCTTCTTTATTTAATGGATAAATTCAATCAATATACAGTAACATTACAATCACGTTGTTTGTTGATAATCATTAAACGCTTTATTTACTTTTTCACGCCCCTCGTTAATTCCGGGGTGGAATTGAATCGATGCCTTTTCACGTGTTTCCTTGACCTCGTTCAATGCTTCATGAACTTTATCGTTTATGTCCGCTAAATCCTTAATCCGATGTTTTACAATAGACAAGCCAGCTAATTTCCCTTGTGCTCTGGCTACTTTTGCGCTTTCGATTCCAGTAATATTTCCAGCTACAAACATCCCATTAACTGGTGTTTCCATTTGTTCATTATGAACCGGAATATGCCCGCCAAGCTCCTCAATATATTGGAATGGACAGCCGATCACAGAAGCTAGCTCCGCGAGTGGATAAAGCCCACCAGCTATACAGACAAAGTCAACTTCAACTGTTTTTTCACTTCCTGGAACAGGTTCGCCATCTGGAGTGACATTACAAATAGTAACGGATTCTACTTGCTCTGTTCCGTTAATACTAACAATGGCTTTTCGAATGTGGATTGGCATTCCCCACATTTTCACGCCACCTTTTGGATAAAATTTAACAGCAATATCCCTCACCCAGGCAGCTTTCGCAAACTTACTGCCAAATCGAAGAAATGGCGATGGAGCAAGATGAGCGATCCGTACTAAACCATCCATCACCTTTTTAGGATCACTTTCATTTTTTGTAACCGAGTTTGCAGCAGGTAAAGCCATGCTGTGCAATTCTACGCCAGCAATTTGAAGCTCCCGAGCAATTGCTGCTGACAGTACGTTAACTCCAGCAACAATCCCCTTTTTACCAACACGAACCCGGTGTACATTTGTCATGACTTGAGCAGCACCAATCGACATAACTCCTGGAAGTGTCCAACCTGGAATAGGGGCGGCTGTTTCTGCAGCGCCACTTGCTATTAAAAGGTTTTCTCCATAAAACATACCTTTGTTTGTATGCACAGAGAAGCCATTACTTGTTTTCTCAACGTTATGCACAGAAGTTCCACATTGAATCTCCGTATTATATTCCTTCGCTTTATCAAGTAAATTTTTAGTTTCTTCTATACCATTCCACCATTCGCCGGAAGGTTCCTGGTGAAGCTGACCAAGCAGCCTGCCTCCAGGCTTTGGAAATTCATCAATTACGATAACATGCAAATCCCACTCCCGACACGCAATTGCTGCTGATAATCCTGCAGGACCAGCACCTATGATGACCACATCATACATGGGAATCGTCCTCCTTACTGCCCTTAGCTTTTTCATTAAACTCTGCATATGTTCGAGGCATGTCGTCTGGATTTGATTGGTCAAATGGTACCGGCTCAGCTTTTCCACTTTCAATTACCATGGCAGCCTTGACCTCTGTCAGGCAGGCCCGAACTCCCGCCGCTTCATCAACTGTCACACGGCACTCGAAGCAATGACCAATATTACAATAGATTCCACGTGGTGTTTTCGATTCTTCGTGAACACGTAATTTACGGACGCCATTTGCAAGGAGTGCCGATGCAATAGTATCTCCTTCATATGCTTTATATGTCTTTCCATCAAATGTAAATTCAATCTCTGTTTGGTCTGATAGCTTTCCAAGAACAGGATGATCTAGTATCCGATTATTCATGACTGTTTTTGCCCTCCTAAAACTGATAATGTTACTGGTCTGACAGGAGGTTGGACCTTTAACGGCATATCATCTCCTGGAACTTCTCCTGTTACTTCTTGTAATACAGTATCTAAAGCAGGTCTACATGTCCGCCCTCCGCAATAACCCATTCCAGCTCTCTTGCGAAGTTTTACTTCACGGGCAGAGCAGTGATGTTTTTCGGCTGTATTTTTGATATCTTCTAATGTTACTTCTTCACATCTACAGATAATTACTTTATCCATAAGACAACTACCTCCTTGTACAAAATCAAAATAATAAAAAATTTAACGCTTTCATAACTATGTAAAAAATATTGACACAATCTATAAAACTATTCTAACATAGATGATAGAATTGATAGTACATTAAAATAACGAATTTTGCCAGACTATGTTTCTTTATAGAATAAATGTCTTTGCGAAAAAAGGAGATAATGCGTTATGACGGTTAAAAATCATTCAGAAGTAGCAATTATTGGTGGCGGCATTGTCGGTTGTTCCATTGCCTATTATCTTGCAAAATCAGGAATAGATTGTATACTCATTGAAAAAAATGATATTGCAAGCGGCACATCTTCTAAATGTGATGGAAATGTGACCATCGTTGATAAAGATCCTGGTTTTGACAGCCAGATGTCCATGGTAAGTCAGGAATTAATAGCAGATCTGCAGCATGAGCTCGACCTTCCCTTCGAATACCGTGCACTTGGCAGTATTCTTGTCTGTGACAATGAAGACGAAGCAGAAGCAGCAAAAAAATGGGTGGACACTCAAAATGAAGGTGGTTTGAAGTTTAACTTCCTTAGTAATGCGGACATACGTCAGGAATCGCCTTATTTCGCACATGATATTCCTGGTGGGCTGGAAAGTGAAACTGATTCACTCATAAACCCGTACTTATTTTGCTATTCACTCATTGACAAGGCGAAGCAATATGGATTGAAGTTACAAACCCAGGCTGAGGTCACAGGGCTTTCAAAAAAAGAAGACTTTACTATCGAAACAACAAATGGAACATTTACCGCAAAAAAGGTAGTTAACGCAGCTGGGGTATGGGCTCCTTTTATTGGAAAAATGCTGGATCTTGATATCCCGATTATTCCTAGAAAAGGACATATTATGGTTGGAGCAAGACAAAAACCAATCATGATGCGTAATGTTATGGAATTTGGCTATTTAATGAATAAATTTGGCCGTGCCCGTCAAGTAGACGAACTAACCGAAAAACACGGTGTAGCTCTTGTACTTGAGCCTACAGAAAGCCAAAACTTCTTACTTGGAAGCAGCCGTCAATTTGTCGGATATGATGGCAGTGTCGACATGAACGTGGTTAATACAATGGCTAAGAGAGCCATGCGATTCTTCCCTGCTTTGAATGATTTTAATATGATCCGTACATATACCGGATTCAGACCTTACACAGATGATCATTTACCAATTGTTTCCGCTGTAGATGAAGTACCAGGTTTCTATATCGCAGCAGGTCATGAGGGTGATGGAATTAGTTTAGCAACAGTGACTGGAAAACTAATAGAAGATTTAATTCTTGAGAAAACAGAAACGATTATTCCTGGTGAATCGTTACGATTTGACCGTTTTAAGAAAGTACAAGTTTAAGGTCAGCAGATAAATAATACAAAAGCGGCCGTCTTATTCCTTCGCACGCTGTAATGGGACTTACTATAAGGCGGTTCAATTTTGGTGTGTTCAATAGTAATAGGTCACAATAAAGGAATAGACAATTGTTAATTTGACGAAAAATATCAGTTCATTTATGATGTAACAGGTGATCTGCTAAAAGTAACGAAGTAAGGCATACTAACAAAAACAGACAACTTGGAGGAACTTATGTTTAAAATATTAAAAATTGGTAGCGCTTTTATCGGGATCATCGTCGGAGCAGGATTCGCTTCGGGGCAGGAAGTTTTACAATATTTCACGAGTTTTGGTCACATGGGTACCATTGCAGCAATTGTTGCAACAGCATTATTCGCATACCTTGGTATGACACTAACGTGGCTTGGGAGCCGCATGCAAACAATTTCTCATAAAGATGCTATCTATAAAATAAGTGGACGCTATCTTGGAATTGTAGTTGACGGAATCATTGTATTTACGTTATTTGGTGTCGGTGTAGTAATGATCGCAGGTGCTGGATCCATCCTGAATCAACAGTTTGGATTAAGTCCCTTTATTGGAAGTATGATTTTGACAGTTTTAATTATTTTAACGGTGATGCTTAATGTACAAAGGATTATTGCAATAATAGGAAGTATCACACCAGTTCTTGTACTTGTATTAATTATGATCGGAGTCTATAGCTTGTTCACTATGGACATGTCATTCTCTGAGCTTGATCCAATTGCAAAAGAGCAGGAATCTTCGTTACCACATTGGTTCATTTCAGCAGTCAATTATGTGTCATTTAATATCGCAGTAGGGGCCGCTATGGCGCTTGTGATGGGTGGAACTGTGAAAAATGAAAAGATAGCTGCAGCCAGTGGCTTAGTTGGAGGACTTGGAATTGGGATCCTTATCATTCTTAGTCACCTTGCAATCTTCTCTAAAGTAAACGTAGTGGCAAACTTTGATATGCCAATGTTGAAAATTGTTGATGATATTTCACCCGTTCTAGCCATTTTAATGTCCCTGGTCCTATTCGGGATGATCTTTAATACTGGTGTCAGCATGATCTACGCATTTATTGCCCGTTTTGTTGAAAGAAACACGAAGAAGTTTAACTACGCTACCCTTATAACAGGTGTAGTTGCATTCTTTGCAAGTTTTGCGGGTTTCACAAAGCTCGTTGCATTCTTTTATCCGCTAATCGGATATATTGGTTTGTTTCTTATCGGAGCCCTTATCTATGCACCGTTTAAACTTGCCAAAGATAAAAGAGATGCCCAAAAAGCTACAGGGAACTAGCCAGATTAGAAAAAGAAAAGATTATCCCAAAACGCTTGGATTCAATTCTCATATAAGAGAATTGAATCCAAGCGTTTTAGTTTATATTCTGTGGTCCTTCTAAAATATCTCCTGTTTATTTTAATACACAAAATTAGGAATCAATTTTGTGAAAATGGACAGGATATTTTCTAATAGAGTAAATTAAAGGAGGCTTTTGACTCATGTCTGAAGAAAATAAAAACCGTAATAAAGATAAAAATAAACAAAATAATAAAATTTCCCATAACAGAGAACGAAATAATGCGGAGTTTGGTGTGGAAAATGAATTCAAGGATTTAATTAATAATCGACCGAACCGCAGGAATAACCAAAAGGAAAAATAGTAAAGGCTGTCTCCATGACAGCCTTTACTTAATAGTAGAATAAAATAGGTTCTATAATATTCCGTTATTATTTTGTTGTGCTTCCTGTATATCTTGCCGGGTATCATGCAGTTGCTCATAGGCCTGTTGAAATTGAGAATTCTCTGTTGCTGCTGTTCCTTCCAGGTCTTTCGTTTGCTGCAGCTCCTTTTCTGCCTGCTGAAGCTGTTCCTGCGCTTGGAGCAGGAGTTGCGGATCTGACCCTTGTGCCAATCTAACAGCCTCTTGCGCCTCGGCTATATGTTGACTAATTTGCTGTAATTTCCCGTGTAAGTTAGTTTGTTCCATAGGTTTCTCTCCATTCGTGAAAATCTATAGATATTATTCCTAATATCTTTTGGATTATGTATTCTTAACAAATTATTCACCGCCCCATGTATGTTATCAACGTACTTAATACAATTCTCTTGAATAAAAGTCCTATTTATTTCTCATCCTATAGCTTGAGGTGAGCTAATGTTAAATCGTTCCATACTAACAGCATTAATAGGGATAGGTGCTGCTCAATTTTTAAAGATACCATTGAATTATTTGGATAAAGGCAAATGGGATTTGTCAAGGATCGTTGGTACTGGTGGTATGCCCAGCTCTCATTCATCAGCTGTCGCAGCACTTACCACGTATGTAGCTCTGAAGAAAGGCGTACCTTCGATAGATTTCGGTGTCAGCACGATTTTTAGTTTGATTGTCGTATACGATGCTATGGGTATTCGTAGGCAGGCAGGAGAAATTGCAATGGAAGTAAACGAATTAAATGTACAGTTAGAGAAACTGTCCGACGAACATCCTGGTATCTATCACAAAAAAAGAAAAGAAAAATTAGAAGAGCTGCTTGGACATTTGCCAATCGAGGTAGCTGGTGGTGCGGTGTTAGGTGCAGCAATCGGAGTTGTCAGTTACTTGAAAGAAAAAGAGTAGCACAATGTAGTTGTGACTGAATCTGTAAGAGGTTGGGACAAAAGAGGAATTATTCAGGAAAATCCGAACATTAACGCCTGAGCAAATGTAACGCTTCGATTGTTCGGATTCTCATTCTTCCCATTTAGTTATGTCCCAGCCTCTACCTCTTATCTATTTGCCACATGTTACCTTGTCTGGTCTTCCACTGTAATACTACCGTTATCTGTACTTAATTTAATAATATTATCACCATTACCAACCAACGTATCCCAATTGGATGATCCGAATATAGAGGTTTTTCCATTTCCCACTCTTACATCAAATAATGCGTTTGTTGGCTCTTGTTCCGTTTGTATTTTAATACTTCCATTATCAGTTTCGAAGTCAATTGAACGGTCTAAATCTTTCGTTGTAAGTGATATTGATCCATTATCTGTTTTCCCGGTAATTGCGCCTTCAACCTGATCAAGCACTATTTTTCCATTGTTTGACTTTACATGCAGCGTGTCAGTAGTAATATTATCCATCGTTATGCGCCCATTTTTTGTTACTGCATCTATATTTTTAATAGTAACTTGTTGAGTTTCTAAGCTCCCATTATCAATAGCAACATGTAATGTTTCGTATACTGCTTCTGGTAAATAAACCTTTAATGTTACTGAACCAGTAAAGAAATTAAAATTGAATAATTTGTTGTTTTGGTTAACAGTTTGAATGAATAATGTATTCCCGTTTTGTTCAACAGACAATTTTTCTTTATTATTTTTAATACCTTCTCCTGTAAGTTCTACCCTGGTCGTGGAGCCTTCCGCAGACATAATTTCCACTTTCCCATTGTTTGCTTGGACTTCAACTGCAGTAATCGTTGTACTATCAATTTCTTTCGCTTCAGCAACAGATACAGGTTCATTTAGGTTAAAAATGAGTATGCTTCCGATGCCCCCCACTAGAATGAGCAGAATTGCAATAAGCGCAATTTTTTTTACATTACTCATGTTTCAGACCTCCTTTCACAAGTTTTGCATTAAAGTTTAAATAGCGAATAAATCCATTGGAAACAGCCCGTGTTGCAAATAGCATACCAATTGCAATTAATAGTCCAAGCCCTGTCAGGGCAATCGAAAAGAATAAATCAAAAAACTGAAATGTCCCCGGATAGAGTACAAGGTCAATTAAAACCAGCAGGGGTGAAATAATAAATGCAACACCAGATACCCAACCTGCAAAAATAACGGATACTAGTGCAATAAATGGTCCAAGCACAATAACTAAGTTAAAAAATCCCAAACCTATAACTGCCCACATTGCCCGCAGGATATTACCTGCTGTAGAAGTATCCTCCACCTTTTCCAAATAATGTGCAGCCATTAATTCTTTCGCAATATGATTGGGTGACCCAAGTGAATCCGAAATTTCCTCTTCTGTTTTCCCCTCCACCCTGCCTATCTCAAAGTGCTCCTGGAAATCTTGTAATATATCCTTTCGTTCTTCAGATGATAGGCTTTTTAATGACAGGTTTAGTTTTTTAAAAAACTGATCTTTATTCATCGTTTACACCTTCCTTTATTAAATGATTAACACCGTTAGAAAATTCCCGCCACTCATCAGATAGCACGTGAAGATATTCACTGCCTTTAACAGTAAGCTTATAATATTTACGAGATGGTCCCTCTGTTGATTCCTGTAAATAGGTTGTAACGAAATCTTCTTTCTTCAACCTTCTTAACAGCGGATAAACCGATCCCTCTGAGATGGCAATCTGGTCGGAAATCGTTTGAACAAGTTCATATCCATACCGATCCTGCTTATCCAGTAATGCAAGAACACACAGTTCTAATGCGCCTTTTTTAAATTGTATATTCACGATTTGATCACCTTCATTCTTCATTTTCACTATTATATTATGAACAGTACTATAATATTACAAGTACCTTATTAATGTTACTTTATCATAAACTACTGTTTAATGCAAGGTACTGTAAAAATAGAAAATCATACGCAGAAAAAGAACCCACCTGTTCTTGTACGTATGACCTTCTATAGATTATCATTTTCTTCTAGAATCCATAATATTCTCCTAGGAAAAGACTATAACGGTAATAAGAAATTGAGCTCTCATTATGTGTAATTATAATAAGATGAGGTTTAGACCTAGAGTGAACCCGTGGCTCCAAGGAGATCTTCATTAAATGTTTAAATGATGGCCTTACTACTAAATTTGTCAAATAGGCTGATTGTGAAGCTCCCGGTTTTCTTGCACGATTTAATGTTTCGATGATTTGATCAGCGCTGGCTATTCCAATCCCATGCCCGAAATAAGTGTCTTCTCCCAACACAACAGCATTTTCCCCTCTCCAATGCGAAACGCGTGGATCAACCTCGGGATTCATGAAATAGACAACATCCCCTGGAAGAAAATAGGTTGAGTATGTAGAATCTATTCCAAGATCAGGATCTGTATGCCAGCTGTATATGTAGATATTTTGAAATAATTGATTAAATGAGGTCTCGCCAATTACTTGAAGAACTGCATGATAGTAAATGATGACCTTAGCACCTGCACATTCAAATGCATATAGAGAGCTATTTATGAAAATATCGTTAATTGCTTCAGATGGTTTAACACCTTCCTGCAGTTGAAATCCTCCAAATTCTGTCAAATGCCAGTAAAGAGGATTACAACGGGATAAAGCAAATGTTGCAAACTGAGCATCACTCTGATTCATTAATCTTGCACTTAACATAATATGCTCTCGCAACTTAACTTCAAACAACAATTCTTCTGCAGATTGGTATGAATAAACAACCGGGGAATCCTGCATCACCTGAATAATTCTATATTCCGTACTATCAGTTGGCCCCATATCACTTGAATCAAAAGGTTTTCCTGCTATCTCAATCATGCTGCACCCTCTTTCTATTTTCAGAAGAAGTTGTTCAGTGATATTATAGTCTATTCCAACATTCAGGAAACTTGTTAAAAAGTTTTAAGCGCTACTGATTTGCCATACTCAGTAGCGCTCAGTACCAGGTAGATCCAGGAGTTGCTCACGCCAATAAGAGGTCAGTTACTCGCTGTCTCGTACCTTATATGATTAAATTAATGGAATTTATGTTATTTTGTCGCTTTATCAAGTATTTCTAAATTATAGTTCATTAGAGAAATATAATCCTCCTTATTAGCCAGATCCTCCTCCGTTAACACAGTTATATTGTGAATAATTAACGTCTCTGCTCCAATTTGTTCCTGAATAATTTCTGATAATCGATTTGTACTATTTTGTTCATACAGAATATAGCTTAGATCATATTCTTTCGCCTTTTTAACTACTTGAGTAAGATCCTTTTGTGATGGTTCATCACTCGATGATAAACCACTAACTGCTATTTGACGTACTCCATATCTTTCTTCCCAGTATCCAAATGCTGCATGCGGTACAATGATATGTTTATTTTCTTTTGTTTCCAATAGTTCTATATATCTTTCATCCAATGCCATTAATTCCTTTTTTAATTCGTCAAAGTTCTGAGTATACAAGGCTTCTTGCTCAGGATTTAATGCGATTAGTTCTTCCTTAATAATTTCAGATGCTTCCATCATGCGTAGTGGGTCTATCCAAATATGCGGGTCATAATCGCCGTCATGATCATCAATCAAAATGGTTACAACTTCAGACTCAGCAACCGTATTATGATCATCGTCTAAAAAGGCTGCTTTAATCTGTTGACCATGACTAGTAGCTTTACCTTCATATTTATTCGTTTGTTGATCCGATATAGTCTTCCATTCCTCATCTCCAGGCTCTAATGTATGCCAACTCCAATGACCATGAGTGAGTTCTTCACTAGGAATAGCTGTTAGCTGTACAGCCTCCCCCGAATGATAATGTTTTGACATACCTTCAATTTCAACTGCATCTGTGTCTGCACTGGTTTTATCATCATCGTGATGCACTTCTTCTCCATGGGTATCCTCTTCATGATCGCCATGGTCATGCGCTTCCTCTCCATGGGTATCTTCTTCATGATCGCCATGGTCATGCGCTTCCTCTCCATGGGTATCTTCTTCATGATCATCATGGTCATGCGCTTCTTCTCCATGTCCCTCACGGAAAAGTTCTTCATGCTTACCAATTTCAATTAATTTTACTTTCTGTGATGCTAGTGCAGCAGCTGCACTCTGTGCAAAACCTTCCATTCCAGCTCCTAAATAAATGAATGCATCCCCTTTTGCTATAGCTGTCATGTCTTTTGATGTAGGTTCATATGTATGAGCATCTACTCCAGGTGGATATACCGTCTCAACTGAAACAGTGTCTCCTCCAATTTGTTCAACTGCATATTGAAATGGATAAATTGTTGTGTACACTTTAAGCTCTGAATCCTCCATACTGCTAGAAACTTGTTCTGAGGGTGTACATCCCCATAAAATAAGCCCCGCAAAAAATAAAGTGATAATTTTTTTACCTATACTCAATTCTCGTCTTCCTTTCTATATGTCTTTTAAACTATTTTTATCATATCGTAACTATTACGATTTGTAAATAGTAATAGTTACGATTTATTCTTTATTTACTAAAATTGAATAGGATTGGTTCGACAGGTATCACAGTTTGCACCTGAAACTATTGTTATTTCAATAAAAAAAGCACAGTTCCTTAACAGAACTGCACCTGTTATTGGTAAATAATTTATACCTATATTATTCACCAGCTAATCTACAATTACATGTATGCTATGATTAATTACATAAGTAAAAGCAATCGTTTCTACTTTATTAGCTGGTATGATAATTTCAAATTCTATATGGCTTGCATCCCTTTTTCTATATTCATGAGATGTTTCGCTCATCTTCCAATGTTTCCGATAAATGGGATGTGTTATTATCATAGTAGCAGCTTCATCTTTTTGGTTTTTTAATACATATTCGAATTCATAGTATTCATGCTTGCCCTTCTTATACGTATCCGAACCTCTGCTTTCACACACTATGTCAAACGCATCTCCCAGATATAATTTTATATCTTCTTCCTTCGGTGTATGGTTAATGGTGTCCTCGCCGATGAACTCCAGGCTCGCATCCTCTTCATCTTCACTGTATACTTTCATCTTTCCTTTTGGAAAAGGCAAACCCAACTGATTTGCTTTTGTATTAGAAAAATCTATCATTATACGAGCCTTCTCATCTTCAAATCTGTACTCGTAATATCTTTCATAACTAACGTCGGTGGCAGTCAAAAGACTGATTTGTTTTTCCTGTTGGTTTTTTAATGTAGTTTTTCCTTGAAGACTGTATAAGTGGTAATCATTGAAGCTTTTTTCCTCAAATTGGTTCTCCGAATAGACAATAGGACTGTCTGCTAACATCTGTCGCTCATATACAGGATCAAGATCTTTAACACGGTTGACTTCACCTGCAATCAGTTTAAGCCGTGCATTTTCAAAAGTGGTTCCTGAATTATTCGTTAGCAGGACCCATCCGGTAAGATCCAGTGTTTCTTTGCTTAAATGAACCACGTAATTTGCTTCCCATTTCAAACCTCCCGTAGTATAGGTGACATCAATCTCATCTACTTTCTGGGGCTTTACCTTCCAAATGAGAGACGGCTTTGTTATAAGACCTTCCGGCAATTTTGGCAAAATCAATTCTTCTTTTGGATCAATTACAATTTCATTTGTTTTTAAGTTTTCCAGTACTAATCCATGACTAACACTCAATAAACGATACTCCTTTTTAGTATTTTCTTTCTGATCATAAAGGAATACATTCTGGTCAATATACTTTTTCAACAGCTTAGTCTTATCAACCAAATCATAGTCATAGTTAAGCTCCTGGATTTCCAGCCCTTTTATAATAATAGAATCTGTTTCAATCATTTCCGAAACATCCATGTACTGAACGGATTCCTGCCTGTTATAATCCTTAAACGCTCTTTTCTCTTTCACAACCGCAAAGTCTTCATTATACACCGTAAGTGCTAGATCCGAAGTAGTCTTGCTTGTAGACTTAAATACCATCATTATCTCTCCTTGTTAATAAATGTTAGAATCCTCTACATAATGACTTCGTTACTCGAAGATGGAATTCCCTTTATTTCTCCTTGATTATAGTTTAGTTCAAAAGGTATACATAAATCTGTATCTGAATGCAGAAATCTTTTTTAAACAGATGCCAAAGAAAGCAATGTATTATTATAAAATATTCTTATTATATAATTCCACTAAAAAGATAACAATTAATACCGCCAATGAGATGCCATAAAAAATTGATTTAAAGCTGTAACTCAATGTATCCATCGTGCTTACCATAGCAGATCCTAAAACAATCGATAATACTACCACTAGTATTTATTCTGCAAGATCTTTCCTCCCATAACCTTTATCTATATCTATTTTAAAAATACAATATATTACCATTGCCCAGGGAACATCATCCGCTCCATTACAGCTACAATGATTGTAGTTAGGATATTGACAGATAGGATTATCCCCAACAAATTCCGCTTATTATTTGTGTATTTACTTAAAAAAGAGTAAATGATAGGTAGCTCTATTGCTATTGTGAAAAATAAATAGCCAGATAAAACGATATAATAAGGACCAGATGCGAATGCATCATACCAGGCATTTCCCCACCCTCCTGAAACACCAAGGTGTTCTATTGCTCTAAAGAAATATGGAATTATAAATGAAACGAGGTTGGCTATTGCAATGATACCTACTGTTTTTCCACTTAAAGATAAATCCTTTTTTAGTTTCCCTAATACTAAAATTGCAGTTACTTCTATTCCAATTGTTAGAACTATTGCAAAAGGTAATAATTGCTTTGGACTTGAAGTAAGCCATTGCCAAGATGAATTAGCATAAACGGTCTGTTGATAAAAAGCAGTAAGTAAAAGGAAAGTTATCGGGATAATAAGAAATTGTTTTTTCAACTAATGCCCTCCCCTAACTAGTCGTGAAAGAAGTGAAAGATGAACACTATCATCTCCATTCACTTCTATATTAACATATTATACCAATCGCTTGTGCCAGTATTTAAAATTTTCCGACATATAAGCCCGGAGAAAGTTCTGCAAATTTATTCATTTCTTATTTTATACTACTTCATTCTCTTCCAGATAAAACTTTTTCTTAAGAGACTTAATTACTGCTGCTGAAAAGACTAGTGAAGCAGCAAACATTGAAATTGCGGAAACTGCAATTGTTATCCGCAAAGGAATAATATCAGCTGTAATACCGATACCAAGTATAAACAAGACTTGAAACCCTCCTTGAACCAACTGAAAAACACTTGTCACACGACCCATGATCTCAGTCGGGACATTATTTTATAAAATGTTGTAATTCCTGCATTTAAATAAATAGAAAAAAACCTAAGATAATAAACCCAGTTGCAATAGAATAAAATGTCCATGAAAATGCATAAATAATGTAACCAACTAGATAGGGAGGAATTTATTTGGTAATGAAACATAATTATTACAAAAATAGGTTTCGACGACGCACTAAGGGGTTGAATGAGGAATATAAGTGGTGTTGACTTTATGGAAAGTCATCGTCCAGCTTTAAAATCTGCCGCTAATAAACTAGCGTAGAAAACTATTTGCGGCAGATATGTCAGTATGTAGTTTAGTTGTTAAGTTAATAGGAAGGAAATCGTATGTAAAATATAAAAATCAGATAGCAAACCAGTACAGAATGCTGCCCGGTTAAAAGAAGGGTATTTATCTATAACTCTTGTATCATATAGTCTGGTATTGTAACTTCATTCATCATATCAATAAATATACTCACTAAATTCCCATCAAACTGAGTCCAGGAACATCGCTGTAATTCATTGAATGCCTCTTCATAGCTTAATGTACTACTCTTGTAATTACGTTGGTCAATTGTCATTGCATCAAAAGCATCGCAAATAGAAATGATCCGTCCCTGAACCGTAATTTCATCACCTAACAGCCTTCTTGGATAGCCTTTTCCATCCCATCTTTCATGATGATCGCGAATAAATTTTGCCGCTTTGGTAAGACCTAGATGCTTCCGAACAATTACATTCCCTACATGAGAATGACTTTGAATAATCGTGTATTCCAATTCACTTAATCTTTCTGGCTTCAATAATATATTTCTGGATATACCCATTTTGCCTATATCATGTAACAAAGCAGCTACACGTAAGTCCTCGTCATAGCATCCCATTTTTTTGGCTAATGTACTTGCAAGGAACATAACCCGAAGTGAATGATATTTAAATATGTGAATAATCTCATTATCCTGGGCTATTTCATAAAACAGACTTTCCGGGTC
Source organism: Virgibacillus tibetensis (assembly GCF_036026595.1). NCBI lineage: Bacteria > Bacillati > Bacillota > Bacilli > Caryophanales > Bacillaceae > Virgibacillus > Virgibacillus tibetensis. The sequence continues at coordinate 103,451 of NZ_JARZFX010000008.1, read as the reverse complement.
ACGCCCCAAGCTATCCAATGTACCCTCTTCTATGGTTGAGAACTCCCTTTGTGAATTTTCTTCTTCTATTAAAGAAGATTCCTTTTCAGTCGGAATTTCTTTTCGTTTAAGAGAAAACTTTTTCTCAACCATATTAAATATATCTTTAAACGATCTTTTTTCTTCTCTTTTCTCTGCAATATACGAGGCTATTTTCTGATCTTCTTCATCATAGATCTTATATCCATTTTCTTCCGGTATATAGTGCCCTATACTCGCTTCCATTTCTTCAAACCATTGGTCTACTATATTAGCATTCTTCTCTATAGTAGCAGCTAATTCCTCTAAACTGTATTTAGCCAATAAGTCCCACCCCCTATATATTGTAAAATCACTAAATTAGACATAAAGTAATGATTTTTTTAAAAATTATACCATATAAATTGTATTTTTTCTTGAATTAAGACTACTTATCGGCTCGATGCTTGTTTTAATGAGGCTGGGACATAAAGAACAAGAATCCGAACAATCGGAACTTAGCGTAAGCAAAATACGCAGATTCCTGTGGGAACAGCACGAGCTGAAGATCCACTGTGTGAAGTGCTCTTCTTCACACAGTTAGCTGAAGCCGTGCCCACTAAAAAGCGAAGTATTTTGCCGAAGCGGTACATTTGCTCAGGCGTTAATATTTTGATTTTACTGAATAATCCCTCTCTTGTCCCAACCTCATTTTACTTTTATTACTACAAGCAATTATTCCTTCTTATTTACTCTATTGGTGCCCCAGTGTTAATACGGCAGCACATAAGGGCAATAATAAGTAGCATAATAAGGAAGAACTAAAACCTTACCATGTATGGGGAGATAAAATGTATAAAGATATAGTAAACAGTACACAGCATCGAAAAAGTCCTTTACCAGAAGGCCAATGGTTGATGGCACAAAAATGGGATCATCTATTATTTATGCATCTGCCAGTTCCACCAGAAATTATGAAAAGACAGCTTCCTAAGGGTTTGGATCTAGATACTTATGACGGCGTTGCCTGGCTGACGATAATTCCGTTTCGAATAAGTGATATGCGCTTTCGCAACATGCCACCAATCCCCTTTTTACATTCATTTTTAGAACTGAATGTTCGAACTTATGTATGTAGAAACGGCATCCCTGGCGTTTACTTTTTTAATTTGGAGGCGGATAAGCTTCTTGCAGTATTAGGTGCAAGGCTTGCTTCATTACCTTATTTTCATGCAAAAATGAAAATGAGAGAGACCAACGGAACTTTCCACTATAGCAGTATTCGTAAAGGGAATTCAAATATCATGTTCCTGGGAAGCTACCACCCGATTTTTGAAGCATATTACCCGAAAGAACGGAGTCTTCCTTATTGGTTATTGGAAAGGTATTATTTATGGACGTCTCGAAACAACTCTTTATTCCTTGGAGGCATTCATCATAAACAGTGGAAAATCCATGACGCAAAAGCTGACATTGTAAAACAAAACATGGCAAATTTCCTACCTGATATTGTTCTGAATGAGAAACGACTTTTCCATTACGCGGTCACATGTCGAGCTCTTTTCTGGCCTATTAAAAAAGTCGATTAAAAGAGCTTCCTACCTATTATAAGGCTACGGAAGCTCCAGGAATTAACGGGCATATTATTCGGTGGATAGGTCAACTACAGTATCTGTTATAACACCTTGTTTAACATATTTTATGAGTTTTGCAGATTCTCTATCCACCCGCTTTCTTCCATAGGGATTCATAAACCAGTTATCTTCTCTTGTTGTCTGATCATTAACAGGACACAAGGAGTATTCAATCCAATTGGGCATATAGGTCTGAAGTGTTAAGTGAAATCTGCGCATATGGATGAAGGCAGTAACCGCAATTATCCGTTTTATATTATGCAAATAGAATGCTCTATCCAATACGATCAACGAAGCAAGTACATTTTCTTTCGTATGCAGTGATATATTCTCAATTAAAATGTCTTCTTCTGGTATTCCTTGCTCAACAGCCTCTTGTCTTAATAATTGAGACTCAGAGAGCTCACTGCCATCCCAGATTACTCCACCTGAAAACAGAATTTTTTTTGCCCTCCCTTCCTTATAGAGTTGTATCGCTTTTGGCAAACGATATTGTACAGCCTTACTGCTTCCTGGAACAAAAATACAATCACCATGCTTATTATCATCTGTTAAATTTTTAAAAAGCAGCTCTGTCTTCTGTAAGTCGGTCAGTTTAACCGCTTCTAACTGAGATATATTTAATAGCATATTTTCACCCCATTCCTAATCATTTAAAGTCACATGACTTCAGGTAATATAATGCTTGTTCTGCATCAAACCTATCATATGTACTGATCAGTCTCATCCCTACTTTTTCTAAGAGCTTCCTAGAGGGGATATTAGCAACTTGTGTTTCAGCAACTAATCTTGGTAACTTCAGAATAGTAAATGCAAAACCAATTATTTCCGTGATTACCTCTGTTGCATAACCAGCACCCCACCATTTCGGGATAAGTTGATAAGATACTTCCATGTCTTTTCCTGTATGGTGAGGATCCAATGAAACTAAACCTATAAAGTCATTTGTTTGTTTATATCTAACACAAAAATACCAAGAGTTTCCATCGCTGTTTAGCATGATGTCTAATACCCCGTCAATTGATTCTTCCCTGACTGTCCCTCCAAGGTACTGCCTTACTTTTTCGTTTAGGTAAACTTTTTTTATGTCCTCATAATCTGACTCTTGAACAGCAGTGAGTATACACCTGTTAGTGATAATCATATAAAGTTCCTCCCAGATTGTTGTATACATAAGTAAAGAAGTTTAGAAAAGTAATTTAAATAATGTCGAGAATATGAAATAGGAAAGAAAGCCTGCCGTGAATATGATTATAGTTCTTTTGTTCACATACCTTTTCATCTGTCTGTAATCACTCCTTGTTCACTTTATCCACATCTTGTATTGATTTTTTATACGTGTAGATTAATTGACTTAGCCAAAGCACAAAAAGAAATGTAGGTACAATTATTTTTTCCCTTACTGTAGGTGCTAAAAATACTATTATTAGGCTTGTTATTATTAACATTGGAATTCCGGCGGATATAGTTCTTCTGAATTTCTGTTAATGGCATTTAAAAAATGTACCATTTGGCAATCGGGCGTATGCAATAAATCCTGTATAAATACAACTTTACATGGAGAAGTGGTGGCGGTAGGCTAATTTGCCAAGCAAGACCAACCCTTGCCCTATTGCCCTTGACCTTTACCACAGAGGCTCCATGTCAAGTTACTTTGGGTATGAATATATATACTGCCATACTTATAATGCCGATTGCCATTTCATACAAAAACTAAATGCCAAATACATGAATTTCTCTTTGTAACTTAAATTGTGATAAAATCTCATATTTTTATATACACCTACTTTTATCAAATTATATATACGATAAGATGGTTAATAAAAAATAGGAAGGTGTTATTTCCCAATTAACTTATGTGAATGTATAGCCATACTCTTATCGTACCAAAGTTCATGACTAAAGAAAGTGAATATATCAATAGTTTCTGAATTTGAAAAATAAATTAGATACATCAACAAATAAAACCACTATTGCTGGTTAACTGAATATGTGTACGTTTTATTGTTAACCATTATATTTTATAGTTGACAATGTTTCTGTCTTTCATTTATTCTTATCTACGAGGAGGAAAAACTATGAAACCAAGAAACTACTGGACACCACTAGATCTTACTGTTGGCAGCATGTTTGTTGCATTAATGGCTGTAGGAGCAAACATTACGTCTATTGCTCCTTTTATGGTAATCGGCGGTGTACCAATCACGTTACAAACCTTTTTTGCTATTTTGTCCGGGCTTATTCTTGGAAGTAGATTAGGGGCTCTATCTATGTTTACTTACATGGTTCTTGGGTTAACTGGAGTGCCGGTCTTTGCACAGTTTAAAGGTGGTGCAGCAATCCTATTGTCTCCCACGTTTGGTTTTATCGTGTCATTTATTTTAATAGCTTACGTAGCCGGTAAAATGGTAGAGAAAAAACGCAGCTTTCCTAGGTACATATCAGCCGCACTAGTTGCAATGGTTATCAACTATATTTTCGGTACGAATTGGATGTATGCTGCTTACATTTTCTGGTTTGACGCACCAGAAGGACTCACTTACAAAATGGTTTGGTATTGGATGGTTTTCCCTCTTCCTAAAGATATTATTCTATCAACATGCGCAGGTGTAGTAGCTTATCGCCTTGAAAAAAGACTGATTGCAAGGAGTAATTTTCGAAAAATACAAAATACAGCTTAAAGGTGTGAGAATATGACAAATTGGAATCTGTTAGCTGAAAAAGTACTGCAAGGAAAAGAAATAAGTGATCAGGAGGCACTTGATGTCCTGGAATGTCCAAATGATGAACTATTGCAACTGTTACATAGTGCTTACCAGGTCCGCAAATATTATTTTGGCAACCGGGTAAAGCTGAATATGATTATCAATACCAAATCCGGATTCTGTCCGGAAAACTGTGGGTACTGCTCTCAATCAAGAGATTCTTCCGCTCCAATCCAAAAGTACCGGATGATGGATAAAGAAACCATTATCAAAGGAGCCGAGCAAGCTCACCGTCTGCAATCAGGTACTTATTGTATTGTGGCAAGCGGCCGTGGACCATCAAAGCGGGAACTGGATATTGTAACGTCAGCAGTTGAAGAAATCAAAAGTAATTACGATATGAGAGTATGTGCGTGTCTGGGTTTACTTAAACCTGAACAAGCGGAGCGATTAAAGAAAGCCGGCGTTGACCGCTATAACCATAATATCAATACATCCGAACATCATCATGACAACATTACTACAAGCCACACGTACCATGACAGGGTAGCTACTGTAAATCATGCTAAGGAGGCCGGAATTTCTCCGTGTTCAGGGGTAATTGTAGGTATGAAGGAGAAAAAGGAAGATGTCATTCAAATGGCAAGAGCCTTGAAAGCACTCGATGCCGACTCCATACCTGTTAATTTTCTACATGCAATCGATGGGACTTTATTAGAAGGAACGAATGAGCTAACACCAGCATACTGTTTAAAAGTTCTCTGCCTTTTCCGATTCATTAACCCGATGAAGGAAATTCGAATTTCCGGCGGAAGAGAGGTCAACTTAAGAAGTCTTCAACCACTAGGTCTATACCCAGCGAATTCAATCTTTGTAGGAGATTACCTTACAACAGCTGGTCAGGAAGGGTCTAAAGACCATATTATGATTGAAGATCTTGGTTTTGAAATAGATTATGTGAATGAAGAAGATTTGGTATAGTGCTATTAAAAAGCTTAAGGAAGCGAAAACTCAGAAGAGCATCGAATCTCTTCTGAGTTCCTTTTTATTTGCAACTTATTCACAGCTGAAGTTCACTGTAGACCGGGAAAATGTCAGGGACAGTTTAGACGACTTTCACCGCCTTTGTCGCAATAAATGTTTTAATATAGTTGTCCAGGACTCTGCGCCCTCCAAAATCATCTTCATAAAATCCGCTAATTACAAAACCTGCGTCTACTTGTCCTTGAATCTGATCTTCTAATGTATGTGCATACTCAATTGTTTGTTTTTGACTAAGGTAGCCCTCTATATCCTCTTTAGCTAAATAATCTAATGTTGACGAAGGGACAGAATGCTTCACCTCTAAATTACCTTTCCTTTCTTCAGCATCATCGAAAATAAAGAGAAGCGGATTGGTAAACCCGGATATAAGAACTCCTTTATTTTTCATTACTCGAGATGCTTCCTTCCATACTGGTAAGACATCTTTTACAAATACATTTGATACAGGGTGAATGATCATATCAAAATAGCCATCCTCGAAATCGTTGAGATCCATCATATCTCCGTGAACCGTCTTCAGTGTTAATCCATCACGTTCAGCCACAATTTCATCTTGTTCCAGTTGTTTTCTTGAAATATCTGTAACCGTTACATCTGCACCGGCCGCAGCGAGAACGGGACCTTGCTGCCCGCCTCCCGAGGCCAGGCAAAGTATTTTCAATCCTTTTAATGTTGCTGGAAACCATTCGCGTGGTACTGGTTTACCTGTTGTTACTGTAATCTCCCATTCTCCAGCTCTGCTTTTTTCAATAATTTCTTTACTGACTGCTTTCGTGTAAGCAGCCCCCTCCTCCACCTTTTTATCCCATGCCATGCTATTATGTTTCGATATATCCATTAGTACGTATCCTCCTGAAATAAACAGTCGATTTAGCCCCATACTATTCCTAATTCGACAACCCAGAATAAATTCCTGCATGTTTATTTCTTTCTAAAGGAGTTCCTGCATGTCAGCTCCCTTAGAACTCCCAACCGACTTTTTTACGAAATTCTTCTTTTCGCAGCTTACTGCGAACCTGCTTTCCCCAGCTTTTCACGGCTTCTGCAGTTGTGTTCTCCTGGATGGCAATGTCCTTTAGTGATTGCTCGCCAATAATATAAAAATATACCCATTTCCACTGGTTTTCAGTAAGTTGAGACTTAAGGTTTCTCCAAAGGTCAGTATCTTCTTCCAGACAATCCGTTAGAGAAACTAGTGGTAATGGCTTTTCATTCCGTCCCACGCGATTGCCGGTATCTGCATGAGATACAACTTCATCAAACAGCTTTTTTTCAGCTTCATTTTCTTTCGTTGCTTTTCGCAGATGATCAATCAGCCGATTACGTATCGTATAATTGAAGTAAGTAGCCATTGTCCCCTTATCTGGTTGATAGGTTTCATAGGCGTTCCACATCGCACATAATCCTTCCTGAAAAAACTCTTGCTGTGGATCATTAATTTTCAGCTTATGTATGTAGAAATGTATGCGTCTTTCATTTTGTTTGTATATCTCTTCAAATGTTTGGTTATTTATTGTTTTCATAGGAAAAGCCCCGCTTCTATAAAGTAGTGAATAGTACTATTCACTACTACTATCGAAAACGAGGCCTATTCAGGGGGCATCTTTTTAAAACTTTTTTATTTTTTTGGTTGATGAAAGGGATATCACATGAATTGAAAAAGAAAAGTTTATCCCGATCGACAAAATTTCACCCAAAACCGGGAAGTGACACCTCCATTTAACTAATTCTCATCGAATCTCCCTCATCTAATCGCACAGGCTGTTTTCGAATTGACTTAAAAGGCTCAATCCCTCGCCTTTGCTGAGTAAATAAAACCAAAATTAATAGTGCTATACCAACTCCATCGGATAATAAACCAGGGTACATGCCCATAAAACCAGCAGCAATCAATACGATCCGTTCTAGTAATACGGTCCTTATTAGTAACCAGCCAATTAAACCTGCTGCCAAAGTAACAACACCTATCAATGCCGTGATGAAAGAAATTATTACTTGTACTAGTGATCCGTTCATAAGTAATGAAGGTTCTAATACAAACATAAACGGAACAATAAAACCAACCGATCCCAACCGGAAAGCCTCTAATCCCACCCGATTGGGATTACTTCCGGCAATCCCAGCTGCCGCAAAGGCTGCTACTGCAACCGGAGGTGTTATCGCTGAGAAAATGGAAAAATAGACGATAAATAGATGTGCAGCCATGTTAGAAACACCTAATTCGATAAGTGCTGGTGCTGCTAACATTGCTGTTAAAATATAAGCTGCCGCTACAGGCATTCCTATCCCGAATATAATACAAATAAGCATGATTAAAAGTAATGTAGGGAGGAGCATTCCTTCCGTCAAACCAAGAACAATACTGGTTAATTTCCCTCCAAGGCCGGTGGACATAATACCAGCTATTACTAGCCCTGCTGCCGCACAAGCAGTTGTAACGGCTATGGAAGATTTTGCTCCTAAAACCATTGCACTGACGATTTCTTTTAGTCCCATTCGTTTGCTTTTACGGAACCAGCTCACAATTACAATGGACAGGATGCCATAAAAAGCAGTTCTCGAAGCACTGTAACCATGTACTAGCAAAAATACTAAAACAATTAAAGGAATAAAATAATACCATCCCTCTTTCAGAACTTGAGTCATTCGTGGAATATTTTCTTTAGTGGCACGCGGTAAATCCAATCGCAATGCCTCAAAGTGAACGAGGGTTATTAACGACACATAATATAGAATACCTGGGATTATTGCAGCGATAACAATGGACCCATATGGCATTTGTGTTACTGCAGCCATCAAGAATGCTGACGAACCCATGATTGGCGGCAATATACTTCCTCCAGTTGACGCAGCAGCTTCTACTGCTGCAGCAAACGATGGCTTATAGCCTGTTCTTTTACTTACAGGAATCGTAAAGGAACCAGTTGTAACAACGTTAGCTGTTGGGCTTCCAGAAATAGAACCAAAAAAAGCACTCGCAAGAACTGCTACCTTAGCTGCTCCACCTTTCGATCTTCCAGCAATGGCTGTAGAAAGTTTGAAAAAAAACTCCCCAGCACCTGCTTTTTGTAAAAAAGACCCAAACAACATGAACATGAATACAAATGAAGCCGCAACTGAAATAGGGGAACCCCAAAGACCATTAAAACTGAAAGCAAGTTCATCCAAAAATTCGATGGGTGACATTTTCCGATGACTCCATAAACCAGTAAGATGATGCCCCCATAAAGCATACGAAATACCGATTAGGACAATACCTATAATAGGAAAACCAATAGTTCTGCGCGCCGCTTCCATACTTAAAAGTACAATTATCAATCCAAAAAAGATATCCAAATTTCCTAATGGATTCATAATAGGGATTCTTTCTGCAATACGCTCTGCATGGATTGTAAAGTATATACCTGCTGCAAGCGCAAGGAAAGCGAAACTATAATCAATACTAGTTGGGAAATTACCTGAGCGATTCTTCTTGGTTTTTTTAGGATAGCCATATAATAAAAAAGTTAGAACTAATATAAACGATAAATGAATTGCCATTTGGTTAATTGGATCCAATTTCCCCCAGACGACAGACCATATCTGGTAGACTGATAATGCAAATGCAACAATAGTAAATAATGGTAAATGAATCCCTGATAATTCACGACGGTTACCTTCTTTGAACCAAGGTGCTAACCTATTCATAATGCCCATAAATCCACATCCCTTCCAAGAACCTACAGTTTGGATTTTAAATTTAATGAACCAATCCTTGATCCTCGAAATACTTCTTTGCACCTGGGTGAAGTGGTACATTACCAACGTTTATCATACTTTCAACCGTTAAATTTTTAAATTCCTCGTGCACCGTACCTAGGTAATCAAGGTTTCCATGAATTGCTTTAGTAACCTGATAGACTTCTTCTTCTGGTACATCCTTATGCACAATTAAAATAGCTGGCGTGTTAACTGTATCTACATCTTCTTCTAAAAATTCATAACTACCAGCTTCAATCGTACCTGGTACCATTCCGAGATCTTCTGATACAGCTTGAATAATTTTCTCATCTATCGATAAAATTTGCAGATCTAGTGTTGTTGAGGCTTCGATAATGTCACTTGAAGGAACAGACACAGCGTCCCCGGTAGCATCGACACGTTTATCACTCATTAATTCAAACGTTTTTGCTCCACCTAAATGATCAACAGATCCGCCCCAAGAAATAATATCTTCATACGTAACACCATACCCCTGTAAAATACTTCTTGTGATCTTTTCACCTGCTGAACCCTTTTGATCGACAGCCAGGCGTAGTGGCGCCTGATTTTCCATCATCGCATCCAAAGAATTATATTCCATATCTGCCCTTACAATAAACTGATAATAATTAGAAGGTATAACTACACTTATTGCCCGAATATCTTCATAAGCCTGATCATAAGGTTCATCCCCACTATAAGCAGCGTAGCCAGTCATTGCATAGGACAAACCATACGGAATTTTACCCGTACCAACAGTAAGTGGATTTTCGACAATTCCACCTGGTTCTACAGTTACAAGTGAATTATTGTTATCCCGACGAATGGACTCTGCGATACCCTCCGTAAATACAGACCATGCTCCTCCTGTACGCCCGCCTATAATCGTTGTTTGAATGGAACCATTTACAGTTGATTCTACTGATCCGGATGCTTCACCGGATACGTCTGTCTTGGAAGGTTTTTCTTCTGGGCCCTTACAAGCAACCAATATTACTAGACCGATCAGCATTAACCCAAGTAGCAACCTAATTCTATACTTACGACTAAGCTTTTCTACTAATCTCACTTTTTTCTCCCCTCTTTCACTTGAAAACTAATATCCAATGCTTGAACAGAATGCGTTATAGTTCCCAGTGAAATATAATCCACACCTGTACCAGAGTAAGCAGCTAAATTATCCAGCGTTATTCCCCCGGAAGCCTCTGTCACAATCGAATCTGGTACACACTCAATAAATTCCTTAATTTCTATTGGTGTACGATTATCAAACATGATTACATCCGCCCCCGCTTCGACTGCCTCCATCACCTCTTCCTTCGTTTCTGTTTCAACCTCTATTTTAACCATATGACCAATTGTTTCCCGAACAGATTGAATAGCTTTTTTAATTGATCCAGCGAAAGAAATATGGTTATCCTTTATCATCACACCATCATATAAACCTTGCCGATGATTTTTACCACCACCTGTTATCACGGCATATTTATCAAACATGCGCAGCCCCGGAATTGTTTTTCTTGTATCACAGATCTGGATGGAAGGATCATTTAGTGCATCCACACATTTAGTAGTGATCGTGGCGATCCCACTCATTCGTTGGATTAGATTTAAAATAACACGCTCACCTGTGAGCAAATGTCTAATTGGACCTTCTACTTCTGCAATTGTTTCACCAGCAGATATCCAGTCCCCATCAGCAAAACATAAGCTAACCTGAATCTGTGAATCAAGTAAATGGTAGGCCTCTTTAATAACCTCTAAACCGGAAATAATTCCTTCTTCCTTAGCAATAAACACACCTTTACCCACTTGGTCGTGCGGAAAAATAGCCTGGCTGGTAATATCATTATCTCCAATATCCTCAAGTAAAAAGGACTGAATTTGAGTTCGTAATTTTAATTGATTCATTTTCTTAACCCCTTTAACGTTTATCATTTGTATTATTTTAAAAATCAACATGTGAAAATATTCACATTAAAATAAATAATTAATGCCTTAGCATTTGTGAACTCACCATCCGCCTCTTGGAACGGTTGATTGTGTAAATCCCTTTATGTCCATCCCTTCTACGTTGATTTAAAAAACTTAGGTATATTCAGTTGTCTTGACATCTATATTTACATAAGACTATTATAATAGCAAGTGAATTTTTATGTGAATTTGACTCTACTGTTGTAACATCATAGGATAAGGTATACAAGATCATAGTATAGATTAGTATTTTTTATACATAGAGGAGTAGATAAACGTGAAAGATCAAGATAAAATGTCTTCGATCAAGCGCCAAAATCTTATCATGAACATGTTAAAAGAAACGGAAAGTCCCATTACTGGTAGTGAATTTGCCAATAAAACGAATGTAAGCAGACAGGTAATCGTTCAGGATGTATCCATTTTAAAAGCAAAAAATGAACCAATCATTGCAACAAGCCAGGGCTATATGCTTATCAATCAGCAACAAAACGAAGATTTACAGAAATTGGTTGTTGTATGTAATCACACACCAGAACAAACGCAGGAAGAATTATATTGCCTAGTTGATCATGGTGTACTCGTAAGAGATGTGATCGTCGAGCATGCAGTGTATGGAGATTTAACCGCGTCAGTTATGGTAAGTAACCGAGCAGAAGTTGACCAATTTGTAAAACGAATAAAAGAAACGAATGCCACCTACTTGTCTACTCTAACTGAAGGAATTCATTTGCATACATTAGAAGCTGATACAATGAATAAAATCAATGCAGCATGCAACGATTTAAAAAAAGCAGGAATCCTGGTACAATAATAAAACCCAATTAAAACTCACGAAAAAATAGGGATCAATGAAAATAATTAGTACAGTCCTTTGTGTAGAAGAACAAAGTGCAGGGCGCCCGGTTATTGCCGTACGACCTGCGCCTGCACATTGCCGGTGGGTCGACGTTGCCGCGCGAAGCGGCGCAGTTAGTCGATCTTCCACTGCCCGTATGAGATTCACTCCAGAGTATTATATTTACTTGACTTTCGCCATTTCTGGCGATAAATCAAGTTCATCCAAAAGAAAAAATGCTCACTTCTGTGGGTATACCGACGCCTGAGCACAAGCCCGGCTTTAATCAGCCTTCCTTATCCCGTAGCGATTCGATGTTGACTTACCGTAAGGAGGGGCCATCCCGTTCGACAAAATTCGCCAAAAACCGGGAAGTTACAAAACTTATAAGGCTCCCATACCACCGTCAACTCTATACTGAACTCCTGTGATAAATGTGCTGTCATCAGAAGCTAGGAATAAAACTAAATTTGCAATATCACTTGATTCTCCATAACGTCCTAATGGAATACTTTTTGCTAATGTTTCTTCTTCTACATTCATTCCCTCTTCTAAAGAACGCATCATTCTTGTATTAACAGGTGATGGATGAATAGAATTTACTCGTACATTTGCGTTAGCTACTTCTATTGCTGCTGCTTTTGTTATTCCCACTACAGCGTGTTTAGATGCAATATAAGGTGAAACGCCTGGACTACCGTTCAATCCCGCTACAGAAGAAGTATTGATAACACTACCATCACCCTGTTTAGTCATGATTGGTAGAACGTATTTCAATCCTAAATATGTTCCACGTACATTAACGCTCATAACTTGATCGAAGTCCTCCATTTTTTGGTCGACAAGAGGAGCTACTTTCCCTTCAATTCCTGCATTATTAAAGAAAACATCGATTTTACCAAAATGTTCAACTGCTTTTTTAACATAATTCTCTACTTCAGATTCTTTTGAAACGTCCGCTTGGACTGTAAGTATTTCACCAAATGAAGCCAGTTCTTCTTTTGCTTTACTAAGTGACTCCTCAAACAAGTCTACTAAAACAACTTTAGCGCCTTCTTTTAAAAACCTTTCTGCTGTTACTTTACCGATGCCACCTGCTCCACCTGTAATTACTGCAACTTTTCCTGATAGTCTTTCCATTGTGTAATACCTCCTAAATTTTACTCTGAATTAAATTATCTTTAATTCATATTAATTATAACCCTACTTTAAAGATTAATCAAAGAAAATGCTTTCGTTGTATCTTTCCCTTCACATACCAGTTTTATTGCTTTTTAAAAATTTGTAAACCTACGTGTCCCTATTGAACAGAGACGTCAAAAATTCATGTCTTACACTCCAAACAGCAGTAGTTAATCAGCCTCTGTTTTAATCAAGGTACAGTTAAAAATAGTAAAGACACCATTTACTAGAATGGTGTCTTTACTATTTTCTCAGTATATTGTTTTGTACTACTTAATTAGAAACAATCCTCTACGCAAGTCCTTTAAACATGTTTCCACTAGAATGCTGTATCTGGTAAAAATAATGCAATATTAGGAAAGATATAGATAAGTGTAATCAATAAAAGAATAGGGATAACGAATAGGAATGCTCCCTTAAAAATATCTACTAGTGATAATTCATCTGTTACTCCCTTTAAAACAAAACAATTCATCCCAATTGGAGGCGTAATGAGTGCCATTTCGATGAGTAGCACAACAATTACCCCAAACCATACTAAATCATATCCCATCATCTCAACCACTGGTAGTACGATAGGTATAGTTACAACAAGCATAGCTACCGTATCCATAACAGCTCCCAAAACAATATACATACATACTATTAGTAAAAAAATCATAAGTGGTGACAGGGCTGATGAAAATAAAAAGTCTGCTAATGAGGAAGGAAGACGAGTAATCGTCAAAACGTAATTCAATACAAATGCTCCCAGTATTACTGCGAATAAAAAACCGGTAGTTTTTATTGTTCCTAATACCGCTTCAGCAAAGTTCTTTTTATTTAATTTCCGACTACCTATTCCAATTAGAAATGCTCCAAAAGCTCCAACAGCAGCTGCCTCGATAACTGTAAGAAAACCTATGTATATTCCACCAACTACTATTATAAACAATAAAATAATTGGTACGTTACTTTTCAGGGAGATAAATTTTTCTTTCCAACTAACGTTGCTTTCCATATCCTGGGGTTTAGATATTAAACCTGGTTTTACTAGTACACTAATATAAATGGTAAGCATAAAAAAAAGCGTTAATAAAAGCCCGGGAATAATTCCTGCTAGTAGAAGTCTACCAATTGACGTCTCTGTTATCATCCCATAAATAATAAATGTAGTACTGGGAGGGATTAGTATGCCTAACGCTCCACCCGCGACAATCGATCCGCCAGTTAAACTTTTACTGTAACCTCCCCGCAACATTTCTTTGGTTGCGATTACCCCCATTGTCCCTGTAGTCGCTAAACTCGAACCAGACGATGCCCCAAACATGGCAGATGATCCAATCGTAGCTAAACCCAAGCCACCTTTAAACCTACCAAACCAATTCCGAAAAGTTTTAAACAAATCGGAACTGATTCCTGCGGCGTATAATAGTTGTCCCATTAATACAAATAAAGGTATCGTACTTAATGTATAGTTAAAACTTTGCGTCCATATAATACTGTTTATAACTGTAGAAAGCGTTTCCCATCCCCTCAAATATAGTATTCCTATGCAGGCAGGAATTGCCATGGAAATTACAATTGGAATACGTAAAAACAGTAAAGTAAACACAGAAAGGATTACTATTAAACCAACCATTTCATTGTACAACTTAAATCCCTCCATTTACTTTAGTGAATTAGTTTCTTTATAGATTCTAAAAATTTAAGTATGGCCTCTAGTCCCCAACCGGCGAAACCAATTACAATGAGTATATAGAAAGGGTAATAAGGAATCCCCAGCAACATGGAAGACTCCAAAAAATTCATTTTTATAATAAACACCCAACAAATAATAAAACAAAAAGCAATAGTAAGGGATTGAGCAATAATATCTATAATTGTTTGAAAAAAAGATGGTAGTTTATCAACTATGATCCCAATAGAAATATGTGAATTTGTTGATTCAGTAAATGCTAAGGAACCCATAATTATAAGAACCATGGAAAATTGAACAAGTTCAACATCTCCTAAGACTGGGTATCCTAGACTTCTTGATATCGCAAAAAATGTTACTAGGGGCATCAATAGTACCAATGTAGAAAAAACTACCCATTTATTAATTTTAGTAATATAGTGAGTTAAGTTAATAAAGAAACGCATTGCTTTTCCTCCTCACAATCCAGCAAATACAAACGTTTTATTTATCGATAGAGTTTTATAGTTTTCAATTACTCAAACGGGATATCCATTTCTTCCTCTTCTAGTAATTCTTTAAAATAGTTCATCATTTCTTCACCAGGATATCCTTTCTTATTTGCTTCCTCTACCCAATTCTCCCATACCACTTCTGATGAATCTTTAAATTCTTGTAAGTCCTTGTTTTCTAAAGTTGTTACATTACCTCCCTGGGCTTCAAACTCCTCGAAGGCCTTTTGCTCTTCATTGGTATACATCTCAGCTGTTAATTCTGCTAACTTCGGACTTAACTTTTCTAAAAAAGTTTCTCTTAAATCTTCTGGCAATTGATCCAAAGACTGTGAATTTACCATATAAACAAAATTCATAGCACCCATATCTAATTTCGTTAAATTTGGAGCAACTTCGAATAACTTGTACCCCACTGCCCCAATTCCCAGATAAATTACTTGGTCAACAGTTCCTCTCTCAAGGGCTTCATACATTTGACTCAAGCCTAAGGTTACAGGGGCCCCACCCCATGCATCAACCAAATCAGCCCTCTCGTTTCCAATTGCATTTATCTTTTTACCTTCTACATCTGAGAATGACTCGACAGGTTTTTTACTAACTAATTGATAGGAATCTGATGAGACAACAGACATAAAAGTGGTACCCTCATAACTATCTGATACGTACTTTTCATTAAATTGCTCCAGTATTTTCCTCCCTTTGAACGAATCATTGATAGCGAACGGTAATTCCCCTATTGTTAATGGGAAAAGCTCGGTATCACGCTGAAGACTTGGATTAGCATAACCGATATCATATACTCCACCTTTGATATCTTGTAAACTTGTTTCATATGCACCGAGAGCTCCACTGGAAAAAACATTTATCTTGATTCGACCATTCGTTTCCTCTTCTACAAATTCTGCCCACGGTTCTACAGTATCTGTATTGAATTTATGATTGGGTGGGGCCTGAACATTAAAATCAAACTCATATACTTCTTTACCACTAGTACTTCCTTCTTTACCACAGCTAGCCAATACTAGTACAGCTACGATGATAGTAACTATCACTACACTATTTTTTTTCATATTATTTTTCTCCTCCTTTAAAATAACGATCGACTTTTCTTTCCTCATCTACTATCCTCGTAATCTTAGTGTCTTCTCTTGTGCCTAGATAGTTATTTCAAAAAAGATGGTTACTTTTGAGCTCGTTTCATAAACTTATCTACTTTTTCCTTTGTTTCTCCTGATGTTATTACTCTTTCTGCTAATTCGGGTTCATTAATGAAAACATCACCTACGTTTGCCATAATAGAAGCATTCACCAACTTTTTTGTCATCCGTATAGAATAATATCCTTTCCCTCTAATTTTCTCGATGAGCTGATCCACCTCATTATCCAGTTTTTCTGTCGACACAACTTTATTAACAAGGCCCAAGTGACTGCATTCGTCGGAGGTAATATCTTCACACAGCATAATTATTTCTTTAGCTTTTAAAGCCCCAACAGCCTTAACCAGCCTTGGCGTACATCCCCAATTTAAAAACAAACCTACATTGGTTTCCGGCAAGTTGAATACTGTCCCATCCGCCATTAGTCGAAAATCTGTAGTCATTGCTATAGCAACGCCACCACCATAAGCGGAGCCACGTAGTGCCGCAATTGATATCTGTTCAAGATTTTCTAATTTCCTCATCAATTCCTGCCCTATAATTGACATGGATCTAATAAATTGAGGAGCTTCATCTTTATTTTCAATCTCTTCATTAAAATTATATAAGTCAAATCCTGCAGAAAATAGTTTCCCTTTATTTGTAAAAACCACGAACTTTATCTCACTTTCTTCTCTTAACCAATCTGCTAATCCAATTAATTCCTTCATCATTTTTAGGTTAATTGTACTAACTTTGTTTTCCCGATTTAACCATACCCATAAGACGTCATTCTTTTTCTCTAAATGAATGGTTTCAAAGTTCATTTTTTTTCACCTAACCTCATTACTAAATTTGTCTTACTGCCGAATCCCAATATGGTGCTCGAATTACTTTTTTATCCACTTTCCCATATGGTGTCAAAGGTAAAGATTCAACTAAATGTATTACTTTTGGTTTTTTATACTTTGAAAGTGTCTGATTGCAATATTCCTGTATATCTTCAACAGTTACACTTTCATTTTTTGGAATAATAAAAGCTGTTACCGCTTCTCCCCAATCACTATCCGGTATTCCAATAACTGCAACTTGTCGGACACCGTGATGCTCTTGAATAACATTTTCTACTTCGGAAGAATAAACATTCATTCCTCCGCTAATAATCATGTCTTTTTTTCTGTCTAATAGATAAAGGTATCCTTTTTCATCCATAACACCCATATCGCCAGTGTATACCCACCCATCTTTTAATGTCTCAGCCGTTTCGATAGGCATATTATGATACCTAATCATATTTGTAAGAGATTTGACTGCAATTTCACCTTTTACGCCACGAGATACCTCACAACCGTTCCCATCTACAATTTTAATCCGGCTAAAAAATGTTGATTTCCCGCAGCTTGACAACAGATGTGAATATTCTTCATCCGTTCGATGATCTTCTTTTTTAAGCCATGTCACGACATTTTGTGTTTCCTGCTGACCATATGCTTGAATAAAAACCTGACCGAATATATCTAATGCTTGCCGTAGACGCCCAACTGTTATAGGCGCAGTTCCATATTGAATGGTACGTATTGAACTGACATCAACATTCTTTCCTTCCATGAAATCAAGCACTCGATAAATCATTGTCGGAACTAAGCTAAGAAAAGTAATTTTGTTTTTTTCAATATGCTCCAGCAACAATTTCGTATCAAACTTACTTTCAATAAAAACTTCAGCTCCTCTTACTAATCCAGCCATTAAATAGAGTCCTGCAGCGTGTGGTAATGGAGTCATTAAAAGGATTTTCTCATCTTCCCGTATATTTACTTCATCCATCATTGAAATATAAGTTAAAAAGGTTGTTTTGTGACTGTCCACAACGCCCTTCGGCAACCCAGAAGTTCCTCCACTATATATAATTTTTGAGTTGTTTTCGGGAGTAATAGAGATATCTATATCATGATCTGGTTGACTACTTTGAAAATCGTCCCATGTAATAAAATTAGTAGAAGTAGTTTTTTCCGAATTAGTAATACCTACAATTGTTGTTAGTTCTGGTAGATCTGATTTGATATGTTCAATATTTGAAAAGAACTGTTCTCCTACTAGTAACACTTTAGCCCCGGAATCCTTCAAAATATGGTAAATATCTTTCTCACTCAACATGTCATTCATAGGGACAAGTGTTCCTCCGGAAAAATAGATTCCCAACTCGCTGGCCACATATTCAAGACTGTTAGAAAGCAGTAGAGCTACTCGTGTATTTCGTTCTACCCCATGTTCTATCAAAGCATGTGCCACCTGATTTGCTGCACGATGTAATTCACGATAGGTCATTTTTTGTGACCCAAAATGTAATGCTGTTTTTTCGCCGTGATTACGAAATGAATTCGTAAATAATTCGTTTAAAGTTAAAAGAGATTGACTCATACTGATACCTCCGACTAATACGTTATGTAACTTTCAAAAACTTACTTAACACGCCATAATTTCCCTTGTTTATTCAGCTGTCATTCCATGATATAACGCCTCCTATTGTTAAAACTCTCCTGAATAAACAATTAAACACATAGGAATACTTCAATATAAACAAAAATAAAACCTCTCCTAAGTAAGAAGAGGTTTGAAGTACATTATATACTTTCTCTTCTTATCTTCAAAGCTTTCGCTTTCTGGATTTGGCACAGTACTAAATAGTCTGTTGCCGAGGTGTCATAGGGCCAGTCCCTTAACCTCTCTTGATAAGAAATAAATATGATATTGACAATTACATTACCTTATATAATTTTAATTGTCAATATTATTTTCTGGTGTTTTCTAAAAAATAATAAAAATTTGATAGTTATTAAGAAAAGAATTTAAGAAGCAATTCTGTTTAACCCGGTTGATGGAACATGGAACACGTCAGCTTTTTTTGTGGTTTTATAACCATTCCATTTCCGGCAATTACTTCCCCAAAATCTCTCTTGTTCTTTCTAGTATTTCTTCGTCTTTAAGGCGGAATTTGAATTCTACTCGGCGGGAGTCCTCGGCACTGTACTCTCCGTTTTCATCGCTTCGGAAATCGGAAAAGGACTTGCTGTTTACTGTTAATTTTTCTTCTAAATGGCTTTGAATATTTTTATACGGAAATTCCTCACTCAGAATATAAGAGGCAACACTGTATGACCTTTCTTGAGAAAGCTGCAAGTTGTATAAATAGCTGCCGTCCCGATCAGTATGTCCTTCAATAATTATCTCGGCAATATATTCTTCGTATCCGCTTTGCAGCAGGATGTCCAAGTATTTAGGTATAAACTCATCCAAAAATTGAAAAGACTCCGTCTTCAGTTCAGCATTATCATATGTGAATAATATCTCCGTGCTGAATATGATTGCACCTGTCTTATCATCCACCTCAACCCCCAAGGAAGAGCCACTGAACTCCTCTTTTAACTCGCTTACAAGCTCAGCTCTTACTCCCATAATTTGATCGATTGTTCGTTTCATCTCTTCTATTTGCAGTGATTTAATGATCATCATAATAATGAATATTAACATGAAGCATAGTAGGATGACTGTCAGCAAGTCGGTAAAAGAAGGCCAGAAATGTCCTTCCTCTTGATCATTTTTAAAAAGTCGCTGGTATTTAGTATTCATTTTGATTCAACCTTGGTCCAGTATTCCATTTACCCGCCAGCTGACCAAGTGAATTCAGCTGCTGATTTAACGTTTGAATTTCCCGATTGAGCTCCTGTAACATTTGTTGCGTATACCTGGCATTGCTTTGCTGGGTTTCCTCGGTTACTCGGCGTATTTCTCTGAATTCCTTAGCTATTCCCTCATTTGTTATTTCAACGGAATTTGCAATCTTTCCAGCCACTATATCCAGCTTCCCTCCGAGCGTTCCTTCGAGGTTAGCTACGTAATTTGCAAGCGTATCTTTCAAGATACCTACGCTGGCTTTCATCTGGTTTTCCCGTTGAGTAAACGACTGAGTCATTTGCGATATTGCTGCATTTATCTCATAGATCAGCTGATTATTTTTTACTCCTACCTGTTCGTACGAGTTTGCAGCATCCTTCACTTGTTTTTCAAATGCCTGTGAATCTTTGCTGTGGGCATGGAGGTGATTACTAAATGTTCGGTTGAACTCCTTTAGCTCCTGAAAACGATCCGACAAGAGGTGCTTGTATTCGGCTTGTGTTTGATTAATAACATCCAGTGCTTGGGGCAGTTTAACAATCGAATCGCCCATCTTATCGAAATCACCTGAAAGCTCACGTAAATAAGTCATAATTCCAGCAAGCTTTGAAGTAAGGTCATCACCGAAAACCTGTCTGAACTCCTTATTATGTGATTCCATTTTCTCCACGAGATCATTGCTTTTTTCGTTAATTTTCTCAAATGTAGTCTGAACCGACTCTTGGCTATCCAAAAGAGAAGAGGTGAAATTTTTTAAATCGACTACAGAGTTCTCAAATTGATGAAGTGTTTCCATTTGCGTATTGGAAACCTCCTGCATTTTCTCATAGGTATTTTCAAATGCCTTGGCCATCCGCTCATTTCTTCCATCCATTTTTTTAAAATAGGTAAATAGCGCATCAAAGTTTTTGTTTAGCTTGGCGGTTCCTATTCCAAACCCATCTGTCACTTCTTTCATTGAATAGAACAGCTGGTGAAATTCCTGCAGATTATCAGAAAGACCTTCATTGAACAGTGCCAAATCCTTGGCCGACTCCTGTAATCCTGCTGTGTATTCCTGAAATCCTGTAAATGCTGCTTCAATTCCCTGTAAAGATTGCTGATTCGTTTCCTGAAGATGAACGATGGACTGATTAATCGTTTCCGACACATCAATCAGCCGACTGATACCGTTTTGTTCTTGTCCTTCTAGCAATGACTCTGTTTTCAACATAATATCGGTCAGCATATACTCTGTATTAAGTGATTTAATGAGTACGGTCATAATTAATGAAAAGCCCATCCCAACAATACTTGTATAAAAAGCGACATCAATCCCCGATAGTACACCAGCTACATTTTCAACCAATTGATCTCCATCAGAATTAATACTCCCCAAAGATATTGTCAGGCCAATAAACGTTCCAAGTACACCGATCAATATGAATATAGATACAGTCATTTGTATCATTTTAATCAGACTGACGACAGGCATATGATACACGCGCCAGCTTGAGAACTTCTCCTGCACGAAGGTCTCCACTTTCACGGTCTCTGTCTGCTGTTTTTTGTCAAACTGTTCTTTAAACAAATTTAATGGATCTATATCCATTCGATTGGTCTCTTTTACGTAATTCCTGATTTTTTTTAATTTGCTGAACAAGGTTACATGTAGCAACAGTGTGACGGCAAATGCAACAAACAATATCATAAAAATAAACTCAATCATCGGATTTGCTAAAATAGCCTCCGCTTTTTGCTCACTTGTGACTAATCGTAAAATTGACTCCACCATCAGGCTTCCCCCTATGTAAAGATTCCAAGTGCCATGCATTGTTGTCAGAAGCGACCACTAGTTTACAGCCCCTATCTTCATACATATTCCAAGCATGTCCAAATCATGAATAGAAAAATATACGAACAGTGCACTGTTCAAATCTGTAATTTATGTCGATAGTTTGAACAATGCAATGTATACCTGAAACGAGCAATAGATTAATGATATTATTAACAGGAAATACGAAGGAGAGGTGCTTTGATGAAAACAAATAAATCGCCCTTAAAAACAATCGTTATTATTACGCTGGCTGTTGTTGTTTTAATAGTGGCATTAGTCATGATAGTTAATAGCAATTCTGAAACTGGTGAAGGTGATTCCCTGGTTAAACAGCCGCCAACAGAAGGACAACCTACCTTAGGTGACAGTGATGCTCCTGTAACAGTTGTAGAATTTGGAGATTTTAAATGTCCATCCTGCAAATTATGGGGGGATAACTTCTTTCCGCAATTAATAGAAGACTATGTGGATACCGGGAAAGTACAATTTGCTTATATTAATGTTCTTTTTCATGGTGAAGAATCAAAATTAGGGTCATTAGCAGCTGAATCGGTGTATAAGCAAAATCCGGAGGTATACTGGGATTTCCATAAAGGCATATACGACAAGCAAGCAGGCGGCCATGATACAGAATGGCTGACAATGGAGACCATTCTTGAAGTTGCCGACGGTATATCCGGCATTGACACAGAACAATTAGAGTCCGATGTAAAAAATAACACTGAAATAGATGAAGTAAACAAAGACACTGAATTAGTAACCGAATTTAACGTAGAATTAACTCCAACCATTATGGTTAACAACATAATGATTGAGGATCCATTTGACTATGATGCCATTGCGAATGCGATAGAAAGTGAATTAGAAGGTAACTAATATGAAGAATTTGGATAGCAGACAACTTTTCTTATATGCTGCCTGGCTGGTCTCCCTCGTCGCAACATTAGGCAGCCTTTACTTTAGCGAAGTACGTGGGTTTATTCCATGTGAGCTTTGCTGGTATCAACGAATTCTTATGTACCCGCTAGCATTGCTTCTGGGAATAGGCACATTTCAGAGTGATTTTACAGTTAAGAAATATGTGCTCCCATTGGCAATCATCGGCTGGGCTGTTTCTTTATTTCATTATTTGGAGCAGAAGATACCGGGATTTGCTAAAATCAAACCATGCGCGGACGGAATACCATGCAGTGCAGAATATATTAATTGGCTTGGGTTTATCACTATCCCCTTTCTGGCATTTACCGCATTCAGCATGATTATTGTGTTGATGCTACTTATCAGAATACCAAGAGCAAAATAGCATACCATTTTATTCATTATGAGCTACCGTTCTGTTCTAAAGTATGAGCGGTAGCGTTTTTAAATGCTGAATCGTATCATCTAGGACTTACTAATCTATTTTATATAAATCATAAAAATGTATTGACTAATCTACTCTGAATCATTACAATTTATCTTAATTTAAAAAATGAATAGTTTGTTTTCTTATCGAGAGAAGCGGAGGGACTGACCCTTTGAGGCTTCAGCAACCAGTAATTGATTACATGGTGCTAATTTCAGAAGAATACCCCGGTATTCTAAAGATGAGATGAATTGGAACGTGTTGTTACTAATTTATAATCAACCTCCTCTCATCTTAATTGAGAGGAGGGTTTTTGTTTTTAAGAAGAAACCAGTAGCTGTTTACTGACATAAATACGACTATTCACATTACTTAACTTTGATTTATAAATGGGAGGCAGAATAACAATGACATCATATGGCTGGTGGTTAATTTCATTTGCTATTGTATACACATTCGGATTAATTCTTGCTGGGAATATTTCCAGAAAGAAAGCTGCAAAGGATAATGGGTATTTTGTTGGAGGGCGCGGTTTTAATAAATGGATAGTAGCGTTTTGCATTACAGGATTATTTTCAGGTTCCACGTTTATTTCTATTGTTGAACTATCTTATTTATCAGGGATATCAGCCATTTGGTATGGTGTTGCCGAAACGGTCCAAGTATTACTAATTGCCTTTATTATTATTGGACCCTTCAGAAAAAAACTTGTAGTTACAGTATCTGGGCTGATCGGGGAGCGCTATGGTAGAGCAGCACTTGGTATCGGTGGAGCGATAACAGCTTTTGCCTTTCCCATGTGGTCTGTTGCAACAGCGATTGCCTTTGCTTCGGCTGTACACGTCTTTACAGGGATTTCATTGTCACTATCCGTTGCCTTTACCGCTTTACTGCTGTACGCATACTTGAAAGCGGGTGGGATGTGGTCTATAGCCTTCACACAAACGATAAACATATTTATCTTTATTATCATGTTTGCGATAGGAATCATTGCATTTTTTATAAATCCTGGCATCGATGGTTTACGTGAATATGCAGCAGTGAATCCGAAAATGTTTGAATTAAATGGTGTTGGAACACAAATTATTGTTGCTTGGTTTGGAACATTCCTGGTAAATGTAATCCTGGCGCAAGCGGCCTTTCAAATGGCTTTGTCATGCAAAACACCTGAAGAAGGACAAAAAGGACTGAAATTAGCTGCCGTTTTTGGCATCCCGTTTATCATACTAGGTATTCTGTTTGGAATATCTGCGGCTATCGTGGCGCCTGATTCTGGACTTGGACTGGTGGCATTACCACAATACCTAATGGAGGTGCTGCCTGCACCACTTGTAGCATTATTCTTCCTTGGCATTTGGGCTTGTGCACTTGGCTGGGGAGCGCCATGCCAATTTTCTGGGGCTACAAGTCTGGGGAAAGACGTAGGGAGTGCGCTAAATCCTTCTGCTACATCGGAACAGCTTATTAATTATACGAAAAAATCATTACTTATTCTTACAGGCCTCATGATTATATTTGGATTAACGAGAACAGAGCAATCAGCATGGTGGAATATCTTAGCATGGACAATGAGGAATTCTGCAACCTTTGCTCCAGTCGTAGCAGCTTTATTCTGGAGGTTGGCGACCAAGGAAGCGGTGGTAGGTTCTATGATTGCTGGGTTTTTATCTGGAGTTACCTGGTACCATATTGGTGGCTGGCTGCCAAATGAATTTTATTTAAATATCCACCCTGTTTGGGTAGGAATGTCAGCAAACATCAGCACACTCGTCCTAATTACATTGGTGCAAAATGCATTCGTGTTGAAATTCAACTTATTCTCTTCAAGCGCAAAAAAAGGACATTATGCACTGGGGTTTGGAGCATTGATTAGTCTGTTTTTGAGTTTAAATTTTCAATCCTTACACGAACAAGGTTTAATTGGAATGTTCATATTCACTATTTTAATCAGTCTGTTTATTGCTGCGATTATCTTTATACCGTCAACAAAAAAAGAATATCATGAGGAAATACTGGGTATAGAGCACAAAGCTGCTGATGGAAGATAAAGTGGACGCAGGGGGTCATCTCCCTTCCCCTGGCGCCCTTTACTCTTTGTTTGATTGGATATATTATTGAATTAGCATACCTGCTTAAAACCGTTGCGATCATACCAAAGTAATCCTGGGAAGCAAAAATATTTCTTTAGAAACGATGCATTTGGGTCCTCGGACCAGACGGCGAAATGCGGGAAGCAACAGGATCTAAATACCAAAAGGTAATGTATCGGAGGTAAAGTTTCCTTCAATACCTCTTTTATGGAGAAAGTAATCTTTGACTTCCTCTTCGTTTAACCCAAGCTCAGTTAAACCCCTGCCGATAGTAGTTATATAGGCTTCCGATGGCTTCGAGAATATTGCTTCATCCATTGGTGTGTTAGCTGTAAATGTGAACATCGGAAAACCAACCTCCTCGCCCAGGTAAATGATCGTTCCGTACCAGCCTTCCGTTATCGTTAAACTGCCTTCACGTATTACACGTTGCAGATCTATTTCCAATCCCGGCTGCTTGTTCTCCTGAGCAACAATTTCAGAGAACTGTTCGTCCGTAATAAGATATTTCCTGCCGAGCGTTCGTTCACTTTCAATTGGGTCATGACCGATAAAGGCTACCCCACCTGTTCCCCATTTGCTGCGTTCTTTGGCAAAGTATAAAGGATAAGGTAACTCAGCCAATACACTTCTTTTCGGGGCAGTTTTGTCTATACACCCTAGTTCCCTTGTTTCCGACCCGTGGGGAATATCACCATTGATGTAACACATAAATCGATCCTCACAAAGATTGGAACCATAACTTACATACCATACATCCATCTTTATCCCTCCTGAAATATAGTTTAATATTACCTGATGTACAATGATAATTCTAGTGAACCTCTCTACCTAAATCATAGATTTTTACGGAGCATCCCTTATCTTAAATACAGTACAAAACTAGCGGTTAAGCCATCTTCTGCGCCGGAATAAGATAAATTAATGAGGATAAGGTCTGTTGTGTTCTCTTTGACAACCCAAGAACTTGCCTGGAGAGCCACCACTTCTTTTCAGAAATGGGTTTTTGGATTCTTCGAAATAAAATACCGCACCCCAAAATCCCCTCTCATTTCATCTTACCGAGGTATTCGAATACAATAACGTCACAATTGTTTTCATGAGCATTCCTAACAATTTCATGCGATGTATTATTGACGATATGTTTTTGAAGTCCGTTCACTTTTTTTGTCGGGTGGCACTCTTACTTCCGATAAGTGACTGTCGTAAAATCCATGCCACTTTCTTTTTCTGGTATTCTCTTATCCTCTAGTTGATTTCAAAAAACGGTAAGATAGATATTAATAACTTCCACTAAATTATTCGCTGCTCCCTTTTTAAAGAATTCTTATATTTTTAATTGCAGTAGACATAATAAGTCTAAATGATAAATGTAAAAAGACTCAAGAGAATCAGCAGAAATAAGGGTTAAAATAAAAAGTAACAGGGAATTACACCACAGAAACTAATTTTTAAAGGAGGATACAAATGAATAGGAAAAAATTCTGGTTAGGCTTTGTATTGTTTATAGCTGCCCTCCTTTTAGGGGCATGTGGTGGTGACAGTGAGAATGAAACGGATCCGAAGAACGAGGAAACTCAGGAAGATACTAGTATGGAGACTGAACCTGATTCCGATCATTCGAATGAGGATATGCACGAACATATGTCAAGTTCTGGTGAAGTCCCTGAGGATTTGCAGGAAGCAGAAAACCCAACCTATGAAGTTGGAAGTACAGCCATCATTGAAGTAAAACATATGGACATGGAGTCAATGGATGGGGCCGAAGCAACCATTGCTGGCGCTTATGACACCACTGCTTATTCTGTATCCTTTACACCCACCACTGGTGGAGAGCCCGTAGAAGACCATAAGTGGGTGATCCATGAAGAATTAGAAGATCCTGGTGAAGCACCGTTAGAACCAGGAACCGAAGTTACAATGGAGGCATCTCACATGGAAGGGATGGAAGGTGCAACCGCAGTGATTGATTCATCTGAAGAAACGACAGTATACATGGTGGACTTTACTCCAGAATCTGGTGGAGAAGAAATTAAAAACCATAAATGGGTCATTGAAAATGAATTGGCCCCTTCCGAGTAGATGTAATAGTAGAATAGAACGTTAAAAACTGCTGAAAGAGGTTAGGTATTAAGTGCTAACTTACGTATTTCCCATCAATTAAGGGTATACGATTTGTTTGACTAAAGAGAAGTACCGTTCTGGAATGAACGGTACTTCTCCTTTTTGTTTTATTTGGTCTTTGATACATTCGACAAAAAGCGGGGAGGGACCTAATCCCGCACGTTATGGATCCATGCTCTGTCTTCGTCCATCATTTTCTTGGCGGCGTAGATGGTTAAGAACTGGATAATGATAATTGGTAATCCCATGAGTC
Source organism: Virgibacillus tibetensis (assembly GCF_036026595.1). Taxonomy (NCBI): domain Bacteria; kingdom Bacillati; phylum Bacillota; class Bacilli; order Caryophanales; family Bacillaceae; genus Virgibacillus; species Virgibacillus tibetensis. The sequence goes on along the minus strand of NZ_JARZFX010000008.1, from coordinate 75,728 downwards.
CGGATAGTACTTCCAGGGGAGCCAGTCCTCCTATTCTCATCAAAAGTAGGGCCACTACAGTGATGATGGCAGCAACAATAATTCGTAAACTTCTTGATGGCTCGGCTTTACTCATATTCTCTGTGCCTGTATAGGACGCTATTGTATAGGTTGTTGAATCCAGCGTCGTAGTCAGAAAGACCATTGCAATAATCACAAAAACGACAATCGCAATTGTTGATAAAGGCAGTGATAACAATATTTCTGGGATAACTGCCATTTCGTCCTGCTCTTGCACCATGTTCAATACATCAATCTCACCAGTAAGAAACCTGTGTACACCAAGACCTCCAAGGACACCTGTTGCGACCCATGAAATAAGAGTGGGTGCTAGTAAATAAGTTAAGATCATTTCTTTTATAGTACGACCACGGGATATCTTTGCCGCAAATACACTGTGCAGCATGGCCCATGTCGCACTGTAGGCAAACCAGAAGACAGTGTGGCTTTCAATATGGGTCGTGCCTTCCATATCCAGTGAGTTAGTATAAAAAGACATATTCATATAATTAGATAGTAAAAAACCAACACTATCCGTAAAGTAATTTAAAATAAATATACCAGGTCCTACCAGCATAATGAATACAGCAAAAGCCGCAGCAAGGTACATATTAAAAGTACTTAATCGTTTAATACCTCTCTCAATTCCCAAATAAGCACTAATAGAAAATAAAAATACCCAGATAAGTGTCACAATTAACGTTAAAGTAAACGTAACTTCAATGTTAAATAATTCAGCGAGGTTATAGGTTATAATCGGTGCTCCCAAACCCAGTGTAACAGCAGCCCCAGATAGGATACTTACAAGGAAAATAACGTCAAGTACTTTTCCACCTAATCCATCGGTAAATTTATCGCCAAAAATGGTACGGCATGCTTCGGAAATTCGCATAAACGGTTTCTTCCGAACGTGGAGAATATACGCCATCGCAGGTGCTGCCATCACAAAGATCGCAAACACCTGGAAGCTCCACATAAACATTGCATAGGAATTCCCCCACAGCAGCGCCTCTGTAGACTGGGCTTCCACTCCAAAAGGTGGATCATTTGCAACAGCTGTCCACTGCACCATACCAGTTCTCATAATCGTAGAACCAAGTCCCATAGCAATTAAGATCGATGCGTATTCAAATAATGTGAACCTCGGCTTCTCCAGCGGATCGCCCAGTACTACATTTCCATACTTTGAAAAAGATAGAAATAAACCCGCGGCAACAAGAATGATTCCATACCAAATATAGCCCCATTTAAAACCTGCTACAATTTTATCGAAAATGCTATTTAATAATTCCAGCGATTCCTTCTCATACAAAGAAAAAGGAATGCTTATGGCAATAATAATTAATAGAGACGGAGTAAAAATCCGATAATCTATCAGTCTCCTCTTGTTTGACTTCTCTCTCTTTTTAAGCATTACAAGAAACCTCCAATTATCATGTGATGTAAAATCTACTCTATCTTATTACCGCTTGCTTGCTTTATTAAACGCAAACTAAGCTTATTTTTACGGGACTTATGGATTGGAATTTCTGAGCTGTTATAGTTTTTAAAAAATAAAACAGTCCAGATGGGTAAATTTACCGATCTGGGCTATTTCTTATATTTGTTTCTTTCGTTTTTATAGACCTGTTGATCCAAATAGACCTCTACTAACTCATAACATCTTTCTTTTGTAACTTCTGCTTGTTTGTGCAGCCGTATATTGATAAGACTCCAGCGAACCGCCTTTAAATTGTAATGCTTCCTCTTCTGCCACTTCATCTCTGTGTTTTATCCAATCTCGCTGTTTTTACCTTAACGCATTCATTTCGCTTGCAGTGAGTTGTTTCTCCAATACTCCATAGACCTCAAACGATATAGTTATTAGTATCAATATTATATCAACTAGCAACCAACTACTTTATCTCACCTTCCTGTTGTTAATCCATTTTTCGGTTTTCCATTGGTCACTCATATATTCTTCAGATTCACCTGTATTTGCATTGATCATAAACACTTTTTTAAATGAACCCTCTTCTACTTGTACCTTCCATATGGGTAAATGTACAAGGAACTTTTCTACTATTTTGTGCTCTGGTTTTTTTAATACATACGAACGATTGATTTGCGTATGTTGGATATCTTTAATATATTTTTGTACTTCCTCTGACTTATCAATTCGTGGTGCTATTACTTTGGTCGATCCTATTGGGTGGTCTGTAGTTTTTGGTACAGTTGTGAGTAATCCACGATATCCAGATACAGCATCGACAAAGCACATCATAGGAATCTTCTTTGGTTTAAATGGTTTTCTATCAGCGATTACCAATAATTTTGCTAACCAAATCGGATGATATATCAACTCTTTACTATGGATATTCCTTTTCAGGAAATCGGTGTTGATTCCCTTCTTTACCTTCATGGACCAATTTAGTGTCTTGTACATATACTTACACAAATTTTCTTCCTGAATTAATGTATTACTTCCTAACAGCACAATATCTTCTCTTATTAGTTGTAATTCTGCCATCGTATATTCACCTCTATTTAGCTAGTCTTTTGCTTTTACCTAGCCGGAATGGTAACTGTCTACTTTAGCCTGTATTTCTGCTGATGGAGGATTAGTTAGTAAGCTCACCACGACCATTAAAACTAGGGATACTGGTGCAGCAATAATAGGCTCAGCAACTAATGCGAGTGGTTTGGTGATAACTAAAATTAAAAATGTAATCGATCCACCAATCATTCCCGCCAAAGCTCCAGCCGTGTTAGCTCTATTCCACCAGATTCCCAAAACGAGTGGAAATCCAAAAGCAGACAAGAGACCACCACCAACCCAACCAACCATGATAGCGATTAATTGTGGTGGATTAATTGCAATAATTATTCCAACAATACTTGCTACAATCATTACAACAAACCCTATTTTCGTTACCGTTTTCTCCGAGGCTTCTTTGTTTAGATATTCTTTGTAAATGTCGCGAGCAACACCTGCCGAAATGGCTAATAACATAGCATCAGCAGACGACATAATAGCTGCTAATAGACCTGCAAACAGAATACCTGCCAAAATAGGTGACATGTAATGTTCAATAACGGAAACAAATATCATATCCTGATTGGCCAGACTATCAATAATACCTAACGCTGCCCCACCCGAAGCAATAACTAAACCGAAAACAAATACCATTAAATAAAGCAAACAGGCCCACATCGCTGACCTACGTGCAGTCCTTGCATCCCGTGAAGCAAAATTTCGCATAACAGCTGAGGGAGAAACAATTCCGAACCATAAGAATGCTAGAAATAATCCAAAGTAGGACATCCATGGCTGGGTTATTTCACCAAAAGTTGGGTTAACTGCTAAAGCATCTTGAATTAGAGATGCGAAACCATTATGCTGCGTTAATATAATGAGCGCCAGTACGAGCATACCAATTAACATAACTGCTCCTTGAATAAGGTCCGTGTATGTAATTGCCCACATGCCACCAAGTGCCGCGTAAAGGGTAAACCCTATCCCCAGAACAATTACCGCCGTCGTATAATCAATTCCTAACACATAGGAGCCGATGAGTCCAGATGCCGTTAATTGTGGGACCATATAGAACGTCATACCAATTACAACAATTACGACAGCGATGATTTGAACCGAATTACCGAATCGCTGTTTAAAAAATTCTGGTAATGTGCTGACACCAGATCGCCTTATTTGTCCTGATACTAAAAACAGAGTAAAAGGCAGAATGGCCACTGCACCAAAGCCGTAAGCGAAAAGAAATGGAACTCCGAGTGCTACACCTGAACCAACCGCACCCATCAACGAGCTGGAACTAGCTAAGGCAGCAAACAGTGCAAAAGCCCCAACAAACGTATTAATACTTTTACCTGCAGTCCAATAATCACTTTCCGATGAATGCGCGCGTTTTGTAAAATAAATTCCTATTAATGTCATTCCAAGAAGGTAAATTCCCAATATGACTGCTTCCATTACTTGCATATATCTTTCCCTCCAATTCTCTAAATTTTTTTAGGTATGGATTTCAAAGACTAACTTTCCTTTTTTTCGAGTTTTTCTATCCAGTAAACATAGACAACAGCCAAGGCAAACCATACGACATAGCTGAAAAACATCAGCCATCCGGCTAAAGATATCCCCATCAAATAGACATCTGTTGGCCACCAAATCAATACAATCCCTGCAAAGAAAAGAAATACACCCAATAAAATTATTCCAGGATCTGAAAGCTTGGATTTAGATTTCATACGTAAATCTCCTTTCATTTATGTTTTATTCTTAATTCCTATCACAATGACAGTTTGGTTCCAATCCCTTTCCCCTGTGCCTGCTCGTAAATTAAATTTGCTACAACGACATCAAATAAAGCCATACCTGTTGATTTAAATACAACGGTACTCTCCTTGTCGATTGCCATTTTCGTCTCTGATAAAAGGTAGGTGGACATTTTTTGTATGGAATCGTGCGTGATCCAACCTTCCTTCAGTGGTGTGGCAAGGTCGCCTGACTCCTCAATAGCATGGTCCGTATCGATAAATATTTGGTCAGTCAATTGGTAAAGTGATTTAGGAAATTCTCTCATGGTAGGTTGAAAGGAGCCGACTCCAATAATAAGTTTATTTTCAAGTAGGCCTGAATTGTCTGGGAGAACGGGTTCTTTGGACGTTGTGGCAGTAATAACTATTTCCGCATTGGATACAGCTTCTTCAACGGATTCGGTTGCATGGAGCTGCACAGTTGATCCAATCCATTTTTCTAATGTTTCTTTGAAAGCAGGTATTTTTTCTGGTGAACGATTATGCAGATAGATATCTGTAATAGATCGTTCTGCACATGCAGCGATAGCCTGATAGAGACCCTGAACCCCTGTCCCAATTATCGCTAGCTTAGTAGCATCTTCTTTTGCTAAATGCCTTACTGCTGATCCTCCGATAGCTCCTGTTCGCATTCCAGTTAAGAATGTTCCATCCAATATGCTTTTTACGGCACCTGTCTCACTATTATTTAATACGACTAGGCCATGAAGTGTCGGATGCTCTTTATTATTTGGAAATAAGGTTACCAGTTTGGTTCCGATAGCATCTTTTGTTAAACATGGCATTAATAATAGCGTATTATCTTCATCGTTAACTTGCATTCGTGTAGGCATTTGAAATTGATTCAATTCATAGACTTTGTATGCCTCATCAATAGCATCAATAACATCCTTCATGGTAACAGCCTCTTTGATAGCGCTTTCATTTAAAAATAACATAATAGTTTACCTCCATTATTGATGTAAGTACCATTCAGATTATAAACATCCTCGAGCAACATAATTCGATAATTCCTAATATTACATCCTATTAGAACTGTAATTATATTATTCAGTAAAATCCATGGTCATTTTAACTAAAAATTAATGACCTATTGGTAGCTGTTTCTCGTTATAAACATGATCTGCTACAGAAGAATACTATAGCGGCGGAGCTCATCCATAATTAAGATGTTCGTGCACACTGCACAAAATGAATATTGCCATTGAAATGAACCACCTGTGCCATAAAATTGATCCACTTAGGACATCATTTTGATCCTCCTCTGCCATGAAGAGATCCAGTACTATTGACCTGATATAAAAATTTGGAAACGGTCTTAACAAGGAGAAGAGGTAATGATAGGCTTTCATGCCAGGCAAGCTCCTAGCTGCCGTTTATTGCCAAAAATTATTACCACAGAGGCTCCTTGTCAAGACCCCCAAATAGGCCTGCAAACCTATTTTCAACAATCTATCTTAGTGGATCAAAAAGATGGCAGGGCTGGATCTACATGATGGCAATATTCACAAAAAGATGAGTCAGTTAATTGTCTGCTCTACTTGTTCTGTAATCTATAGAAATTAAACCCAAAAAAAAGAATGCTAACTATGAAAACTAAGTATTCCGATAACGTGGTGATAATCCAAATTATTCACAAATATAATTGCTCTAACCATCGGATAAATGACTAAACTTAATGAAAAGCAGATGACCAGAGGGATGTTCTTCCAATCCATAAGCATCCCAGTACCTTCAGTTACAAATAATATTATTTCTTAGCAGACAACTAAACTAAACTAAAATAAGAGTCACCCTGATGCCTTTTTAGATAGATAATCTTCTCTTTCATCTTGGTCTTAAATTTCTGTTCTTCCATTAGCTATGTAATTAAACAAATATGTAATTAAAATGGAAAAGAAAATAATTGTATCAAGTCTTAATTCACCATTAACAAACCATTTATACAGTCCAAAATACGCAATTTGCATTTAAAGCAACAATATTACATAGATAATACTTCTATTTTTCATAATAACATCTATTTCCCATCCTTTTATTTTGTCTTTTCCTCATCCTCAAAAATAAATAACTCATCAACCGTTGTACGAAGATTACGTGCTAAGTTAAACGCTAATGATAGTGTGGGGTCATATTTATTATTTTCAATAGCATTAATTGTTTGGCGTGTAACATTACACTGATTAGCTAAATCCTCTTGCGACAATTTCAAAGATTTTCTACTCACTTTTATATTATTTTTCAATAATCTTTAATCTCCTTTATCGCCTCAAAATGTATAAAACATTTTACATTTCCAATTATAAAGGAACCAACAAATATGTCTAATACTTTTTACATTTTTGTTGGTTTCTTCTTAAAGTATTCTCCTTCTTAGCACAAGAAGCGATTGCACTTGTTCCGCAATCGCACATTTAGTTGAAGAAGACCTTTATCACCAACCATTTCTTAACTTTTTACCAAAATAGGCTATGAGAGAAAGGAGAATGGAGGCAGATAAAAACATAAAGTATGTGTTTAAATTAAAGTATTGCTTATTAACGTGTATAGACAAAAAAGAAGTGATGCTCTCAATATACTGCCAATCCACAAATCCAAAATCTTTTTTGTAAGTTTCCGTCAAAACATCTCGATAATTTAGAAAGGCATTTCTTTGATATAAGATTGAAATCACTATGTGAATAAGGGTAATTGAAACTCCAATAGATAATACAAGAGGTTTGATAGTGTAATCATTTAAAATTTTATTCCATAAATACACTAGACAGCAAAACATAATTAAAATAACACCTAATAATAAAATTGCAGGGTTCCCATTCCCCGATGTTTGACCAGGTGCTGGGTTCATTATATTACATATCCAAAATATCGGTATCAAGATAACACTGATTACTATTGCGAAAATTTTTTCTTTTTTAATAAAAGATACCCCCTATCCATTATCATACAATACTGCTAGTTAGCTTAATAAGAACAGGTAGAAAATCACCAACACCTTATCAAACTCTTGCACCCGTTTGTTGAATGAGAACCTTTTTTTTATTCCATATTGCTTTTGTATAAGCTATACTTAATCCTGCTCTTTCCATATTATTTTGACTGACGGAACCAAATTTCGCTTGTCCCACAATTAAATCACATTCTAGTTGATTAGCTTGAAGGATTCGGTGTTCAATTAAAGCAGCGTGTATTCCTTTATTTCTTAAAGATGGAATGGTAGCCGCCGCAGCGAGAGTAGCTATACGGTCGTTTACGAACAAAACCCCTATCCCAGCAGGTTCGTTTTCATAGCTAGCTAAATAAAATGTCCAATTTTCACTATCATAAAGTATTTCATTATTTTGAGCTATTCCGTCTTTTAAGAAAGGCGGCATTTGAAAACCTTTTATATAGATTTCAGCAAAAGTACCAAATTCCTGTCTTTTTAATTTACGGATTGTAAGTTTTTGTTCATTTAGCTTATTAATAGTTACCAATTCTCTTGAGAGTTGAGTATAAAGAGTTGTATGAAAATCGTTATGATAATAGCCTGCTTCACTTAGACAAGTTAGCAATTCTGAAGAAGTATGTGCTGGAGTTAGTTCAAACCGAACAGGAATCTCTTTTTGTTTATAAAAATCTATTATCTTTTCTATATGTTTTTCATCACCTGCATTTAACCCTTTTACTGTATTAAAAGATGGACCTGGTATGTTCTTTACTGAAAATGCTGTTGCATTTCCAAACTTTTTAATCTCCACACTCATTGGGTTTCTATCAATTTTTTGTATCTCTGTTAGTCTAGAACTCAAAGCGTCTATTTCTGCATTTTCCAATCTCTCTGCTAATTCTTTTTTTACAGCTATGCTCACTTTGTCACTCCCCAATCAGAAGTTACTTACTGGTTCAACAATGAATAAATTTTTTCTTCTTCAACTATTTTGCTGCGTTAGCTCAATAACATATCTTAATTCTAACATTAAATTCTACTCAATCCACCCGAATATTTTAAAAACTTATTTTATTCAACTTAGTGGTAAAGATGTTGATAATAATATTTTAGGGAGTGAGCAGTTATGTTATTATCGGATGCTGCAATGAGTTATGAGGCAGATAAGAGAATTGAGGGTTTTTCAGCACAAACTTTAAAAGCTTATAGGCTGCAAGCAAAGCTACTTATGGATTACTTTGGAAATATCAATATAAGTAAGATAACAACCATGGTATGTCAACACTAAATCAAACAACTTTTTTAAGGGCTAAATTTCGATATGTTACCGGACTTAGGTAACCAAGTGTGCTGTGTGATCGGATATTATTGTACCAATTAACATAATCAAAAAGTTCAAGAGCGAGCTGTTCAAGGGTAAGAAAGTGCGTTCCGTTGATTAATTCTGTTTTTAGTATCTTAAATGTCGCTTCGGCCACCGCATTATCATAAGGATTCCCTTTATGGCTCAGAGAGCGTTTAATCTGATAGTTACTTAATAATTCATCGATACCAACGTTCTTAAATTCAGATCCACGATCTGTATGAAATAATTTCACATTTCCTAATGGACGTTTGACTGTCGCAAAGGCACGTTGAACTAAAGCTGCGTCTTTGCGCTCACCAGCGCTGTAACCAACTATTTCTCTATTATATAAATCTATTAAAAAACAGACGTAGTTCCAATGTTTGCCTACTTTGACATAAGTTAAGTCACTGACCAACACAGACATCTCTTCATCTACTTGAAATTCCCGGTGTAACACGTTTCCAATGGATTCTTCATTTGGTCGGGAGATCATTGGCTTGTAGGACGCTTGTGCATATTTCGATTGAATCCCAAGTTCCCTCATGAACCTACCTATGCGATGTCTGGAGACCGTATGACCTGCTTTAAATAGGGCATCTTTAATTTTACGAGTTCCGTATACTTGACGGTTTTTGTTGAAAATCAATCGTATTTCTTCTTTTAATTTTTGTTCTTCTGCAGCTTTTTTATGTTTTTTTTGGGCTGCTATTTCTGTTTCATAGTAAAAAGTGCTCCGAGCTAATTGAAGGACTTCGCACAATGCTGATACCGAATATTTCTGTCGATTTCTTTCAATCACATCTATTTTCGTCCCATGATCAGCGCGGCTTGCTTTAAAATATCGACTTCCATTTCTAGCTGTTTATTTCTTTTTTTTAATTCCATCAACTCTTGCTCTTTAGGGCTTCGATTGTCCTTTTCTTTAAAAGATCCAGACTGTTGAAATTGCGCAATCCTGTTAATGGCATTTAAAAAATGTACCATTTGGCAATCGGGCGTATGCAATAAATCCTGTATAAATACAACTTTACATGGAGAAGTGGTGGCGGTAGGCTAATTTGCCAAGCAAGACCAACCCTTGCCCTATTGCCCTTGACCTTTACCACAGAGGCTCCATGTCAAGTTACTTTGGGTATGAATATATATACTGCCATACTTATAATGCCGATTGCCATTTCATACAAAAACTAAATGCCAAATACAGCAATCCACCTATCTAAAGCAGATGCAGTTAATTCATATTCACTGACAATATCTTGGCGACTTTTCCCACTTTCATATAAAGCTACCACTTGCTTTTTGAAATCAGTTGTAAACGTTCTTCTTTTTTGGGACATAGTAGATTCTCCTCACTCATTGTTTATAATTCTACTTGCCCTTATTTTTTCTGTCCAACTAAGTGTAACCTATCCTCCATACAACTGAAGAATTATTTAGCTGAATCAAGTAATAATTTAAAACCTTCAAGTTTGTCACACCGTATTAGATTTATACGTTCCCTATTTCGTTGGCTACACGAAGAAGGGATCATTGAGTTAAATCCTGCTAGTAAAATAAAGGAACCAAGAGTAGGAAAACGCATTCCGAATTTTCTTACTGAAAGAGAAATCGAATATTTAAGGGACGCTTGCTTTTCTCCAATGGAAAAAGCCTTATTTGAATTCATGTTTTCTACTGGTTGTCGAATAGGAGAAATTGTTTCTTTGGATCGAAATAGTATTAATTGGGGAAATCAATCTGCTATTGTTCGTGGTAAAGGAGATAAGGAACGAGAAGTGTACTTTAATATCCGTTGCGATATTTGGCTTAAGAAATATCTAGATAGCAGATTCGATAATGATCCAGCAATCTTTGCTACAGAACGCTCTCCACATAGAATGAGCATTGCTCAGATGAGGTATATAATTAAACGAATATCCAAAAGAGCAGGAATAAATAAAACCATTCACCCTCACCAGTTAAGGCATAGTTACGCAACGCACCTGTTAAATAATGGTGCCCCACTAGAAGTTATTCAAAGTCTGCTAGGTCACGAAAAAAGTGAAACTACAAGAATTTATGCAGAACTAAGTGGTAGACTACGGCAAGAGTTTTATAGAAAATATTTCTAGAATATTAAAGAGCAACGCATATTATAACAGCGTTGCTTTTTTCAACTATTGCACCATTTAATTGAATAAGATCTTCTCTAACAGTTTCGTGAAAACAAAACTAATAACGCCGACACCAAAAGAAGTCGTTCCCCAAATAAACTCATAAGCACCTTCTAGACTATGAGGACTGTCCAGAAACCTTATGAAAAAATACAGCGTTAGAAGAACAGGAAATATAGAAAATAAGTATTTTAGCTTGTTAACAAATTTATATAATATTAAATTAATGATGACGATAATGATTACAGGTATTACTCCGTATGTTAACCAGAACATATTCCCCACCTCCTGAATAACCTTTATTATCTAACTATCTCAACTAACCTTCGACATTAACGTAATAAGGGTGCTGTTCCTTTTTTCAAGAAAAGCACCAGTTAGTTGAAAACTGATTTAATAATGTATTCCCTTATTAGAAAACACATTTATTTCATATTTTGCTAAATCATCTTTAGATAAATTATCTTCTAGGTACTTCTCAACTTTTGGTATATCATTTTTATCATAAACATCTACGAAAATTGCAGGTTCTCTTTCACTAGATTCCCCAAATTCACCAACTTGGGTACTTTGCACTTTATATTTACCCCATACAGAATCAACAACTCCATCTAGACTGTATGGCTCTTTTTGTGCAAACCCAATAAACGTAAAAGCAGCAGTACACATTAATACTAATATTCCTAACTTCCTTTTTATACCCATTTTTCAAACCCTCCGTTACTTATTACTATAAATAGTATTTCATAAAATGCCCCTGATTCCCATACAATTCTATTCCATTATTGCACCAGTTAGTGGATTAGTTGCATTTTGGTTGGTCTAATTCAATTACTTTTCCATTTTTCACTTTCTTTCCAATTTCTACCCATTTACCACCCACTCTCTTAAGTTTTACCATTACATTATTATGAGACGTGTCTTTATACAATAGATAAGAATATTTTGGTTCCCCAAAAAAATAAATTCGACGTTCTCCCATACTTTTGCCAATAAAAAACTGATTCAAACTATCAATACTTTCATTTGATTCACCAATTAAAGTGATTATATGAAATAGGTCCTCCATAGTGAAATAAAATACATTGTCATCATCTTTTTCCGTATTCAAATACTTATAAGTATTTAATACATCATCAAACACACTATCGAGAAATTGATTATGTCTTTGCTCGATTTCTTCTTTACAATCAGCAGATAGTGTATATTCTTTAGCAATGGTATTATTCGGTTAAACATTCAACATAGCAACTAAACTAACTATTATAACCGCATACTTCTTCAATTTTAACCACCTCGTCTTTATATTTCCAACTGATAAAGGAGTTTATTCATTGTATTTAAGTATTAATAAAACGCTCATTCTGGTACTTATTCTTATTCAAAAAAACTGCCTCGTTACTAAAAAAACGTCACGACTTATTGTAGTAACGCACCCGTTAGTCATTCATGTAGCGCAAGACCAGCGCTACACCACAGAGAATGAAAATGATTCGCTGCGTCGATACTGATTCTACGGCTGGATGAGGAAGGTCGATCAACTATGGTGCGTGAGAGCCCATCCGTTAGTCTGACTCCTTCGACCACGGTGCATCACTGACTGTCGCTCCCTTTCGGGAAGCACTCATGGTAGATTAATCCCTGTTCTGGTTGTTGCACCAGCCTCCAATAATATATGCCGTAGAAAGGATGTTTTTTCAATGGATATAATCATTGAAAGAGCCTGTGGTATGGATGTCCATAAAGACAACATTACTGCCTGTATCGTAACTCCAGAAGGAAAGGAGATTGAAACATTTTCTACTAAGACGTTGTTTCTTATTCAGATGATTGATTGGATCAAGGAGCATAGGTGTACCCACGTTGCTATGGAAAGCACGAGTGTTTACTGGAAACCAATTGTTAACTTACTAGAATCAGAAGACATAGAGTTTCTTGTCGTAAATGCTCAACACATTAAGTCTGTTCCTGGAAGAAAAACGGATGTCAAAGATGCAGAATGGATAGCGAAACTACTCCGTCATGGTTTACTAAAAGCTAGTTATATCCCTGACAGAAACCAGCGAGAACTTCGTGAACTTGTTCGGTATCGTCGAAGCATTATTGAAGAACGTGCTAGGCAACATAATCGAATTCAAAAGGTACTAGAAGGAGCTAACATTAAATTAGGTTCTGTTGTTTCAGACATCATGGGTGTTTCTGCCCGGGATATGCTTAATGCGATAGCTGATGGTGAAGATGATCCGGAAATACTTGCGAACTTCGCTCGACGTACTATGAAAAAGAAAAAAGATGAACTCCAATTAGCACTAAAAGGCTATATCAGCCCTCATCAAAGGCTCATGATAAAAACGATCTTAAAACACATTGATTTTTTATCAGACCAAATTGAGATGTTAGATCAAGAAGTAGCTGATAGAGTATGCAAATATCAAGATGATATTGAGAGATTGGATTCTATTCCTGGCATTGCAACTCGGATGGCTGAACAAATGCTAGCTGAACTTGGAACAGATATTAAGAACCAATTCCCTAGTGCATCTCAGATGTGTTCATGGGCTGGATTAGTTCCTGGAAATAACGAAAGCGCAGGAAAAAGGAAAAAGTCTAAAACCAAAAACGGAAACAAATACTTAAAATCAGCTTTAATCGAAGCAGCCCATTCTGTAAGGGGATCTAAAAACTATCTTGGCGCACTTTACCGACGAACCGCAGCACGGAAAGGTAAGAAACGCGCAGGAATCGTAGTGGCACACGCCATTCTACGTATCTCCTATTATCTCTTAACACGTAAAGAAATGTATGTAGACTTAGGCGAAGACTACTTTGATAAACAGAAACAACAATCCATTGTTCGACATTCCTTACGTCGACTTGAAAGTCTAGGCTATACAGTTACAATAGCAGAACAAGAAGCATCTTAATGCAATTTTCTGTACAATAGATTAACGAATTAAGGCGCTCTCCTTTTTTTTAAAAAAAGAACGGGCTGCGTCTACTTAAGTATTGCCTTTTTACCTATATTACAGAAGTGAATTTTCATGGTAGTTGAATAAAGAATTAATATGACCTCACTGGCGATATTAAGTGAAGGTGTGTGTTATTTCCAATAGGATAAATTAATATAGGTCTCATTGATCCACTAAAACTTATACAAACCTCATCCTCTTTTATAACTTTTAATGCATCCATCACATACTTTCCATCAAGAGATACGCCTAATTCTTTTTCACCTTGTATAGTGTTAATATTTTGCGTTTCTTCTATTTTTCCTACCTCTGTCGAATCCGAAGAAATTCTCATCTTATTTCCATTAATTTCCATATATATTATTGTTTTTCCATTCATTTGCGAATAAGCACGCCCTATCTATACCTTTTAGTAATTGTTTTGTATCCAAAGTAATCGTTGTTTTAGATTCTTTAGGAATTAAATCTGAAACGTTAGGATAGTTCCCTTCTATTAACCTTGAATATAAAACGGTAGTATTTGATTTAAATACTATGTGGTTATTTGTTATGGATACATCTATTGTAGCTGAATCACTATCAAATAACTTAGTAAGTTCATTTAGAGCTGTACTTGGAACGATGCAAGAACTATTTATTTTTGAGCTTATTTTATGTTTTCTTAATGCTAATCTATGGGAATTAGTTGCTACGGATGTAAGTAGATCTTCCTGAAAGGATATGTGTACTCCCGTTAGTACGGGTCTCGTTTCGCTTTTTGAAACTGCGAATAAAGTTTGTTTAATTATTTCAATTAATTCATTGCAAGCGATTCTAATGTTATTACTATTATCAATTGTAGGAAGACTTGGATACTCATCAGAATTAAATCCATTTAAAACAGTTTTTATTTCATCGGACTGAATTCTAACTATATTACTTTCACTAACATTTAGATGTATGTCATTAGGGAGTTTCTTAACGATTTCACTCAAATATTTAGCTGAGATTACTACACTCCCTGTTTTATAAACATCTAACACCTTTATTCCATTTATTTGGTTTGGAATGTTCTTTTCAATAACAATGTCTGAATTACTTCCTATAAGTGTTAAGTTCTCTTTATTAGCAATAATTTTAACACCAGTTAATATAGGAAGTGGTGTTTTTAAAGATACCGCTTTACTTACTTCTGAAATTGCCTTATTTAAACAATCATTATTTATTGTAATTTCCACAAATAAAACTCCTCTCAAAAACATTAGTAAATCACTTCGTTGTTCCACTAACCTGCTACGTTAGTGGAACAAGTAGGTTAATCTCCTAACACCATATTTTCTCTTTCGATGATTTCCCCTTTCATACTAATTTCGTACCAGATATTCGGAGAGGCATCTTCGTGTGGAGGTTGTAAGGAACTCACCATTACTCTCCAACCTTCTTCAATTTTTTCTGTTTTATAAACTTCAAATTTACTATTATTAGGCTTGAAATTGGGTGCGTCTTCTAAAGCAATTGTTTCTACTTCTCTTTGGTTATTTTGTCAGTAACTTTACCGGAGGCACATCCACTAGCTAAGATAACCAACACAATAGAAACCAGAATTAAGAACTTTTTACTCAATTTAACACCCTCCATTTAATTACATAAATAAGGTTTTAACTCTGCGAAAGTAAAGCACCAGTTACTTAAAAATTAAGTAACACCTTTCTTATCATTTTCTAAGTCATCAACTCTTTTTTCAAGAATAGAAATTTGTTCTTTTAAATCTTCAGTTGGACTCTTAATTCTATTTGTAATCCCTCTAATAATCGAAACTATAGCTATAATAAATACAATAATTCCTGATACATACATAAAAATTATCTCCATCAAATACCCTCCTTTTATGTCCTTTATCTACTTTCACTAAACTCCCAGATAGCTCAACAGCCTTTTATTTAACTTTAACATTAACATAATATTCCTAACATTATTAGCAAAAGAAAAGACAATCAAATTTGGATTGTCTTATTCTACTCTTTCACCAGTTTGTTCAATAAGCTATTTATTTAATGTAGGTAAGATTGTTTGTAGTTCTGTTAAATCATCAATTACCATATCAGCCTGAGAAAGTTCATCTTCTCGTGCAAAGTCAAAGTTACATCCTATCGAAACCAAACCATTATCTTTAGCTGCATTTATATCAGATAATCGGTCTCCAACTACAGCTCCTTTCGTAATACGATATTTTTTTATAATACTCTGAACTAAATCAGATTTATTTAACGATTCAATTTGTTGGATACTAAATGTTTCCGTAACCCAATTATCTAAATTATAATAACTGATAATCGCTTTTAAATATGCTGTTAAACCATTGCTTGCTATGTATATGGAACAATTATTCTCATTCAAATAACTAAAAACTTCTTTTACGTTAGGATATAAAGCACCTTTCCCATTTCTAATATTTTCAATTAGTCTCTCCAGAAAATAAGTATTGGTTTGTTCTCTTACCTCATCAGAATGATTAGGTAATAAGGTCTCCCATACTTTTGGTAAAGGTACACCCATAATTTCACGGTATTTTTCAATAGGGGTTACTGTAGCCCATTTATCTTGTGACCGTAAATGGTTAAATGTATCCTCAAGAGATAATTCTAAAATTTTATCTGTTTGAAATAGTGTTCCATCCATATCGAAAATTAGTGATTGCGACATTATTTCTCTCTCTCTCTTCAAATGACTGATTTGTTTTAAAGTTTATTAAAAAAGTGAATATAAATTAACTAACGCTTCTTAAACTAATTCCAGTGTTGGTGGAACAAAGAGTGCAGTTCCTTATTCAAGGAGTCGAGTAGAAGGGAACCTCTCTACCTAGCGGTAGATTGTATTCCTCCCCCCTCACAGAACCGTGCTTGCGCTATTAACGCACACGGCTCCTCCTAGTTACCATTCACAAAATGTAGTTAATTTCCTTTCTTAAGTCGTATATATTAACCTTAACTCTTACGTAAGGTAATGGATATTTATTAAGAAAGAGTCTGAATTTATCCCAAGTAAAAGATTTCCTTTGACTTCTTCTATTGAGCCATTTAAACAGTAAGTTACCGATTTTGTCTCTGAATTTGTTAACACTTTGGGTGTTATCTGTGATGCAATAATAGTTGTAATAACCTATAAGTGAGCGTCTAAATCTATCCATGATTATATGGATACCTTTATTTCTATTGACCTTCAACCATTCTTTCGATTCTTTGAGCTTGCCTTGGACTTTCTTCCTGCTAGTTTTCCGTTTCACTCGGAATTTTCCTTGTCGGCTTTTTCCACAATAATGTGTGAAGCCCAGGAAATCAAAAGTTTCCGGTTTGCTATTTCCTTTTCGTTTTGCCTCTTTCTCTGCAAACTTTCCGAAAGGAATGATTTTAGTTTTATCCTCAGCTATCTCTAAGTTAAATTTCTTTAATCTCAATTTTAATGATTGAAAGAATTGTTGAGCTTCACTTTTAGATTGAAAGCAACAGACAAAATCATCTGCATATCTCACAATGAATGCTTGTCCTTTGCACTGTTTTCTAACCCTCTTCTCGAACCAAAGGTCGAGAACATAATGGAGGTATATATTGGCTAATACTGGAGAAATCACTCCACCTTGCGGTGTACCAAACTCTGTTTTGTGTTTCTTGCCATCCTCCATATATCCACCTTTAAGAAACCTACCAATAATTCTTAGTAAGTTGGGGTCAGCTATTCGCAGTTTTAAGAACTCCATCATCCATGCATGGTCAACGTTGTCAAAGAATCCTTTAATATCTACATCTACTACATAATTTATTGACCTCTTTTCAATATAATGGTTCAATATTTTCAATGCATCGTGGCAATTACGATTTGGACGGAATCCAAATGAGCAGTCTAAGAAATCATTTTCATAGATGGTATTTAGTATTTTCGTAACGCTTCTTTGAACAATCTTATCTTCATGTTCTGGTATACCCAATGGTCTTTTCTTGTTTGAATTGAGCTTTGGAATATACATTCTCCTTACTGGAACAGGGCGATAGCTTTTGCTTTTAAGCCTACTTACTAAATCCTTAATGTTTTCTTTTAAGTTTTCACCGTATTGCTCTTTAGTCGTTCCATTAACCCCAGTTGCCTTTTTGTTTGGTAATTCATGATGACATCGAATTAGTGATTGCTCATTTAATAAATGTGCAAGAGATGTAAATTTCATTTTAGGATCAGCTTTTGCTAATTCTACTATCCTTAGTAGTTTTGTTTCCATTTATTATCCCTACCTCTGTGTGTAGTAAATGTATCCCTAGTAAGGGTGATAACTAGGTAGCAGCCTTTCCTCCATCGGCATTACCCGACTTCATTGGTACTACGCTGCTATCCGACTCCCTACACGGCATTTGGTTTCCTTGCTTGTTATCGCTTGTACACCATACTCTTCTATATAAAGAGACCGGTAGGGTCTCCCGAGTTGCCGTATCATATCAATGTATAACGTGCCAAGGTCTCTGACTCCAGAGAGGCTTTACCCTTCTTGCCTATAACAAAGGATAAAATATAGCTTTCTGCTGCGCTTAAGGCATCAGCCCTCTCGATTTACTAACATTATGGAGCTCAATCCCTTCAACCATTTGGCTTTCGGCCCGCTACCTAACTGTCTACGCTTAAAGACTAGAGTTACCTTTATCCCTCCAAGACTCGCTACGAGTGAATGGCTAGTTCTTACTCGACGGGAATCCCACCCGTTATATGACACGACCTAAGCTCGGCCTCACAAGCACCCGTTAGTGCAATAAGCATTATATAGTTATTTTTATTAAATAATCTCAAACAATTAATCTTCTTTCTGACCTTCCAAATAATAGGATGTTTTATCAGGCTTCAATACTGAAAATGAAAAGATAATAGATGAAATGAGCATGATAAGTGCCAGTGTGACTATCGTAACCCGTAAAGAAATAAGATCACCTGCAAGCCCAATCATTAGAATAAATACTACTTGAACAGAACTTTGTATCAATTGATAGATACTCGTTACTCTACCCATTATTTCCACTGGAACATTGTTTTGATAGAAAGTCATAATCCCAGCATTTAAAAACACATTGAAGAAACCTAAGATGACAAACCCAACAACGATTGATGCAAATGACCAAGAGAATGCGTATATGACATAACCTATCGCCCACATGAGTGCCCCCACAACAATCATCAATCTAAGCGATAAGTAATTTGAAAAAATTGAAAGTAAAACTGCTCCTGCAACAGAACCAATTCCAGTAATACTTATTAATAAACTATATTCCATTTCGGAAAGTCCGATAACTTGTTGCGTAAAAACAACTTCTTGTGCGTCCATAGCAAAGGAGAAAATCATAACCATAATAAAAGCAAGGTAAATAAAAGATACATATTTGTTATGAGACGTAAATTTTTGAACGACTGTAAAATCCCGAAAAACTTGGGATAAGGTCAATTTTGGAATTATTTCTCCATTGATATTCTCCATCTCTGGTAGATAAAATAACAAAAGTGCTGAAATCACAAAGAATAAAGCATTCAGCCATAAGGTTGTTTCAACAGAGGTTAATAATATAAGTGAACCCCCGATTGCAGGTCCGATAATAACTGCTCCAGAACTTGCAAAAGAACGAAGAGAGTTAAAGCGTTTCCTATTTTCTTTGGGAACCATCATGGCTACATACGTTGTTGAGGACGGATTAAAAAATGCATTTGCTACACTTAGCACAATCAGAATCAAATAAATTATTACCATGCATGGTGCAAATGGAATGAAACAGATAAATGTCGCTCTAATTATGTATGTTACAATCATTATTTTTTTCTTGCTTCGATAATCTATAAAACTACCTGTCCAAAACTTTGTAAAAATATTAGTCAATGGACCAATAATCCAAAGTCCTGCAACAGCTGCTGCAGATTCAGTTTGCTGATATACAATAATATTAATTGCAACTAAATAAATAAAATTTCCAATACTTGATATTCCAATTGAAAACAGCAATAAGGTAGGATCTCTCCATGTCGTTAAGCTTTTTTCCATACAAAGCTCCTAACTATATATTAATAATACTCTGTTATTTAGTAATCCACACACAAAAGCCAAATTACTTTTACTTCAGTACAAAATAACAATTCTTGATATTATTATAATTATTTTTGTGAAAAAAGATGATCTATATAACCGCCATCCTGATACACTATTCTGCTCCCTATTATATATTCAACATAAGGGGGGATTTTTCTTCTTTAAGTATTGCACCCTTTAGCACAACAAGGAATTGTATCTATTTTTCACTCTAAAGATGAAGCTACTTTAATTAACTCGTCTTTAGATAGAGGCTGTTTTCCTTTATAATCAATTGCATATTCAACTTTATCCATTCTCCAACTAAGCATTTGTATGTTATCTCTTTCGTTATAATATGCAGGTGTCCCGTCGGCAAGAGTTATGCTCTCATCCCAACTAGAAACATTGTTCCAACCAATTTTACTTGTTGCCCAAAAAGTTACAGACTCTTCTGGACTTTCATATATAATTTTAACCCTGTCAAAGCCCACTACTTTAGCATATTCACTTTCTATATCTAATGGAATATTGGTGGGTATCTCAACCTTAAATGGTACAAACCAGCCAGCCATATTAACTGGTAATTTTATTAAATAGATTATCGTTCCTAATAAAATAAAACCTACAATCAACGAAGTTAAAAACTTTCTCTTTCTATCAGTTTTGGATAATCTTTTTTCTATCTCGTCCAAAGTTTATTCCCCCATTCCTTATTTCTCACTTTAATTCAATATACGAATATATCTACTTAAAGTTTCAATAATCTTGTTCCACTAAACTGCTCCGTTAGTGGAACAAGGATGTAATTCCTTATTCAAGGAAAGCACCAGTTAGTGCAATAAGAACTGAGCCCCTTAATTTTTCACTGAATATCGCTCATGATTGGAAGGTCATAATCTAATTCCATTTGAATGGTTTCCTGATGTTGTTCGCCATCAGTTGTTGTCCAATTGACAACCATACTAGTTTTGCTTTCAATATCTCTGATACTTAGATTTTTATCTGGATAAAACCCACCTCCACCTGCTTTTACAGGACCATCCTCAAAGCTTTCAGCAACAAAACTAGATGCTCCTGACGGTCTTTCTCCATCTTTGAAAAAATCATAGACCTCTACTTTAACACTCCCAGTTAACTCATTTACATCTCCTAAAAAGGAAACAGAATGACTTCCAGCCATGCCGTTTTCTCCTACACCTAACCAAGCAAGTTGATAATCTGTTATCTTCCATTCCTCGCCTTGACCGCTCATTTTTAATAAATACTGAGTGTTATCTATGGTAGTAGGAAAATACAGTTTAACAACAGCAAAAGTAAGGACAATCGTAATAACTATCATTCCAATAACCCATGTAAGTTTTAACTTCATGTTATTCCCCCATTTTAAATAAAAAGTCTACAATTTTAATCTGCCTTATTCCACTAAACTGCTTCTATAGTTGAACAAGGAGTGCAATTCCTTATTCAAGGAAAGCACCAGTTAGCTTAATAATCTTTCTACTCTTTCTTTCACTTCAAGTGGTAAAGACTGTTTCAGTGCTTCTTCTAACAATTGTGGATATGCTACTCCATTAGTTCTTAAATAGCTTTCAATAAGCGACGCTTTTTCTTGTTTGTTTGGAATTAACCAATATAGGATATACCAATCTTCGAGTGAACATAAAGGGATATCCACTCCATTTATTTTTTTGTGAGTTACAATGGATTCCTGTTGTAGTGATATTTTATAAATTCCTTCTTCATGTTGTATTGCAAATCCACCCATGACATCAATATCAGTACCATTAATTCTATATTTAGAGAAATTCATTGTACGAAAAGGGTTAGAACTTAATGCTTCTTTCGGTTTCCCAATGGATGACATTATTTCATTTAATTTGGTGGCATTTGTTTCATCTACCAAAATATCTATATCATTAGATTTATCAATTATTTTATAAAAACTAAGTAGAAGTGAACCACCAACTCCCCAAGTTATATTCTTGTTACTTAATCTGTCGCCGATAAAAGATAACGTTTTTAGCATATTAATCTCTCCTGACATTCATGGTTATTAATGTTTATTCAAGTATCCTGCTTCTATAGTTGAACAAGAATGCTATTCTTTATTAAAGGAAAGCACCCGTTACCTTAAGTAGAATAATTCACAATACCCATATACCTGCCAATTTTACAGGTTCATAGTACATTAATAACAATGGATTTCTAGCATTGCACCCCACAAGAAAAAAAGCAAAACTAAAATTCACGAATTCTATTTAGTAAACCAACTAGACCTTTGCTCCCATAAAACAAAACAAAACCCAACACCAATTGGAGCAATTTCTCTAAAGAAGAAAACAATAATTCTCGCTTCATCTTGGTAGTGTCAAAACCCACCCCTACTTCTTTAATATTTAACCAACTTTGTACCAAAGAAAAAAAAGTAGGGAGTGTATGTACGATTATGACAAGACCAACAACCGAAATTGCAGCCAATTGAAACTGATGGGCAGTTAATGAAAATTGGTTTTGTTTCGAATCTTCCTTATTTGGGGTTTCCTTATATTTAGGAATAATAAAACGACTTAACTTATCAGCATATACCCAAACCGTTATACTCATCAAAAGCATAACCAAAACTGGAGCTAGAAATAGAAGTGTATTGATAACATTGTTTGTAACAACTTCTTGCAAATCCTCAAAATACATAGGTAATAAATAATAATTAACGATATGTGATAAATCCATGACAGATTGTATTAAGAGATAAATAGCAAAAATACGTAATGCTATAAAGGTAAAATTTTTTGACTCATACATGTTTCCTCCTATTCAACACGTTTAAAGGCAGTAATTCTTATTGCACTAACGCACCAGTTAGTTGAAAAAGAAAATAGATATTTTATTATTTAGTCCATTGCTTTTTTTAATATTTTATTTATAAATTCTGTTTTGCCTAATGTATAGGTAGTTCGGTCTTTTACTGTATTTGCTAAATCCCTTTTTAAGTTTTCATACTCAATTACGGTTTGTGGGTTATTTCTCAAGTAATCTCTGAATGCTAAATGTCTTGCAAGTTCTTTACTATCTTTGTTACAAACATAAAGGTGATGCTCCATCCACTGTGTACCATATCCATCCCATGGAGAATAAGTATCCTTTCTACCAAATGCCTCTCTACCCTCAAAACTCCATTCTTCTTGGTGAAAATATCCATTGTTTTCAAGTCCCTTAATTACATTAGGGAAAACATCGTAATTTTCTATTACAATATCTATATCCAATATTAGTTTCGCTCCAAGCCCTTGAACTGAAGTGCTTCCAACGTGTTCAATGTCTATAATCAAATCACTTAAAGTCTTACTTAAAACTTGTTTTATTGATTGAAATGTTTCTGCCCATCGCTCATCAAATTTAGAAACTTCTATACTAGAATGCGTCAACCTTGCTCCCCCTTATTTCTTTCATATATATATACTTAGCTACTAAACAAACCTGCTGCGGTAGTGGAACAAGAATGTAATTTCTTATTCAAGGAAAGCACGCGCTAGTGGAGGAATTTTATTTATTTATCTCTTCCCACTCACTTAAAAACATACGTTCTGTTAGCTTTTTGGGATTATCTATTTTACAAATAAATTCTAAACTATTACCATCAGCGTCATTAAAATGAATTTTAGCGTGTGCATAATCCTTGTGAGGCATCACAAAAGGTTCAATCGGTTCAAACCCAAATGCCTCTCTGGGTTTATATCCTTTATTTTTGAGCCAGCTAACAGAGTTCTTTAATCCTTCTAACGATACTTGAAAAGCTTTATGTCTTATCAAAGGATGGTATTCAAGTTCTACTTTATCGGTTTTCCATAATCCCAACCAATTTTTATCTTTTACAATCCACAAAAATGCTAATCTATCCTCAACGATATGGTCAAGAACAATCCCGAGACCAGTATAGAATTCTATCGAACGCTTTAAATCACTTACTGGAAATGTGCTTCATATATTCCCTCCCTTTATCATTCAAAAACCTCCAATTTTCCTATTTTACAGTGCTAAAGTTTCCCATTCATTCCCTTGTTAAACTCTTCTGCTTCTTGAAGCGAATGCTCTTATTAAACAATTAACACTCGCAAGTTGAAGTAGATTATTTATTATTTGTACTTTTGTTTTGTGTTTCTGTTTTAAACTCTTCTTTTAATAATCCATAATAAGCTAAATCGTAAAATTGACCAAACCGAGCTACGTGTTGCTTTAAGGTACCTTCGTATTTCAGTCCTACTTTCTCCATTATTCTCCACGAACCAGGATTAGAAGTAAATGATGCGGCAAAAATTTTATTTAGATTGAGATGATTAAAACCGTACTCCATTACCTTTTTAGTGGCTTCTGTACCATAGTCCTTCCCCCAATACTGCTTACCAACCCAATACGCTAATTCCCCTCTATTATATGGTGAGGACAAGTTTATGTTAATTAGACCAATAAGAAGTTGTAACTCTTTTTCTGTTATCGCAAACATTAAGATTTTATTATTCTTTTCTGCATTAAAGATACTTTCAATAAATTGTATTGCAGAACCTTTAGGATATGGGTGAGGAATATTTAAAGTAGATTTAGCTACATCATAATCCCCAGCCAATTCTTCAATTCTTCCCGAATCATCGATAGTTAATGGTCTTAGTAATAACCTTTTTGTTTCCAACTTCTCCATAACATTTCCCCCCAAGAAAATTTTTAGACTTTTATATTATTTGTTCAACAAACCTGCTGCGTTAGCACAAGAAGCGAACGCTTTTATTAAACAATTGCACCATTTAGTTGAATACAACTATTCTAATTACAGCAGCCTAAAGGATTTCCATCTGGGTCATAAAATGTAAAATATCTTGTAGTTCCTTCTCCACCAATTGAATTAACCTCTACCCCTCTTTCAATTAACAATTTATAGGTTTCATCAATGTCTAGAGGAATAAAATTGTAATATTTTCCCACCCCGAAGCCATTCCCTGGAAATTCCATTGGTTTATGATTAGGTGTCCGAACAAGGGTTATCACTGTTTGAGAACCTTCTGCAAGTTTCATTGTTACCGCCTGTTCTTCTTCATAAAGAGGTTTACATCCTAATTTATCTTCGTACCATTTAGCAGATTTTGCAGGGTCTGTAACAGGTATAAATGCCCCTTCCATACCCTTTAATAAAGGTTGCGTCAATTCTGTTTCCTCCTTTTTTCCTTTTGGTATCTTCTTCTATATAAAAAAGCGAAAACCTTTAATACTTGGTTATTCCAGTGAAAAAAATTTTCTTATTTAACTAATCTGCTGCGTTAGTTGAATAACTCAATATTTAAAATATTTAACTATATTTTACCATATAATTGATATCAATCCTTTATTTTCTCAATATGGATGATAATTACAAGGAAAATAACAACGAAAATAGGGATATATTTACTATGCTAAAAGAGATGCTATTTCATATACAAAAAAAATGAAAGTAAAAACGTGAAAAGAAGAGGAGCCCTACTTTTGGATGTTACAAGTGAAAAAAATAACATGGAGGCCCCTTTTATGCTCTATGACGAGAGTAAACAGAAAATACGTGCACTTCAAAAAAACGTGTGAAAGTAAGTTTTGATGTTGGCGATTTAACAGGCGATACAGCAGATCAATTGCTTTTTATTCCTACTATCTGTAACAACAACGGATTGACACTCCAAAAGACACCCAGTGTGGCGCCATTGAAAACTATATCCATATCGAATAATTGAAGAAATATCAAATCAAAACTATTCGTACGTGTTTGTTCAAAATTGCTGGGTAAATAATTCGATTCGGTCGATGTATAATTTTTCTCCTGGATTTTAAAATTTTCCTTTAAAAATGAACAAGTTACGCCTTTATTGTTTATTGCGAGTGATAAAACTACGACTTGCAGTAAGTTTTACATTTCTAAAAACGTTCTCACATCTCAACAATCCAACTAATTATTAAAACTGGTTCTTGCTCACACTATAGATAAAAAAACACGTTCATCATAGCTAGTCCGAGAAGTGACATACCATATAATAAAACAGCGATTCTCCTATTATTTTTTGGTGCTTCTCTATTTTTTAAAACTATTATTAGTTCATTAGTACAAAACAACACGATTAGTACAGAGATAAAAAGCATTTCATTCAATTACATCACCTCAAAAAATAAGAACTTCTGGATGAAATTAGGTCAATAAAATCCAATTAGAATTAACAGTGATACACCAATTAGTGACGTGGCACCTCCTGCAATAAAAGCAGTTATAGCAGTTTTTTTCTGTTTTGTTTCTACCCAAACTACTACGGATATGATCATCGAAATGAGCACCCCGAAGAAAAGTGCAGCATAGGGGTTCGTTGGTGTAATTACATCATTTAATTGTAACCAGTCCATGAATACCGCCTCCGTATCTCTATTCTAAATTCAACAGCCATTGACGCTGCTTTTCTTTCGGATAATAGACGTTGTTATTTATCATAAGATGTGGAACGTCTGAATGATCTCTTACCAGGGTTCTCACAGCTTCTTTGCTTATCCCGATAAATTGATGAACCTGACCTTCATTAAGCAGCATGTACTCATCATCGTCTTCATCAAAAACACTTATTTCACTTGAACCTTTTTCCTTAAAAAGTCCGGTAAAGACTCCTTCCAGCGAGCTGCCATCCATGCCTTCTTCGTTTCCCGCCAATTAAGTGAAGATGAAAGGCAATATATCCGCCAATATAACGGCGGGTATGGTTGGAATTGAAATTCGAGAAACCGGATAAACCAGCTATCCCGAGCTGCAGATGGCTTATTCCTCAATGGCTTCGCATCGTTCGTACTATACTTTAATGTCTTGCCCACTGCCTGATCCTGCGCATTTCCTAATTCACGCAGGCCATTTCCCATTTGCTCAGTTTCTGATTCAAGGAGTTTTGCTCCTAAATGATCTGCACGAATCTCCATCCATTGAGCAACAAAAGAAAGATACATCGGAAATACCAACATTAAAATATAGAAAAAGATAATAAACACAACCAAATGGTCGGACAATAAGACAAGCTGATCAAAAAACAAGTTAATTACTGCAGCAAGAAAGCCAAAGAACAGCATACGGGCAATTTGGTTTGTCAGAACATCCCGTTTTTTTATATGTATTGCCTCATGAGCCACTATCGCTTTTACTGCATCCATTGATAGTTTAGTTGTAGCAGTTGTGAGCATAATCGTTCCCCGTCCAATATTCATACCAGTAGCAAGTCCATTGTAAATAGGAGAATCGATTAAGTATAATCTGGTTTTGGCAATACCAGCTTGTTTAAAAATAGTTTTTGCCTGATCGTACAGCTCCCCTTTTGTTACCTCAACAGCATCAGATGCGGCTACGAGCACACGGTCAGACACATACAAGTTAAACAGCCACCAGAGGAGAACGAAACTAATCATAATATATGGGGAAACATCAAGCCAAATGAGTATAAACAGTAACCCTGTATATGCTGATATCCCCTTAACTGTTATGGCGAAATACCCTTTCCAAATCAAACGTTTTAGATTCTTAGGATGCCATAAAGGTAAAATCTTTTTCTCCCGTTTCTCCTCGTTACTCGCTGCAAAGCCTGCCAATCGTTCTTGCCATCCTTCCACGTCATCAGGCGTCAAATATATGTTTTCACCAGGAAATGATAAACGCAGAACAGATAGGAATGACATCGTATAATCCTTATTTTCAGACAAAAATGTAAACAGCGGATGAAGCCTCAATAGATCCGGTGCCGACTCCCGGTGAACTTCCTTTATATCTCGCAGTGGTAAATCCCTTGACTCAAATGCTGATACAATCACCAATCGTTCCTGCTGAGGAAGAAAATACAACTTCGTATATGAGAAGTCAGCTGCTCTTGCGATTAGTTGAGTTAATGTCGTAAGTAGAAAGATACCGATAATAAATTTCAGCAGGGCATATGTTTCCGGTGCGAAAATCAGAAACAAGACAGCACCAGCACTTACGAGTAAAGCAATCAGTACATCAACAGTAATCCGCTTCATATCTTTTCCCTGCTTGATAGTTTCATAGTCTGAAACTATCAACTCCTGTTTCAATTGTCGTCGCCTATTTTGTTTATCTTTATCCAAAATTATTCCCAAGTTACCATAGGCCAACGCCATGAGGCTTATTAGCATCATCGCCTCTGTAAATGAAAAGTTCATAAATAAATAGACTAGAATAACGATGGCTGAAATAATCTCTGCAGCATAACCGATTTTCTTCGGAAGCAGGAACGTTATAATTGGTATGAAGAATGCTAGTGAAACAAAACTGATAATTGATAAGACACCTGGCAGCATCCTCTCACCTCGTTCCTTTTATTCAATGCGTTCCATAGTTTCAGTTAACTGTTGTAAATCTTCCAGTGTGATGTTCGGGTCAACAATAATCAATGAATAAGATAACCCATCCTCCTGCCAAAGCAGCGCACGAAAGCCATCTGTATCTGTAAATGAGCCATCGTGGCCACGGACAGTTACCGCTTCTTCACCTGGAAAGCTGAACGCTTCTTCAGTTTCTTCAGGTGTTTCAAAGACAGCCAATGATAAAAGTGGTACATCATTTTTCTTATAATCGATAGTTACTTCTGTTCGGTTGATAATACCTGTCAGATCATTCTGTTCAATCCCTGATATTTCCAATCCATCTGTTTCTGGAAAATAGAGAAATGGTTTCTCCAAACCTTTTCGTGCTTCTTCTAACGTGACCTCCTGGGAGTTATTAAAGTCATTTAGATTCTTTACTTCCACATCTTCAGGTAAATCAAGCGCAAATTTTCCAGCAGGAATTTTTGCTTTAAAATCAACTTTTGTATATACTGACTCACTTTTTTGATCCCCTGTTGTAGATATCATTTTTAACACTAACCAGTTTTCTTTATCGATCCATAACTCCTGTTTGCCAAAAAGCGTGTTTTCTTCATGAGGATCTGCCACAAGATGATAGGTTAAGCGACCTGCTATTTCCTCGTCCCCCTTAGTCGAAATATCATGGGTATCGCGAATGACATCCAGAATAAAGTTTGCTTGATCCTTTGGTGATGGCTGGTTAAAATCTACAAGCTCTGGATCATCGATGACGATTACCTGGTTTTGTTCCATCTGATATGTCTTTATTGACTGACCATCATTCACAGCAATAGACTTGTCCCCTCCGTCTTGATTTTCAATCTCAACCCGAATCTTTCCGTCTTCACTTCGCCATTCTTTCATGATCATTTGATCAATTTCTTCTCCATCTGTACTCGTAATTGTCGTAGATTCTGCATAATAGGATGGTAAATTTCCTTCTTCCAATGCATGATTAATTAATTGTTCTGGTGAATAATTGTTTGATGATTCTGATGAACATCCTGCACTCATAACCAATACCCCCAAAAGTAGTAGTGTACTTCTTAATTTAATACGGTTCACTTCCCATCACTTCCTCGCTTTGTTTTGGCAGACTGCAAATAACACATGTACCCACTTTTTCATCGGAAAAAATATGTACGTTTCCACCGTGTTTTTCGATAATCTGTTTTGTAATACTTAAACCTAAGCCTGTGCCACGCAAATCACGCTTATTCCTAGCTTCGTCAGCCTGATAGAGTGGGTCAAATACGTAGGCTAATTTGTCCCTGGCGATCCCAATCCCTTCATTTTGAACGATAAAATATACAGCATCTGCGTCTTGTCTGAAATCATCTTCTTTTATAAAATCATACAGCCATTCGGAAAGCATATCGCTACTAGAGACAGCTGCTATCCAAACCTTCCCTCCATGTGGTGTATGTGAAATCGCATTACTGACTAAATTATCAGCCACACGCATCATTTGCTTCGGATTAACATGATACATTCCTTCCACTTCTACATACGAATGAAGATCGATTTCTTTTTTCTTACATAAAGGTTCATAGTCTGCGATGAGCATTTCAAAGAACTCCTCCCCTTCCACTGGGACAAATTCCAGTTCATGTTTAGGCGATTGCAAGAGGGTATATGTTAATAAGTCATCCAACATATGCTGCATAAAATCGGCTTTTTCGGAGATCACATTTCTATAGTCATCCTGTTCCTCCATACTTAATCCTGTTTCATTTTTCAGTGATTCTGCATACGCCTTAATCGACGTGAGTGGTGTCTTTAAATCATGGGAAACACTCGCAATCAAGTATTCCTTCGCTTGCTGCTCCTGCCTAATGACAGCTTGAGCTGATTTAATTTCTCTACTCATTGTATAAAAGTGGTCTGTCAGTTTCCCAATCTCGTCTTCATTTGTCCGTGCTTCCTCAAGCGTCTTTCCAGAAGCAAAAGCAGTCATTTCATTCATTAATCCGGTTAAGCGAATATTCAGCTTCTTATTAACGAGCCAAGCTACGGTCAGATAGATCGCCGTAAACACAATCATAAATAATCCACCGACAAGAAAGCTTCGATTCGTCACTCCTGTTACCCACTCATCACGGGCCATTTCTACATGGAAGAATCCAACCAGGTCATTACCTGAGAAGACTGGTTGCTTATACGTATACGAGCGGTAACCCTGATCTAGTGAATACAAATCTTCATACAGCTGCTTCTTTCCCAGACCAAAATGTGCAGGTGTAAAGGAAGGGTTGGACGTATAAATAACTACACCATCCTGATTATATAGAGCGATAGATTGTTTCTGACTGGTCAGCTTTTCGATAGTTTCCCTGTTTGCTTGTGGTTCGTAAAGCGCTGGTTCATCCAGTGCTTTTTTGGTTTTTTCCAATTCAGACAGCACATCAATATGTTCGGCCACCTTTTGTTCATCGTTATACGTGGTAATCCAGGCTAGTAATACATAAGCTGCAATTAGTGGAAGAATCATTACAATTAAATAAGATAGTAATAGCCACGTTTTTATTTTCATACACATTCACCTACAAATCGGTAACCTTGCCCCCAGACCGTCTGAATGAATTTAGGCGTTTTCACTGGATCAGCTAGTTTTTCTCTCAAGGATTTAATGTGAACTGTGACCGTATGTACCCCACCTGCTTCTACCTGGCTCCAGACATGTTCATATAAGTCGCCTTTTGAAAAAATACGGTCCGAGTGCTTTACTAAGACAGACAATAGCTCAAACTCTTTTACCGTCAGCATGATCTTTTTATCATGAAGCATAACTTGGCCTTGATCCCAGTCAATGGTTAATCCATGCAAATACGTTGTTTGATTCATTTCTTCAGGAATTCCCTGGTATCGTCTCCAGCGCCGTAAGTGTGATTCAACTCGCGCTTTCAACTCTGCTAAACTAAACGGTTTAGCCACATAATCATCAGCACCCAGGTGCAGCCCCTCAATTTTATCCTCATCTTCTTTCCTTGCGCTGATTATAATCATCGGTATATCACTTTTTAAGCGGATATTTTTGCATAACGTAAATCCATCCATTTCCGGCAGCATGAGATCCACCAGAACAAGATCATACGTCATTGCCTGGAAATCTCCCCATCCTTCCAGACCCGTCGTCGCCCAGCTGACTTCATACTTTTCACGGACAAACATATCCCGCACAACACGCGCGATTTCGGGATCATCTTCAACTAATAAAATACGTGCTTGCATGACTGGTTGATTCCTCCTGTATAAGTAATATAGCATGGGAAATTAATTTTATAGAAAACTTTATTATTTCTTTATAATTAGAATGTGAAGCAGTTGATTCCTGCTATTTCAGAAATGCTGTCAGATTTAACGGAAAAACATGGAAAATAAGTAACAGGTTCAGTTTCCTATCACAAACATTAAAATTGTAATGTAATTTGCACCCTATTTTTTGGTTAGATAACAATAGCCAGTGTAAGTCTACATTTTGACCTACAAATTAGATTACATAAATCACCAATTAATTAGGAATGATTTTATTTTCACTTGAATTTACAAGGTATTCTGAATATTTATGTTAAAATAATTATAAAGTTTGTGAAGGATTATTCTTCAACTAAACCAGCAGGATATTGAAAGAAGGAAATGTAATTACTTATAGAAATATCAAAATTGACGATTATTGTATTGATTCTAAAAATTTAATATAGGGGTGAGGGTGTGAGTGAAGCATTAATAAAACAGATTCCTTTAATAAGTAATTGTAAAGAAGTTATTGAAATTAAAAAGGGTTTTTCCTCAGATGAAAAATATCTAATACATATGCAAGGTAACAATAAGCTACTACTTCGGATGTTTAATTTAGAAGAGTTGGAATTAAAGAAGACAGAATACTCTATTATGGAGAAGATGCAGGATTATCACGTTACTTGTTCACAACCGATTTCAATTGGTGAAGTAGGAAATCGGGGGTATATGATCACATCATACATAGAGGGTAAGGATGCTGAGGATGAAATCTCAAACTACTCAGACCAAGAACAATTTAATATTGGTATTGAGGCGGGAAAAGAATTAAGAAAAATGCATCAATTATCTGCTCCAGACCATATCTCTTCGTGGTATTCAAGGAAAGTTGAAAAGCATTGGAAGTATATTGATGCTTACTTAGCGTGTGAGGTAAAGATTAAAAATGACCAAAAAATAATGAATTTTATTGATGATAATATCCATCTCATTAAACAACGCCCGAACTTATTTCAACATGATGATTTTCACCTTGGAAACATCATTGTGAATAATAAAAAATTTGCTGGGGTTATAGACTTTAACAGGTATGATTGGGGAGATCCTATTCACGAATTTCTAAAGATAGGAATTTTTAGCCGAGGAGTAAGCATTCCTTTTTCAATAGGACAAATCAGAGGTTATTTTAATAATAAAGAACCAGATGAAGATTTTTGGAGATTGTATTCACTTTACCTGGCAATGTGCGTTTTCTCAACTGTAGTATGGACCTTAAAAGCTATTCCAAACAATATGAATGAGATGTTAGATAAAGTATACATGTATTTAGAAGATCATGATTACTTCAGCAGATTAAAACCTAAGTGGTATAAATAGAGTCCACCTTTGTGAAGAATTATACTTAAACAAACGGGTGTTTTTCTTAAAAAACGATAATACTTCTTGCTTATTCAAGAGAAAGGTAAAATGATTTTATAAGAAACCAAATCATAATTTTTTTAAAAGAGAGGTATATCAATGAAAAAGAAGTCTAAGTTGTTAATTGTACTTGTTATTATCCTTTCCTTTAGCTTGATATTAAATGTTTATTTTGGAGTTTCCAGTTTTATAGAGAGCACCTATACACCCGATTCTGAAGACAGAGATATTTTAGCTGAAATGACAAAAATGGTAATTGATAATGAGGAATATCAAGAGATTGCTACAAGAGAAACGGTTTATGCTATTGAACAGGGTGTTAGTCGATTTAATGTAAGTAATCCATCTTCTATTCATCATTACGAGATTCAAGTTCAAACGGAGAAGGAAACATATATATTTACTTGTATTGATGAGAAGTGTACAGATGTAAGTAATGAAGGTTGGACCTATTCCAGATATAGCGAAGAAGAGCCTATATTACCTTTGAACAAAAAGAATTGATTTTTTACTAATACTAACTTTGTTCAATTAACTAACTAATAAAAGTTGTCCCTTATTGTACTAACGGGTCTTTACTTAAACAATGAGATTCGTCAATATGAAGGTCTCATTTACTAAAGGGGTAGGTTAGTTGAATAAGAAGCACAAAAAAATCGGCTATTTATGACCGATTTTTAAAATACCATTCTAATATTTCTTTTTTATCTTTTGAAGGCGTATGTTTGTAACTAACCAATTTAAGTCCATCAGGGACTTCTCTTACAAATTTAAGTGTATCAGTGCCAATCGTGTTATGTGCACCTACAAACGCATCAAGTTGAATTGTGATTTCAAAAGAAAGTCCGTTTGTCATTTTTAAGTCTAATACTTTTTCATCGGAAGATTGAATATCTTTTATGTCACAGTGATGTTCAACAATAGCCTTACGAATATCTTCCCACATTAAAGAAAGCAATGCGTCTTCACAAGTGGATTGATTTGAAGCAATCGTTGGAGTTGAAAACATAAGAATAAGAAATAATGTCGTACAGATAACTAATACTTTTTTCACAAAAAACACCTCTTATAATAAACCTAATAACGATATACTTACCTAATTAACGATAAATATTACTATTTTAGTTATTTTGCTAACCGGGTGCTTTAGCATAACAAGGAGTTAGTCACTACGGTGGTCTTTTTAAACTATAGGGGCAGAATTGTTCAAGAACACATACTTCAATTTAAAGGAAATGGGAGGAGATAAAGTGGTAGAAATCATCGATGTGAGTTCCGAAAATGTAAATAAATATGGTTTTTTTTGTATGAGAAGTAAATCCAAATCTGATGGTTATCAAAATAAACTTAGGTGGTTGAAGGAAAGGTTTAAGGAGGGCCTAAAGATAAAAATTATTCAAGAAAATAGGAGACAAAGAGGATTTATTGAATATATTCCTGGTAAACATACGTGGAGAGCTATAAATGCAAAAGAATATATGGTAATTCATTGCTTTTGGATTGTTGGAAAAAACAAGGGAAAAGGATTTGGTGTTTCGCTTCTGAATGAATGTATAAAAGATGCCAAAAATTTAAATTTAGCAGGAGTAGTGTTAGTAACAAGTAATAAAGGTTGGTTACCCGATAAACTGTTCTTTGAGAAAAAAGGATTTACTCTTGTAGACCAGATTGGAGAATTTGAGTTAATGGCTCAACTCTTTAAAGATGGAACTACCCCAAGTTTTTATGATTGGCAAAAAACGGCAAAAGAATTCAGTAACGGGATTACTGTATTTAAATCAGATCAATGTCCATTTATTCAAGATGCTGTCATTAACTTGGAAGTTGCTGCTGATGAACTTGATATCAAAGTAAATATAGTAGAATTAGATAATTATGAAATGGCTCAACAAAAGTCTCCGACACCCTTTGGAGTATTCACTGTTATTTACAATGGTGAAATTATTACATACCATCCTGAAACTAAAAATAAATTTGTGAAGTTGTTAGAAAAGCAAAGTTTAAAACTTAATAGTTGATTACTATTTCTTAACTTAGATGCTAATTGTGAAGGAAAGTACTTAAAACATGCTAAATGGTGCAAGAGTTTAATAAGGTGTTTGTACGAAAGCTCCTTTTTCCTATTCTGCTAAAGCAGCAGGATTGTAGAATAAGGCGGTGTATTCACTTTTCGTCTAGGAGGGGTCAAATATTAATAGAAAAAGAATGTTAAGCCCGATTAAAAAGTTTATTTTAGATAAAACCAGATTATTAAAAATAGAAGAACTGAAATTGTCTGAGGAAGCTATTGAAGAGTTTGATAATATGTTCATAAGATCTATATCATCAAGTGATAGTAGTATTTTTACATATAACAGTAGATACCCATTATATATGTTTTTGAACTATGTTATTGAGAATAAGGGCGTAGTAGTACACGGTTCCAATAACTCCTCAATAAATAAATTTGAGCCCAGAAATAGTTCTCTCTTTAATGGTAAGCCTATTAAAGCTGTTTTCGCTTCATCTGATGGAGTATGGTCAATATTTTTTGCAGTTCAAAAAAGAAAAGGTTATGTTGGTTCCATTAGAAACCTGTGCTTATCTATTACTTCTAATAAAGGAAAAAAACGTTATTATTATTTTTCGACGAATAATAATGACGCCCCGAATCGTTGGACAGACGGAACAATATATTTCTTCTCAAAGACCCTATTCAAACAAGGTGGAATTAGAGACGAATGGGTTTGTGAAAAAGAATTGAAACCTCTTGCGAAATTATCCGTTACACCAAGCGACTTTCCTTTTTTAGATAAAGTCAGGGTCCATAGAGAAACTGAATCAACGGTAAAAACAATTATAAAAGCAATACTTTTTAAGATGTGAAAATTCCGTTATTCGACAATGAGGACAGGCTAGTAAAAAGAAGACTTAATTAAAGGATAGGGATATATGAAAAAGAAGATTGTGCCTGTTTTATTGATAATAAGTTTAGGTGTAAATTTGTATATATTAGGAAAATGATTTTTGATTGAACAATAGTATGAACCTTCCCCAGAAGAAAAAGTCATTTTAAGTGAAATAGTTTAAAAAGCTGTTGAGAGTGAGGATTACAAAAAGTTAGAAAAAAAAGAGAAAATCATTGCTATTGATACAGTTATAGATAAGAAGCAATCAAATTATAGGAGTGTTGTTTACATTGATAAATTTTTTTAAGTATAACTGGCAGGTAAGAGATGAGTGGTTTGACTGGTGTAACTTACTAACACCTAAAGAATTGATAAAAGACCGCATAGGTGGAGTAGGAAATATTTTATACACCCTTTTTCACATTATTGATGTGGAATATAGTTGGATTCGTGGTATTCAAGGTAAAGAAGATATAATATTTCAGTTTGCTGATTATAATACACCAGAAAAGGTCAAATCTCTGTCAGATACATTCCGAAATGAAATTGTTGTTAGTTTAAAAACAATTTTAGAGGAATCAAAAGATAAACTCGTAAATGTTTCTTGGGATGAAAATGAATATACTAAGGATGAAATACTCCACCATATAATTGCTCACGAAATTCATCATATTGGTCAACTTTCTGTTTGGGCAAGAGAATTAGATCTAAGCCCTGTACCTGCTAATTTTATAGGTAGAAAATTAAAATCTGTCCAATCTTATTAAATAAACTGGTACAAGAGTTGAATAAGGCAATCAGTAGTTGATTGTTTTTTCTTTTTTAATAATATCAGGAATATTATGTTAATGTTAAATAAAAGGCTATTGATCTATCTGGCAGATTGTAGATGGGTTTTAGTTTCTAAACAAAGCTTAGACAAATCAATTTTGGAAAATTAATTATCATTATATTTATTGGTACAGGTATTATGTGGATGGACGCCTCAACTTTACCATTAGTAGCATCCATGATTTTATTCTGTACAGGTGCAATTTCTATTGGGGTACTAAACATCCTTGTCTTTTCATCCATAAAGAGACAGGTAGAGACAGCGTATATAGGAAGAGTTGAGTGGAAGTGTTCTATTCTGGATTTGCATTTTTTGCGATAACTTCAGCAAATGCATTGTCTTTTTTAATTGATCCATTAGCTAACTATTCTAGATATTGATAATGTGAATCTTTTTAAGTATAGTGAGACGAATTAGTTAGAACATGAAAATATAACAAGTAAAATAAAAAGTTCCCTTAAATAGGTTGAATATTTTTATTAATAAATTAGAGATTAATGGCATCCATTAATCTCACTGCCGACCAGCAAATACTTAAGCTACATGGTGCAAAAGTGAAACAAGGCGACCATCAAAACGATTGTCTTTTCTATAAGAGATGTTTTTTGAATATTATGTTAGTATTGGGTTATGGAAACGGGACAGTTTAGCACAGATGGCTAATTTACTGTTGAAATTTATCATAGTAATATTGTTATAAATAGGGGTGATTATGATGGCAAGCTTTTCCGTAAACGTACTTCAAATTAGAGATAGTTCTTTTAACATTGGGTTTAAGATGGGGAATTTTATCCAAAACAAGCCAATTTTGAAAACTTTGGAATTAATTACAAAACCAGAAATTGATTTTAAGAATATGCGATCTATTTATTCAACTTTTGCTCCCCATTTACTTGAAGAGTTAGAGGGGTTGTCTCAAGGTTTAGAGATTCCTTTAAACAGAGCAGCATCGTTGTTTTCTGGCTATGATTTACCAAGGACTGAAGCAATGGGATGTTCGGCTATAATTACAACAGATTATTATGTTAGGAATTATGATTTTTCTCCCACTTTATATGATGGCATTTTTAGTTTAGTTCAACCTGATACAGCTTTTGCTACAGCAGGGTATAATCTACAACTTATAGGAAGGCACGATGGTGTGAATCAAGAAGGGCTGGTAGCAGGATTGCATTTTGTGAGTAATAATGATTACACAAGGGGCGTATCTCCTTGGACCTCGATACGGATGGTATTGGATATTTTTTCCACTACTGATGATGCAATAAATATGCTAAAGGAGATACCACATTCTGCTTGCTATAATTTTTCACTCGGAGATAAAAAGGGAAATATTGCAGAAGTTGAAGCTAGCCCTGGAAAAGTTATTGTAAGGCGTGGAGAATCATTACTATCCTGCGTAAATCACTTTCAAACTGATATGCTTAAAAATAAAAACAGGACATCTATAGAAGGCTCTGTCCATCGTAATAACTACCTCCTGGGTTTCAAAGATAAAAATATGACTCATAGCGAAATGTTCGATAATTTTAACGACACAACGTCACCGGTTTTCTTTACTGACTACGATAATTTTTTTGGAACCCTTCACACATTTTCATACTCCTATAAAGACTCAAGAATTCTAACAGCTATTGCTCGGAGTAATCAAGTCTTAGATATTAACTTTCAAGAATGGCTTGAAGGAGAAACTATAAATGACCCTATTCTGCAAGGAATAATAGAAGAAGGTTCATAAGCTCGTATTAAACAAACGGCGATTGTACAATAAGAATAGTTGCTTCTTGTGCTAACACCGCAGTATTCTTGAATAAGAAGATATGGAAATCGTAACCTTGTTATGA
Organism: Virgibacillus tibetensis; assembly: GCF_036026595.1. Lineage (NCBI taxonomy): Bacteria > Bacillati > Bacillota > Bacilli > Caryophanales > Bacillaceae > Virgibacillus > Virgibacillus tibetensis. The sequence continues at coordinate 37,292 of NZ_JARZFX010000008.1, read as the reverse complement.
AAACGGAGGCAAAATAGAAAAGAAATTTTATAAGATTACAGGTATTGTATTTATTATTATGTCAGGGCTAATTTATACTTTAGAACAGGGATTTTCATTGCTTATGAACTAAATATGTTTTGGAACTTATATAGAAAATTTCAGGTGAAAGGTGGAAAATAGATAATTTCCTTCTTCAACAAACGGGTGCTTTCCTTAAATAAGGAACAGCATCCTTGTTCAAAACGGGGCAGTTTAGTTGAATAAGAAATCACAAAAGTAATGAGCATTTACTTTAAAATAAGATTAAACGGGGGTTTATATGCGAAAAATTTATCTAGATAGAACAGCATTACCTGGAGCCATAATTGTTAATTTAGAAGATACTGAGATTATATCAGCAGGAACAACCATTTATTCAATGGGTGTTCATGATAGAAATGAGGAGTATCAAAGATACGCTAACGATTATGATATTCAATTTATATTTGACGATGATATTCCACGTTTAGAGTTTTTTACGGTTCCACATGTTGATATTATGGCACAAGATAGTAAAGGTGGATTTATCGGAACTGTTGACCACCAATGTGACCTAGAAAGTAATGCACCAATTTGTTATATCAATAAGGAGTTGGAGAGCTTCAAAATTTCTGAAAACGGAAAAGATTTTCTGAGCAAAGTTGAATCATGGCAAGACAACATGAAACCCTATGATAAAATTACCGTTTATCGTTCGAAAGCAGAAGCAGAAACTGAACTAGAATTTATCGATTTGTCTGATATTCTTCCATTATTATAAATTCTTCTTGAACTAACGGGTGCTTTCGTTTAATAAGGAATTGCACCCTTGTTCAACTATAGCAGCAGGTTACTTGAAGAAGGATATCATTTAATTTAATGACTATTGCTTCCCTTTTAAGGAAGCAAATATTTAGTTATTCTGATATTAATCGGAACAACCAATAAATTTGGGAGTAATTAAATATTTAAGGGGGAATTTTTGTGAGTAAAGTTTCTGTTCGAGTATTGTTTTTTCTACTGACTATTTTAACTGTATTTCTAACGGGCTGTTCTGAGAATGAGTGGACTGAAAGCAATATTTTTGTGTCAGGCTCCTATGAGATGCTTGGGGAAGAAGGTCAATTAGGTTTTATTTATGACGGTGGAGATGTAACTCGATTTTATCCTGATAAAGTACAAAAGTATATGTGGCACTTTTGGGGTAATGATGAGGATTTGGAAGGGGATTTAAAGGTTGTTGGCACCCACAATGAGTCAGGATATGAAATTAACGTTCTAGAGGATGTAACATTAAGCACTAGGGAACTTAACGGTGCAGATGCATCTATGCCTTCAATGATGTCCTTACCAAAGAGCGGTATGTGGAAATTGGATGCTTATATTGACGATAAATTACACGGGTCAGTCTATGTTCAGGTACACGAAGAAGACGGCTAATTGCTTCTTCAATTAAAGGGTGCTTTAGTTGAAGAAGCAAATAAAAAAATATGGAATAGCCTAGATCAAAATTGAACTAGGCTATTTTATTTTAAGACAACAAAAAGCACCGCATTTTACCTTGTAATTAGTTATACATTTTAAGGAGTAAATTAGGTTTTTGCGATAGGTATCGGAACCCGTTAGGAAATGAGCGAATTTCTTCTATATAAATTTTCGATAAAAAATCTATTAGATCCAATAGCAAGAAAATGCGCATTTTCACTGACAGATTTTATCATTCTATCGATTTAAACATTGACACTGGAAATTAGTGAAGGACTGAGGGTATTGTGAAGCCCACTGAATTAACAGTTACAAACTCCCTCCCACTTTACCAATTAAAGCAGGCCAACCATATGAAGGCCATGTGGGATACCATTATCTTCAACTGATGTTGTTACATAGCTTGCTGCGGCCTTGACCTCTTCTACAGCATTTCCCATTGCGACGCTATTTTTTACAGTGGAGAGCATTTCCAAATCGTTCAGCCCGTCCCCAAAAGCATAGTGCCGTTCTTGTGGAATACCTAATTTAGCTACTATTTTTTCAATACCCTGGGCTTTTGATCCACCTCTTGGAAGTATGTCAACGGAAACAGGATGCCACCTCACGAAATCAAAATCTGTGAATTTCTGTTCGTACTGCTTTTCCTCCCCTTCCGGACAAAACAATAACGTCTGGTACAATTCACGCCCTTGATAATAATTCGGATCATGTGCAGGCCAATGATTGAGTTTTAACGTGCTGATGCTTTCCGTAATGTAAGAATGATCAGGCACATTTGCCTTCATGTCTTCGTGATCCATGAAGACAACTGGATGATCATTAAGAAGAGCAGCCTCCGTCAGTTCCTTAAGAGCTTCTATTTTTAACGGATTAGTGAATATTACCTCACCGTTGAGAACGACGTATTGACCGTTATAACAAACAAACGTATTAATATCGAGTTCCTTTCGCAAATCCTCAAACATAAAAGGAGCTCTCCCGGTAGCGATCGCTACTTCATGTCCATCTTCCTTTAACTTAAATATCGCCTCTTTTGTACCTGCACCCATTTTTTTGTCATGTGTAAGCAAGGTTCCGTCTATATCAAAAAAAATAATACTGCGTTTTGGCATTTTCATTCCAACCTCCATCTATAATCTCTAAAACCATCCATAACAGCTTCAAGGATCGACTTTAAAAATAGTTGTCATACCCTAGTTGATTTATGTAAAAGTACATTCTTAACTTTACCATAAAGGCCATAGCTATTTCATTTATTTGAATTTAATACAAGCACCCTCCAACATACCTTGCGTCAGCATAAGTTCATAAATAAAACGCTTGGCTTAGACATAACCAAACGTTTTGATTTCCTATAATTGACTTAGATAGTCAGTGATTTTCTTAAATCAGTACGAATCAACCATGATCTACTACAACAACCTCCGCGTCATCATCAAACGGATTGACCACCTGATGCGGCACGTCATCTGGGATAATAAAGGCATCTCCCGCATTCCACTCCGTGATCTCTTCTCCCATTTCTATCTTGATGTTTCCACTGGCGACATAAAACGCATGCCCATCATAGCAAACGTGATCTGCTTTATAACCAGACGGATACTTTACTACCCTTAGGCGCTGGTTGTCCGTTTCCAGCCATTTGGATAGAGCACCTGTTGACGCTTTGTCAGGCGTGAATTTCTCATCGTTTTTGGAGATTTTAACTTTTGATAGGTTTGAATTACTCATACTCTTCCCACTCCCATACCATATTTGTTTTAGATAGCCAATGCACTAAAAATTGTTAATGCAATGAAACTTCTATATTTATTACTACTATACTTTAACTAACGTCACAATACGAATCAATAGATGACAGACTCTTCACTTAAGTCAAAGCATACAGCCTTCCCTCTAAAATAAAAAAACTCTTGTGTGGATTTTACTACCTAATAATTGGATTAGTACAAAATATGGTTATAATAGTGTCTTAATTATCTTGACTAATTAATAATTCACTTTTATTATCTATGGAAATTCGTTCATTATTCGATAGTGTTATATCAAGAGGATAGACAGCTGAGTATTTATCTGAAAATATCCATCTTCGACCTGGTTCTGTTAATAATATAAAGATTCCAATTGAACGTTTACCCATAAAATTAAGAGATGTGGCACTTATTGGGTAGTTATCACGTTCTTTTATACCTATATCAATCAACTGTTTTCCAGCTGTTACTGCATCATTTACAGTCAGACTAATTTCGCTAATGTTTAAAATGCCTTTCGGGGAAAAAGATTCCTCTCCGTTTTCAGATATGGAATGCCTCGAGATGAACTCTACAATATTACCAGCAGGGTCATCAAAATAAAGAGAATGTGCAGGTAAATGTGAAAAATCAGCTTCGTCTTCCCCGTCTTCTTTATTTAAATTAATACCTTTTTCCTTAATCCAGGACTTAGCCTCATTAAACTTATTAGCCTGAATGTTAAATGCAAAATGATAGTAAGGCTCTCCTTCTACATTCCTCTCTGTAAACTCTAATTGACTTGTACCTACAGCAATACAAAAACTGTTTTCATTTTCATTTATTAACTGTAACCCAAGAGTTTTAGTATAAAAGTATTTCAGCACCTTTATATTTGCTGTTTGTAAAGTGACTCGCTTTATTTCCATTCTATTTCCCCTTAAATGTTTTTAGTAAAAGCTGGTCTGGATCCACTAAACATCCCTCTTGGCTTATAAGAAAAGGAGGATGTTCTACGCTTGCTAGGATTTAGCAATTTCGTTTTTACATTCTTTCGCTACATCATGAGCTTTAGTCCCTGCGACTCTTACTTGATCGACAATTCCATCCCATTTTTTACCGCATTTCGTTTCCTTTAAATCCGTTTTCTATTTTTTCATGGTTCGGAAACTCTTTTTCAAAAACGTGTTTAGCAACACTAATTCCCACTTAGCCATATAAATTTGACTAATTCGTTCAGTATTTATTTTAATTTTCATGTCGTAAATGCGTATTATCAACAATTTTAATTTTTGATTTACTTGCCATAAAAAACTTCACCTTTAGGAAATATCCTATCCTGCTGTGCCTGCTGAATAAGAAAAGGGTCAATCTAAAAGACCAAGTTTTAAATTATTTATTCCACTGGTAGCTCAGATTGAATACTAGTGTTCTTTTTTGCTTTTCTATATTCCTTTCTGGATTCAAAGAAGAGAACTAACATACCTATTATTAAATATACTGGTTGCATATCGAGATTATCTTTTAATAAAAAACCTTTTGCAAAGATGAAGCAACCATACAAAATCCAGAAAGAAGAAAAGCATAACGCAAATAACCAAAATCGTTTAAATAATATACTTTTGTACATAAAGTACACCCACTTTTTTGTAATCAATAACTGTAATTCCCTATTCCAGTACAGAATCCGTTGTGTTATAAAGTTAACCAGATATTACTGGTTGGCCTATAAGATATATCACTAATTTCCTGACACTGCACCAAAAGCAACTTCCTCTCCGTTTTTAATGCCTTTTACATTTGCGTAATTCTTATCCTTATCAATTTTATAAACTATCTGATGGTGAAGTGTATCATTTGAATAGTCTTCTGTTTTTTCCTCGGTGTAATAGATAGTTAAGGTATCACCTTCAGAGTCAACATCAAAATCACTAAATTGGATGGCCTTCTCATTTTGTATTACGTTTTTCCCGTTTAAAAATACATATAAGGATTTTTCTCCATCCATATAAAGGTGAACCCCATTCTCATTTTCTATGCCTTTGAAAAAGAATTGAACATTAACATTCGAGCTTTCAAGACTAATTTCTGAAAAAGACAATTCTGTATTACATCCTACTAATATTATAAGAATCATAAATAGTGCTATAACCTTTTTCATAACTGCGCTCCTCACTAAATTATGCTAATTAATCCTGCTCACACCTGTTAAGATACAACTAACCCCATGAAAAATAATATGGTTAAAAATACTCCTAATATACGTTTCATAAATATCTCTCATTCAAATCTATTTCGTTAATTGTTTTATGTATGGATTTATATAACTTCGATATCCATCAGTTAAATTTTCGGGTAATTCATTAAGGTTAAAATACTGTACATCGAGAGACTCTTGTTTATCAATTTCTATAGTTCCTTTTACTTCCTCTGTTACATAAACAGCAGTTACTGAATATAATTCATCCCCATTTGATACCTTTAAATAATAATCATTACCCGAAAAAACGCCTAATAGCTTCAGTCCCCCTATATCAAGTCCCGTTTCTTCTTTCACTTCTCTTCGCGCAGTATCTTCTAAACTTTCACCTAGTTCCATAATACCGTCGGGCAATCCCCAACCACCGTCAGTCCTGAGTTGTAATAATAACTCATTATTCTCATTTAATATTAAAACAACAGAGCCTGGTAATATTAAAGGTCTATGACCAACTAATTTTCTTAAATCTTTAACATAATCCATATTTTTAAAAACTCCCCCATTTCATTTCTTACTTCTCTTCTCAATCAATAAACCTGCTGCACTACAAAAAAAGAGCCACTTAATTATATATTAACATAATATTCCAGATATTAATTTTTGAAGTCATAATTTTCCGTAATTTCAAGCAAAATAAAAAGAATAATGTCGATCATCTTGCTCAACTTTTGTTAGGAATAGGTAAGCATTTGAAGTTATCTCCAGCCTTTCCCTTTTTGAAAATTATATAGCAACCAATAGGTTTTGCATTGCTATATTAACTTTCACCCGTTTGTTGAACATTTCACAAAGAAACTATTTTGGCGATACTTTTTTAGAACTCCAAAGACGATATAATCCTACGATTAAAAAAATAAAAGCAACCAATTCAATTGTTTTTGGAATAAGAGAAAGTAATGCTACCAATTCCCCAAAAGTCATTTCTAACATTAGAGCTTTATTCTCTGATACAAGCGTGTCTATATAGCGTCTTACTAAAGGCGGTGATACGAATAAATAGATTTTATGAATTATCAATAAAAGGAAAAAATAAACACCTGCTTTAAATGAATGGACTTTACAATACCAAAGTCCGATTATAAGTAATACTAAAAATAAAATAGGAATTATAACTCCGCCAGTAATTCCACTTAAATTCCCAATCAAAATAATCCCCCCTCATTCAATTCTTACACTTTTCATAACACATTCCAAATTGTTTTTATTCGGTATTCGGACTAACCCAAGTACTGAAAGTTGTTACTAAAGATATGATTTGGTGATTTTCTATTATGATATTATATCTTTAATCATTTTCACCAAATAGATAGGAATCATAAATTTCCCATCTAGAAATTTCCCCATTTTCGATTGTATAGTTTAAGAGAACAAATCCTCCGTTATGTCCATCATCATAGGGAGCAAATACCCATTCGTGAGATAATACCTGAATTTCATCTTTTCTAAAGTGCATTTCTCCCCCTAAAATTCCATCGTGTTCGATAATATTCTTATTTTCAATTAGATTATCTTTAATATCACTAATATTTCCTTCAAACCCAATACGACTTAATTCGTATTCAGATTCTCCCGGTAAATGTTCTTCTTCTGATTTTAATAGTTTGTTCTCTTCCGCTAAACTTTCATTCTCTATTTGAAGCTGTTCTAATCTCGTTTCCAACTCTGCGATATTCTGACTAATATTCTCTTCTTCTGGACTCAATTGAGGAGATTCAGAAGTTGTGTTTTCTCCTTCTGTAATGGTATATATTATTAACCCAGAAAAAATAAGAAGAACTATAATTCCACTCATAATCGGGCCAAGATAATAAACGAGTTGTTTTTTTTGAGTGGTATGAGTTGATTTAGTTTTGGATAGGATCCTGTTCTTCAGCCGAGGGGTGAATAATTGCTCTTTGCCAATGAAATGATCTAAACCATCTTTAATTTTATTTTTATCCAATTTCTTTACCCCCTTCACTCGTCTCTAATTTTCCCCTTAGCTTCATTCGGGCACGCCTTAATCTGGTTTTAACCGTATTTTGTGAGCAATTTATCATTTTAGTAATTTCATTGATCGAAAAATCCTTATAATAATAAAGAATGATGACTTCCCGATATTTTAGAGGGAGACTTAAAACAGTTTTTCCGACCGTGTATGCTTCATCTTTCATAATAATTTTTTCTTCTGTCTTGTCACTACTTCTTATGAAATTTGTTATTGTTTCGGATAATACCATATTTTTGTAAGACCAACTTCTAAAATAATCATGACACTTGTTTATAGTAATCCGGTAAAGATAAGTTTTATAGGTGGATTTCCCTTTAAATTTTTGTATCTGTTCAAAAGCGCTCATAAATACTTCTTGAACGATATCTTCAGCTACAAAGGAATTCTTTACATACAAATAAGCAACCCGGATTAACTCTTCACCATATTGATTTACTAAGTCATAAAATAAATCTTCAGTAACTTTCTGAGTTGAATATATAGTATCTTCTTTCATTTTGTCCCCCCCTTTGAAGAAAGCTTAATGCTTAGACGGTTTTTGTACTTATCGGGTTTCAAAAAATAAAGCAGTAGCCCAGTAAAATATGTAGAGATTATAATAGTTAACGAAGATAGTAAGTAATATTACTTTCTGTAGCAATGCGGACATTTCATTCCATTATCTAATGTAAATGATTGGTTAATAGATTGTTTGCAATTCCAATCATTCCCGTAATTTTGACAAGTTGATTTATGATTTCTTCAGTAGTTAGCAAAGCCTAATGTGACCTTTTCCCTTCTCCATCATGGATATGAATCTGAGTGCAGAGCTAATCAAATTTGTAGAATTCGAGATTTGTAGAAACTAAGTCTAAGATGGGAAATCCCCCTAAGAGCAGTTTTCAAGCAATTTATGAAGGAAATTATAGTCCGCCAGTTAATTGGGTAAAGCACTTCATTCTCTATGTTGGTACCAAGCATGCTATAATTTAAGTAAAGGGAGGATGATTTTGATGATGACCAATAAATTGAAAGAAGCTTTGGTAAATCAAATGAACGACGAGTTTGCGGCAGCACACGAGTACATGGCAATGGCAGCTTACTGTGAAGCAAATAGTTATAACGGCTTTGCCAACTTTTACATCCAGCAGGCAAAGGAAGAAAGATTCCATGGTATGAAGATTTACAATTTCTTAAACGACCGTGGTGTCCATGCAAAGTTCAAAGCACTCCCTGCGCCTACAAATGACTATGATTCAGTTCTTGATACGTTTAAGAAAGGTCTGAAACAGGAGCAAGGTGTCACAAAATCTTTCTATAATATATCAGATATTGCAACGGAAGAAAGAGAACATATGACATTATCCTTTGTCAGATGGTTCCTGGATGAACAGGTTGAAGAGGAATCCATGTTTGAAACACATATTGACTACATTGAACGTATAAAAGATGACAATAATGCACTGTATATCTATGAACAAGAACTTGCTAAGCGGCAGTTCAATGAAGATGTTTGACCGACTAAAATAAAATAATCAAAGCTGCACCTCAATTGTGATATAACTTCCAATTGCAGGGTGCAGTTTTTTTATTCAAAACAATAGTAGTTATAACACACTTAATAAATAATTGGCATAAATCCTAACCTTGCTGTAAAAGTGATTCTAATTATCCAATCGACTTTTTTATGTTTTTCATTTACATGGTTATATGAAAAGAACTTTTTTTTCTCTACTTTTAGCCATTTACTCATTACAGCATTAAAAGCAATTAACAATAATGCAAATAGAGTTAACGCCAGAATTAACTTCAACCAAAATATTGGTTCCGTTCCATGCAAAAGCAATACTCCCCTTTCTTCAACAATCCACCATAATCTCATGGAAATTTTGCACCTTAAAGTTTAAATACAGCTTTTTCATAAAATAATTTAACCAACTATTTAACCGGAAAGGTAGTAGGAATTGTTTTAGTAGATTACTTTTTAAAAATTATATTCCAGATCTTAAAAGGAAATAGTATTCCTCTACTTCATAAATATCAGTAATAAATTGAAGTTTATTTTCCTACTAACACAAATACATTATCGTCCGGCGCTTGCATTACAGCTACATGTCCACCTAAAGAATTAGGGAATGGAGTACGAATCCATTGAACTTCAGAATTAGATTTTAATGATTCATAAACCTCCCTAACATCTTCAACTACAATTTCAGTTTCGGAGAATTTTAAATTAGGATTGTTCTTTAAAACTAACTCTGTGCTGCCTTGTGGATACCTCATACCCACAAGTGTCCACTGTTTTTCTTCATCCTGAAATGCTTCCCAAGCTTTCCTTAGACCAAGTGATTGATAAAATTCTACTGACTTTTCAATGTTTTCGGTATATAGAGCGACGCATTCAATTTTTTCCCACATGAGCAATTTATTCCTTTCAAATAAGAACTTAAGTTCGTTATGCAGTAACCTAAATTTATTAGTATTCTTACAATGGGTAATAATGATTTATTATATCTGTAAGTCGTTTAGAATTTTCTGAGGGCACAATTTCAGATAATCTTGCTCCAGCAATAATGGGAGCCCATTGAAAAACATCAGATTTTGACACCCCTCCTTTTTTACAATAAATTCGCAAATACATATCAGCTAAGTCCGTTGAATACTGCGAATATAAAAGATACGTCCGATAAACATCAGCGCGAATATCCCCAGCACTTGAATCGACCCAATCTATTATTGACACTCCATTATCTGACAGGACCAGATTAAATAAATGAAAGTCTCCATGGCAGAGCCTATTCTCAAATTTCATCGCATCCATATTTTGTTTTAAAATCACTTTATGTCTTATATCCAGATTATGAGCTGATTCAATTTGACGATGTAACTTTTCAGTCATTGGTTCCAGTAAGCCTGGAGCAATCCTATGAATTTTCAGTTGTATATCAACGGAAATATTCATATAATATTCTGCTTGTTTTATATCTTCGGTAAGTAGATCACCTAGCGTTCTTCCCTTAATATATTCCATTATAATTGCTTGTTTCCCATCTATTTTCGTGACATCTAATACTTTAGGTACAGAAAGTCCACATGAATAGGCGTATTTTTGTTTGTATGCTTCACTTGTTGATTCGGTATCAGGCAAATAATCATTAAAAACCTTAACAATCTTGCTTTCGTAAAGATAAATTTGGGCAGTATTTCCTTCTGCAATTGGTTTACCTAAATTCATTGGTTTTCTCCATTGCTATTCTCGAAAATGTAGAATTTCTCACCTTCTGTTTCAGTAAAAATTCCATTTTTAAAATATAAACTTCATCATCATCGATTCCATAACCAATTGGAACATTTTCTTTTGATATAGCTGTTTTTAAATTTTCTTCTTCATTCCATTTAGAATAGTGAACACTAATAACACAATCTTTTATAAGCCCTAAGCCATTGAGAAAAAGGTGCTCGTTTTTCAAGTTATCAATTGGAGGTATTACACAAATTTCAGGGCTAATTAAAGCTCCTGCTGAAAATCCCGCTACAGGCATACCTTGTTCGTACATTTTTTTAACATTTTTACCTATCGATGTATTAACAATATAATTATGATATAGTTCAGTTTCACCACCACTAATAATTATGCCTGTACAAGAATTTAATTCCTTAAGTAACAAGTTTGGATTTGAAGAGAGTGCTAGATACACAAAATCCTCCAAACCGTAACTCTCTAATACACAAGTATATTTTTGCATATACTCTTCCCAGCCGTCTCTTTTTATAAATAAAATGGCAACCTTCCCTTTTTTGTTTAAAGAAAGATCCGTAAACTTTTTGCCAAGCTTTTTGCTAAATGGTGGACTACCTCCAAATAAAAACAGATGCGTATTTCTCACATTCTCCCTCCTATCACAATAGACTAGCTGCATAAATTTCAGACGCTGCCTTCTTTAAATCTTCTAATCTGTTAGGGCACTAAGAACAAGAAACTTTCCTGCAAACTTCCTATTCATCTCTTGCCACGTTCGTTCATCAAGTTGATTGTTATTCAATATTCCATTCAAACCATCTTCCGTGACCATCCGTGTCACCAACAGTATGCTTGTATTCCACCCCATCAATAAAATAATCTAGATGGAGCTTTCTATCCCACATATTATTATAAAGATGAAACACATCTCTTTTGCCTCCGATTATTTTAATCTTCTCTAAAAGTTCGTACTTTAAATCCTCTGGCATTTGATTTGCAACGTGAGTATGAAAGATGCAAACAGCTGTATCTTCAGGAAGGGTTTCTACAATATCTGTCAGTAGAGTTACCCCATTCCCTTCTATTAGTTCTACGGGGTTTTCTTTAAAGCATCTAGCAGCACGCTCAAATAATTCCACTCTTTCTCGGTGTTCCGTCCAAATAAGTGACTTTAACCATAAATAATCTTCCGAATTACTTAGATCGCTTATATGTAAGTCTAATCCAATTTTTGTTGCGACAGGGGGACATTCAGGAAGAAATGAGGGAGTATTATCACCTTTGATTTCCGATGTTATATGGACACATGAATTTATATCTCCAAAAGTTTCGTCTGTACCATAAGAATAACTATACCTATCCCATAAAAGCTGAAGTCCGGCACTGGTTCCAATTTCAATAAGTGATAACGGTTTTTCTGTTTTGCTATATATCAAAGAGAAAGTTGGGTAGAGATAAGCACAGCGCCTAACTTCGTTTGTCTGAACCAACTTACTTTTAAGTATTAATGCAATTTCACCTCTATAATCAATACAAAATTCCTTGAAATAACCAAAAGTCTTAGCATCTATTTTTCTTGGGTATTTTGTGAGACTTGGATAGTATTCTTTTAATTGGTGTTCATTTCCTTTTAATAAGAGATAATGAACAGCTCCGAACAATAAATTAGGTGCTGGTTGTCCTTTTTGAGCTTCAGAGCATAATGTAAGTATGTCATCGTCTTCTGATACCTTTAAAGACAAGAATTCATATAGTTCACTTGATTCCTTACATTCAAAATTGGCAAAATTTATAAAACGTAAAGATAATTGTGATTTATCCATTCCAACTCCCCTTATTAAATTGTTACATCGCACTTCAGCTTGAAAGAATTATAGTACCAATACATGTGAGGCAACCCAGGAAACATGTCGCACGAAGGCTTATTGATGGGATAGTTTCAGGAAACAGCTCCATCATTCCTATAGTAAACTTCCTGTTTTTCACGCTGAAAAGCGCTTATAATAGAACTTGTCAACGCGCACCGTTGCACAATTAACAAGAGAATTAATCCAAATACTATAACTCCACCAAGAGTTAGGCTTTCATAAAATGTTCTGTTGAAATTATCATCAGTTTCAATTGCACTTTCATTATCGCCTTCCTTTGAATTGTTTCTAAAAGAAAAATAACCTTTTAGTAGTCAATATTAAATAAAAACTAATCACAAAATTGTTAATTACAAAAGTTCTTAAAATTCACTACGTTTGTTAACAGGAATAAGTTTCTTTATTCTTCATTTAAGTGAATTTATTCAATTCTTCTGCTGCGAGATGCGACTATGCTTATTGATTAATCGCCCGTTGTTGAATAAGAGTTCCTATTCTATTGAAACAACCTTTTTGAAAGACATACCTAAATAACGATAATTTATAATTGCTTTGTCAATACTATTTTGATGCCCCAATGTGATTGCATAAATTAAATCTTCTTTAGTAGAAACGCTATTATTTACTTTCTCTAATTGTCTTTGAGGGTCTGTCTTTGGTTGAAGTTTTATATTATCTAAATCTTTAAATGTATATTCTTGTTCTTCTTCTCCATCAAAACGGTCTGAAATAATAAATCCTTTTGATTGGTCACTTACCTGTACTTTCATCCTAGAAGGTTTAATACTATCGTTCACTAGTACATCTTGAATCTCTATTTCTCCGAACAAGTTCTTATTACCTACTTTCACCAATAATATTTGCCTTTCCATTGCGGTACCACTTTGAACAGCAACTAAGGGTGGGTTGATTTTTAAATATATATAACTGCCAATAAATATTAATACGACTAAACTTATACATAGGATAATAATTTTTTTCAATGCTAATCCTCCTTCAACTCAAGCCAATTAAATATGGTAGCTCTTCTTCCAAAAACCTGTGTCGTTTCTTGAATAACACATTCTTATATTAACATTAAACGCCGCTTTTTAGATTGACCAAATTATTAAAAAAAATATTTTATTCAGCCATTTGGAAATGTTCTCTACAGGATGTCCGTATTGGAGAAATTGTTACACTTGATCGAAATAGAATTAACTGGGAAGAAGTCAATCCGCAATTGTTCGGGGCAAGGGAGATAAGGAGAGAGGGTATATTTCAATATCCGTTATGATATTCGTTTAAAAAATATCTAGATTGTCGGGATAACAATGATCCAGCTATATTTGTCACGGAGCGTAATCCCCATAGAATGATCATTACTCAAATGAGATACATCATAAACGGTTTTCTAATCGGGATGGAATTACAACCATTCATCCTCACCAATTAAGACACAGTTACGCCACTCATCTTTGAACAATGAGGCTCCACTTGAAGTTATACAAAGTATGCTAGGACACGAGAAAAGCGAAACAACACGAATCTATGCTTAATTAAATGAGAGACTACAAGAGTTTTAATAAAAAATATTTTTAGAGGTTAAAGAGCAACGCAATAAATATCTCGTTGCTCTTTAAAATTCTTACACCAGTTAGCATAAAAAGACTAACCTTTATTTCTTTCCACCCATTCATTTTCTAAAACACTCATTTCCCACGAACTCCAGTATTCATCCCCATTTTTTGCAGAGTCCCTAAGTAATCCCTCTTTAACAAACCCACCTTTTTCATAACAGGATATAGCAGAAACATTAAAGTCATAAACTCCTAGACTAATTTTATGTAAATAAAGCTCATCAAAAGCAATATTAAGGATTTCCTTTATCATTTGCTCACCTATTCCTTTACCTCTTACGTTTTTATCACCAACTAATACTTTACCTAGCCGTGCAGATTTGTTTTTCCTATCAATTCTCCCTAAAGAAATGTGACCAATAACATCTCCAGTTTCTTTATCTACTACTTTATAAACCAAGGTATCTGAGTTATCACTATTGGCATTCTCAATATATTTTTCTAATTGATTTACAGTTAAAGGAAATTCGAATACAGGCCCTCCCCACTGAAGTAAAAAATCTGGGGTTTCTATCCAATTAATAAGTTGCTGAAAATCCGATGTCACGAAAAATTTTAATTCAATCATAATTAAATTCCCCTCGTTTCTTTTGTTAATATTCTGTATCGTATCATATTTTAGGGTCGTTCTTTTGTTTAAATAACGAACTGTTAATTAAAAGAGACCGCCGTTTTGACGGTCCCACTACTGTCCTTCTATATTTCAACCCAAATCAATTAAAGATTTCCCTTATATGATGGACTAAGGTTTTTATCAAATATTACACTGTCAAGGTCAGATGTTTCTGTTGCTTAACCCCGGACTACACTTCCAGCCAGTAGAGCCCCATCGCAACTCAACGTTTATTTATAAATATCTCTACCGCTTTTATTGGAGCTAACTTATTAAAATCCCCCATTGGTCACACCTCTTGAATAAAACATTAATTTTCATCACTTCTATTAATCTGCACAATTAGTTAAATAAGACCGCAGCACTATAAAATACTTGTTGTATTAATGCACTGAGAAGAGTTTCTATTAACTGTCTTTAGTCTAATAATCACTTTATTTAACCTTTAAGATAAAATTATAAGTGGGTTAAATACTGGTAAATTAGTAACTAATGGTATCAACAAAAATAAAAAAGCCCATACCTTTTCGTCTGAGTTCAGTTTCACCTTTTTAAATAGGCATATTATCGTGACTACAAAAAAGACTGGATAAGCTAATAGACCAAGATAAAAAAGGGAATAACCTACATACCATTCAAAATTTACTACTAAGAATTCCGAGAAAAAGTGAGCGACGACAGAAGAGAGCCAAGAAATAATAATAAAAGTCACAATAGAAATCCAGAACCACTTTGGAAATTTATTCATCAACTTTCCACCTCCATCTGTTTATAGTTATCTTTAGTTAACCTGCTCCTTTAATGAACAAGGGTGCAATTCCTCAATTGATTATAATAATCAGCTTCCTTTTTTGCATAGTTAAAATTCGTTTCAATACTTTGCAATGAATTTTTTAGTTCCTCATTCTTTTCTTCTAATTCTTTTATATGGGCAGCTTGGAAATGAATTATGCCTGTAACTACTGTGTTATATTTTTTAATTCTTGTATTAGGAGTTGTACAAGCAAAGAAACATTCTTTTAGAGCAGGATTTTATTGATTTATATATCATTATTAAAGACGGATTTTGATAAGAAAAAGTAACGAACGGTGCGAGGCACCGTTCGTTACTTTTTAGCCTGCTTTCGAATGTTTCACAGGCTTTTTCTTTTTTCGCGTAAATAACTTTCGTAAACCACGTCCTATATCATTGAATAATAAATATACAGAAGGTACTAATACTAATGTAATTAACGTACCAAAAAGTAGTCCAGAAATAATGACTATTGCCAATGGTGATTGGAAATTACCTGCAGCACCGGATGCAAGTGCTAATGGTAGCATGCCACCAGCGGTCGTTAAGGTCGTCATAAAAATTGGTCGTATACGATCTTTTCCTGCATTTACAATTGATTCGCCTATTTCCAGTCCATCTCTTCGTAGCTGTTTTGTACGGTCCAGTAATAATATTGCATTGTTTAAAATAATACCGATTAACATAATAATCCCAATTCCAGAAATCATATTAAGTTCTTGACCGGTGACAAACAATCCAAGCACAGCACCAACTAATGTCATCGGAATAACAGACATGACAACAAGTGGATGTGCTAAATTATTAAACTGAACAGCCATAACAAGGTATACCAGGAAGATTGCAGTTACAAGAACAAGCATTAACTCTTGCATTGCCTTTTGTTGTTCTTCTAAGTCTCCGGCAATCGTTACATTATAGTTTGTAGGGACATCATACTGATTTATCACATCTTGGACGTCTCGATTTATGGAACCTAAATCTCTATCTTCAATATCTGCCTTTACGATAATGTATCGTTCCGCATCCTGATGAAAGATTTCATTCGGTGATGCGATCGGCTCAAGTGAAATATAGTTCGATAATGCTTTGAAGCCATTTATTGTCTGGATTTCATAATCGAGTAATTCATTGTTTGTTGTTAATTTCTCGGTCATTGCCATTTTGATTGGGACATAGTCGCCATTTACTATCATCTCACCGATGGGCATTTCGATAGAGAATTGCTCGATGATTTGTTTAATTTGCATGGCCGATAATCCATCATCTTTTAAGGTGTCATGGTCTAATACGACTCGTAGGGATTCCTTTTGGTTCTGATTCGAACTTACTGTTCCGACAATTCCATCAACCGTATTTATTTCTGCGATAAGCTCATCAGCTATACTGTCTAATTCTGAGAAGTCCTCCCCCTTAACATTAACCTGTACAGGGTATCCTCCTGCTGAGCTTAGACCATCGATTCGTTCAATTGGATAATCGTCCATCATATCTCGTAATGTACTCATTATGTCTTCGTTTATTTCTTTTTGTTCCCTTGTAATTTCATTGCCTTTTGTCATATTAACTAGAAGTAGATATGTATGCCCATACTTCAAGATGTAATGTGCTTCTATATCAGTAATAGCACCGAGGCGATCATTAACCTCCTCAACAACTTCTAATGTATCCTCTTCTGAGATACCAGTTTCTAGATTCATGCTCATTTCCGTATAACGATTGAACACATCAGGCATTACTGTTGTTGGTATCTGGGTTAGTAATGTAAGTGAACCGACAAATACTACAAGGAATAACACAATAATGACGATTCGTCGCCATACTTTTTGTGCAATCCATAAAACAATATTGCCATAAAAAATTCTTATTTTATTTGACTTCTTCTTGTGTTTCGTCGCTTTTACTTTTAAAAATTTCTCTGATAACGTTGGAATCAGTGTAAATGAAACAATTACCGAGCTGATTAATGTTATGGCTACAACAATAGCTAAAGTTGATACAATTAGACCAATATCTCCACCAATAAAACCGATTGGAACAAAAACTACTATCGTTGTTAATAAAGCTGCAATAACTGCCGAAGATACTTCTCTTGTTCCTTTGACAACCGAATCAAGATTGGAATACCCTTGTTCCTTTTTGCTATAAATCGATTCAAGGATAACGATTGCGGAATCGACAATCATTCCAATACCAAGCCCAAGTGCAATTAAGCTAACCATATTAATCGAATAATCCAGCACCCACATTGTTGTAAAGGTAAGTAGGATGGAAGATGGAATGGCAAGTGCAATGATAGCTGTTGCCCGAACATTACGTAGGAAAAAGATTAGTATGAATAGAGCAACAATTCCACCAATCAACACATTTTTTTGCACGCCGTTTATCGCGTTATCTACATAATCTGCTTGTGCTACAATCTCATTCATTTCAAAGTTTTGAATGAAGTTTTCATCTTCAATAGCTGCTACCTCAGCCCGAACCGATTCCGCCATATCGATTTGAGTAACATTTGATGTACGACCAACTTCGATTAAGATAATATCGGAATCGTTTCCTTTCCATGTAGAAGCCATACTGCTAATTGGTTGAACAGAAATATCTGCCAGTTCACTCAGTTGTATATTACCGCTTTCTGTTAGAATCGTTAGGTTTTCTATATCTTCTGTTTTCTGAAAAGTGGTATCCCATCGAAGCATAGGTGTGTTTTGTTCTTCTGAAAACTCTCCTAAAGAACTAACTGCATTTGTACTTTGGATTAAATTGAAAATGTATGAGGGGTCTAAGCTGTGGTCGCGTAATGCATCTTCATCTAATACAACTTTTACTTCATACTCTACTATTCCGGATAGGGCGACTTCTCTAACCTCGGATAAATTTTCTAATCTAGGTTTTAAGATGTTTTTGGCAAAGTTCGTCATCTCGTCTAGGTCACCATTGGAAATTTCCATATAAAATTCAAATGGTTGATCAGTAGACATTTTGAAAGCATAGTCACTATGTAAACCAGTTAATTGAGGGCGCAATGTGTTGATGATCGATTGTACTTCTCGAAAACCTTCATCCCCTTCGCCTTCTTTGAAAAACACTCTAATTGTAGCGTTCCCCATATTAATGGTTGAAATCATGTCATCGTATCCACTAATGCTTTGAAATCGTTGTTCTAATGGGGTAACAATTTGCTCTTCAATCTCAAGTGCATTTAGATCACCAGCGTCTAAGCTAACAACTACGCCATCAATGTCCTGTGTAGGTAGTAATTTTTTTTCTAGTTGGTTTGTTGCAAGCAATCCAGTCGCAATAATGAGAAGGAAAATAAGTCCAACTAAAATTTTTTGCTTCACAATAAATTGAATTAATTTCATTTTTTATCCTCCGAAGGTAATATTATCTAGTCTATAATATACCTTTAGTACTACTCTTACAAGGATAATTTTAGGAAAAGACGGAATTTTATAATAAAATTAATATTGAAGAGGAAAAAGATGCTTTGAATTAGTTGAAGACTATATGAAATACAATAATTTCTCCATCACTAACGAGTGACTGGTTTTTCATTTAAGTTTATCCCCTTTAAACTTTGTTGCTCAATCTATCAATCTTTGAGGAAGTCTCTGCTAGCAATAAAAGAGATTTTGGACAACGAATAACTATTGTTGTTAAAATGAAATTCCAGTTAAAATTTCACCTATTGCGTAAGATAAACGATTATTTCTATGATATATATAATTTAATCGATGAAATGTAACTTTTTTTTACCTTAAATTCTATAATACGGAGTTTTATCCAAGTTTACTGGAAACAATATCTATAGTAATATACCTAAATGTGCTGTCAAAATTAATAATTTAGTTAAGTTTAAACTAAGATGGAAACAGTAGAACATACCATGATGTATGGTTCTTTTTAAGTTTGAAGGAGGAAGGTAAAATGGAAAAATTAAAGTCAATTGGTATTACGCTTGGCTTATCTTTTTCTCTACTGTTAGCTGGCTGTGGTGATGAAGAAGAAGCAAAAGATAACGGGAATGCAGGAGAAGATACTGCTAATTATGGTGAAGAGGTAGGTTATACAATTACAGGGATTGAGCCTGGCGCAGGAATGATGGGTCTTACACATGATACTTTAGATGAATATGACAGCTTAGAGGGTTGGGATCTTTCAGAAAGCTCAACTGCAGGTATGTTAATCGAGCTAGGTGAGGCAATTAAGAACGAAGAACCAATTATTGTAACAGGTTGGAATCCACACTGGATGTTTGCTTCTTATGATTTAAAATATTTAGAGGATCCGAAAGGTACATTTGGTGAAGTCGAGAACATAAATACAATAGTAAGAAATGGTTTGGAAGAGGATATGCCTAATGCTTATGAAATTCTCGATCGTTTCTACTGGGAGCCTGAAGACATGGAAACAGTCATGTTTGATGCACAAGACACTTCATTTGAGGAAGCAGCCAAAAAATGGGTAGAAGAAAATCAGGATAAAGTAAGCGAGTGGACAGAAGGCGTTGAAAAAGTAGAAGGAAAAGAAATCGAAATTACATCAACCCCGTGGGAATCAGAACTTGCTTCCGGAGAAGTAATGAAGTATGTATTGGAACAACAAGGGTATCAGGTAACAATAACACCTGTCGATCCAGCAATTATGTTCCAATCTATCGCTAGCGGTGAAGGTGATGTATCGCTTGCTCCATGGTTACCTGTCACACACGGCGCTTTCTTTGAACAATATGAGGATGACTTTATTGATCTAGGTGAAAACTTAACAGGTGCCAGAGTTGGTTTGGTTGTTCCTGAATATATGGACATTGATTCGATAGAGGATTTGCAACCAAAGGAATAACACTATTTCAGGGTCAGATTTGCTTGCTTTATAAAGTAAGTGATCTGTCCCTTTTCATTATGTGTACGCTCACTATTTGTAAAATGGTTGCCCCATTATGTTTGTTTTTAATATGTCGTGTCCGGAACAGTCAATTTTGAACTTTCCATTCCATTATATTTTCCTACTAACACAAATACATTATCATCCGGCGCTTGCATTACAGCTACATGTCCACCTAAAGAATTAGGGAATGGAGTACGAATCCATTGAACTTCAGAATTAGACTTTAATGATTCATAAAGCTCCCTAACATCTTCAACCACAATTTCAGTTTCGGAGAATTTTAAATTAGGATTATTCTTTAAAACTAACTGCTACCTTGTGGATACCTAATACCTACAAGTGTCCACTGTTTTTCTTTATCCTGAAATGTTTCCCAAGCCTTCCTTAGACCTAGTGATTGATAAAACTCTACTGACTTTTCAATGTTCTCCATTCTTCCCTAATATGGCACGTTACGTTTACTGAAAAATATTCTTGTTGAAAATCAACCAAATTTGTACAACAAATATAACATTTTTTTAAAAACTATGGATTTTTAGCTTTGACATCCAGAAGGCTGAAGTGGTAAGCAGTCTGTCATTCATTGGTACATTTTTTCTCATCCCAGTGGTAAAAACTATGCCAAGGATTATGTTTCATCGGCTGGAATTAGATTAACTAATTCTGTACTATCCTGTGTACTTCATTTCCGAAAATACAGGTACTATAAAAGGATCATTATCCACTTCTGCGATTATATTAAAAATTCCCTTCCTAATTGTTGCTAATATTATTGCTAATCGCTACTTTATTTTAACTCTTATTAAAAAGTTACAAAGGTAATTATTATTTTGTGCTAAACTAAATATAGATGATTGTGAAAATTCCGTTTCTGAACTAAATGGTTACTTGAATCGCATACGGAGAAACCTCACTGGAAAGGGTGAAGCAATTGAGGAATATATTTATTTTCATAATTTTTATTAGTATGCTTTTTGTCAGTTTGTCTGCTTGTCAAAAAGAGGATGAAAAGTTAAAGGGTCTTGTTATTGAAAGTTCCTCTGTTGAATTTGGTTCACTACAAAACCCTGAAGATAGAGAATTGCATTTTCGAGTACAGATTAACGATTATGGAATGGAGTCAGAGCAAGAATACAAAGTTAGATTTATTATTCAAGACGCTCATATTAGCGATTTGATCGCTACGGAAAAAATCGAAGTTCCTGAAACATATAAAACACAGCTTTTGCGAAATGATGAAGCAAGGACCATTGTTACAGGTGGTTCTAAGGAAATAAAAAAAGATTTTACAATAGATGAAATAAGAAAAATAATAGAAAAAGACGAAGCAGTTATTATAGAACTTTATGATAAGAATCGCACAATTGATCGAGAGGTAGTTACCACTTTTGCAGAAAACATTAAGCCTTTGGTTAAAGTTAACCCAAACGCAAAATTGGAACATATAAAATTAAAAGAAACAAATGAAATAGATATATTCAGTAGAGCAATCAGTGATTCAAATAAGGAACAAGGTATTTCTTATATTGCTTATCCCGAGTATACATTCAGTCTAGCTGAAGAATCGTACTTTCTTTGGGTTACAGAAAATAATGGAAGAATTATGAATACAAAAGACACTTACACTATATATTCACTTTCAGATAGTTCACTAAAAGAGGTTAAAGAGGTTATAGATAAAAAATAAATTTTACTGCATTAACTGGTAGTTTAGCTCAATAAGAACATGTATTGGAGGTCAGTATGGGACAAGATATTACTTATAAATTTTGGACAGTTGTTATGATACAAGATAGTGATAAAGTTTTACTATTAGATAGACAGCATGACTATTTTAAAGGATTTATACCTCCTGGTGGACGAGTAGACTTTCCAGAAAGCTTTGTAGATGGAGCCATTCGTGAGGTTAAAGAAGAAACTGGTCTTAAAGTAAGAAATTTAGTATTTAAAAGTATTTCAGATTATGTTAACCCATCAGTAAATAAACGATATATTATGATGAACTATTGGACAAAGGATTTTACAGGAGAATTATTTGAAAATCCACCAGAAGGCGAATTACATTGGGTTAAAATTGAAGAAGCAAAAGATTTACCGATGCAAGAAGATATTAGGATGAGATTTGATTTATTTTTCGAACCAGGTACATTTGAAATCCACACCGTCTGGAACGAAGAAAAAGATAGTCCTGAAGAAGTGTTTATTAAAAAAACTTGATTGTCTCTTAACAAACTGCTGCGAGAGTTAAACAAGGCAATCATAATTTGATTGTCTTTTCCTTTTTGAATAACGTTAGGAATATTATGTTAATGTTAAATAAAAGGCAGTTGATCTACCTGGCGTGTTAGTTAAAAAAGGATTATCTAAATTGAAAAGAGGTGTTGAGTAAATGGATATCGTTATCAAAAAACCTAGAACAATACATTCAGAAGCTATTGCTAATATTTGCTCAAAAGGCTGGAAACAAACCGTAGAAGGAATGTTAAGTGAAGAATATCAAATGAAGAATGTAGAGTATTGGTACAACAACGAACGTGTTAAAAATGACATAGAGGCAGGATTTTATTCTTACATAGGATTCCTTAATTCAGAAATTGTCGGGGTAATTGGTGGTGGAAAAACGAATTCAAATGCAGGAGAAATATATGTACTTTATGTTGACGAAAAGATTAGATATAAAGGGGTAGGAAAAAAGCTACTTGAATCATTAACTCAACAACAAATTAGGGAAGGGATTTCTGAACAATGGGTTTCTGTACAAAAAGATAATCATAGAGGTATCCCATTTTATGAAGCAAGAGGATTTTTATATAAAGAAAAAAGAATCAAAGAAATTGAAACAGGAGAAAAACAGATATCATTACGATATTCAAGAAAACTATATTCTTATTGAATTAATTTGGGCGCGCGTTAAAGATGAGAACGAACGATAGCTATTTTTTTGTATAGGGAGAAGAGTTAAATAAGAATATTATGCGGGGGGTGCTAGATTTGCAAAAATATAATATTTGCAATACTTCATTTAAGTGGAATAAAAAGCAAATTGCTCCCCTTTTGGGTTTTAGTACTTGAACTATAATCGTAGTTATCTTTTTCATCTTTCTTCGACTAACCTGCACAATTCGGGCTGGACTTAATAAAACAATACTGCACCAGCCAAAGGAATTGTTGTTGTATTACTTTTGAATTTCTATATCACTTTTGTACTCCAAAATATCTCCAGGCTGACATTCTAGTGCTTTACAAATTGCCTCTAATGTTGAAAATCGAATCGCTTTTGCCTTTCCATTTTTCAGTATAGAAAGATTAGCCATTGTTATTCCAACCCTATCCGAAAGTCCTGTTACGCTCATTTTCCTTTTAGCCAGCATTACATCAATATTGATTATAATTGCCATTGTTTTCACCTCAGACTATTAAGTCATTTTCTGATTTTATATCAATCGCTTGTTGTAATAACCTTTGAAGAACAGCAGCAAAAACTGCGATCACCATGGAAGCAAACGCGGGAACCGTTCCAACTATGATGAGACCCGGGGCATCGTCTAGCTCTGCTACGAGATAAACAAATGGCATAATCACCACATACAGACCACTGATTGTTATTGCACAGAATTTGATGTTCTTTAGAGATTTAACAGACAACTCCGAGAAAGCTTTATTCTTGTCAATATAGCTTAATAGTTTAAAAGCCTGATACAACGCAATGATGAACGGTATTACTGATACATATATACCTATTAAAATTGGATATAGTATATGGGCATAATCTGGATTTACTGGATTATTAGCTAACCAAGGCAAACCAACTATACATAAAGCAAGAACTGGAATTCCAATAAAAATAACAGCTATCTTTAAGAAGAGTGTTGTTCCTCGTTTCATAAAAGCACCTCATTTATTTATTATAAATTTGATGTTACCATAAAATTTATCGTTTATCAATAAATATTTATTGATCTATATTATATTTTTATTGAGATATTACTTTATATTAGGCCAAAAAAAGCATTCCTCATATAAAGAAATGCTCTATAGGCTGATAATGCTTGTTTTTTATAAAACTCTTTATCTTCCATCTAGGACTGCTACCATATCTCTTTCCACCGCCAGGTCGTTATGCAATCTATAAAGACAATTCAGGTAATTATATACGTATCATTGATTTTACCAAAGAGAATTAGGTGATTTTCGCAAAACAGGTAAATTAAAATTTGCCTGTTTTTATTATCTCCTTGCTCCACTTTAACACAACAATAAGAACGTCATTATGGCGGTCTTTTTACTAAGGGCAGGATTTTATAATAAATATGGGGAATCTATTATCTATGAACAAAGCCTACATTTGATTCATTATCCAATGAATCAGTCATTATACGATGTCCATATTAATAAAGATTCTTTTGATTTAACGGGTATGCCTTCATCCATAAAATTTCATAGGAATAGATGGTTTGAATAACTTTTCACTGATTTGCTCTGGGCCATGGCCATAGCAACCATCTATTTACATGTAATAATAAAACATTTTTTAACTCTGGTTCCGTTGGTTGCTTTAATGAACCTTATGCTCATTATGGGATTATTGACATAGATGAGGAAGGATTTATTATCAAGCAACAGGACGTATCATAATCTGGCTGGTACTCCGTTCTGACCCCTCTTAGCTCTCAAGGGTAGTCCCAGTTGCTTGTAACCAAAGGTTTGCCCAGTTCTACGTAACTGTGCGTATTCCAGTGACCACATGACTACCGTCGGAGTGACTAAGACATGGAATGCTTCGACTTTAACCCACCTCTCTCTAATGATAAACTAAACGAGATATGACTACCCTGCAAGGAGGAATAACTATGACAAAAAAGCTTATCCTGGCATCTGCTTCACCAAGAAGGCAGGAGTTATTAAACCAAGTGAAGATACCTTTTACTCTCCGAAGCCAAAATATAGATGAATCACAAATCAGGACAGATGACCCGCTTGAGAAGGTAAAACAATTAGCATCATTAAAAGGTCGTAATGTTCCGATAAAGCATAAGGATGAAGTGATTGTCTCTGCTGATACGGTTGTTTCCTACAACCGAGTAATCTTTGAAAAGCCTACCAATAAGGAGGAGGCTGCTCAAATGATTTCTGCGTTAAGCGGTGATGTTCACGAGGTATTTACTGGTGTCATGATTCGTTCACACGATGATGAAGTTGTATTTGCGGAACGAACAAAGGTAGAATTTTGGCCACTAACTGAAGATGAAATTGACTGGTATATTTCCACGGATGATCCATACGACAAGGCAGGTGCTTACGGGATTCAAAGTATTGGGGCCATGTTCGTAAAGAAAATTATCGGGGATTACTACAGTGTCGCAGGTTTGCCGATCTCTCGCGTAGTCAGGGAACTCAGGAAATTTTCTGTGTATCCAGGAGAATAAATAGGAAGGCAGAGAGAAAACCACCATCCCTCTTCAAATTCATTTCTGACCTTCTGCTAACAACAGTTAATAGTAACTCACTGACTACATTCTATTATAAGGTTCTTTTACATATTCGAGGAGTCTTCGTTTATTCTTGCGCTAGTATCGTGCGATGTTTAGAAAGCAAAAAGATATCAGAATCAAATGAAAATATTTTCTGCATGCCCCGTTACCCGAAGAAAGACCACCGTGTGTAGGCGATCTCCTTATTGTGCTAAAGCAGTTGTGTAAAAACAAATAATCTTTAAGTATATAACCTAATAGTCTACAGTGCTATTAACAAATTTTTTAAATTCCTCCTCCTCTTCTACAAATGGGTTATGATTGCTTAGTTCAAACGTTGTCATTGTCGCATTTGGCATTAAATCTGCTGCTTCTTTTGAAAATTCGTGGGGACATTGTGCATCATATCGTCCACAGTAGATAAAAGCCGGAATGGAAACGTTTGACAATATTTTTCTTAAATCATAGGTTTTTAACTCTTTGTATGAAAAGTAATTTAAACGTGGACTGACAACTTTTCCACTGTTCGGTCGGTTCATTATTTCCTCATATTGATTAGGGTTAAAGATTGACATCAACATCCATTCTTTATTTAGTGCTCTTCTTTCCTCTATCGGGGTTTCGGATGAATCGAGTAAGTTTATAATTTCTTTAATACGGGCATTATTCGGATTATCTTTGCAATAAATACTCCCCGGATGATACATGTACTCTGCTGATGCACATAGACCACCTGCAACAATTTTAGTCAAACTTTCCTCTGCCATTGTTGTATATTTTAACGCAAGCATTCCGCCTGTTGAATGCCCAGCAAATCCCCATTTTTGAATTTCTAAGGCATCTCTAATTGCTTCTAAATCTTTCACTGTTTCAGACATACTATATTCTGAGTCCTGCTCAGCTTTATCAGATTCACCACAACCCTTTAAATTTATTAAGTAAACTGAATAGTTCTCAGTAAATGGCAATGCAAATGTATTTCCTTTAGTATTAAATTCGCTATACAAGTGTGTTACACATAGAGGATTTCCATTTCCTTTTTGGAAGTATTCAAAGATTCCTCTACTTGTCTCAATAAGGTACTGTTTCCACATACTAATCCCCCCAAGCTACCTCTTATTAAAATTACTGCATGATAAATACTAGCTTAATATTAAAAAAACACTGTTTAAAGGTTAAAGACGACCGTTTCGATAATCGCCCTGTTTAATTCTTGCACCAGAAAGTTGAAGCCAAAAATTCGCTTTAGTTTTTTGAAACTACATCTATTTTTCGGCTTCACTTGAAGGATCGCACCAGTTAGCTTAATGTTTTTACACGGGCACTTACTTAAAAAATTCAGCTTTTAGTAGATAAGCAACGTCATATTCCTTTAACTCATTCATATGACTCTCAACATCATCATAATAATCCGCCGTAAGCGAACTCATGCCATTTTCATCATTAGAATAACTAATATTTGCTAATACTACTTCGCCTTCGTTCAAGGTTTTCTTTCCTTGAAAATTACCCCATACACTCGACATTTTTTCTATGCCATTGGAATTTGTATCAAAACCACTTATTGAAGCCGTGCCGCCGTTACTATCAATTCCAATATTAATGGTATTTTTCTTTTCATTATCATTTTTTGAGGTTGCAAAAATAATCGAGCCACCTTGCTCTACCTCCGTTGTTACATGACTTAATTTATCATCAACCAATTTACCTAATTCATATTTCTCAATCCATACAGAAATTTCTTTGTATTCACTGTCTATATTGAAATCAAATACAAATGATTTATCTGAAGTAGTTGAAAGTATGGCGTTTTCTCTCGCTGTTAATTCAGCACTAGAAATAGTGTTTGAGTTAGAATCGTTATTACAAGCGCCTAAAGCAAATACAAGTAAGACTAATAGAAGTATCGCAAGTATCTTTTTTATTTTCATTCCCCACCTTTCAGTTATTTTTCTGATCTAAATCTCAGTCAAGTAAACTGCCGCGTTACTTCCCCCTACTCTTTCCACTGTCCAAACTCTTCTTTAGCAAACCCGCCTGTTAAATCAACAACAGTACAAGTAATCGCTATTTAAGTAAAACACCAGTTAGCGCAACAAGTGTTATAAATACCCCTTCAATCTTATAACCTTGCCTTCAACTTCTGAACCTATCTCTTCCATTCCGTTTTTTTGATAAAACGAAATTGCAGAGGTATTATTTGGTGATACTCTTAGGTGGTACTCACCGACTTTATTCTTCTTAAAAAAATCTCTTGCATAATTGTGTAATTTTGCTCCTTTACCCTTTCCTCGTATTTCAGGTATTAAATAATATAAATGAACATATCCGATGTTCCTACCTTCATATTCTCGAATGGATAATTCAAGTTGTCCAATATATTCTCCACCTTCTTTAACTAAAATAAAGCCCTCAGGAAAATCGTTTGTTTTCTCTTTTAACCAACTTAGATACTCTTCTTTCTCAAAATTCGAGGTATTTCCAAAGCTAACTCTAAATGAGTCTTTACGAAATTTGACTACTTCGTTTTGATGTTTCTCAAAATTAATTCCCTCAAATTGCACATTATCACCCCTTGAAAAATATCATTTCCCTTGTTTAACGCTAGCACCCGATGTGCATAAGGGACAATTTTCTATTTGCTGGCTTCGTGAGAAAAGGTTTATTTTAATAGTACTGAAAAGAATTCCCTGATATCATCTGGTAATTCTGCTACTGCAAGAATTTTTAACCTTTCTGTTCCTGGAGAAGTCATAATTACATAAGACTTATTATTATAATCAAAAAGAGTAAATTGTCCTATCATATTTGCTGAGTTAACTTGAATATAGTTGAAATCTTTTTCTGTAAAATTGTCTTCGTAACCATCTAAGATTAGTTTTTGTATTTCCTCAAAACTGTCTGCATATGTCAATTCTTGATACAGTTCAAGTGAATTTTTAGGTGTAAAGAAATACAGGTAATACGTTGAACCACCAACTATAAATAAGACTAAAACTAAGAAAACAACCCAATCTTTTAGCGTCTTTTTCTCTGTAACCATTAGTTTTTCTCCCCCTTTTCTTCTCCAGCTCTTCTGCTCCTTGTATAAATTCGACAAAAAAGGTGCTTCTCCTTCTTTTGAGGATGGCACCCAGTTAGTACAAGAGAGATTTATAAGTTGTTTCTTTTTATTTACTATTTAAATTTTGCCATATAACTTGGTTACAGGGGGATTGTTGACTACTAATTCAAAAAGAAGGATGGTATCCGCTTTGGAACCATCCTTCTTCTTTGGAGTAATTAATGTAAAGAGCTTTTGTAGTAAATTGGAAATAAAGCCTAATAGCCCTTTTGATCTCCTTCTTTAATTGAAGCTTTGGGGTTAAGGTCATCTTCTTCAACTTTTTGGAAACCTTTATCTAACCTTCCTGCATTTTCAATGTCGCCAGAAGCCTTGTAACCCCCGACCTCTGCATTGGAAGTTGTTCCATAAAGACCCATTCCACCCAACTCCACATTGATTCTTTTTGGATCTTGTTCTTTTTTCTTACTCACGATTATCACCTCAAATGGTAATATGCCCAAAAGAGGCAATAATATCGTTCATACCACTGACATTTTTTTATTAAAAGCGAAATTTTAACTCAAGATTCCTTATTATGTTGTATAACAATATGATTAATGGATAACCCTTTAACAACATGGCTAGCGGTATAACTTTTCCTTTAATAAATTAGGTTAATGTATCAGAATAGCTTTAATACCATCCTAACCTTCTTTTTGGTTCCACCAGTTTGTTGAAAAAGTAATATCCTTACTGTTGCTTCTTTTTATCTCAATATACTATTTACTAGTAACTCTTCCCAATCTTCAAATGACAACTTTTCAGTATAATGTTTTAATTCATTAGGAACTTCAATATAACACATCAATTCTAAACTATTTCCATCTGGGTCATCAAAATAGACAGAAGCATTTCCCTGATGTGGTCTTACAAATGGCTCAATCGATGTTCTACTTCCAAACGTTACAGCTTCAACTTGGATGGATTCAAGCCATTTTATAGACTTTTTTAAATCCTCGTAAGTAACTCGAAAAGCAATATGTCTTAAAGATGGGTGATATGAAGTCTGATACTCCTTTCCTTCCCACAATCCTAACCAACTTTTATTTTCTTCTATCCAAAAGAATGCAGTGTCTTCATCACGCCAAGCAAACTTTAAACCTAATTTTTGGTAAAATTTAATTGACACTTCTAAATTTTTTACAGGTAAATGTGCCTCGTATAATCCTTTTATTATTACTCCCACTCCTTTGATATGTATTTTATCTTCAATTATTCCACCATATCATGTAATAAGCATTTATCCATTTTCCTTTTCGAAATTTATTCAACTCCACTTTCTAGAATCTTGAAAGTCTTCTTTTCACAATTAATTTCAGCCATTGCACCATATGATAATATAGATTTCGGTTCGGTATGGCCAAAATTCAAGTTATAAAGAATCGGCAAATCCTCCAAATTAAATTCCTTCATTACTTTTTGAATTTCTTCTTTATATTCATCGTAATACTTCTCATCTTGTGGTTTACCAAAAATGATTCCATTTGCTTTTTGTAGAATGCCTTGCACAGCATAATTTCGTAGCCAATACATAATAAGATTTGGATCTGGTTTTTCTTCCGATGTTTCAAAGAAAATTATGCTGTTCTCCCAAAATATTTTCTCAGGCCAAAGTTCTGTTCCTTTTGCAAACTCTAGTACTTCAATACAACCACCAATCAAATGTCCCCGTGTTACACCTGATCCCTGAAGTACCTCGTAACCTGAATTTTTCCGCATCGTCCGTCGAATGTTCTTATTCTCTTCTACCCATTCTAAACGCTCACTTGTCCATTCATTAGCTGGTTGAATTTCACCAATAGTCTCATTAGAAAAGAGCGTTCGATTCACCATATCAATCGTATATGGATCCATCTCCACGTTTTCAGCAAAATCGGTTAAGATTGCTGGACCATAAAAAGAAGAAATTCCAGCTTTATGACAAAATAAATGTGAAATGGTCACATCAGAGTACCCCATAAAAACTTTCGGATTTTCACGTATAATGTCAAAATCAATATAGGGAAGTAAGCGAATGCTATCGTCTCCACCAATATTTGCAATGATTCCTTTTATACTTTCATCCTTAAATGCCATCATCAAATCTTCAGCACGAGCTTGTGGATTTTTATAAAGATAGTCTCCCCCTTTCAAACTATTAGGCATAGGGGTAACTTCCAGTCTAAAAATCCCCTCTATTCTTTTTACACCTTGTTCATACCTCCATCTAAGGTCTGGTTCTCCTGCTCCTCCCCAAGAAGGACTTACTGTTGCAACACGATCTCCTGCCTGCAATTTTTTTGGCTTAATTAACATATTAACTCCCTCTCTTATATAACTCGATTATTTAAGTATGGATTATAATTTCTATAAAACATCAAATTACCTACTGTATTTCATGAATAAATGCTGTGATTTAGTTAAGTATCTATAATCAAATAATAACATAATGCCCAAAATTATAATTGCAAATTTCTGAAATTAAAAAAAGAAAAAGACCATCATTTATAATCTTATTTGTTTCAACTCTTATAGCCGATTTGATCTCAATCATTTACCTCTGGCATCATATAGTTGAAGTAACTAATAAAAGGTGCTTTGTTGTTTCACATACTTCCAAAAGCAAACTTGCAATTTATTATTGTCTAAGTCGTAAAAATCAAAAAAGTTATGATCACCATCATCTTGTAATTCAGTTACTTCCATACTGTTAGTACAAAAGTAGAGATTTACTTTAAAATATAAACCTCCACTATTTAATATAAAAATTATTAGTTCCAAGCCCTATCAATTAAAAATTGCTATCTGATTTCTACCGTTTTCTTTTGCTTTATATAACGCGGTGTCGGTCTTTTCGATAAATTCTTCTATTTCCTCTCCATTGTAAGAAGATACTCCAATGCTGATTGTAAAATATATACGTTCATTGTTATAAGTGAAACCCGATTTTTCTATAGCCTCACGTATAAGTTCCGCTATTATTAGTCCTTCATCAACATCGGTATTTGGCATAATAACTGCAAATTCTTCGCCTCCAAAACGTACAAAAGCATCTGTGTCTCTTACATTGCTTCCAATAATATCTGAAATATGCTTAAGTGCTTCATCACCACATTGATGACCAAAATTATCGTTAACTTTCTTGAAATGGTCTATATCTAACAGCATAAAAATCAAAGGGGTGTTATTCTTTTTACTAAAAGGAATTGTCTTTTCCATAATAAAATCAAAATACCTTCGATTATAAATTCCAGTTAATGCATCTGTAATCGTTAATTCTTCTACTTTATTTAACAATTTGGAAGATTTATTCATGAAATATCCAACAGACAGAACGACGGACCAATTAATAACTGAACCAGTGGTAAGTTCTATCATCACATATGTCTCAGTGCTAGTTTTCTGAGCGACCTCCGTTGTGAACTTCAAAGCAGTGTAAAAGATGCTAGCTCCTACAATTACTTTCCATTTCGGATACATATAAGCTATCAGGATAGTCGGAATTAGAAAGAGCGTCCAAGTCCTTGGAAAATGTCTATTCGCTTCATTAGATAAAATCGTGTCCATAACAACAGGGGAAAACGTAAATAAAATAATTATTAAGTAGTATAAACCTTTTCTTTTCAATTGCTTTCGTTTCTCCTTTCGGTAATCCAGCCATCATTGCTTAATGCTTTAGACCTGTGATTTTGCGTCATTACCTTTCGATAATTTTGCCTTTTTCAAAAGAGTTGCTAAGTAGATAAGTATACAACAATTAGATGCGATGTTTCCAAGGTTTTGCTAAATAATCTAATTTCCCTCTGTATCCATTGTCTCTTATTGAACTAACCGTTAGCTTTAGGTAAGAGTTTGAAGTTGTGTGCGTTTTCGCACATACGGCCTTCGCGAACCTATCTTCTATTGGACAATTAATTGTAGGTCTTGGTTCCATAGCACCATCAAAGAAAAAACAAATTTCATCTCTGAGTTTCAAAGCCATTATCGCTGGTACTATGGCAAGATTTATTACAGCTATTTTTGTAAATATGTTTATCTAAAAAGAACAACGTATATACTAGACTGAGTTCAGTAAGGTTAACTCTCTTAAAAACCTTTTAAACTATCCTTATTCCATTCTATTGGATAAGGATAGTTTTTCTTTATAAATTATTAAAATTTCCGTTTTTTCATAGAAGCCCTTTTTCAATTTTTAAGAAGTTGAAGAAGAATGATTGTTAAGCTATTGGATTTTTACAAAAAAATAGTAACCGCAGAATAAATCAATAACAAGCACATAATTAACCGAAATGCCCTATCATGCTTCGCAAAAACTTTTTTAAATAGCGAGCCAAACCCTGACCACAGAAGTAATGCTAACCAACCTAGGAAAATTGCTAATGTTAAATAAAAAACAATGGATTTAATAGAATTATTGAACGGCAGTATGAAAGCACTCATCACAGTTAACAAGAACAAAATGCTTTTGACATTTATGATTTGAATGATAAAACCTGATAAAAAAGAAGATTTCACGTCACTAAAATTATCTTTGGAACTTTTTGGTAGACCCACCTGCCAAGCCAAATAGAGTAGATATACTGCACCAGCTATTTTAAAATATGGCTCTACTACAGGAATCCAATTGTATAATCCTGTTGTAGCTACTCCACTGATTGTTCCAAGCACGGCAAATCCCGCTAAGATTCCGCTACTAAACTTCCAAGATCCCACAAAACCATATTTACGTGCTTCATTCATCATCAAAATGTTACTTGGACCAGGAGTAATTGATGTAACCATCACATAAGAAAGAAACGCTACTATACTCATAAATTCACCTTCATTTGCTAATTTACTATGGATAGCTTTCATTGTATGATAAATAAAATTGAAATTTAAAAAAGCATTATCATTTTTTTCGATACATTAAAAAAACGAAGGTGAGATATGATATGGAAATTAGACATCTTATAACATTTATGACCATTGTAGAAGTAGAAAGTTATACAGGATCTGCCTCTAAATTGGGTTATACTCAATCTACTTTAACCTCTCATATCCAGGCACTTGAACGTGAAATTGGTGGGGAACTTTTTACGTATGTAAATAGAAATTTGCAGCTTACTCATTTAGGTAGAGAGTTAATACCTTTAGCAGAGGATTTACTGTCTACTCACGAACAGATTAAGAACATGCGGAGCACCCACGAAGTCAAAGGTGTACTGAAAGTGGCTGCACCAGAGTCTTTGACAATCTCTAGGTTAGGTCCAATAATAAAGGAATATTCCATGAAATTTCCTAACGTCAAATTAATACTAACCAACGGTACATGTGGGCAAAACCAAACTGACTTAATAAGTGGGAAAGTAGATGTTGCATTCATGGTTTATCCAGAAATAAAAGCCGAAAAATGCTTACATTACTCACTATTAGAGGAGAAGATTGTCCTTGTGAGTAGTAATGATGATCTGGACCACTTTGACGAATATAAAAAAGATAACACCCATTTTTTCATCACAAATGAAGAAGGTTGCAGTTATCGGAAAATGTTTGAAAGATACCTCTTAAAGCATGATATTTACAGCTTTCAAACAATGGAGTTATGGAGTATTGATGCAATCAAAAAGATTGTTATGAGTGGACTTGGATTTTCTGTTTTACCTTACATTACAGTCAAAGAAGAAGTAAATAGCGGAAAACTAAAAATAATAAATCATAATGAAACATTCGAGCCAATTTATTCCCATATGCTTATAAAAAAGAAAAAGTGGTTATCTCCAGCAGTAGAGGCTTTTGTTGAACTTGTTTTAAATTCAGCTAGTGAAACTGATAAAAAAATGTCTGCTCAAAATAAATAATAAAATTAGCCCAT
This sequence comes from Virgibacillus tibetensis, assembly GCF_036026595.1. Lineage (NCBI taxonomy): Bacteria > Bacillati > Bacillota > Bacilli > Caryophanales > Bacillaceae > Virgibacillus > Virgibacillus tibetensis. Next base: position 2,411 of record NZ_JARZFX010000008.1, on the reverse strand, counting down.
CAAAGCTAACAAAAGAAATGGCAAATATCACAAAAAAAACATTGTTACAGTTAACGAGACAGGATTGTCTTTTAAAATTTCAAAGAAACATAATATTGTTATATAGGGAGATATTAATATGAGTGTAGGGGTGTTAGCAAATTCAGTATTTTATTTAGTTATGGTAATTACATTTATAGCAATTGTTTATAGTTTTTTTCGCAAGGAACACATAAGAATATCTATTATCAATTTAATAGTTCTATTTTCGATACCGCTGGTTACCTTTCGAAACACATTAAAAGAACCAGCGGGCACGGAATTAAATCATTTGATTAATTCTTTAGCACAGGGTTCTTTATGGGCAATATACGTTACTATGGCTTATATATTTATGTTAATTTGGTGGTATATTTTTTTGAAGAGATTGCGCAAAGCCAAGTAATAGGTGTATTTAATAAATAAAGAAAAATAGAGCTTCCATTTTTGGGAAGTTCTATTTTTTTATGAATATTTCAGAGTTATTTAACCGTCTCCCAAAATTGTGATGCTGCTTTTGTAATTGGTACATCTTTTAATTTCATTATCACAGGTTCTACACTAAAATCAAACTGCCTGAATTCAAATATCTTTAATTGTTCATAGAACAGGGATTTATAGTTCATTCTTGGAATAATGGAGATGCCTAACCCTCGATTGACAAGTGCAACAACCATTGGAATATCTTTGCATTCGACAATAATATTGAGCTTCACCTCATGCTCTTCAAAGGCTTTTAATATATTCCCATACAAGGAGTAACCCTCCATAGCACCTAGCATTATAAAAGGAAGGTGAGCAATTTCCTCTAACGTAGGTTGAGCTGAGAGTAAGGTTGTCCAACTAGTAGGAACAATGAGGATGGTAGGTTCTTTTTTCAGCGGTTTCATCTCATATTGCTCTGTATTACTCGGTCTTAAAAGTAAAGCAATATCAATTTCTTTTTGTTTTAACTTTTTTATTAAACCTTCCGAGTCCCCAGAAAAAATGTTAATTTTGATTTGAGCAAACTCTTCTCTAAATCCTTCAATGTAATCAATTAACATATTAGAACATGCAGATGAGACACCTATACGTACCGTCCCTGTAGTACCTTCTTCAATTTCATCAATACGTCTTTTCACTTCTTCCATTTGATTTAATAATTGTTCTGCATATTGATATAACAGCTGACCGGATTCAGTCAATTCCCATTTTTGACGATAGCGGTGAATTAAAGTTGTACCTAACTCTGTTTCTAATTTTTTTAATAGTTGACTTAATGGGGGTTGTGCAATGTTCAATATTTCAGCTGCTTTCGAAATATTCCCTTGTTTAACGATTTCTTTATAATACTGTAACTGACGAATATCCATATCCTCAACTCCATTATATACTTTTACATATGATATATATTAAATATATATATTTTTAATATATCAACTTCCATGCTACTATGGAAGTTATATTATTTTATAAAGAGGGATTTTATGAAACATATTAATGTGACGAAGCGACTTTTTTTGTACATCTTTGGCTTGTTTTTTCTTTCACTCGGTGTCAGCTTTTCAATACTGGCAGATCTTGGCGTATCGCCAGTCTCCTCGTTAGCCTATGCATTTTCACTGTCCTCCAGTTTATCAGTCGGGATTATGACAGTTGTCGCAAATGTTTTATTTATTATCGTACAAGTTATTTTAAGTAAACAATTCCATTTGAGGGAATCTATCGTGCAATTAATTATTGCATTTTTATTTGGTTTCTTTATGGATGTAACATTATTCCTGTTACAACTATTACCCACACCTGAAACATTAGTAATGCGCTGGGGATTTTTAATTATTAGTTTATTCATTGTAGCAATTGGTTTATTTGGATATATCAGTGCTAAATTCCCTTTAATGCCATATGATGAGTTAACACATGTCATAAGCGATAAATTTAATATGAAATTTGGTAAAGCAAAAGTTTCCAGTGATTTATTAAATGTTGGGGTGGCAGGTTTGGTATGTATTATTTTCATTCAATCATTAGGATCAATTGGTATTGGTACACTAATTGCAGCGTACTTCATCGGTAAAATCGTCGGCTGGTTAATGAAAAATTATCAAAAGTATTTAGTGCAGTGGATTTATAAAAATAAAGAAGATTTATATAAAGAATCCAAAGCGAATACGACACTTCAAAAAGAAAACACGAGTCTTTCATCTTAACATGAAGATTCGTGTCAAAGTGTCGGTATTTTGATGTCAATCGCCTTTTTCCTATTTTATTATGTACTGAATACCTAAAGTTTGGATACTCACATTTACCTAAAACTAGTTAACAAAAGAACGAAACAACAGAAATTTGAAGTATAATGGTACCATTCTTAAGTAGGGTGGTCGTTATATTCCCGTTAAACCCCGGCTATT
>NZ_JARZFX010000007.1:0-156818 GCF_036026595.1 Virgibacillus tibetensis | reverse complement strand
GCAAATTCTAAATCACCGTTTAATTTGGCGACTCAATAAATATAACACGTTTGAATATCAATGTCAACACTTACTTTTTTGCTTCCATAAAAGCAAATGGGCCTGGGTGGACTCGAACCACCGACCTCACGCTTATCAGGCGTGCGCTCTAACCAACTGAGCTACAGGCCCACGATAAAAGGTAATTTGGAGCGGGTGAAGGGAATCGAACCCTCATCATCAGCTTGGAAGGCTGAGGTTTTACCACTAAACTACACCCGCATATTATTGAAATGCACTTATTTAATTTAATTCCCGAACTGCCCCTACATCCACTAACATATTCAATGTGTATTGTGCTTTAGGGAACCTCACAGATAATTCGGCAGAAGTATCGTTCATTACTATACTACACTTACAAATTTTAAAAACGTATTATCAAAAACTGTTTTGTATCCTGCGCAATATTTGTAATACTACTATTATAGTAGAAACAATGTATTATGATGGTCGGGAAGACAGGATTTGAACCTGCGACCCCGTGGTCCCAAACCACGTGCTCTACCAAGCTGAGCTACTTCCCGTAATAATGGCGCGCCCGAGAGGAGTCGAACCCCTAACCTCTTGATCCGTAGTCAAACGCTCTATCCAATTGAGCTACGGGCGCAACAAAAGCGACATATTCTAAAGTAACATATCCAGGGAATAATCGCAAGATTTTTTTAGTGCGGCCGAGAGGACTTGAACCTCCACAGGGTCTCCCCCACTAGGCCCTCAACCTAGCGCGTCTGCCATTCCGCCACGACCGCATTGTTTAACATAGGCAGGTCATAAACTAGAAAAAGAAAAGCCATGAAATATCATTGCTTTCATTAATGCGGGTGAAGGGACTTGAACCCCCACGTCCGAAGACACTAGATCCTAAGTCTAGCGCGTCTGCCAATTCCGCCACACCCGCTAATTTACTATGAGTATGGTGATGAGCCATGATGGATTCGAACCATCGACCCTCTGATTAAAAGTCAGATGCTCTGCCAGCTGAGCTAATGGCTCATGATAGTTTAAGTAAGTCCCTACAGTATTACTCAGCACGATGCAAGTTAACTAAGTGAAACTGCATTTTTCGTATAACCGAATAACTGATAGTTTATCATGAATAAATTGAATAAAAAAATACTATTATTATAATAGTATATTCATCTTTGCAAAGACTTAGTTAATTCTTCTTCATAAATAAAAATGGCTGGGCTGCCAGGATTCGAACCTGGGATACACGGGATCAAAACCCGATGCCTTACCGCTTGGCTACAGCCCAACATATGGCGGTCCGGACGGGACTCGAACCCGCGACCTCCTGCGTGACAGGCAGGCATTCTAACCAACTGAACTACCGGACCTTACCTATTTTTTTAAAAAGAAAGATGACCCGTACGGGATTCGAACCCGTGATACCGCCGTGAAAGGGCGGTGTCTTAACCACTTGACCAACGGGCCATTTTAAAATGGCGGAGAAGGAGGGATTTGAACCCTCGCGCCGCTTACACGACCTACACCCTTAGCAGGGGCGCCTCTTCAGCCACTTGAGTACTTCTCCATATGGCTCCACAGGTAGGACTCGAACCTACGACCGATCGGTTAACAGCCGATTGCTCTACCACTGAGCTACTGTGGAATAATCTAAATGTGAATTTCATTGCAGTACAATCCAATTTGGTTGTGTTCGTCGTGTTGCAAGATCTACTCGGTGATGTACCACTCCTCATGACCTGCATCGATGCGTTTCAAAGATGTGTTCGGTCAAGCTACTGTGGAATAATCTAAATGTGATTTTATTGCAGCGTAATAGAATATGACAACGAGAAATAATATACACTATTTTTAAGTAGTTGTCAATATTTTTTTAAATTAAAAGTAACGACTCAATTACTTGATACGATAACCTAATTTAACAGCTTACTTAATTTAACATGGATGTTCTATTTCGTCAATAGTTTACATTTTTTCGCTTCATTATCTTATGTTTTTGAGGATCCTTTTGATATTAACAGGCCTCTGCATCGCCCACACCTATACTTTTTAATATTTACTCTGCGTCTTCTTTTATATACATGGGCACAATCTCTACACTTATAGATGTATTTAAATTCGCTTTGCTGGGAAGGTAATGGGTTACAATGTCTTGGTGAACCTGTTTTGATTAATAATCTTTTAAATTCTTGATCTCCATGCTTATAACCCTTACCTTCTATATGTAGGTGATAATGACATAATTCATGTTTAATAATACCAATAAACTCATCTTCATTCATTTCTTCTACATATTTTGGATTTAACTCGATTACCTTCTTCCCAGGAATATACCTTCCCCCTGTAGTTCGAAGACGACTATTAAAGGTAACTTGATGTTTAAAGGGTTTAGAAAAAAAAGTTATGGATAGTTCGTTTACTAATCTATATAATTCTTTTTCATTTAAAATTTCCATTTGCGAATTACTTCCTTTAAATATAATTCTACTAATACTCAGTCTACCATATTTATTGGCTGATTTTTAATATAGCGCTATTGATAGTGATCTTCTATTCATCTTTTTTGTTGTCTTTAAACTATCAGAAAATTACCTATTTATAATAATTGTAATTAAATATTGATTTTTAAATTCATTGTATTATAATTAGAGTAGGCAATAAATAGTAAAGATGAGAGGGGATTTATATTGACTAACAACAAAAACACTATCACTACTGCAGCTGGAGCTCCCGTTGGAGATAATCAAAATTCCATAACTGCTGGTCACCGTGGCCCTACACTAATTCAAGATTTCCACCTGCTAGAAAAGCTGGCACACTTTAATAGAGAAAGAATTCCAGAACGTGTGGTTCACGCTAAAGGCGCAGGAGCTCATGGATATTTCGAAGTAACTAATGACGAGATTTCAAACTATACAAAAGCTGACTTCCTTAGTGAAGCCGGGAAACGCACAGATATGTTTATCCGTTTTTCCACGGTAGCAGGAGAATCAGGATCTGCAGATACCGTACGTGACCCCCGTGGATTTTCGATTAAGTTTTATACCGAGGAAGGTAACTATGATTTAGTAGGAAACAACACACCCATTTTCTTTGTTCGTGATGCAATTAAGTTTCCTGACTTTATTCATACTCAGAAACGTGATCCACAAACACATTTAAAAGACCCTAACATGGTATGGGATTTCTGGTCATTGTCACCCGAATCTCTTCACCAGATTACGTACTTACATGGAGACCGTGGTATTCCTGCAACATTCCGTCATATGAATGGGTATGGCAGCCATACTTTTAAATGGGTTAACGATAAAGGCGAATCATTCTGGGTAAAATATCACTTTATCAGTGAGCAGGGTATGAAAGCATTAGATGCTGATCTGGCCGAAAAACTAGCTGGGGAAAACCCAGACTATCATACAGAAGACCTTTTCAATGCAATTGATAAGAAGGATTTCCCTGCATGGAAATTATATGTACAAATTATGCCGTTTGAAGACGCTAAAACATATAGGTTTGACCCGTTTGATGTTACAAAGGTTTGGTCCAAGAAAGATTATCCTCGTATAGAGGTTGGCCGCATGGTATTGAACCGCAACCCTGAGAATTACTTTGCTGAAGTGGAGCAGGCTGCTTTCTCACCTGGACAATTTGTACCTGGGATTGAAGCTTCTCCAGATAAAATGCTTCAGGGTCGTCTGTTTGCTTATTCTGATGCGCACCGTTACCGCTTAGGCGCTAACCATCATCAAATTCCAGTTAACCGTCCTATTAATGAAGTAAATAACTATCAGCGTGATGGGGCTATGCGAGTGGACAGCAATGGTGGAAGCTCACCAGTTTATGAACCAAATAGTGTCAATGGCCCAGCAGAAGACTTAACACAAAAAATAAGCCCGTTTGAAGTATATGGTGAGGCTGACAGTGTAGCTTACGATAGCGAAGATCATTACACGCAAGCCGGGGACCTTTATCGATTAATGAGTGCTGATGAGAAAGATCGTTTAATAAATGCTTTTGTGGGACATATGGAGCCCGTTGAAAGAGATGAAATCAAGCTTCGTCAAATTGAACATTTCTATAAAGCAGACCCAGAGTGGGGCGAACGAATCGCCCAAGGATTGGGATTAGCTGTTCCTCAAAGCGTTAAGTAAAGAACATAAAATAAGGGAATAGTGCATGATGCACTATTCCCTTATTATTTTTAATAGGATTTCCAGACTGAAGAAAATTTCCAGACTGAAGAAAAACTGGAATTATCCCTTATTTTCTACCATGGACAAGGCTACCCTTCCCTTAACTGCATCAATTTGTTCGACCCAAACTGTCACTACATCTCCTACTGATGCAATATCCATTGGGTGCTTCACGAATTTATTCGCCATTTTAGAAATGTGTACGAGCCCGTCTTGTTTTACACCAATATCAACAAATACGCCAAAATCAACCACATTACGCACCGTTCCCTGCATTTCCATACCTGGCTTCAGGTCCTCTAGTGTCAGCACATTCTGTTTTAACAGCGGCTGCGGGAAATCCTCTCGCGGATCACGGCCGGGACGACTTAGTGCATTTATAATATCGATTAAAGTGGGCTGTCCAATGTCCAATTTATCAGCAATTTCTTTCTTATCAATGGTACTGAGCTTCTCTGCAAGCTTATCTGATCCAATATCTTCGAGCTCACAATCGAGCATTTTAAGAAGCTTTTCTGTATGAGCATAACTTTCAGGGTGTATTGGTGTTCTATCCAGTGGATGATCTCCATCTATTATTCGCAAGAATCCAATTCCCTGTTCGTACGTCTTTGCTCCAAGCCTTGGAATTTTCTTTAATTGCTTGCGATTTGTGAATTTACCTTCTTCTTCACGTTGTTTAATAATATTGTTAGCTACAGTTTTACTCAATCCAGCTACATATTGCAACAAGGAAGATGACGCTGTATTTACATTTACTCCAACCTGGTTAACTGCAGTTTCTACAACAAACGTAAGTGATTCATTAAGTGATTTCTGAGTTACATCATGTTGATACTGACCAACGCCTATTGATTTCGGATCAATTTTCACCAGTTCTGCAAGTGGATCTTGAACCCGGCGCGCAATAGATGCAGCACTTCTTTCTTCAACTTGCAGGTCAGGAAACTCCTCACGTGCTAATTTTGAAGCAGAGTAAACACTGGCACCAGCCTCATTGACTATAATATAAGGCAGACTCAAGCTGTTATTTGTAATCACATCCGAAATGAATTGTTCTGTCTCACGCGATGCCGTACCGTTTCCTATTGCAATAAGTTCAATAGAGTATTTTTTAATAAAGTTCATTACAATTTTCTCTGATCCGGCTGTATCATGCTTTGGCGCTGTTGGGTACATAACACTAACAGCATGCACCTTACCTGTCTCATCAATTACCGCAAGTTTACAACCAGTTCTGAATGCTGGATCAACTCCCAGAATAGTTTTTCCTTTTAACGGCGGTTGAAGCAGCAAGCTCTTAAGGTTCTTGGAAAATATATCTATTGCTTGTTCTTCCGCTTTTTCTGTCAGGCTGTTTCGGATTTCCCGCTCAACTGATGGAGCTATTAGTCGTTTATAACTATCTGCAATTGCTTCTTGTAAAATTTCTGTACCTTGCTGATTTGTGTTTCGTTTGATTATCTTTTTTTGTAAATACTCAAGAATCCTTTCAGTTGGTGGTTCGATCATCACTTTAAGTACTTCTTCTTTTTCACCGCGATTTAATGCTAGGATACGATGAGATACCATAGAACGAATAGCTTCTTTATATTCGTAGTACATTTCAAACACATGTTTCTCATCTTTCTCTGCTTTCTTCACTTCTGCATATACTGTTCCACGTTTGAAGGTTTCTTCCCGTATGTACTCACGGTATTCCGGGTGATCTGATATCCACTCTGCAAGAATATCATTAACTCCCGCTAATACATCTTCAATGGTAAGTAACTCATGTTCTTCCGAAAAGTACAATTCAGCTTCCTGATTAATAGTGCTCAGATCCTGCTGCCAGATTCGTTCAGCTAGTGGTTCCAACCCTTTTTCTTTTGCGATAGTAGCTTTCGTCCGGCGTTTTTGTTTATATGGTCGATATAAGTCTTCTACACGTTGCAGTTGGGTAGCTTGGGTAACTTCACGTTTAAGTTCTTCCGTTAACTTCCCTTGCTCATCAATGATTCGAAGGACTTCCTGCTTTCTGTCTGACAAATTCAATGCATAGTTCCATTTATCCTGCACGGACTTAATTTGTACTTCATCCAGGCCACCTGTCATTTCTTTTCTATACCTGGCTATAAAAGGTACTGTGTTGCCCTCTTCTAATAATGCGATTACTTTTTCTATGATAGTTGTATTAACCTGAGTTTCTTTAGCAACCCATTGGCTAAGTTCTTGGTTTAATTCATTTGCCACATATGTTCCTCCTTTACTTCAGCCTCTATTTTACCAAAGAATCATAATCCCTGCATAGTTCCCAAGGCTAAAATCAGCAACCATGCGAAAGGCTGACACGCTGTGCCAGCCTTTCGCATCCTCGATTTACTTGTCGTATCGCAGTGCTATTAAGGTTGTATCGTCATCTCGTACCTGCTCACTCATGTATTCGAACGCTTTGATAACTGAGTCAACATCTTTATTAAGAAAATAACGCTGGGAGAGGTCTTTATCAGACACCCCATCGGAAAACATAATAAAATTTGTTTCTGGTTCAAGCTTATCGTGTACGACCTTGAACTTCTTTGGATAACCCGCCAGGTAGCCACCATTAGGGATGCTCCGCTTTTTCTTCTGACCCTTGACCACTGTTAATACCCCAATATTTCCAATTGAAGAATAGGAATACATTTGAGAATGAAAATTCAATTTCAATATACCAAGAACAACTCCGCGTTTCTTGAATAATTGCTCGTTACACATTTTTATAAGCTGTTCCACTGTTGAGTTAACATTATTTTTTATAATATCTATAACAATCTGAGAAGATTCTTTTGCATATTCACCACTGCCTAGCCCATCTGCTATCGCACATAGAAATCCACTATCCGACTCGGTAAAATAATAACTGTCTCCACAATAATAATTTCCCTTTTTGGGCTTTTGGAAAACAGAAACCTTTACCTTCTTCACCATAGTCAATCGAAAACCTCCGTGTTTTCAGACTGAATAGCCTCTCTGAGCTTGCGTAGTGAACGCCTTTGCAGCCTTGATACATGCATTTGTGAAATACCCAGTAATTCTCCAGTTTCTTTTTGGCTCATGTTATCAAAATAAGTACACTGAAGTATTTGCTGCTCTCTTTCTGACAAAATAGGAAGTATTTTCTCCAACATCATTTTTTGATCAATGTTGTTGTAACCATCTTCCTCATCTCCAACCAAATCCAAAATAGCAACTGTGCTGCCATCCGAATCGGCTTCAATTTTTCTGTCAACCGAAAGGGCTTTGTAGCTTTTACCCATTTCCATTGTTTCCAGTACATCTTCCTCGGAAACTTCCAGGTATTCAGCTATCTCTCTTACAGTCGGGGACGTCTGATTCATTGTCGTCAGTTCATCTACTGCCTTCTTAATCTTAGGCCCCAGTTCCTTGATTCTTCGTGGTACATGGACACTCCAGGTCTTATCACGTATAAATCGCTTTATTTCACCAATAATTGTTGGGATAGCAAAAGATTCAAATGATTTACCAAATGTTGCATCATACCTTCTAACCGCAGCTAATAGTCCAATCATACCTACCTGTACAAGGTCTTCGTGAATCGCACTATTTTTCGAATACTTTCTGGCAATTGATTCAACAAGATCCTTATAGGTAAGTACAATTTTCTCCTGCACTACCTCATCAGTTGGCTCTTTTTGCAGATATTCAATCCATTGGTAAACCTCATCTCCCCCCCTATTGTGTGGTTGAGATTTGGTCGTCATCCAAGCCCACCTCAATTTCGTTAAGATACTTAGTCATTAGTACGATAACTCCATAGTTATTCTTAATTTCAACCTTATCCATAAGTGCATTGATTAGAAACAGACCAAAGCCACCCTCTCGAAGATTTTCAACAGACTCCGTACTCTTATATGGTCCAATACCATCTTTAATTTCATTTAGGTTAAAGCTTCCACCATGATCGGCCACCATAACTTCCAAGCGGTTTTCATAAACTCCAAAACCAACGGTAACTTCTCCTTCATCTGTTTCATGATAGGCATGTGTCACAGCATTTGTTATAGCTTCAGAAATTGCAACCTTTAAATCCTCAATATCTTCATAGGTAAAACCCATTCTATTTGCTATTCCAGAAATACTTAAGCGAATAACACCAACATACTCTGCTTTTGCAGGAACCTTCATCTCTATAAAATCAAATGTCTCCATTACTCATTTCCACCTCGAATTGTAGAGTTGATTTCTATAACTTCATCCAAACCGGTAATTTTAAATAACCGCAATACTTTATCTTGCAGATTAACTAATACCATCCGGCTTTTGTTTTCCTTTGTGGACTTCAATGCGCTGATAAAAACACCCAGTCCAGTACTATCCATATAATTAACATCTTCCAGATTAACCTCAACTAAGTGGCCGGCCTGTTTAACTAAAGGTAATAGCGCCTCTTTTAACTGTGGAGCCGTATATGCATCAATTTCGCCTGAAAGATTAACAATTGATTTCTCATTTGCGTCTATAACATCAACAACTAAATTCATGATTTTCCCCCTAAAAAGACTTTATTATAAGTAGGCATCCACGATGATACCATGACATGTAAAGTTAATATGATTGCAATGCTTACTTTAGTTACTTACCCAGCTAAATAAATTTTTAAACTTCTTTCCGTAAAATAAGTAATGTGAAATCATCTCTGAGTTCAAAGTTCTGCAGCCTTTCAAAATGTTTATATACATTATTCACCATTTCCTGTGCTGGAAGATTAGCGTACTGCTTAATTACATCCAAAACTTCTTCACTTTCTATAAAACGGTCGCCGTCTCTGCATTCTGTTACGCCATCGGTCAACATGATTACCATGTCCCCTTTATTAATTTGCAATTCGTATTGCTTATAATCCGTATCAGGGGAGACACCTAACACTAGCCCTTGCGTTTCAATTTCTGTAAAACTGTCTTTTTCAGCATTGTAGTAATAGCCTGGTTCATGCCCTGCTGAAGAATAGTGTAGTTTGCTTTGAGAGGGGATATATTGTGCGTAGAACATAGTAATAAACATACTTGGATCAACATTACGTTCGACAACCCTATTTAAATTCTTCAGTATTGCCTTTGGAGTCATTGATTCTTCCGGATAACTGTCCATGGAATATTTGATCATGGACATACATAGCGCAGCAGGTATGCCTTTTCCGATAACGTCTGCTACAGCTATACCTAAAGAGCCATCTTTCCCTTTTACAAAGTGGTGATAGTCTCCGTTCATTTGATGTGCGGGTACGCTGATTACACCTATGTCCAAACCTTCAATAGCCGGTTTTGTGGTCCCCAGTAGTGTATCCTGCATACTGGCAGCAACAGATATTTCTGATTTAAGTTCGTACTGTTTCTCTCTTAACATTTGAAATTCCTGATGAGCAAGACCATACGAAATCATCGCTTCCAACAGAAAACTCATCGAATGCTGAAAGTCTTCAAAAAGGTTCGGATATAACTCAGCTAATGCTTGAATATGTAAATTAACTATTTCCTCTGGAAGAATATTGCTTTTTATGAAAGACTTACTTACTTGTTCAACGCCATATAATGCCTTTTCATCTTGTGTATCAATATAATGTTTAAGTAAATCCTTGTAATTAGTAGCGTCCAATTTCTGCATAACCTCATCCATTTGCGTGTCCCCCAATTTAGAAAATCCTGTTGTAAATTTCCCTGTGATTCAGCTTTGGGTGTGAACCGATTGCACGTCCGCACCCCATATGCTTCTTACCTTATCCATTTTACTGTTTTTATTCGAGTTCCTTTTCCTACTTCGGTGTGTAAGTCAAATTCATCCATAAGGCGTTTTACACCCGGGAGACCCGCTCCCAGTCCGCCAGAAGTTGAATAACCGTCCTGCATCACTTGACTAATGTCATCAATACCCGGGCCATTGTCTATAGCAACCATGCACATCCCTTTATGCTCCACATTATCTATTAATTCAAAGCATATTTGACCGTTTTCAGCATATAAGTATATATTACGAGCTAATTCGGATATTGCGGTTGCTATTCTTGCCTGGTCAACTGTGCCAAAACCAACTGTTTTTGCAATGTCACGGCCTAATTGCCTGGCTCCAACAATATCCCACTCCTTTTGAATATTCACACACGTTTGGGGTTTCATCTATTATTCCCCCAATTCCTGGTAAAGTTTAATAAGACCTTGTTCCAGATCAAGTGCAGTTGGGACATTCTGCATATGAATACCCAGATCAATTAATGTCATTGCAACTGCGGGTTGAATACCAGTTAATACTACTTTCGCCCCCATGAGATCAGACATAGTTACCACGTCGCCCAGAACCTTTGCAATAAAGGAATCTATAATATCCACCGATGTGAGATCTATTACTACTCCAGATGAACCACTCTTATGAATTTTATTTAATAGGTCTTCTTGGAACTGTATAGCCGTGTTATCATCAATCTCAGTTTGGATTGAAATTAATAAATAGTTGTGTAACTTAAGTATAGGTATTCGCATTACGATCACTCCCCTTGTATAGACTCGATCATTCGTTCAATACTTTCGTCTTTTCTTTCAAGGTCAACTACTTTTCTGTTAGTAATCTCCAAAGCTTTAGTAAATCCTTTTTTCAAAGAACTCTTTGTCGGGAATTTAGCCAGATCAATACCGAGATTTACAATTGTCTGAGCTATTTCAGGACGGATACCAACAAGTATACATGTTGAACCAATTAGACGAACAGCTTCAGCAGCCTGTATGATGTGATTGGCTACCATGGTGTCTACTACTGGTACACCGGTAATATCAATTAACACAACTTCAGAATTGTGTTTAATAACTCCCTCTAGAAGGTTTTCCATTATTAACTTTGCTCTCTCGGTATCTATTGTCCCAATTAACGGCATGACTGTGATACTGTCCATGACCGGGATTAAAGGAGCAGACAATTCCTGTAAGGCAAGGCGCTGAAGTGATACAATATGTTCCCAGCTGCCTGAATATTCATTTACTAACTGACGAATAAGGGGCTCCACCCACAAGTCAACGCTCTTAAGTACATTTGATATAAAAGCCGAGTCTACTTGTTCTGACTGACTTAATATGTAATTTACTGTAACCCTTCGAAATACTTGCAAGCCATCGGTGATATAGCTTAACGGCCAGCCAAGATTAATAATTTTTTCCGAAAAGTCTTCCACAGCTTTCGAGGAACCTTCATTTTGTATGCTCGTAAAAATTACGTTAACAAACTCTCTGTTCGTGCTCTCGAATAAATCTGTCGAAATATTTGCAGTATAGTTACCACCTTTCAACGAATTAATTTCCATCATCCACTGCTCAACAATTATATCACTGTTTTCTATGACTACTTTTTTGAACTTCTGATTCATCGTTTTACCCCCATCAAATGGCTTTTTAATGTATGATTATTGTAGTTTACTACGTGTTTTTGTGCAATTATGATACACTCTCTCTAAATTTAACAATCTTTAGGTCCGACATCAAGTGAATTGTTTATTCCCGCACACAAAAAATACCCCTGTATCATATTAACAAGGGGCATCGCCTATTGATCATATAAGTCCTGAAGACCGAGACTTATTTCTAATGCTTGATCGATCTTTTTCATCATTTCATTGTCTAGTTTTGTTATTTTATCAGTTAAACGCTGCTTATCCAACGTCCGGATCTGTTCCAGTAAAATCACAGAATTACGGTCAAATCCATAACGCTTAGCATTTATTTCTACATGTGTAGGTAGTTTCGCCTTTTGTATTTGTGCAGTTATAGCTGCAACAATAACAGTAGGACTAAACCTGTTTCCAATATCATTTTGCAGGATCAATACTGGGCGTACGCCTCCCTGCTCTGATCCGACTACAGGGGATAAGTCGGCGAAATATACTTCGCCTCTTTGAACAATCAAATTGTTACACCCCGATCACAGAGCGCTCTAAAGTGTTTTCAGCCTCCTCTTCGGCCTGAAAAGCTTCTGATGCTATTGTTAGATTAATGCGGCCCATTTCCTGGTAACCCTTTTGCATAGTTTCACGAAATTGCTGAATATGCTCATCTTTCTTGTGCTGCAGATAGTTTCTTGTTGCCTGACATATGAAGTCACTTAAATCGCTGTTCTCATATTTCATTAATCCATCCACCTCACTTAATAGGTTTTTTGGTAACTTTACCAAGATCTCTTGTAAGCTCTCTGACAAAACCATGCACCTCCGCCAACTGTTGAACGAACTTTATAAAAGTCCTATTAATAATATCATTGAATCCGGGCGTTTGCAAAGAGATGTTGACAATTTTTCTAAAAAAATCTCTTTTTGTCGTTTAATAATACTAGGAAGTGGTATATAAACTTATTGCTATTGCTATTATAGATTAAGAAAACTGGTATTTCAAGTCGCTCTATATACGCGAGGAACTCTCTGGTTAATTATACATGGTATTTCATAATTTATTGTTTCTACATAATCTGCTATTTCGTCCATTTCAATTCTGGCATTATCCTGCTCTCCAATAAGCGTTACTTTGGTTCCCACCAGGTATTTCTTATCTAATCGTATCATAGTTTGATCCATGCAAATTCTTCCTACAATTGGCATTCGTTTCCCATCCACCAATACAGAACTGCCTTGAAACTTTCGTATCCATCCATCTCCATAGCCTATAAGAATAGTACCAATCCATTCATCTTCTTCTGTAACGTAGGTTGATCCATAACTTATCGACTCCCCTGCTGGCACCTTTTTAATATGAATTAATCTGCTATGAAGAGAAAAAGCTTGTTTAAGCAGAATTTCCTTTCCTTCTTTAACTGCTCCAGAAGGGTACAATCCATACATCGAAATACCAAAGCGGACACAATCATACATTTCATTGGGCAAGCGGATGGCACTGGCGCTATTACCAATATGAACAGCTACCTTATGGGGCCATAACTCTTTAAATAAGAACAACATATCTTCAAATCTTTTCTTTTGTTTGTAAAAATAGGTCATATCAGCTTCATCAGCTGTTGCAAAATGTGTATATACTCCTGTTAAATATATGCTTTGATTTTCGTTTAATGCATGAAGAATATCCTTTAATTCCTCTGGGGTACGAATACCAACCCTCCCCATGCCAGTGTCCCACTTCATATGAAGCTTTAATTTACTAGTTAACGGAAGGGAGTTTACTTCTTCAAGCCATTCTTTTTGGAAGAAAGTTAACGCAATATCATTATCAGCAGCGACTGCAGCAGCACTGGCCGGAACTCTTCCCAATACTAATATTGGAGCAGTAATAGAAGCTTCACGAAGATCGAGAGCTTCCTCGAGTAATGCAACTGCCAGAGCTTCAGCTCCGGATTCCAATGCCTTTTTTGCAACTTGTATACTCCCATGACCATAGGCGTTCGCCTTTACTACTGCAACTACAGTGGTTTTTTCAGGTAATTTTTCTTTTATTTGATTTATATTGTATTCAATTGCATCCAGGTCTATTTCTGCCCATGTATCTCTATAAAAAGTATTCGTATTCGTCACACTACAAGGCTCCCTTCACTTTCAAACTAAAAGTCTTTTCTATTATTTCTCTTAGTATAAGAGCTGTCAAATTATTATATCCATCTTCTCAGCCGATTCTAGGAACAAAGGCGCAAGCGCCCGTTTAGGGACGTACGGACTGCGCCCGCGAACCCGAGGATGGGTCGACGTAGTCGCTCAGGAGAGGCGTAGTTAATCGATCTTCCACTGCCGCAGGAGATTCACTCCAGAGTATAAGATTCACTTAGACTTTCGCCATTTCTGGCGATAAGTCAAGTGAATCTAAAAGGAAACATGCTCACTTCTAGGGGTATGCCGGCGCCTGAGCACAAGCCCGGTTTTAGTCGGCCTTCCTTTTTATTTCTTGAACCGATGTTGAGTTAGATTACGGAGGTGAAGGAAGTCTCGCTAGTCCTTGGGCGCCGGCCGATAAAAACGCCACGTCCTTGAAAAAGAAAAGCTCTTTTCCTGCGTGCGATGCATCTCACAGATGCCTTCTTTATCCTGTGGCTTCATCGGCACTAGGACGTCCTGGGACTGCGCACTGCTCGTCCCATCGAAAACATTTGTCCGTCGAAGCTGGACGTGGCTGTTTAAGTTTAAGAATTAATTGCAGCCAAAAACTTTATACTTTCCTTTAAAAATAAAAAGCAGACCCCACTTCAGTTTGAGTCTGCTAACCATCACTCCATTTATTTAACTTCTTTACTTTCAACAGATTGTGCTACTTCGATTAGTTCAGCCTTTGTCAGCTGATCACTTGCTAATATGAAGTCGACACCATCATGGCTCCACTCCAAGGTATTATTGGAGAGTGCTGCAACTGTATGACCCAGGTTTACAATATCTCCCCGCACTTCTTTTGGAGACGAGAAGGTTGGCAGAACCGTCGATTTTTCTTCCACTAAAGTAAAATTCTTTTCCCCTGAAAAGGTTAAGATTACCCGTTTACCATTCTCTAAATCCACTTCCCTCTTTTCAGCTAATTCAGCGCCTGCCTTGTATAAAGGATATACGACCGTTAAGTCATCGTCCGTTACCTCTCCAGAGACAGGCTCATCTATAGTACCACTGGCCATGTTTTTATCCATTGTAAAGTCATCGTCCTCAAAAGTAACTTGCATTTCAAATGTAGAGAATTTCACTTCAACTAGTGCATTTCTATCCTGATCCATTACTTTTACGAGAACTGGTGTATATGTCTTTTTATCAAAATGGATTTCTTGAAATGGTAGATTGTTATTGCTTTGGTAATTTGTTTTCGTCTTAAAGATATAACTTGAATCATTCGTTTCAAACTCCGCTTCACTATCGCTCATAACATCCTTTACAAGTGATTGATACAGATATGGCTGACTACTATTATCCGGCCATTCCGATTGAAATTTAAAGCTTTTATTTAAAGCAGGCGTAAGCACAAAAACACCATCGTCATTTTTTAAAATGATTTGATTTCCCTTTTCGTCCTGATCATTCTGCAGGGAAACACGGTACAGTTCTTCTTTCTTATGCCAAATATCTATAGTAAACTTTTGTTCTTCCTGTCCCGTATTCATACTCATCTCGGCCTTGGCCTTGTATCCACTCATATCCTCCATGCTCTCTTCCAACTCTGAAACAACGTCTTCTTTGGATTTTTCACCGCCACAAGCCGATAATAATAAAACGAAGCCACTAGCGACGATTATCCAAATAACATACATTCTTTTCATGGACATATCTCCCTTGTCTCAATTCACAAAGGGAACGTTATCCCGCATTACATAAAAAATATACGATAAAAGCGTCTATTCTTCGGTCACTTTTAGCTAGTACTTGTAATTCATCCCTCCTTCTTTTCAGGACGTAACCGATCCTGTACTGCACACAGCCCCAGCACATTTTACTCCAAACTAATTGTGACCCTACCGTTTATTTTTTTGCGGTGACAATACAAACTTTGTTCCCTTCTACCCGCAGTAAAATATATGAGACAACCCTGCTAATTATGAATGCACGTCCTATTATTTCTCTTCAATTATTACTTGCGCAGTAGCGTATTCCCTGCTATGCGCTATAGAAATAAAAATATTATAAGCCTCATATCCTTGTACTTGTACTAAAGGAGCACCTTGCTCATTAGGCAGAACTTCAATATGTTGAAAGCTCAATTTCCCAATTCCACTTCCAGTTGCCTTGGCAAAAGCCTCTTTAGCAGCAAATCTTCCTGCAAGAAACTCAACTTTTCTTCGGCTATTTTGCAGGCTAATAAACACTTCCTTTTCTTTTTGTGTTAAAATTCGTTCAACAAACCGTTTATTTTTCTCCATGCTGTTTTGAATTCGTTTCAGCTCAATTAAATCAATTCCAATACCTTTTATCATTTTTATCTACCCTTCTATCCATAGAATTCATATCCTTGTATTTCATATGTAAATTTTAGTAAGCTATTAATGGTCATATACTCGACACATACCTATTAAAATAATAGTACTTATATTAGTTCAGGGGGACAACAATGTTTATTCGAACAGAAAGAAGTATAAAAGAGTTTGTTCAGTTTTATCCTATTGTAGCAGGACTGATTATTATTCACTTGGTATTATGGTTATTGATTGATTTCCTTCGATTACCATTTGGCATTGAACTATATCAGTGGGGTGCTGGTAATAATCTATTCATTCATAATGGCGAATACTGGCGACTAATAACATCCATATTTCTGCACGGTGGACTAATGCATGCGCTGTTTAATTCCTTTGCCCTTGTGTTATTTGGTCCTGCTTTGGAACAAATGCTTGGAAAATTTAAGTTTATTATTGCATATTTAGCAGCAGGTTTGGCTGGTAACATCGCAACCTATGCTATTGCCCCAACCGCTTTTTATTTTCATATAGGAGCATCGGGAGCTGTTTTTGGTCTATTTGGGATCTATGCCTTTATGGTTGCATTCCGCAAGCACCTAATTGATCAGGCAAATTCGCAAATTGTCATGACTATATTTATTATTGGACTAATTATGACATTCGTCCGCCCGAATATAAATATATATGCACATATTTTCGGTTTTATCGGAGGTTTTGCATTGGCTCCCTTAGTATTATCGGGAGTTAGAGCCTATTCGCCCTGGAGGAATCGGCAATATCAGGATGATGGATCTATTCAGTTTGATCCGAACCGCTGGCGAAAAAAGCGGATTCCGCAGAAAATAAAGAAAAACATATTGTGGATTGTATTGGGAATCCTTGTTTTACTAGGGATTTGGAGTAGACTAACATGAAAAACCTGGCATTATTAAACCAGGTTTTTTGTTTTATAGGAATACCACTCAGACAAACCGACTACCTTTGAATCATCAAGATCTTTTATAACATAATGCTTCCCTGCACCTAATACACCAACAATTGATAACCTCAGCGTTGTCAGGCTCTGAACTTTTTGAATAGGATTTTGTTCTTTCTCAAATGCTTGGAGGCGTTTGTGATAAATAAACATTGTAACCTTGCTAAGTATCCGGTACCGGACTGTTAAGCGTTCGCCTTCTATTTGAAATCCTGCATCCTGATAACGCAAAAATCCAATAGACGAACTGCCAAGCAATAATACGATAGGTACCCAAAGGTATTGAGGAATGAAGTACGCAATACCAGCTCCAATTAGTATAAAAGGGAATGTGGCGCGAAATAGGTAAAATTTCAAACCGCGCCTTGGTATTGGCGTCATTTCTTCAACATGTTCTGCATATTCAGGCAATAGTTCCTTTAGAAAATCGTTTACTTCTCCTTTTTTCATTATCGGAAATAAAACAGTGGAGAAATCCTCCCCCTTATCAAATGATCCACCAGCTACTTCGGCGAACAATGTTACAAAGCCTAATGGCTGCCTAATAACGCTTTCCCGAATGCCCACTGCTTGAATTCTTTTTCTAGGAATGGTTATTTGCTTCTTTTCTATTAATCCACGAGTAATGAACAGTTCATCGTTAGTTTTCTTCGTGATGGTGAAATTCCCATATTTTATCATCGTACCAGCGATACCCAGCAGCCAAAGGAAGATCAAAATGATGAACAATAGTCCAGCTATGATTATAATACTTAACCCAACTACCCATTGGATGGTGTTGTCATAAAATTCCTTTGGTATAAATTGCTCTAATTCGGATATACCAAAGACTGCAAATGCCAAAATAATTCCAATGCTTCCCGATGTGGAACCCGCCAAGAATAAACGCTTAAAAGTAATTTGATAGAATGGTTCCGGTGATTCCTCTAACACGCCCTCATGAACTTCATCTGATAGGCTACCTTTTCTTACTTCTTTCAATTCACTCCTTAATCGCTCACCTTCCGCGAGTCTGACTGCTTTCAAGGAGGCTTCCGCTCTTGTACCGCTACCTGCAGTCTCAATTTGAACCTGTACCAATTTAAAAACCCGATGAATTACACCAGCAGTTAAATCAATGGATTGAATGCGGTTTTTAGAAATATACCTCTTCTTTCGAATAAAAATACCATATTCTATTCTAAGTTCATCGCCTTCAACCCGATAGGTAAAACGATACCAGGATAAAATACTGAAGATAACCAATAGAAGAATGATAATGGACCCGATTAGTATAAAGTAAAATAATGGACCATCTCTTAGAGTTATAAATCCAAGCACAACTGCAAATAGCGCTTCCTTGATAACACGTACAAAGTTAAACAGAATGGCTGCGGGATGTAATCTTTGCTGCTTAGACATCATCTTCATCCACCCTTGCTAATGCTGAAATTCGATCACGGAGATCTGAGGCATCTTCCTCCAGCAAGGCCGGTATTTCATGCGTTGTAGCTGCAGTTGATATCGTCACACTAGCCAACTTGAATTTTTTTAATACAGGGCCCTGCTTCGTGTCTACATGTTGTACACGTATCATTGGCACTAGCGTTCGCGAAACAATTAAAATCCCATGCTGTATATATATCTCCTGTTCGAACACTTCATAACGCCATCTTCTCCAACGTATTTTTGGAAAGAGAAAAACAAATAAATAAGTACTCAGTCCACTAACAACCGCTCCTATGAGCATGTACCAGAATGAAAATGAGTACATTGAAGTCATAACAGCTATTCCAATAGTTAGTAACCAAAGAATTCCTACAAAAAAGGCCGCAGTTATTTTCCATGCCTTGATTGCATCTCGAGCTATTCTGTTCACCGGGGGTTGTCTCATGCAAGTTACCTCCTGTTTCTTTTACATTACTATGTAGTACGTTTCATTGGTTGTAAAGGTTCTAATGAAAAAAAGCTCCTTTGAAAGGGAGCTTTTTATTATATCAATTACTTAACAGACGCTTAAGCTTTTGTTTCTATTAATCGCGGTTTCTGCGTTTTTGGAAGTTCCCTTTGCGGTTTCTTCCACCTGCAGATGAAGCTTGACTTCGTCCGCCTTGACCTTGACCACCGCGTTTTCCACTAAACCGCTTATTGTTAGGACGGCGATTATCATTAGAACGTTGTGGCCCTTTTACACTGATAGGTGCTACAGAAGAAATGGATACAGGTGTATCTCTTCTTTCTTTCGTAAGCAATTTCAATGCAGCTGCTATAACAGTAATCGAGTCATTCTCTTGCAGCAACTCATTTGCTGTCTCATGATATGATTTTAATTCATCTTTTTCAATTGTTTTTAATAATTTATCTACTGTTACTTGTTGCTGCCCACGTTGTGCATCCTGATTAGTAGGAGGCATTAGGCGCTTCATCTTACTTTTTGTCGTTCTTTCAATTAATTGCAAATGACCCATTTCTCTTGGAGTAATGAAGGAAATAGCTTCACCAGTACGTCCAGCTCTACCTGTACGTCCAATTCTGTGCACATAACTTTCCGGATCCTGAGGGATGTCAAAGTTATATACATGGGTAACTCCACTAATATCCAAACCACGTGCAGCCACGTCGGTAGCAACTAATACTTCTACACGTCCGCTCTTGAATTTATTCAGCACAGACATACGTTTTCCCTGGGTTAAATCTCCATGAATACCTTCTGCACGGAAACCTCTTGCTTGTAATCCCTCAGTGATTTCATCTACGCGTTTTTTCGTTCTGCTGAAAATGATCGATAAAACTGGCGCATTGATATCCATATGATTATTCAGTGTCTCGAATTTATATTTCTCTGGGATCTCCACAAAATACTGATCGATGTTTTCCACTGTCATTTCTTTTGCTTTTACTTTAATTTCTTTAGGACTTTTCATTAAATTTGTTGCAATATCACGAATTTCTCTTGGCATAGTTGCCGAGAATAGCAATGTTTGTCTTTCTTCAGGGATGCCCTTCAGGATGTCCCGAATATCATCGACAAATCCCATATTTAACATTTCATCTGCTTCATCTAGTACAGCAGTTTGCACTTTATCAATACGAATCGTTTTCCTGCGCATATGATCGAGCAGTCTACCAGGGGTTGCTACCACAATCTGCGGACCATCTTTTAGTGCGCGGATCTGCCTGTCCATGTGTTGACCACCATATACTGCCAGTGCACGAACGCCTGCAAATTTCGCTAGTCGGTTAAGTTCTTCTGCTACTTGAATTGCCAGTTCACGCGTAGGCGCTACTACCAACCCTTGAATTTTTCTTTCTTTTGAATCAATTTTTTCAATCATAGGAATACCAAATGCTGCTGTTTTTCCTGTACCTGTTTGTGCTTGCCCAATAACGTCGTTCCCTTGCATTGCAAGAGGAATTGTCTCTGCTTGAATCGGCGTCGCTTCTTCAAACCCCATTTTTTCCAATGCTTTCATAATAGAGCTTGATACACCTAGTTCATTAAATTTTGTCACCTAATAGTCTACTCCTTTTTTTTTGTAGATTTATTCGAAAAAAGGCCTTAAATTTTTATACTTTAGTTATCTAAAAATATTATTCCCACTTTATTTTGGAGGTAAACGTTACCCCTGTTTTTAAGGGAATATAATAAAATTGATTATCTCATTTATCGTTATATTCTTTTATAAAGTACTACTTGAAAAATGGTTTTTCACTACTAACAGCTAAAACCGTCTTCCTTATTATACTTTAAACCCCGGAAATTAATTCTCCCCTAAAGTACAAAAAGGCATCACCTATTTTTGGTAAGAGGCCTCAATCGAAAAACTCATGCATGTTATATCATAACACATATTTCCTAATGTTACTAACAGCACAAAACAAACTTCGCTTACAAATTGTATTTCCTTCACAGAGTCTCCTTTTAACTTCCTCAACTTTCTGCCGGAAAAAGGGAGATAAATGATTTTTTATTTATGCCATGGTAAAATAAAAAAATATACAAGTCAGCAGAAATCTAGAATCGGCAAATAAAATTGCCTTTGTTATAGCTGTATATTGCAAGGAGGGTTTGTATGCGTATTCCTCCGTTTAATCCATACATAGCGGTTGTAATTGGTGTCATCTCAGTGTCTACTTCAGCTATTTTAGTAAAGCTTGCTGGGAACGCACCGGCAGCGATAATTGCAAACTATCGTTTATTATTCGCTGTTTTATTAATGTTACCTATTATATTAAGTAAATACCGTCATGAATTTCGGCTAATTAATAAAAAGGATTGGATTCTTTCCATATTTGCCGGTGTATTTTTAGCTTTACATTTTATTCTCTGGTTTGAATCTTTAAACTACACATCTGTAGCCAGTTCTGTAGTGCTTGTTACTTTACAGCCTATATTTGCATTCTTGGGAACCTACTTCTTTTTCCAGGAACGTTTTTCATCAGGTGCTGTTATCAGTATGGTTATCGCATTGTTTGGAAGCGTTGTTATTAGTTGGGGTGATTTCCAAATAAGTGGGGTTGCCTTATTTGGTAACATGCTTGCATTACTAGGGGCAATAGCCGTTACTGCATACTTTTTATTTGGTCAGCAGGCAAGAAAGAGACTATCCCTTATGACGTACACATTTGTCGTATATGGAATAAGCTCAATTACATTAATTCTTTATAACCTGGTTCTGCAGAATCCCTTTTTCGGATACCCAGCCGATCATTGGTGGCTGTTTTTGGCTCTAGCTATTATTCCGACTTTCTTTGGTCACACGCTGTTCAATTGGGCTCTGAAATGGCTCAGTACCTCTACCATCTCTATGGGGATTGTATTTGAACCTATTGGTGCCACAGTGCTTGCCTATTTCATCTTAGGAGAAATCGTTACATGGACCCAACTATTAGGTGGTTCGATTGTTATTTTTGGCTTGTTCTTATTCATCATGAGCACGTCAAGAAAGTCGAGAGTTACTATTTCACAAAAGGCACCAAGAAATTAAACATATTTGAAAGTTATCTGTACTATCTAATATAAATAACTGATATACTAAACCAAACTAATCATTACTAAAGAAGAAGGTGATGTCATGACCATTCAACTTATGACTGATGGAGGAGCAGATATTCCACAAGCATTAACTGACTCGTTGGATATTATTGTCGTACCATTATATTTACATTTTAAAGATAATCAATATAAAATTGGAGTAGACATCGATCTGCAGACCTTTCATCAAAAAGTAAAAGAAACAAATGAATTACCACGTTCTGCAGCACCCAGCCCCAATGATTTTTATGAGGCGTTCAAGCAGGTTGATGCCCAAACGCCAATTCTCATGCTAAGTTTGACTAAAGGGTTAAGCAGTACATATGAGAATGCAGTTATTGGAAGAACAATGTTAATAGAAGAAGAACCAGACCGAAGAATCGAAATAATTAACACCAAAACAGCTTCATGTGGAATAAGCCTTTTATTACACGAAGCAAGTGTGAAAATGAATGAGAACTATTCATTGGATGAACTTGTAGAACACCTTCATGAACGGGTAGAACAAACCACAACACTTTTCGTTTTGAAAACATTGGAAAACTTAGTCTTAGGCGGTCGACTGGATAAAGTGAAAGGCACTATTGCTAAGACACTCAATATTAAGTTACTAATGAAAGCAAGTGATGATGAAGGTTCTATTGAAGTAACTGAAAAAGTTCGTGGTGACAAAAAATCAATCCGACGATTTATCGATCAAATCGGAGAATACACCAAAAATGTCGAAGATAAAGTAATTACGATGACTCATTGCAATGCAGAGGATCGCGCAAAAAAGGTGCTCTCTGATATACGGAGCAAATACCCATTTAAGGATGCATACTTGAGCGAAACCGGACCGCTTATTTCAACTTATGGCGGTGAAGGTGCTTTAGTAATTTCTTTCTTTAAAGATAATAAATAGTAGAACATGCAAACCATCTTTGGTCACTCTATATTTTCACAAGATAGAGAAAGCATCAGCTCATATTCCCATGGGCTGATGCTTCTTAATTTTGTTCTTTCGGCTTCATTAAAAAGTTATAAACCATTGTGTTCAGAGTGTCCCGGTCATCCCCTAAACAAATTAAATGCCTTGACCTCTCAAAAAAAACAACTTCCTTTCGCTTGGAACTAATCTCTTTGTTTAAATAGTATGCAGTCTTAAAAG
This sequence comes from Virgibacillus tibetensis, assembly GCF_036026595.1. Taxonomy (NCBI): domain Bacteria; kingdom Bacillati; phylum Bacillota; class Bacilli; order Caryophanales; family Bacillaceae; genus Virgibacillus; species Virgibacillus tibetensis. The sequence goes on along the minus strand of NZ_JARZFX010000007.1, from coordinate 133,602 downwards.
GTACCATACCGTCCTGCTGTCCTTGAGCAATTAATACTGGGGAATCAATCTTTTTCAGATAACGGCGCGTAAACTTCACTAACTTTAAAAACTCTAAATTTGCTGTAAATGGAACAGATCCTACTTTCTTTTTATAATGAATGTAAAGTTTATTTTTTTTCAGATTTCCATTAACTCCATCCGCCAGCATTCCTGCAGCATCAATACTCAGCTGCTTAAAAGATAAATACTTACCAGATGGCGCTAAGAGCACAAGCTTATCTACTTTATATTTAGCTGCTAAGTAGGCAGCAATCATTCCTCCCATTGAAAAGCCAATAAGATAAATTTCATCATATTTATTTTTCAATTGTTTTAATGAGCTTTCTGCTGCTGTAATCCACTTTTTATGTGACACGTCCTTCAAATTAAGTTGTCTTCCGTGTCCAGGTAAAGTTGGGACTTCAATGTGCCAGTTGGTGTTTTCTTTAAGAAAATTTGCTAATGGATCTACTTCATATGGGCCACCGGTATACCCGTGGATAACCAAACATCCAATCATAATGATTCTCCTTATTTAGCTGTATAGTATCTTTTACCCGCTTTCGGTTAAAATATTACTTATAGCTACATATACCCCTTTTATTCTCTTTCCAATACTACATTTTTCTTACAATACTTAGAATGAGTGAAAAATTGGTGGCAACCGCTTCGTTTCACATTATCTGAAATTTTTCATCAGCGCACCGAACTGTTTAACAATTGGAGATACTTGATGATACGTATTGGCCAGTTGACCTACAGTAGATAACATTTTATCAAAGTCAACTTGACCATCCTGGCTCTGAAAGTAACTCATAAGTCCGTTGCTGGGGTTGGGATTTATGCTTGGATTAGGATTTGGGTTTGCAAATGGATTTGGATTCTGGTTTGGGACAGAATGAGGATTAAGGTTTGCGTTCTGGTAAGTATAATGCTGATTATAGTCAGGGTTTTTATTTAATGGATAATTTAAATCCGCATAGTACGCGTTTGTTTGCATATAATCGGGCCAATTCGTAGGTTGTTGTGGTTTAGCAAACTGTTCATAAGGAGTTTGATGGTTGGCTGGCCCATTAAATAAAGTTGCTGTATTATAGGGTTGCTGCGTATAAGGTTGATTTAAGTAAGGAAAACCAGGATGCACAGACTGCTCATAATAAGGCCGGTTATACATTTGTAAACACACCTCTTCCTTTTTTCACCTACAATAAGTTATGCAGGTATTTTTAGAAGTGTGTTAACTTTCCTTGTTATTTTCGTCCGCATAATTGTAATACATTAATAGGTCATCCCTCTCACTTAACGCATAGAGGATCCTGTCTTTCTGGTAGCCTAGAATCGGATTTCGCTCATTTTCTATAAATGTAGCAGGTGTTCCATAAATACCCAAATTTTGCAACTCGCTCCTGTATTTATTGTCAGTTGTAATATTTTTTATTTCATAGTTAATCTCCCATTCATCCATTTGTGTTAAAAGCTTTTCACATTGTTTACTATTATCACTTACGTAAATTTGCACTTTCTTTTCGCTCATCGGTGAGTCCTCCTAGATGTGATCTATGGTTAATATTAATAATCACATTTACCCATATTTACCCGTTCCTTAAACGAGATAAACGTAAATATTTCATTTTAGTTACACTAATATTACGTAACTGTACATTTAAACCTTTAACAGCATACTTTGGTTATGTAACCTAAATAAAAGAAAGCAAAACATTTATCTTATAAAGATAAATATCTTGCTTTGCTAATACGTCCATCCTTAGAACATACTTTGCGAATGAGTAATTCTTTTTCCTCTAATTTATTTACAACGTATGTAATACTACCACTCGTCAGCAAGATTCCTCTATTTTCTACAAAGGCTGTTCCCCTCGGTGATAAAAAATTCCAAAACAGCACAATCAGTAAGGCTTAAACGAGAAATCTTGCTATTTTTCAAAAGATGGTCGTTCCATGTAATTCACTTCTCTCTTTTTAATATGAGGGTATTCATTTTCTTTTGCACCCAGCCCATTACTGTTTGTTAATACATATACGAATCGATACACAAAAAGGTTTCATTTAAGGCTGAGCAATCCGTTTGTCTTTTTTCACGAACGAAAGGATCCCTGAATCATTTGCAGGTGACTTGGTAGGATTTCAATAATAGATGGCGTTGTTTCATTAATCTCACCATCCATATCAATTTCCTTTGTTTCATCAGTATTAATTACTAATTCAGTTGCCTGAAAATGTTTGAGCTCAGAAAATTCCTTATCATAAAACTCAGGGTTGTTCATTGCAAGTAATTCACGAAAGGACGCTATGTTTGAGTTTTTTACAATTAATATATCAAGCTTGCCGTCGCTTGGATCAACTGTTGCAATTGGAAGCTCCTTTGTACCTAAGAATTTTCCGTTTAAGACAAGCACCATTACAGCCTCTCCCTCGTACTGATTATTTAATGTCTTGATGTCGTATGTAAAGGGCTCGGCTTGGCTTACTGTCCTTAAAGTGCTCATAAAGTAACTCAGCACACCGAAGTTTTCCTTTTGATCTTCGTCAATGTTTTGCGAAGTCTCGGAAACAAGCCCAATCCCCCAAAAGTTCAGGAAATAAGTGCTATTTGATTTCCCTATATCAATAGGTACTGCGTCACCTTCCACAATTGCTGTCGCAGCAGCATACAGATTCTGGGGGATACGCAGCATTCTGCTGAAATCGTTGGATGTACCTCCTGGTAATATCGCTACTACCGGTCGACTCTCCAGAGCAGCTATACTGTTTATACATGTATGGACTGTTCCATCACCTCCTAAAATTATTAAGAGATCAATTTTAGAAGCAAAGGCAATACATGTTTCTTTGGCCTCCTTACTTGATTTTGTCTGAACAATAGTTAGCTCTCTAATTGCTTTCGTGATAATAGGCAATGTTTGCGATAACTTTTGTTCCATATCATTTTTACCTGCATTTCCATTATACAAAAATAGCGCTTTTTCATATTTAGGCATTTACTCTCTTCCCTTCTCTTATTTACTATTCATTTCCTTCTTATCTGGCAAAGAAACCTTTAATTAGGAATGATTTTTATACAAAAAGATAGCTGATAGGCCAATCAAGTTATCCTAGTTGTCAATTTTCAGATGAAAATATGTAAATTTTTTGTAAAACTTAAAAAATAGGCTAGTATTCTTGTTCTAAATAGGATTTAATAAAGAGGTACTATTAATTAAGTTTTCATATTACATAGGAGGGTCAAGATGAAAAAACTTTATAGTCTAATGCTTGTGTTAAGTTTCTCATTAATATTAGCTGCTTGTGGAACTTCTGAGGGTAATGGCAGTGGAGATGAAGGAACACCGGATACTTTAGTAATGGGATTTGTGCCATCACAGGATTCTGACAAAATTGCGGACACAGTAGAGCCATTAGCCGAGCGTTTAAGTGAAGAACTGGGTATTGATGTACAAGGTAAAGTCATGACAAATTATAATTCTCTAGTTGAAGCAATGGGAGCTAATCAGGTGCAAATTGGTTTTGTCCCTGCATTTGGTTACGTTCTGGCAAACGAGCAATATGATGTTGAAGTAATCTTAAAATCTATCAGATACGGATCTAGTTCCTACAAAGCACAATATCTGGTACGTTCAGATTCTGGTATCAATAGTTTTGAAGATCTTAAAGGAAAAGTTTGGGCTTATGGAGATAAAGGATCGACTTCAGGCTATCTATTCCCTGCCAGCCAATTAATGAAAGAGTTCGATTTTGATTCTGGATCAGAATTAGAAAGTGAATTTTTCTCCGGAACACAACAAACCGGTGGTCATGATAACTCAGCACTTGCCGTATATAATGGTGACGCTGATGTAGCTACCACATTTGATGACGTCCGTACAGAACTTGAAGAGGAATATCCTGATGTAATGGACGTGCTAACTGTACTAGACTACACCGATGAAATTCCAAATGATACGATTTCTGTTACGAAAGAGCTTGATGATGAGTTAGTTCAAAAGATCAAAGAAGCCTTCCTGTCTTTCAATGATGACGAGGATATGATTGAAATTATGAATGAGGTTTATAATTGGAATGCAATTGATGAAGCATCAGACGAAGAGTACGACATCGTAAAAGAGACATACCAAGAATTTAAAGATGATATTTCACTTTAACCTAAGAGTAACCGAATATTTATAAAAATTAAAAGGGAGAGGTTTATCTCCCTTTTTTTCCTAATTTCAAGTATGTTATGGAGGAAGTACATATTATGATTGAATTTAAAGATGTTGGTCTTGTCTACCCTAATGGTACAGAAGGCTTAAAAAATATAAACGTCACAATTGAAGATGGGGAGTTTGTTGTAATCGTCGGATTATCAGGTGCTGGAAAGTCCACTTTCATCCGCAGTATTAACCGTCTTGTCACCCCCACTTCTGGCTCCCTGCTAATAGATAACGAAGATATACTTACATACCGCGGTGGTAACCTGCGTAAGCTTAGAACAAAAATTGGCATGATATTTCAAAGCTACAACCTTGTTAATCGCTCCAACGTTTTGAAGAACGTTTTGGCTGGCCGTTTAGGCCATACAGGAACACTACGTTCTATCTTAAATCTGTATAAGAAAGAAGATATCGGATTAGCTTATGAAAGTTTGCAGCGGGTAAATATCGCCGAAAAAATATATAACCGCGCAGACGAACTAAGTGGCGGACAACAGCAACGTGTAAGTATTGCCCGTGTACTTACTCAGAAACCATCGTATATTTTAGCCGACGAGCCTGTTGCCTCACTTGATCCACCAACTTCACATCAGGTAATGACTTATTTAAAAAAAATTAATAAGGAGGACAACATTACAACGATTGTTAACCTCCACTTTATTGATATGGCAATGGAATATGCTGACCGTATTATTGGAATGCGTGCTGGTGAAGTAGTATTTGACGGGCCTGTATCTGAGGTTACAGAGAAAACATTTGAAGAAATTTACGGCCGTACGATACGTGAGGATGACTTGCGTGGGGGGGCGAATGAATCGTGACGAAACAAAACAATTCATTGTCTCTGAAAAAGACACCACCTATTTATCCTGTTAAAACGAAAACACAAATTACGATAATATTCTTTGTTATCCTAGGATTCTACTTATTCAGTATGATGTATACGCAACGGGAAATGGTAGGTGGTTTCGGAAACGCACTTGGCAATATGGGAGTTGTTATTGAAAAGTTCTTCCCACCCAATCTGAAAGTCCTTCCGGCAGTTTGGGGACCAATGGCACAGACGATTCAAATGGCGATAATCGCTACTACTGCTGCCACCATATTAACCATCCCATTAGCTCTTTTATCAGCCCAAAACATCGCCACTTTTAAACCATTATATGTTTTTACAAGAACATTATTAAACATCTTGCGTACAATACCTGATTTGGTGCTCGCTGTTATATTCGTTGGTTTATTTGGGATCGGACTACTTCCAGGTATTTTGGCACTTTTTATATTTTCATTGGGAATACTGGCCAAACTAATCAGTGAAACCATCGAATCTGTAGATATGAATCCACTTGAAGCAATGCGGGCTTCTGGAGCAAATGTTTATCAGGTAATATTTTTTGGACTCGTTCCACAGGTTCTGCCACAATTCACATCGTTTGTACTTTATGTATTTGAAATAAACATACGTGCATCTGTTGTACTGGGATTAGTTGGTGCCGGCGGGATTGGATTGGTGCTTGATCAGCAATTAGGCTTCTATAATTATCCAAATGCGATGGCAATCATTATCATGATTTTCGTTGTAGTAATTGTTATTGAGTACATTAGCAATAAGTTAAGGGAGGCTCTGATATAATGACAACTTATTCATTACCTCCAAAACCGAAAAAATCACGATTTAAAATGATAAAGAAAGTAACAATCTTTCTTCTTATAATTGCGATGTATGTGTGGACTTTCCTGGGTATAAACATTGATTGGGGACGAGCGTTTGAGCGAGTAGTAAATAATTTCCACAGAGTAATTCCCAAATTATTCAGCCCCGACTGGTCGGCAACCAATGATGTTTTCTGGAGTATCCTTGAAACAATATTTATTGCCTTTGCAGGTTCACTAATGGCTGCTATACTGGCCATACCATTAGGATTTCTTGCAGCACAAAACATGACAGGAAGTAAAATTTTAACAACAGCCGGGAAATGGATTCTCTCTGCAGTACGTGCCTTTCCAGACATTATTCTAGCCATCTTGTTTGTTGTAGCAGTTGGGCCTAACGCTTTTGCTGGAGTACTTGCTATTGCCATCGGCTCTACAGGCATGTTGGGGAAATTGTACTCAGAAGTAATTGAATCCATTGATATGGATGTCGTTGAAGCAATGGAAGCAAATGGTGCGAATAAGATACAAATTCTATTTTACGGTGTAATGCCTCAGATCATTCCTGAGTTTTTATCGTATGCCATTTACCGTTTTGAAATTGATATAAGGGCATCATCTATCTTAGGTATTGTTGGTGCAGGTGGTATTGGTACGATGATTATCTTTGCTGCTAATAACCGTAATTGGAATGAAATGGGATTGATTTTATTGGCAATTATCATTGTTGTAACTATTATTGACTTTATTTCTGCACGAATTAGACGTAAAATTGTATAATGACAGAGAAGATAAGGAACGAATGAAAGAGTACATACTCTAAATTTCGTTCTTTATTTTTCATAGAAAGGATGTACCGTTTTGCAGGATAACTCAGCTAAAGTAACTATTTTATACACAAGTGACATCCATGGACATGCGATGCCAATTTTATATGGACCAAATGAACCTGCTGACATAGGACTTACTAAGTATGCAACTATTGTTAAAAAATACAGAGAAGAAAATGACCACTTACTTGTACTTGATAACGGAGATCTGATTCAGGGAACCCCATTAATGACTCATTATGTAAAGGAGCATATGGATAAAAAGAATCCACTGGTAGGCATTATGAACCGTATTGGTATTGATGCAGGTGTCATCGGTAACCATGAGTTCAACTTTGGTACGCAAGTTTTATCCGATGCTGTCGAACAATCAGAATTCCCATGGCTGTCAGCTAATATTGTTGATGAAAAAACGGACAAGCCCGCTTTCGGTCCCCCTTACATTATAAAGAAATTAGATAATGGAATTAAGATTGCAGTTATCGGGGTTACAACTCATTATATTCCTAATTGGGAATCACCTGAGCATATTAAAGGAATTCGGTTTGATAATGCCTTTCACTCCTTACAAAAATGGGTTTCTCATATCCGTGAAGCAGAGAAACCTGATGTTCTAATTGTTTCCTACCACGGTGGATTTGAAAGAGATATTATCACAGGTGAACCAACAGAGGCATTAACAGGCGAAAATCAAGGTTATCAAATGTGCCAGGAAATTGAAGGAATTGATGTCCTGTTAACAGGACATCAGCACCGAACCCTGACTGGCAGAATTAATGGCGTTTTAGTAGTTCAGCCTTCAAAGAACGGTCACGCCTATGGTGAGGTACAGATTGACCTTATGAAAAGCAATAGAGAATGGAATATAACTGCTAAACGAGCTGTGGTACAAACACTTGATCAAGTTGAATCAGCTCCGGAAATATTGCGGTATATGACTAGTTTGGAAAGATCCACTCAGAATTGGCTGGATCAACCCATCGGCTATATAGAGGGCGACATGTCAATAAAGAACCCATTTGAAGCCAGGGTAACAAAACATCCGTTTATAGAGTTTATCCAAAATGTACAAATGGACGCAAGTGGGGTTGATATATCTGTTACCTCCCTGCTAAATAACAGCTCTGAAGGCTTCTCATCTGTTGTAACCATGCGTGATATAGTTGCTAATTACATGTACCCCAACACACTGGTTGTGCTTGAATTAACAGGTAAGGATATTAAAGATGCTTTAGAAAAGAGTGCGGCTTACTTTGTTTTAGACGAAAACCAAGGAATAGGTGTCAACCCCACCTATGTGGAACCGAAACCCCAGCATTATAATTATGATATGTGGGAAGGGATTGAGTATAAAATAAATATCAGTAAACAAATTGGTTCACGCGTTGAATATATCCACTATCATGGCAAACAGCTTAAAGCAGATGCATCCTGCCACGTCGTCTTAAACAATTATCGAGCAACTGGTGGTGGTAATTATGATATGTTTAAGCATAAACCTGTCATTAGGGAAATTCAGAAGGACGCAGTCGAATTAATTCGTGACTATTTCGAAAAACACAAAACTGTTAAAGCGACCACAACGGAAAACTTTAGTGTTACCGTGGAGTAAATTAGCGTTATAGTATTCCTTTAAAAAATAAGCTACCAGCATTTATACTGGCAGCTTATTTTTAACTAATTATCATCTCTATCAATGGATAAAACTAATATTTCTCCTGTGTATGCATCGATATCAATTTCTGCTTCTTCATTCCCATTTTCAATTTCAATTTCATAAATCAACCGTCCATCATCCTCATCCAATTCCACTTCAGTAATCGTACCAGAGAATGAATTCAGGGCTATTTCTTCTGCTTCCTTCATACCAATTACTGCTTTCGTATGGTCTTTCGGCTTCTCATTATCTTTCTTATCGGATTTCTCATCAGGCTGTTCATCAGCTTCCTTTTTTTCTTTCTCATTTATAGCTAGGTCTGCATCCTCCGATTTATCTTCGTTATTAGCTTTCGCTGTCGACTCTTTTTCTCTGATTTTCAAAACCTCTCCTGAGTTCCCATCAAGCTTTAAGTCATATTCTCTACCTTCACTTTCCACTTCAACCTCATAGAAAACTTTATTAAATTCTTTGTCTCATTTTATAAACAACTAGTACTTCTTAAGATTGAAAGAATGCAACTACTTAATTTTTGCATATATACATGTATCTCTTAATTCAGCTCCATCCACAGCAACCGAATCATTATAATGAACCCCTTCCAGTGTGTAGCCTAGTCGTTCGGCTACCGCTATGCTCTTCAGATTCTTCGTATCACATTGGATCTCCACTCGGCGGGCATTTAATTCATTAAATGCAAACTCAGTTACCCCCTGAACTGCTTCGGTTATATACCCATTGCCTGTCTTTCTACTATCAATCCAATAACCAATTTCAAATTTAGGAACTTCCCAGTCGATCCGATGTAATCCAGTACAGCCAATGAAATCCTTTGTTTCCCGATTAAATATATGAAGACGCAGATCCTCTCTCTTTAAAAAATTAAGGTGCGCTTCCCTCACATTCATCTCTGTTTCGTCCACTGTTTGATCCCGCTGAGCAAACGGCAGCCATTTTTTTAAATCCTGCTTACTGGCCAGGATTGCTTTATGAACTTCGTTGCCATCCCCAGGTAGCGGCATTCGAATGAATAATCTTTTTGTATATAGTTCGTTTGGAAAATCTTTTAGTATTGCTTTTTGCATAATTCAGGCTACTTCCCTTCAATAATAATTTTTTCTCCATTATACTTAGTATCAAGATGAATTGAAAGAAAATTCGAATCAGGAGGTTTTTTATAATGCTGGCAATAGACCATATTATTATTACAGCAAAAGATCCGGAAAAAGCAGCGAAGGACTTTAGTGAGAAAAATGATGTTCCCATTGTCCAAGGTGGTAGACATGAGAACTGGGGTACGTATAATTACCTCGCTTATTTTTCGAGTGAAAGTTACATTGAGTGGATAGGTATTTTTGATGACACGATTGCAAATACTTCCGATAACCCACTAATTAAGCAGGTAGTTAATGCCCTTACAAATGGAAAGGAAGAAGTCATTCAATTTGCGTTTCGTACGGATCGCATGGACAAGTACATCGCGTATTTTGCAAAAGAAAATATTCCCTGTACTGGCCCCTTTTCTGGCAGTCGAAAGAAGCCCGATGGGTCAATGCTGAAATGGCGTATGCTTTTTCCGGATACAGAGAGGATGCTTCCTTTTTTAGTTGAGTGGGGAGAAGTTAAAAACGTACCAGAGGAAGGTAAACTTATAAGTGATCAGCATATAGATCAGATTAATTTCGGAACGGAGGATGTTAATTCTTTCAAACGCATATTCCAAGGAGAGTTTCACGACGGTATGATACAGTTGGAAAATGGCAAGATAAAACTAATAGACAGTGGTAAACCAAGTTTCATAATTGGTAGTAATACTATCTAAATTGTCGATTCCTTTGACATTCAAACCATTACTTGAATATAATTATATTCAAGCACTTATTTGAATGAATGTAAGGAGTGGTAGTCATGCCAAAAGATATATGCGAAGTTACCTGTGTTCATATAGATAAAGTTAAGCGTGTTAAACAGCTAATGGTAAACGAACCAATAGCAGAGGTCAGTACGATTTATAAGTTATTAGCAGATCCGAACAGATTACAAATTGCATATGCCTTACTAATTGAGGAAGAACTTTGTGTATGTGATATTGCTGCTATTTTAGAAGCAACAACCGCCACAACTTCCCATCATTTACGCAAATTATACAAAGCTGGGATAGCTGCTTACCGTAAAGAAGGAAAGCTCGTCTACTATTCTTTGTATGATTCACATATTAAAGAATTAATCCAACAGGCATTTGTTCATATGAAGGAGCATTCAACCCATGTCAGTTAACGAAAAGGTTCAACAGACATATCGGTTACAGGGACTATCCTGTACAAATTGTGCTAAAACATTTGAAGATAATGTAAAACGAATTAATGGTGTACAAGATGCCCATGTGAATTTTGCTGCTTCAAAAATTGCCATTGAAGGAAATCCCTCCATTACTGAAATTGAAAAGGCTGGTTCTTTTGACCATATAAAAATCATTCAAGATAACGAAGAAAGCACGAAGCAGAAGGGTCCCTTCTGGATTCGATATGATCGGCTGCTCTTAGCAACTTTATTTATTATTCTTGGCTTTGTTGCTTCCTTTCTTTTTGATGATACACACTATATAACAACTCTTCTACTTGCTTCAGCTATTCTTATAGGCGGGTTATCTCTTTTTCGAGCCGGCTTAATAAACCTGAGCCGCCTGCAGTTTGACATGAAAACACTAATGACGATTGCCGTAATTGGTGCGGCCATTATTGGTGAATGGAAAGAAGCAGCAGTAGTTGTTATTCTGTTTGCGATTAGTGAAGCACTTGAAACCTATTCTATGGATAAAGCCCGAGCATCGATTCGTACTTTAATGGGAATCGCTCCGAAGAATGCTTTAATTATACGAAATGGAAAAGAAGAGTCTGTACCTATTAAAGATATTGCCATTGGTGATGTGATGATAGTTAAACCTGGTGATAAAATTGCTATGGATGGCGTAGTTTTAAAAGGGTACTCCTCCATTAACCAAGCACCGATCACTGGGGAATCAATTCCCGTCGAAAAACAAAAGGATGAACAAGTATTCGCTGGAACGATAAATCAGGACGGATTTCTGGAAATAGAAATCACTAAAAAAGCTGAAGATACCACCATTGCAAAAATTATACACTTGGTTGAAGAGGCCCAGGCAGAGCGTGCACCTTCCCAAGCATTTGTAGATCGGTTTGCAGCTTACTATACACCTGTAATCATTGCGATTGCCATTCTCGTCGCAGTTATTCCACCACTTTTGGGAGGATCCTGGAGTGCATGGTTCTATCAAGGGCTGGCAGTCCTCGTTGTCGGATGTCCATGTGCATTAGTCATCTCTACTCCTGTTGCAATTGTTACAGCAATCGGAAATGCTGCCCGAAACGGTGTGCTCATTAAAGGGGGCGTATACCTCGAACAGATCGGGTCACTTAAATCGATTGCATTTGACAAAACAGGAACACTGACAAAAGGAACACCGGTTGTAACAGATGTAACGTACTACACAGAGAATCGCGAAACCGCTCTATTAAATTTAGCTGCACTAGAAAATAAGTCACAACATCCATTAGCAAAGGCCATTTTAGATCACACAAATGAACAGGGTATTGATTATACTGCAACTAAAGTAGATCATTTTACTACACTTCAAGGAAAAGGTATTAAAGGAAGTATAAATGGAGAAACAATCTATGTCGGCTCGCCAAAACTTTTCGAAGAATTATATGGGCAACCACTTGACGAAAAACTTTCCTTAACAATAGCTGACCACCAAGCAGCAGGGAAAACGATCATGCTCTTTGGTACAGAAAACCAGGTTTTCTTATCTATTGCACTGCGTGATGAACTAAGAAATGAAAGCAAATCTGTTATCTCTCAATTACACAAACAAGGAATCAGACACTCATTCATGCTTACTGGTGACCATCCTCAAACGGCAGAAGCTTTAAGCCAGGAACTCGGAATAACAGATAGTAAAGCAGGCCTCTTACCTGAAGACAAACTTCACTTTATAAAAAAATACCGAAAGCAGTACGGAAATATAGCTATGGTTGGGGACGGTATAAATGATACACCAGCATTAGCTGCATCAACTGTTGGTATAGCAATGGGTTCTGCCGGAACAGATAGTGCTCTTGAAACGGCAGATATTGCACTTATGGCAGACGACCTGCAAAAACTACCTTACGCCGTGAATTTAAGTCGAAAAGCACTTACGATAATCAAGCAAAACATTACATTTTCAATAGGTATTAAAATTGTTGCATTGTTACTCGTCATCCCTGGCTGGCTGACATTATGGATAGCTATTTTCGCCGATATGGGAGCAACCTTACTCGTAACATTAAATGCACTGCGATTGTTGAAAATAAAGTCTTAATTGAATAAAGTAACTTCTACTTCATGTTGACTATTATTCCTTATATAAACAACCTAATCACCGCCTTTAATTGTTACCTATATTATTAACGCGGCGAATCGGTGAAGTTTTTTCTGACAAAGAAATAAGCTTGACAGCCCTAAGAGAGCAGCGATCGCTGCTCTCTACTTATGATCCACACTACTTAGGGGCATCATCTCCATCAATTTTTTCGATATAATAGGCTTTTATCTGACTTGGAGATGATTCTCTCAGATGATCACCATAAACACGTACCCGTTGGTTTACCTTAAGACCACTAAATAAGCTGAACTTATTTGCTTCGTCATGTCTTGACACAATGGTGTAGTTTGAGTTTAAAGCTAGATTCATAGCTAACCTTTCCCATATACTAACTGGTTCTTTCACCAGCCATATCGAACCAAATTTTTTGGATGCTACATAGCCCCCTATGGTCATGTAACCATGTGTTAAATCAACTGGGGGGCCCTTAGGTATTAGTCCGTTAAGGGTAGACGACAACGCTAAGACAAGTAAACAGGCTATCAGGAATCTTTTATATGGTGGTGACTCAACCAAGTTAAACACCCCTAACCATTTCCAGTCACTAATATAAATGTCAACGCTCGATACGGCATCAAGGAAGTGTTTTGAACTTTATGTCTACCATCTGGTCCTAATACCGCAGAGGGAGATACCTTTTGATTTTTTTCCTCGCCTGTCATCTCAAAGGAGTTTTGTGTCTCAACAGAGAGGTCTTTTGCAAAGACACTGCTAGTTGAAAAGAGTAGAGCCAAGATAACTAATAAAAATACCCTTTTTCTCATAATCTACCTCCTATTTTATTATAATCTGTATTAATTATACTGAATTTTACCCAATTTGCATATAATTGGAAATGTATGTAGACGAACAACTATTAAAGATTCCAAACTGGTACTCGATGAGAATCGAACAACACTTTGCAAGCGTTAAAAAGCGCCAATTCCGTAGATTAACTGCGGAATTGGCGCTTAATTAAAGATCAGTCCACTTCAGTTTGGATATTTTTATAATTCACTTCAAACAAATACCTGCCGCAATCGCGGAGCTGTCAGACAGTGCTGGATCTGAGCTGGCGGCGGAGGATTTCCAGATCGACATCGCCAAAGACGACTATCTCAATATTCGTGTTATACTCACCGACGGTGACATCGCGAACAAAAGTATTAGATATTAAAGTTGTAAGGATGTTCTCCTTCATGAACGATGTAGATTTGGAGCTATTACATAAGACAATAAAATCTGCAAACGTGTTGGGGTTATCTGGGCAAATCCCAAAGTAAAAAAGCATTTCAACACCTTAAAAAGAAAAAGACGATCGTTCATCCTTATAGATGAAGATCGTCTTTTCCTTATCCCAATTGCTGATGTAAAAACTCGGTTACTGATTCAGGTGATTTTGTATAAGCACTATGCTGATGTGCCTTTTTCTCTCCATTTTGGAAAATCAAAATGCTCGGGATCCCCATTACTTCATACTTCTCAGCCAAACCTTTTATCTCGTCACTGTTCACTTGAAACCACTTATAATTATTGAATTCATCCAAAACGTCACCGATGAACATGTCCATACGCTTACAATCCGGGCACCAATCTGCAAAGAATTTAACAATCACTGGCTCTTCACTTTCAATAACCTTATTAAATTGCTCTTCTGTTTTTATATATTCCATTTCATTAACACCCCTTAATGATTACTTCAATCTCTATTGTATCTATTTTTCTGACGTTTGTCTTACAGTTTGCTTAAGCTCGGTATTCCACTTTCCCCAGAACATAAGCTGCAAATAGACCGGCTGCAAATGCTACGATACTTACAAGCACAAGCGCAGTTTCATTAGGCCATCCCGGGAATACAACAATTATAGAACCAATCACTAATCCAATAACCACAGCAAATGTACCTGCTCGATAGTTAATCAGAAAAAAGTTTACAATTTTACTCATAACTACAATTCCGAGAACAATACCAATTCCTGTTACAGCAATTACATCTAGTTTTAAATTACTGATAGCTGAAATAACAGTTGGGTACACACCAGCAATCACTAGAATCAGCGCCCCACTAATCCCTGGTAAAACCATGGCAGCACTGGCAATAAATCCTGAGAAGAATAATAGGATATATGTTGAGAATGTTATTTGTTGAATTACGGTACCTTCATCTGGATTAAAAACCATCAAGCCGACAATAGTTGCCCCAATAATTAATAACACAACATGCTTTGCCTGAAAGGAACTTCTTGCATCCGCTTTATGAAACAGCAACGGCAAAACACCTATGATTAACCCCATAAAAAAGAATTGTACTGGTCCGGGGTATTTAACAAGTAACCATTCCAGCAAGTTAGCCAATGAGAGTATTGCTATTATAATCCCTATTCCAAGTGGAAGGAGAAAACCTATATGTTTCTTCCATTCTTTACTCATAAATCCATTAATAGAGGCGATTAATCTATCATAAATACCTAGTAATACAGCAATAGTTCCGCCACTCACACCAGGTATTACATCACTGGCACCCATTATCATGCCACGATATATATTTTTCCACTCCATCTTAATAATCTCCCTTATGTATCAAAATCCTTTAATTATGCAAACATAGATTTATAATATCAAATTATACGCTTAATTTATATAAATAATGCCCAAACTGTTTAAACACAATTTGGGCATGATGATGGATTGTTACTATTTTTCCAGAAATTCAAGTTCGGGCATCCATTGTGACATATGTGCTTTGATTTCTTCATAATGCATGTCCGATCCGGCTAAATCATTATTGCTCAGCTGGTACATAGGAAGCACTTCATAGTCAGTATCATCATCTTGGAACTTAACAAATGTTGGAGTGAATTGCGGAGCTATAACCTCTATTTCTCCACGAATATTTTTTGTAATGGTAACATGTAAAATTCCACCAATTCGGCGGTAAAGCTCATACTGTCCTGATAAGAAATTGCCCAGGGAATAAGCTGCTAGAGTCTTATTCCCATTTTTACCAATCACCCATTCCATTGGTTGTAAAACATGCGGGTGATGTCCCAGCACGATATCCACACCTTGATTCGCAGCAAATTGAACAAGCTCCTTTTGTTCTTCACTTGGCATTCTTTCGTATTCGTTGCCAAAATGCAGGCTAAGAGCAATTACATCTGCCATATGTTGTTTTTCTATTAAATTTACCAGATAATCTTTTCCCGTTGGAACTGGAATGCCATTGGTACCATATGTGTACGCCAGAAAAGCAATGGAGATACCTTCTTTTGTTTCCAACACACGAATAATATTACTATCTTCCTGACTTTTAAATGCACCTGTATACATCATATCAATGAATTTCCAATATTCAATGGCTTGATCAACAGCTTCCTCGCCCCGGTCCAATGTATGATTATTGGCTAGAGAAACAACATTTATACCAATATCTTTAAGTGCATCTCCAATTTCATGTGGGCTGTTAAATCTTGGATAGGTGGATAACCCTAGTTCGTCCCCCCCAATCATTGTTTCCTGATTAGCAAAAGCAACAGTCGAATCATTTATAAATGGTTCTACGTGTTCAAGCATTGGCATAAAGTCATATTTACCATCTATTTTGGCATCCTCATACACTCGTTCATGAATTAATATATCCCCAACAGCTGTAAGCGTTATTTCCTGCTTACTTTTCTTTGGTTCTCTATTTTCTGCTGCTCTCTCACTATGATCCTTTACAATAGCATTATCTTTCGCTGAGTTATCAGTACATGCTACTAAGGCTGTGCATAGGAATAATAGAATTAGCCCCCATACTGGCTTACCCCTTTTCATAGATAGAATCTCCTTAGTTTTTTTTCCTATCATACCACGAAAGGGAGGTAAAAATAACCAGTTAACAAAAACCGTTGCCAGTGGTGGGACTTTCTAATCTTACTCTCCTGCCTTAGCTTCCTTCCGTACCATCTAATCTAACTTCTCAATAATCGTTGCATTTGCCATTCCCATTCCTTCACATATAGCAAGCAGTCCATAACGGCCATCTGTACGCTCTAATTCATTAACTAAGGAAACGAGTAGCTTTGTACCTGTCGCGCCTAATGGATGGCCTAAGGCAATTGCCCCACCGTTAACGTTTAGTTTTTCCGAGTCTGCACCTGTATCCTGCAGCCAGGCTAGTGGGACGGAAGCAAATGCTTCATTCACTTCATATCGCTCTATATCCTCAATCGATAAATCCGCTTTCTCTAAGACCTTCTTTGTTGCTGCGATTGGTCCTGTCAGCATGAATGTAGGATCTGACCCTATAACCGTACGTGCTACTATTCTGGCTCTTGGTTTTAAACCTAGTTGTTCTGCTTTCTCACGAGACATTAATAACACTGCACTTGCACCATCACTCATTTGACTAGCGTTGCCCGCCGTGACTTTCCCATCTTCTTTAAAAACTGTCCTTAATCCTGCCAATACTTCCAGTGAGGTATTTTCGCGAGGTCCCTCATCCACCTTTACCTCTTTTGTTTTTCCCTCAGAATCAGTTACTTCGACAGGAACAATTTCCTTTTTGTAATTACCTTGTTTAATAGCTTTTATTGCTCGCTCATGACTTTGTAAGGAAAACGCATCCAACTTTGCTCTGGAAATCCCCCAATGGTCAGCTATTCTCTCAGCAGAGATTCCCTGATTAACAATTTCATACTTTTCAGTTAATTGTTCGCTTGGTTTTGTCTCTCCCATATTTGAAGCCATGGGAACACGTGTCATGCTTTCCACGCCGCCTGCAATAACTATATCCATATCACCAGAGGCGATTGCTTGTGCACCAAAGTGTACCGCCTGCTGACTCGACCCACATTGACGATCTATTGTTACTCCTGGTACATGGGTTGGAAACCCCGCAATTAAGGCGGCTGTTCTAGCAATATTCCCTCCTTGTTCATTAACTTGAGTCACACATCCTAAAATGATATCTTCAACAATTCCTTTATCAATAGTTGCCCGTTTAACTAAATCATCCAATACCACTGCAGCCAGCTCGTCTGGTCGGTAATTTGCAAACATGCCTTTTCTGCGGCCAACCGCTGTACGGCACCCTTCAACAATAACAACTTCTCTCATGTCTCCACCTCGTATATTTTGAATTTTAAGTTACCTTAAGTATACCTACAAATTTATATTACTTAAAGGCCTAGGATACGTTTCATTTTCAAATTTCAGGGAACATGATGTATATAACAAAGATCATTAAAAGAAAGGATTTTTATAAAATGAGAAATCAATATCAGCCAACAAAAGATAAGCAGCTTTCGGATGCTCAGGAAGTGCATTATTCCAGAGATTTTAAGCAGGCCGACATTGCCGGAGGCTATCGGAAGCAACGGGTAAAAGAAGCGAAAAATAACAATCCTGATTTAAAATAAAATATAGTTCGATCAGCACCTTGCTACTAAAAAGCAAGGTGCTTTTTTTACTTTTCCTGAAACTATTTTGCGATAGTTAACGTACTATTAAGGAGTTTGTAAATTGGAGGTATAATATATGTCACAAATTGCCATGGAATTAATAAATGTCAAAAAAACAATTGGCAAGAAAGAAATTATTAAAGGACTTAGTTTTACTATTAATAAAGGTGAAGTGTTTGGTTTTATCGGTCCAAACGGAGCAGGTAAAACTACTACCATACGAATGATGGTGGGATTAATGGGACTTACAGACGGGGATGTGCACATCCTTGGTAACAGTATCAAAACCAACTTTAAAGAAGCAGCTCAGGAGGTAGGCGCAATTGTCGAAAATCCTGAAATGTATCCTTTTATGACTGGTTGGCAGAATTTGATGCATTATGCCAGAATGATGCCTGGCATCTCACAAGAGCGTTTAAAGGAAGTAATATCTCTTGTAGGCCTGGAGAATCCAATTAAGGAAAAAGTAGGGAAATACTCTTTGGGTATGCGTCAGCGTTTAGGTATAGCCCAAGCATTACTGCATAATCCTTCTATTTTAATTTTGGATGAGCCTACAAATGGACTGGATCCCGCCGGAATTCGTGAGATTCGCCAATACATAAGAAGGTTAGCGGAACAGGAAAATGTGGCTGTAATTATCTCCAGTCATCTTTTATCAGAGATTGAACTCATGTGTGATCGCATTGGCATTATAAAAAATGGGGAACTTGTAGCCATTCAATCGGTAAATGGTGGTGTCGATTCGGATCTGGAGACCCTAAATCAGCAGATTAAAATGGAAGTAACTCCACTCAATCAAGCAATTGATCTTATAAAAAAGCATCACAATATTGATGCGACAACTGCAAGTAATTCTCTTTCCTTCACAAGTGAAAAAGAATCTATTCCCTTAATTATTCAAACACTGGTAAACCATAATATCTCTATTTACCAAATAGGTATATCTAAGTCTACCCTGGAGGATAAATTTTTTGATTTGATTGGAGAGAATACAATTGAGTAACTTTTTCAAGCTAATTTATAATGAACTGATTAAAACATATATACGTAAATCTACTTGGGCTATGTACATCATACTCGCTCTATTAATTATCGGTCTGGGTTTTTTAACGAATACATATGAGAAAACTGCAGATAACTACGACCAGGACAATTGGCGAGAGGTATTACACGAGGAAAATGAAGTATATGTTAAAGAAGAAGAAGAGTATTTTGATGGTATGAATTCGCATCTCATTGAAGAGAACAATTATTACCTAGAGCATGACATACAGCCTACTGGCTTTGGAACATGGCAATTTGTACTGGAAAATCAGTTATTGTTATCACTAGTGAGCTTGCTTACAATAATTATTGCAGCCGGAATTGTAGCCAATGAGTTCAGATGGGGAACAATTAAGCTCCTGCTTATCCGTCCAATATCACGAACAAAAATCCTGCTATCCAAGTATATATCTGTACTGGTGTTCGCTCTCTTTACGTTGCTATTTGTTTTATTTTTTTCGTTAATTATCGGGGCTATTTTCTTCGGTCTAGATGGCCTCAATCCATCAATTGTTATAGAGAAAAGTACTGGTTTGGCATATGTTCCTGTGATTGGTGAAATTGTTTCAGGATATGGCTATAAACTAGTTAACTTGGTTATGATGGCTACATTTGCATTCATGATATCAACCATCTTTCGAAACAGTGCGCTTGCAATTGGAACTGCCATTTTCCTAATGATGGCCGGCAATCAAATTGTTGTGTTTTTCGCTGAGCGGAGTTGGGCAAAGTATATTCTGTTTGCAAATACAGATTTAAGTCAGTATACGCATGGAAATGCCCCTTGGATTGATGGGATGACTCTAGGTTTTTCCATACTAATGTTGATCATTTATTATGCCTTTTTCCTTCTTTTATCTTGGATATTCTTTACAAAAAGAGATGTTGCTGGAAATTAATTAAGCCAGTCTATTTAAACTTCACCTATTATTATGGTATAAATAGAGATAAACATATCTATAAATAGAGTGGATAGGAAATTTAGCACGATCATACCTAACATTGGGGTGTTATACGTGAAACGTTATTTGACAGCTTTCTTTATCGCTCTCAGTGGAATCATTTTATTAATTGGCTTGCGAACAGATTTCCAGTGGAATGGAATTGTATCATGGGGGTTATCTTTTATCTCCTTGTTATTCGCAGCATATTACACAAAGTACATTCCTAATGAAAAGAAGAGCAAAAAATCGTAAACTTTAGTTGCAGAAGAGACTGTGATGAGCAGTCTCTTTTTTATCTATGCTGAAATGGGCACATCCTGGTACAGTTTCGAGTTCATTGTTCCAAGCTGGTTTTTAGGTAATTGCAATTGATTTTTCAGAAATCATTAAATCCGGAGGCTCATTTCGTTGCTGTACATTGCTATTACAAAGAAATAACAAAAGCGTCAGCTGGTTAATTACTCCAACTGACGCTTTTATACGTTATTTCCCTGTTTCTTTGAATTGAATAATACGTGCCTCTATTTGATCCCGGACCCGCTCAAACACTTGCCATTTTTCTTCATCGGTACCTTCCGCTTTCGCTGGGTCATCAAAACCCCAATGCTCCCTTTTTACATGGGATGGCGTCACCGGACAATTATCCCGTGCATCCCCACATAAGGTAACTGCGAATTCTGCATTATTTAAAATTTCCTGATCAATCACGCTTGATTCCTGATCTTTAATATCAATGTCTACTGCGCTCATTGCTTTGACTGCTAATGGATTCAAACCGTGTGCTTCAATACCTGCACTTCTTACATCCCATCTTTCACTAAGGTGCTTTTTGCCAAAACCTTCCGCCATTTGGCTACGGCATGAGTTTCCTGTACACAGAAAATATAGTATAGGCTTTTTAGACAACTAAATCACTCCTCTTGATTTTTAGAATAGAATTAAGGTTAAATACAACCCGATTAATGTTATAAATAATGTTGGTATAGTTAAGATTAATCCGACTTTAAAGTAGTATCCCCATGAAATTTTCACTCCTTTTGTTTTCAGTACGTGAAGCCATAGAAGTGTCGCAAGTGAGCCAATTGGTGTAATCTTCGGCCCAAGGTCACTACCAATAATATTTGCATAAATCAGCCCTTCTTTTACTACTCCCGTAGCATTCGTGTCTGCAATGGCCAATGCGTCTATCATAACTGTTGGCATATTATTCATTAAGGAAGATAAGACAGCGGCGATGAAGCCCATTGACATTGTTGCAACAAATAAACCTTGATCGACTGCAAGATTGAGTACATTAGCAAGCAAATCAGTCATTCCAACATTTCGCAGTCCATAAACAACTACGTACATACCAACGGAGAAAAATACGATCGACCACGGAGCTCCTTTAACTACCTTAACGGTTTCAACTGCTTTACTGTTTCGACCCATCAATAAGAAAATAATGGCAACTGCCCCGGCCACAAAGGATACTGGAATGTTCAGGAATTCACTGGTAAAGTAACCAATCAGTAATACACCTAAAACTACCCAGGATATTCGGAACATCTTTTCGTCTTTGATAGCACTTCTCGGCTCTTTCAATTCGTTAGTATCATAGTTTTTCGGTATGTCTTTCTTAAATACCAGATAAAGTACCGTAATACTTGCCAGTAATGAAAAAATGTTAGGAATAACCATACGAGATGCATATTCGATAAACCCGATGTCAAAAAAGTCTGCAGAAACGATGTTAACTAAATTACTCACAACAAATGGCAGTGACGTGGTATCAGCAATGAATCCGCTGGCCATAATAAACGGCAAAATAAATGTATCTTTAAACTTCAGCGCCCGGACCATCGCCAGTACAATTGGTGTAAGAATGAGTGCAGCACCATCATTTGCAAATAAAGCAGCAACAACTGCACCTAGTACAGTAATATAAATAAACATTTTCACACCGCTGCCATTAGCTAAACGGGCCATATGTAATGCAGCCCATTCGAAAAATCCTATCTCATCCAAAACCAACGAGATGATAATGATGGCAACAAATGCCAGGGTTGCGTTCCACACAATATCTGTTACTGCAACCACATCTTCAAATGTAACAACGCCTGCGATTAATGCAAGAATAGCTCCAAATAGTGCTGAATAACCAATCCCCAGGTTCTTCGGTTGCCAAATAACTAATACAAGTGTTATTAAAAATATAAGTAGTGCTAAAACTGTTAATACATCCAATCTGTTAATCCTCCCACGTAATACAGACTAACATCCCTTAGCCTGTTTCATTTTTTCTATAAGATCAGGCTGATCAGGAACGAACTTCAACACATGTTCAACTAGTAAATAATGTGTTGTTTCTTCATTTATCGAATAATAAATCCATTGGCCTCTTCTCTCTTCTTTCACCAGCTTAGCATCTCGTAATTTACGTAAATGCTGACTTATGGATGGCTGGGACATTTCAAGTGCTTCTACTAATTCACATACACATGCCTGTTTCGTACGTAGTAAGCTGAATATAGTTAAACGAGTTCGATCACCTAGTAATTTTAAAATCGGAACCATTTCTTCCAGGGTTATTTCCGTTTTCAGCATATACATCATCCCCTTTTAGCAACTATATAATTAAGTGCTTATATAAGCATATAATATAAATATGAGGGCAGCAACCGTTTTAAGTTATTTTTTATAAAATTTACATATGCTTAATAAAGTGAGGGGCGCCCGCGCTGGACTTGGCTCTTGCTGTCAGAGCGTTTTATAGATGCAAATTAAAATAAAAAGCCGCTCTGTATACGAATAACAGAACGACTTTTCGATATTAATTTTTAATTCTTCTAGCAAAGTCCACGAATCTGAATTTATCAGGACGATGTCTTGACTCTGTATATTGAAACAAGCTTGTATCCTCTAGATACACCAAACTTTTGATAACCACAACATTTGAATAACCTTCTAAGTCCAATAGCATCCGATCTTCATCTGTTGGCTCTTCCACAATGATTTCCTTTTGGGCAAAGCTTATGCTTAAGCCCAGCTCATTTTCTAAATGCGCATAAATAGAGTTCTCACAAATAGATTCGGAAAGCATAGGTACATATTTTTCGTTGAAGTAATCTTTATCTAAAATTACCGTTTCACCAGAAATTCCACGAACGCGAAATACCTTCCAAATCTTGTGCTGTTCCTCACTACCCAACACTTTATGAACATTACTTGCCGATTCCAGGTACGATAACTCAGTGACAGTAGTTTTCGTGTCTAACCCCAGATTGTCCGTTAATTCTTTAAAGCTGACTATCCCAGACACTGGGAAATCCACTTTATTTACATCAATAACTACGGACCCTTTACCGCGCAATTTTTGAATATATCCGTTTTGAGACAGTAGATTTAATGCTTTTCTTATCGTCTCACGTGAAGTGGAATACATTCCTGTCAACTCATTTTCGGATGGTAGCATCGTTGACGTGGGCCATTCCTCTGTCTGGATTTTTTTAACTAATTCATAATAGATTGCCATATATTTTTTTTGCATACTCATACCTCATTATCTCACATAATACACAACAGACTCATAGGGTCTTAACGTTAAGCTTTTCAGTTCTAATCCAGAGTCTTCATAGTTTGAAAGCAGAATTTCTGCACGTTCAGCCTTATCTATAGGGAGATGTACTGTAACTTCTTCTGTATAGAAGTTATTTACGACTACTAAAGTCTCTTCCTCCCACTTGCGTGTATATGCAAATAGTTGTGGATTATCCTTATAAAGCAGTTGAAAGTCCCCATAGGTAATAATATCATACTTCTTACGTAATGAAATCAACTGCTGGTAATGGCTGAAGACAGAGTTCGGTTCCTCTAAAGACTTTTTAACATTAATTTCGGGGTAATTAGTTGATACTGGTATCCACGGTTCATCAGCACGTGTAAAACCACCGTTTTTATCAGCAGACCACTGCATAGGCGTTCTGGCATTATCACGGGATTTCTGTTGCAGGATTTCTATAATTTCCTGTTCAGATTTACCTTCCAGACGAAGATTTTCATATGCGTTAAGTGACTCCACATCACGATATTCATGGATTGATGTGAAATTGGGGTTAGTCATCCCAATTTCTTCTCCCTGATAGATATAAGGTGTTCCGTTCATCATATGCAATGTTGTTGCAAGCATTTTTGCTGACTTTACATGATACTTTCTCTCATTGCCAAACCTGGAAACTGCGCGTGGTTGGTCATGATTGCACCAGAACAGAGCATTCCAACCCTTCCCCTCATGCATTCCTGACTGCCAATGGGATAAAATTTTCTTCAACTCCAAAAAGTCAAATGGTGCCTTGGTCCATTTTTCACCATTTGGATAGTCTACTTTTAAATGGTGAAACTGAAATGTCATATCAAGCTCCTGACGATCTGGCCTTGTGTATAATATACAATTTTCTAGTGTGGTAGAAGACATTTCACCAACAGTCATCATGTTGTATGGCGTAAGGACTGCTTGGTTCATTTCATGTAAAAATTCATGAACGCGTGGACCGTCTGTGTAAAACCTCCGACCATCTCCATGCTCATCATTAGGAAAACGCTGATCCTTGGAAATTAAATTTATAACGTCCAAGCGAAAACCGTCAATTCCTTTCTTTGCCCAGAAGCGTATCATGTCGTACAATTTTTCTCGAAGTTGTTCATTTTCCCAATTTAAATCTGCTTGCGTCCGGTCAAATAAATGCAGATAATATTGTTCAGTCTTTTCATCAAATTGCCACGCTGAACCACCAAATTTGGATTGCCAGTTAGTTGGCTCTGCCCCATTAACAGCGTCCTTCCATATATAGTAATCACGGTATTCATTATCTTTAGAGGTCACTGCTTTCTTGAACCACTCATGCTCTGTTGACGTATGGTTTATAACAAGGTCCATAATTAATTTCATACCACGTTCATGTGTTTCATCCAATAACTGTTCGAAATCATCCATCGTTCCATACATCGGTTCAATGGTATAATAATCGCTAATATCATACCCATTATCTTTTTGCGGAGACTGATAAACGGGTGTCAGCCAAATGACGTCGATACCTAATTTTTTGATGTAATCCAATTTCTGAATTATGCCCTGAATATCACCTATTCCATTACCTGTTGTATCGTTGAAGCTTTTCGGGTAAATTTGATAAACAGTTGCCCTCTTCCACCACGATTCGCTCATTGCCTCACCTCTATATTCTAGTTGTATTAATTAGTTCCTGAGTTTACGTTTAGCGATAATATACGTAATGACAAATGGTACTACTATAACGATAATCATCCCAATTCCAAATGAAATCCAACTTTCTGGAACAATGGAAAGAATACCTGGTACTCCTCCTACGCCAATAGAAGTAGCTAATACATTTTGCATTGTAATAAATGCACCCGCAATGGATGAACCTATTACCGCAGCAACAAATGGATATTTAAATCTTAAATTAACTCCAAACATAGCGGGTTCGGTTATGCCCAACCATGCAGATATACCTGAAGTTCCAGCCAGACCTTTTAACTTTTCGTCTTTTGCTACTTTCATCATGGCAAAGGCCGCAGCTCCTTGAGCAATATTTGATAGTGCAAGAATTGGCCATAAGAATGTTGTATCCGTACTTCCAATTAATTGGAGGTCTACTGCCAAGAATGTATGGTGCATCCCAGTAATAACCAACGGTGCATAAAGCGCTCCATAAACAAGACCACCAAGAATAGCAAATTGATCAAATACTGCAACTAATCCATCTGTTACCCAATTACCAATTACAAATGTTACTGGTCCGATAATAAGGAATGTAAGAAAGCCGGTTACTAATAGTGCAACTGGGGCAACAATTAATAACTGAAGTGAATCCATTACACGTTTTCTTAGAAAAATTTCTATTTTTGCTAATAACCATGACGCAAATAAAACTGGTAGAACTTGGCCTTGGTAGCCAATCTTATCAATTTCCATTCCAAACAGATTCCAGGTAGGGATTCCGCCTTCTTCTAATGCGTCACCATATGCCCAGGCATTTAGTAAATCCGGGTGAACTAAAATCAGACCGAGAACAATCCCGAGTAATTCATTTCCACCAAACCGTTTCACTGCAGACCAGCCGATTAAAGCTGGCAAAAATACGAAGGCTGTATTCGCGATGATGTTTATCATGTCAGCTAAGCCAGCCCACTGTGGATACATCTCAATAACCGATGGTGCATTTCTACCAAAGATACCAGGGTTGGCCAGAATATTATTAATCCCCATCAACAGACCTGCTGTTACAATTGCTGGGAGAATTGGAATAAATATATCAGCAAGAACTTTGATCGCCCGCTGCAATGGGTTTTGTTTCTTACCACTGGCGGCTTTTACTTCTTCTTTAGAAGCTTCACCAACCCCTGTTTCTTCAACCATCGCAGCGTACACTTTATCAACAGTTCCTTGTCCGATAACTACTTGAAATTGCCCGTTTGTTGTAAATGTTCCTTTAACAATATCCATATTATCGAGAACGTCACGATCTACTTGGTCATCATCATCGAGGGCAAAGCGTAATCTTGTTACACAATGTGTTGCTGCATTGATGTTATCGATACCACCAACTGCTGCCACAATTTCTTCTGCTTCCTTCCCATACTGCATAGAGTTTTCCTTTTTTACCTTTCCTGATTGTTTTGCAGATTCATCTTTATCTTTCATTTTCACTTGGAAAAGCGTAGATTCTCCTGCAGTCACATGATCATCACGTACTATCTCAAAGGAATCGAAATCTGCTCCATTCGTAATGATTATTGGAGTAATGTGACTAGCTGCTTTTTCTTTTATATATTCCAGGTCGAATGTAACTAAGGGATCTCCAACTCTAACTTTATCCCCTTGCTTTACATGCGCTTCGAAACCCTCGCCGTCCAAAGATACTGTTTCCAGTCCAATATGAATCAATACTTCAATCCCAGATTTGCTTTGAAGGCCGATCGCATGTTTCGTCGGGAATAGTTGTACAACTTCGCCATCTATCGGGGCCAGTACACTTCCGTCACTGGGTTCTATTGCTAAACCGTCTCCCATCAGTTTTTGTGAAAAGGTAGGATCTGGCACATTCTCAAGTTGTATAACACTTCCACTTAGTGGGGAGTAAATTACTTCTGGTTTGCTATTCAATGCATAACCTCCTTGTATACTTACCTTACTTGTATATACATGTATTAATTAGTAGTATAACTTGTATATACAAGTTATACAAGGGCTTACAGTAAATTTAATCTCTACTTCACTCTTTAATGTAATTGGCTTTTTGGAATAGGTATGAACAGTAATTGATCATCATTTTCAGAGGGAGTGCCACGCCCGTCTGTATTATTCGTAATAATATATATTCCATCATCAGTAGCTAACGCATCACGAACACGCCCTACATCTGAGACAATTAGTTCCTCACTTTTATTCATCGGGTCGAATTTTCTCAATGCTTCTCCTCTTAGAGCAGCAAAATAAAAATTACCATTGAAATAAGTCATACCAGATGGTGCCCAAGTTTCATTCCCCGAATGAATAACAGGAGGTTCCATTCCCTCTCCTGTTTCATCTCCTTCGATAGCCGGCCATCCATAGTTACCACCTGCTTCTACACGGTTGATTTCATCATGAGCTTCTGCTCCATGCTCTGTAGCATAAAATTCTCCATTTGGCCCCCAGGCAAGTCCTTGAGGATTACGGTGGCCATAAGAATAAACGAAAGAGTTATCGAATGGATTATCTTCCGGAATAGAGCCATCCAAGTTCATGCGAAGTATTTTACCGGCTAGACTATTCAAGTCTTGTGATAATTCGGGATTAGCAGCATCACCTGTTGTTATATAGAGCTTATGATCAGGGCCAATTTCAATTCTGCCCCCCTGATGAAATTGTCCACCAGGAATTCTATCCAGTAATACATCCGTCTCCACCCACTGCTCACTTGATTCTTCAATTCTTACAACCCGTTGAAAATAGTCGTCGCCATTCTGATAGGAATAATAAGCGATTGCTTCATTTGTTTCCGGGTAGTCATCGGAGAAGGCAATACCTAAAAGTCCAGCCTCTGGTTGTTCAGCAAGATTTTTGTCAAACTGTACTGATTTTCTCGAATAATCGCCATCAGAAATTGTAACAATTGCCCCATTTCGCTCACTAACATGAATCTCGTCGTCAAGGATCGCTATTGCCCATGGTTCCTGAAGGTTTTCAGCGATGACTTTTCGGTCTGTATCCGCCGCATCTTGCTCCGGATTTTTATTTTTTTGTTCCCCCTGATGAGTATCTCGTTCTGTTGGCTGATCTGAATTTTCACATGCAGTTAATACAACTACGGCTGATACAATAAAGAAAAAATATCGAATAGCAGAACACCTCACAGTAGTTTATTTTGCTTTTAGTGTATATATGATTCATAGAAAGCACAAAGAATGGAGACTAGCTTATCCTTTACTGATGACGTGTTTTTATCTGTATACCACGAATTTTCTACACCTACTCCTTTAATTTTTACAGATTACAAATTAGTCCCTCTTAAAAAGCAAAAAACCGGCAGATGCCTAAAGGCTCCTACCGGTCTCTATACTGTTGTTATACACTTGATTTCTTTGATGCCTTTTCCCGCTCGTTTTTGTTTAAAATCTTCTTACGCAAACGAATGGACTCTGGTGTTACTTCGCAATATTCATCATCAGCAAGATATTCAATTGCTTCTTCCAAAGACATTTCTCGGGTTTTTCTAATTGTAGAAGTTTGGTCTTTATTCGCCGAACGAACATTCGTTAAATGTTTTTCTTTCGTGATATTAACAGTTAGATCATTCTCACGGTTATGTTCACCAACAATCATTCCGGCATAAATTTCGGTACCAGGTTCTACAAAAATAGTTCCACGGTCTTCCAATTGCATTATGCCATATGTTGATGCTTTGCCATTTTCCAATCCAACAAGAACACCCTCACGTCTTCCACCAACCTGACCTTTAATAATTGGTTCATAGGCTTCGAAGGTATGATTAATAATTCCATAACCACGTGTCTGTGACATAAATTCCGTAGAATAACCAATTAAGCCGCGAGATGGCACCTTAAACTCCAATCGGACCTGTCCATTACCATGGTTGACCATGTCCTGCATTTCGCCTTTTCGCGCTCCAAGTGACTCCATAACAGCCCCTTGATATTCTTCAGGTACATCTACTTGTACACGTTCGACAGGCTCACATCTTACACCATCAATCTCCTTGACAATAACCTGTGGCTTGGAGAGCTGTAGTTCAAAGCCTTCTCTGCGCATGTTTTCAATCAAAATCGACAGGTGTAACTCACCCCGTCCTGATACAGTCCAAGCATCTGGTGAATCAGTTGGTTCTACCCGTAAACTAACATCTGTCTCCAGTTGCTTCAATAAGCGTTCTTCAATTCTTCGTGAGGTAACGTATTTACCCTCACGCCCAGCAAAAGGACTGTTATTAACTACAAATGTCATTTGCAGGGTTGGTTCATCAATTCGCAACAACGGCAATGCTTCTGGATGACTTGGCGGACAAATCGTCTCACCTATGTTTATATCTTCCATTCCAGCAAGGGCTACGATATCCCCTGAGATCGCCTCTTCAATTTCGATTCGTTTTAATCCTGTAAAACCAAATAATTTGCTGATACGGAATGGTTTTTTCGTACCGTCTTCCTTCATCACAACGACCTGTTGTCCTAAACTAATCTTACCCCTGAACACTCGCCCAACTCCTATACGTCCAACATAGTCGTTATAATCAAGCAAGGTGACTTGGAATTGTAACGGCTCGTCTTCTGTATTTGCTGGTGCAGGAATATGTTCTAAGATAGTTGTAAAGATAGGATCCATCGTTTCTTTCTGGTCATCCGGCTCTAATCCTGACGTACCATTTAGTGCAGATGCGTAAACAACAGGGAATTCCAATTGTTCATCATCAGCGCCAAGCTCAATAAATAGATCAAGAACCTCGTCAATAACCTCTGTTGGTCTAGCGTTCGGACGGTCTATTTTATTCAAAACAACGATTGGTGTCAGTTTTTGCTCTAACGCTTTCTTCAACACGAAGCGTGTTTGGGGCATAGTCCCTTCATAGGCATCAACAACTAAAGCTACACCATCAACCATTTTCATAATTCGTTCCACTTCGCCACCGAAGTCTGCGTGACCAGGTGTATCCAAAATATTGATAGCAGTATCATTATATTTAATTGCTGTATTTTTTGCCAAAATTGTTATACCACGTTCTCTTTCAATATCGTTAGAGTCCATAGCTCGCTCATTCACTTGTTCATGTTCATGAAAAGTTCCTGAATATTTTAACAGCTGATCCACCAGTGTCGTTTTACCGTGGTCAACGTGGGCAATGATAGCAATGTTACGAATATCTTCTCTTAAATGCATAAAAAGTACGCTCCTCTATAATTACGGGATGTTTCAAACCATATAATTATATCATAAAATCCCTTGTTATTTAGAATTTTTTGCAAAAAAAACACTACAAATGAAAAATAACCTCAAATTTTGCTCCTCCAAGCCCAGATTCACCTACATTAATTTCTCCGCCTGATTGTTCTACAATGGCACGTGCGATAGCCAGTCCTAGACCAGTTTCCCCATTCTTACCTTTTACAAACCGGTGGAAAATATGTGGAATTAAATTGTCGGCTATTCCTTCCCCATCATCTTCAACTGTAATTATAACCGCCCGGTTCTTTTTATAAACATGAATACCTACCTGACTTTTGGCATGACGAATCGCATTAAATGTTAAATTCAATAAAGCTCGCAATAATTTTTCTTCGTCGGCAAATAATGTAATATCATCATCTACATCCTGCTTGATTAGAATTTCTTTCTCATTGACTAAAGGCATCGTCCGGTCAATAACCTGATTAATCAATTCAGATGCATCAATCTTCTTAGGGTCATAGACATCAGGTTCACTATCAAGCTTAGCCAGGAGAATCATCTCATTAATAATCGCTTTCAAACGATTTACCTCGGTTACCATTACCTCTAATCCCTTTTCTTCATCCTTTTCATCAAAAATTTTATCCCGGATACCTTCAGCATAACCCTGAATTGTCATAAGAGGTGTTTTCAATTCATGACTGGCATTTTGAAAGAATGTCTGCTGTGACTTCATATACCTTTGTAATTCCTCAGACATTTCAAAAATGCTTTGTTCGACCTCCTTAATCTCTCCAGTTGCTTGAATTCGTTCAACTTCATCAAACTGTCTTTTTTCAATCTTTTTTAATTGTTGTTTTAGTTGTGATAAAGGAGTTACTAATTTATTTGTTAAAAAATAACTAAGTAACACTGCCGCAGCTGCTCCGATAAGAAATACAATAAACAAACGGAATATAAAATTTTGTTGTACTACCTGCAAATCATTCATCGGTGTCAGTAGGATCAGTTCAAGCCCAGTTGCTTCCGGATAAACTACTATCCTTGATGTTACATATTTATCATTTCCGTATTCCCACAGCATTTCACTCGTATCTTCAAAATTATTAGCTTGAAAAAAACCAGCAGTAACCCGACTTGACATAGTTGAATAAAATACTGCATTCTGATTTCTGTCATAAAGAAATAACTGTAAATCCTGATCTTGCAGAAAATCACTATATTGCTGAATATCCTGCCTCGTACCATATCGTTCATTTAAAACATCTACTAGAATTTCACCTTTTTGTTTCAGCTGCCTTTGTTCATCCTGAATCAACAAGTCTAATATTAATGAATAAATAACATAACCAGTAACAGTCATGATGACAAGAAGCAGGGTTGTAAACGCTGCGTTTAACTGATATTGGAGTTTCATTAGTGAGCCTCTTCATTCCGCAAACGATATCCATAGCCCCATACCGTTTCCAATGGAAGCGTTGCAAACTTTTTGCGTATTCGTTTAACTAAATCATCCACAGCCCGGTCACTTCCGAAATAATCATCTCCCCATACCTTTACTAATAATTCTTCCCGTGAAAAGGCTCTATTAACATTTTCCGCAAAGATCAGCAACATATCAAATTCCTTTGTCGTTACTTCCTGCTCCCGGTTATCCCAGAAGATACGCCTGTCATTTTTATAAATGAGTAAATCATCTACTTTTATTTTTTCCTGAGTGACCTCTTCAGCAACAGGTGATTGATTTATACGTTTAAACAATCGTTTGACACGCGCGACTAATTCCCTGGGACTGAATGGTTTCGTTAAATAATCATCTCCACCTAATTCTAATCCAAGTATTTTATCAATCTCTTCATCCTTTGCTGAAATAATCACAATAGGTACTTCGCTTTCGTTTCTTATTTTCCGGCAAAATTCGTAGCCATCCATTCCAGGAAGCATAATATCCAAAATCCACATATCAGGAGGGTTAGTTTCCCAGACCTTCCATGCAGCTTCAGCTGATCCTAAGACGGTTACGTAAAACCCTTCTTTTTTCAAATAGGCTGATACAATATTTTGGATATTTGAATCGTCCTCAACAACGCCAATATGATATCGCAACAAAATCACCTTTTTCGCTAATATGATTACTCAACTTTCGCACCACTGAAATATGTTCAAACAGTTAGTTGGATTAGACTTAGAACCCAAGTCTTTACGTTACTTTTTATCATCGCATTAGATATAAAGTGCGACGTAACATCGACGTTGATTTCCACTTCAGGCAGTCGCTTTCCGCGGGCAACGCTTCAGCCTCCTCGCGGAAGGCCACCGCTGCGGGGTCTTCAGACACGTGCTGTTCTAAGCACGAGTCGACCGATTTGTCATGACCGCTGCACCTACTTTCATTCAGCGATTACTTCACTTAATCGCGCGTTCGGCTTGGTTTATTCAGCGTTCGGACCGATTTATTCAGCGATTGCTTCACTTAATCCCGCGTTCACCCCGGTTTATTCAGCGATCACCTCTTTGAGCGAAGTATATTTCCAGAGCGGTTAGCTATTCCAGTGACAAGTTACTTCGTCTTATATATGTTTTGTGTAGAAAACAACATTTCTTTTCGGTGGGACGAGTAACCGCAATAGCTTTATTAGAGAAATTTTATGTGTATCCACACTGCTTAGAGCATCAAACAAGAACAGTTAATTCCAATTAAAAGACGACGTGAGCAGTGTTCTCCAGCCTTGCTAATTCTTTCAAGTCTATTTATCAATTTCAAGCTTGCGAAAGCTGAGTGATTATATATATTTTTACATAAGTCACTGAATGTGAACACTAATACGTTTTTTTACACAATTCTTCCACACTTATACCAAATTTATCCCTTTATCTAGCTATAAAATATAACCTACAGTTAAGTTATTCTACGCGATCCCACGTATCCGAATAACTCTTAACTTTGATGGCCTTATCGGGAGCAGACTGCTTGAGCACCCCCTCTATACCCCTTGAAAAAAATGCAATGGTAAGTCTGCTGCCCGTTATTGCTGGTTAAAAACATTGGAAAGGAAGGGCGGTCATAGTATGGAAAATAATGAGAATAAGTATGGTGATACACAGAACCGTTCTGAAGAAAATAATTCAATCCCTTTAGAAGAATCCATTCACAGCAATTCAACCAAAATTAAAAAAAACTATAAAAGCAAATCAGGACTGCATATTCTACTGGCCGGTATTGTTGGTGGAGTAATATCAGCCAGTATAATTGTTTTGTTAATGACAGCGAATATTTTACCACTTCAGCATTCATCGAATACATCTGCTTCAACACAGGAAAATACGACTCCGGATATGGTGAGGACTCTAGCGTCAGATAATGCAGAGCTAGCAAGTAATATTGCTGAAGTATCCGAGGCAGTCGTAGGTGTTATAAATCTTCAGCAACAGAGTGTCTGGACTCAAAGCGAGGAACAAGGCTCAGGTTCAGGTATTATCTATAAAAAGGAGAACAACAAAGCCTACGTTGTCACGAACCAACATGTTGTTGATGGGGCAAAAGAAGTCGAAATTGCACTGAATAATGATGAACGGATCCAAGCAACTGTTTTAGGAACTGATCCTCTTACGGATTTAGCCGTTTTGGAAGTGGATGGAGATAAAATTAATACTGTAGCAACCATGGGTTCATCTGAAGATTTACTCGTTGGCGAAACAGTTGCGGCTATTGGAAATCCTTTAGGTCTGGATTTTGCGAATACAGTGACAAAGGGTATCATCAGTGGGTTGAATCGATCTATTAGCGTGGATACAAATGGAGACCGACAGCCCGACTGGATTACTGAAGTAATTCAGACAGATGCTGCTATAAACCCGGGTAACAGTGGCGGGGCATTAGTGAATTCAAAGGGTGAGGTAATTGGAATTAACTCAATGAAGGTTGCCCAGCAAGAGGTAGAGGGGATTGGCTTTGCAATTCCTGTTAACGCTGCATTACCCATAATGGAGCAACTGGAAACGAATGGGGAAATTGAAAGACCATTAATTGGAATTAGTACTGCCCCTATTAACCAAGTTCCGCCTCAATACCGAAATGAAATTAACCTGCCGGATGATTTGGCAGGTGGAATGGTAGTCGCAGAAGTTCAAGCTGGTTCAGCCGCTGAAAAAGCCGGACTGCAACAATTTGATGTGATAACTAAAATTAATGATAATGAAATTACTTCAATACTCGAATTAAGAAAGTTTCTATATTCAGAAACCAACATAGGTGACGATATTCAGTTAGAGTTTTATCGGAACGGTGAACCGGAAAAAGTTAGCCTCGAGCTGCAAAAGCAGGATTAAATTCTTAATTAGCTCACCAAATATTACTCATTATTAACTTGAAGAAGGGAAAAGTTTCCCTTCTTTTTTTATTTTCTATCGTAAAATTTATTAAGTACACTACCGGTAATTTTAAGTATTTATTAAAATATTGCATATAAACAGGGATTTTATAGACTTGTGTCGAATAGGAATACGAAAAGGATAGTAAAAAATACTATCTTAAATAGTATAGAGGAGTGGTTACATGATATGTCCTAATTGCGGACAACATACGGAGAATGCGAAGTTTTGTACAAATTGCGGTGCAGTATTATCAGCTGAATCTGAAGCTGCAGCTGCCAGTCAAACGGAGGACAGCAAGGTTAGACCTGAATCATTATCAGGGACAGAAACTCAACAGACAACAGAAAAAGATCAATCAAAATCAAACGATACCGTTGATAATCTAAAAAGTGAGGTATTTAAATTTGGCAACTATTTTTTTAATACGCTAAAGAAACCGAGCGAAGCTCATAAGTCGAATGGCACGAATATGATTTCTGGCATTGCTACTATGGTTATTTTTTCTGTTCTTTACGCATTAGGCATTCATTTAGCCAGTAGAGAAATGAGTGTAATTTTCCAAATCTCCTTTTTTGATAGCTTCATTTTACCATTACTGCAATTTATTCTTTTATTTGCCTTATTAGCAGGACTAACTTTTGGAGGTACTAAGTTTGCAGCTCAAGCTGTTTCTTTTAAAGATGTTTTAGCTAAATTTGGTGCATATTCTGTTCCTTTTTTAGTTTTATCAGTGATTGGAGGCATATTCAGTGTTATTGGTCTTCCGTTAGCTGGAACAATCTTAATCTTAAGCCTGGTAGGTCCCTTGTTGCTAGTACCAACTTTTATACTTTTGGAACAGCCTGCAGCTGGATTTGATCGAATTTATGTGTTACTTGGAATTTATATTGTTTCATTAATTATAGCGGGATTCCTGGTACAGAATATCTTCGGCGTCTTTATGGGGGGTATGATGGACGGTTTCCTGGGCAGTTTCTGAATCTAGCTCGTATTATAGGTTTCACCAACCTCTAAGAACAGGAGTACCTACAGTTCTTGTGAACGTACTCCTGTTTAACTAATCCTCCTGATTACTTTCATAATCTTCCTCGTATTTAGTATGATTTGGCATAACGCCTTGAAATTTACCATCTCGATCTGCAGCCAAAAACCCCTCTAAATCTTCTGCATTTCCTACATTTTCTTCACTATTGGGATACATTTCATTATAATGATCCTGGTCTCCATATAAATCTGATGGTGTATCAGAAGTACCATAGCGACTTACCTCCTGCCAGGCGTCCTCAGCATCATAATTTACTTGTTCTTCTGCTGTTACTTCATCGGGATTTATATTCGGGCTGAAGACTTCTTCTTCAACTGTTCGACTCTGTTCAAATGTATTATCCGCAGCATGTTCCACGCAACGATCTGCTGTGGGCACTGCCATCAAACGATCATAAGGTATATCTTCCCCACATTTACTGCATATACCATAGGTCCCTTCTTCGATGGCATGAAGTGATTCATTGATCTCTTCCAGCTCTTTTTCAGCATGTTCGTTTAAAGCAATATCCTTTTCTCTTTCGAATAATTCTGTACCCATGTCTGCAGGATGGTTATCGTAATTGGAAAGCTCACTCATTGACTCTTTAACCAGTTCACGAGTCATACCAAAATGGTCCTGAACATGATTTATTAATTCTGTTTGGCGTTCTAGTAATACAGCTTTAAAGTGCGATAATTGCTCGCTTCTGATCATGAAGATCATCCTCCAATTTATTGATACTAATTAATAATTATACTATGTGTAAAACCTTTAATATGATTCTTTATTTTCTCTCCCAAATCATGTCAATATGAAGAATGTTATCCTCCAGATAGCTGTCCGAGACTTGTTTGAATCCCAAGTCTTTATAGAACTCTTTGAGGTAGACCTGTGCCTGAATCTTAATTTTGTCCTGACCCCAATCCGTTGTTACATAGGAAATTGCTTTTTGCATAATTTGCTTGGCATAACCTTTTCTCCGGTACTTTTTTACTACCATAACTCTGCCAATTGAAGGTTCAGCATATTTACTGTTGGCTGGAAGTATACGGACATTGGCTGCAACCTCATCATTAATTGTCAAAAAATAATGAATGGACTGTTGATCATAATTATCTAATTCAGGATAAGCACACGTTTGTTCCACTACAAACACATCGATTCGCGCTTTTATCAGCTGATATAATTCCTCATTTGTTAACTCGTTAAATGACTTTATATGCCATTTCATTTTCCACTACACTCCCTGTAATCCTGAGTTCATTGACCCCAAATTGATATTGATTATTGTACACTTTTTAACTATTTTTATCATTTCGAATACGCGTAATTCAGATGTATTTTTATATCAGGAAGGAATTAAGGAAGATTCTGTCGAATTTAGAACTAGAATAGAAAGGGGGAATATTC
This sequence comes from Virgibacillus tibetensis, assembly GCF_036026595.1. Lineage (NCBI taxonomy): Bacteria > Bacillati > Bacillota > Bacilli > Caryophanales > Bacillaceae > Virgibacillus > Virgibacillus tibetensis. Next base: position 96,114 of record NZ_JARZFX010000007.1, on the reverse strand, counting down.
CATGGTAACAAACAAAACTAAAATCGGTTTCATAGGAACTGGCGTTATGGGAAAAAGCATGATATTAAATTTAATCCATGCTGGCTATTCCATAAGCATTCATACAAGGACGAAGCAAAAAGCTGAGGAACTAATAAATAATGGCGCAACCTGGAGGAATTCTGTTGCCGAATTATCCCAATCAGCTGAAGTGATAATTACGATGGTAGGTTATCCATCTGATGTCGAGGCGGTATACTTTGGAGAAAACGGCATTCTGGAGAATGCTAAACCCGGTACCTATGTAATTGACATGACAACTTCCAGTCCATCCTTAGCAATAGACATCTTTAACCAAGCACATCATAAGGGTATTTATGCGCTTGATGCACCTGTTTCAGGTGGAGATGTCGGCGCTCGAAATGGCACTCTAGCCATAATGGCGGGTGGTGATCAGCAAACCTTTGATACCATCTTGCCTATATTTGAAGTTGTTGGCCACAATATACTTTTACAAGGTAATGCAGGTGCTGGTCAGCATACAAAGTTAGCCAATCAGATTACAATAGCCTCGAATATGATCGGCGTTTGTGAAGCCATTCTTTATGCAAAAAAAGCCGGTCTAGACCCTGAACGTGTATTAAAAAGTATTACAACAGGTGCTGCCGGAAGCTGGTCATTATCCAATCTTGGGCCACGGATGATTCAAGGCGATTATGCGCCGGGTTTTTATGTGAAACATTTCATTAAAGATATGACGATCGCACTTGAATCCGCAGAAGAAATGGAACTAACAACACCCGGTCTTTCACTTTCATTAGAACTATATAAGGAACTTGCAGAAAACGGTGAAAATGACAGCGGCACACAGGCGCTAATTAAACTTTTTTCAAGCTAAGTAAGGACTTGGTAATATGAGTTAATGAATCGAGCGCAGAATTGTTATTCGCTCGATTCACTTAGCCTCATGCTCTGGTTACTAATGTTCAGCATCTATTTATTTTTTCTTTTTTCTATTTCTCCTTGTACAAGGAAAGCCAAATCATCATTTCCGAATAATTGCAGCACATTCAGCACTGCCAAATCGGATATCTCATCGGAATCTTTTGCTGGCACAGTTAATTCCAGGGCTTCTGTTAGCGCATTATTATTTATTTGATTCGGGTAAGCATTTTTGTACAACGTCCCTGGATCAATATCATTATTAATGCACCACTGCGCATAGATTAAAATCATCATCTTTTCATCTTTTTGGTAGTTTTCTATTATCTGTCTTTCCATTTCACTTTTATCCATATTATTCACCTACTTTTCGCAGCATAAAAACCCACATAAACGTTAATGCCTGCCTTAACTCCATTGGCAAGTCTTTATAATGATGCTCTTTAACACCTTCTTTATATACACCAAATCCATCAACATAATCCAGCCCGTTTTCAGAAGCAAGTTTTTGAAATTCCCATGGCATCATGGTATTTGCAATCGACTTTTCTCCATATACGCGTGGGTAACTAGTAGTTCTTGGACCTGCCGTAGGACCAAGCAACCCCACAAACAGAAAACCGTCTTTTCTTAAGACTCGTTTCACTTCGTTTATGGCTTCGTAAGGCACTTCCGTCCATTCAAGTACGTTAATGGCCATAATTCCATCAAAACTGTTATCTTCAAATGGCAAGGAACCTATATCACTTTGTGAAAACGTAATTTCCTCTTCTGCTAATTGCTGCTGGGCACGGGTAATCATTTCACTGGAAAGATCCACACCTGTAACACTGTAACCTGCCAAATGCAGCCTGAGGGAACCATACCCATCCCCACACCCTACATCGAGAATTCCGCTGCCTTTTTTAAGATTCTTTTCAATAAAAGGTACAATGTCCTTCCTACTACCACTATCCCACATGCTTTTACTTCGTTCATTCCAAAAGGCCGCCCTGCTGTCCCACTGGGATTCTGATTCTTTCTTCCAATTAAATGATTTCATTGCGCTGCCTCCACTTCTAATACATAGCTAACCTAAGATTTCGACATAGGTTTAAGTTAATCCTTCATAACCAAAAAAAGGTTTATCTCAACATGAGATAAACCTTTTATATTCTCTATTATAGACGAGTTACATTAGCTGCTTGTGGTCCACGGTTACCTTCAACGATTTCAAACTCAACTTCTTGACCTTCTTCAAGAGTTTTGAAACCTTCTGATTGAATAGCTGAGAAATGTACGAATACATCGTCCCCATCTTCACGTTCGATGAAACCGAAGCCTTTTTCTGCGTTAAACCATTTTACTTTACCAGTCATTTAAATGACCTCCTTATACAAATATCGTGCAAAGCAATTGAATCTTAAATACTTTTACACCACTTTGATAAGAGATCGTAAAGGTATTATTCAAATTTCAATTTTCTTTTGCTCTTATAACTTTAACCTTATCCAAAAAAAAATGCAAGTAATTTACAGGTTTTTTATAAAAATTATGCAGTAAAAAATCCGACTGTACGCCTACAGTATTTTCTCATTAAAATAGTGTTCTATTGCACAAATACCCATTTTCTTTATAACCACGGTAAACGCCCTGCCCGATATAGACTAATTCTATATAGTATCCTATGACCTCAGAAAGGAGAGATGACTATGACAAAAGAGAACTTGAACGGCAACTTAAACGAAATATCAAAGAGTTTGATTAACATGCATGTATCTGACTTATTAAACAAATACAATATTTCTAAGGAGAGTAATAAACTTAGAAAACTTTCTAATACCGAAAAAACGGAGCTTGCTGATTCAGTCAGAAATCTCCAAACACAAGCAGAAGCTTTTTTAAATGATACACGTAATAAGAATGGAAAAATAATAGCTCCTACACCAGAATCTCTGCGGAGAAGATTTGACAAAATCCAAAGAAATAAAAAGTAAATTTAAGGAGGGATATTTATGAGTAATAACACAACAAAATATTCAAATAAAGTAAGCCAGTTTGCTAATCAGATTTCAAAGCTGGAGCAATCTTCGAAGGAAGCAATCTTCGTTATTGATTCCAAAGACGTTACGGTTGATACCACGGACACACAAGTAGCTGTTTCATTGCAGGCTGCTCTCCAGGTAGCTATTGCTATCGTAATCAATATCTCCATTGAAGATGATGCACGAGCATCTAAAATTACTGAAGAGCTTATGAGTTATTCAAAAGTGGATCAGTCCAATAAACAGTTAATTGTAGTTGAAGGTTCTGAGGGAGTAACAGTAACTACAACCGATACTGATGTTGCAGTTTCCATTCAAGTTCTACTTCAAGTTCTTATAGCCTTGGTTGGGCAATTAGACCTTTTTTAACCTTGCAACCGCTAAATTATCAAGGAAGAAACATCTAACTGCCTCAAGAACATCTTATGCTTTCTTTGGGTGAATGACACTAATAAAGATAACTAATGCTAACCCTATTTGTACGGGGTTAGCATTTTTATGTTGAAATTCAGACTAATACTTGATAAAATATTATCTTGCAAGATTATAAAAAAATACCGACTACCAAACATTTATATCTTGCAAATATGAATGATAGGTGGTAATAGATATGGAAAGCAGTAAAAGTTATCAGGTTTTATTGTACTATAACTATGTTCACATTGAAGATCCCGAAGGCTATGCTAAAGAGCATCTTCAATTTTGTAAGGACTTAGAGTTAAAAGGAAGAATCCTTATTGCTCACGAGGGAATCAACGGTACCGTTTCTGGAACTGTTGAACAAACTGAAAAGTACATGACAGCAATGAACAATGATCCGCGTTTTGCTGATATGGTATTTAAAATAGATGAGCATGAAGGACATGCGTTTAAGAAAATGCATGTGCGTCCACGCAGTGAGTTAGTAACACTTCGCTTAGAAGATGATATTAACCCATTACAAACAACAGGTAAGCATTTATCCCCAAAGCAATTCTTTGAAGCAATGCAGGAGGAGGATACCGTTGTTATTGATGCACGGAACGACTATGAATATGATCTAGGTCATTTCCGGGGTGCAATTCGCCCAGACATTGAGGCATTTCGCGAATTACCTGATTGGATCCGGAAAAATAAGGACCAAATCAAAGGTAAAAAAGTCTTAACCTACTGTACTGGTGGTATCCGATGCGAAAAATTCTCCGGTTGGTTAGTCGAAGAAGGCTTCGAGGATGTAGGTCAGCTCCATGGTGGTATTGTTACGTATGGTAAGGATCCGGAAGTTCAAGGTGAATTATGGGATGGGCAATGCTATGTATTTGATGAGCGAATTGCAATTCCCATCAATCGAAAAGAACATGTTGTAGTCGGCGTAGACTATTTCGATGGAAAACCTTGTGAACGCTATGTAAACTGCGCGAATCCTGTATGTAATAAACAAATTCTCTGCTCAGAAGAAAATGAGCATAAATATATGCGTGGCTGCACACATGAATGCAGGGTCAGCCCACGAAACATGTATGTGAAAGAACATGATCTAACAGAAAAAGAAATCAATCACAGACTTGAGTTACTTGGTGAAAGCATGATACAGGAAGCGTGAAAAAAGACGGCCATAGGGTCGTCTTTTTTTTAGTAGGCAGCACATTTGAAAGAGGAAAGGAGAATGCGGACTTCGTGAACGGAATAGCGCACAATTTTAAATCCATTATTTTGACAGGTTATCACTCCATTGCTATCCTTTGGGAAAGGAGGTCCATACACATGAGTGTCTATGATTTTTCTGCTAAAACAATGCTTGGGGAAGATAAACCCCTATCTGATTATCAAGGCAAAGTACTTCTTATCGTAAATACGGCAAGTGAATGTGGATTTACTCCACAATTCAAAGGACTCCAAGAGCTGTTTGAAACGTACAAAGATCAAGGCTTTGAAGTACTTGGCTTTCCATGTAACCAGTTTAATAATCAAGATCCTGGTTCAGATTCCGAAATCTCTCACTTTTGTCAGAAGAACTATGGTGTGTCCTTCCAAATGTTCAGTAAAGTTGACGTAAAAGGCGAAAACGCTCACCCGCTTTTTGTCTATTTAACTGAAGAGGCGAAGGGGATGCTGACGAAGCAGATAAAATGGAACTTCACGAAGTTTCTGATCGACAAAAATGGTAATGTAATTGACCGGTATGCTCCACAAACAAAACCGGAAAGTATTGAGAATGATATCGAAAAAGTGCTGAACGCCTAATAAAAACACGCAATGAATTTAGTGAATAAATTCATTGCGTGTTTTTAGTTCTACTGGAAAGGTCTACACCACAGTTTATATTAACAACTAGGTGGGCGGAGTAAGCGCAAAATGCTTCACTGAAATATACTGCCCTGCTTTTGTACCGAGTAATGGGCAGGTACAGGTATAGTCCCAATCTTTCAGTAAACAACCTTCATTAAAGTACTTTAGCCAGAAAATCCTTTGCACGTGCAGTTTTGGGGTGATTAAAGAAAGTTGCTGGCTCGCCTTCTTCCATTAAATTCCCGTCATCTAAAAACATAACTCGGTCAGCAACTTCTTTAGCAAAGTTCATTTCATGTGTAACAACGACCATGGTCATCCCTGTGTTCGCCAAATCCTTCATAACGTCCAGCACTTCTTTAACCATTTCGGGATCCAGTGCAGAAGTGGGTTCATCAAATAACATGATATCTGGTTCCATTGCCAAGGCTCTTGCTATAGCAACACGTTGCTTTTGTCCTCCGGATAATCTATTTGGATAAGCTTCCTCTTTATCGGTTAAACCAACTTTTGCAAGCAGCTGCTTCGCTATATCCTCTGCATCCTCTTTTTTTGTTCCTTTTACTTTTTGTGGTGCATAAGCTACATTTTCCAACACTTTCATATGAGGAAATAAATGAAAATGCTGAAAAACCATCCCAATATTTCTTCTAACTGCTAACTTATCCACATTTGGATCTGTTATTACTTTTTCATCTATTTTAATTTCTCCAGAAGTGGGCTGTTCCAATAAGTTCAGACACCTTAAAAAGGTTGATTTACCAGACCCGGACGGCCCAATAACAGCTACTACTTCTCCCTGTTTTATTGTTGTCGTAATATTTTTCAATACCGTGTTTTTGCCAAATACTTTTGTTATATTTTCTGCTTTAATCACTTTGTCTGAGCCTCCGTTCGATAACTTTACCGATCTGCGTCAGTACATAAACTATTACCCAATAAATTAAACCAGCAAATAGTAATGCCTCAAAATTACGGAAAAGCCCTGCGCCGGCTATTTGAGCCCGCCGCATAATATCCAAATAACCAATAGTGGATACAAGTGCAGATTCCTTTGTCAGGGTAATAAATTCATTCATTAATGCTGGCAGAATATTTTTAAACGCTTGTGGTAAAATGATGTTCTGCATCATTGGTTTGTAAGGAACACCTAGTGCCTCTGCAGCTTCTGTCTGTCCTTTATCAACCGCCAATATTCCACCACGGATTATTTCTGATACATATGCCGCAGAATTTAATCCAAATGCCAGTACTGCAGATAAAAAGGCGGATATATCATACTCTGTTAACTGCGGTACGGCAAAATAAATAATCATTAATTGCAGAATTAACGGAGTTCCCCGAAAAATCGATGTATATGCATCAGCTACCCATTTCAATAAAGGTTTCTTAGTAATCTTACATAATGCCAGTAGTATTCCTAGTATAAATCCAAACACAATTGACACACTTACAAATTTTAATGTGGCCCATATCCCCTCTAAAATAAAAGGAATATAAGGCACGATTTGGGCAAAGTCCAAGTTCATGCCTTAACACCTCGTTCCTCTCTATAGCTGTTATTTATCGTCTGATAACCATTTATCTTTTAACTTTTGCATTTCTCCGTTTTCTTCCAATTCATTTAAAATATCATTTATATCGTCAACTAAGCCCGCATCTTTTGGAAATGCAATTCCCATACCTGGTGAACTAGTTGTAGGATCATCAAATCCAGTAACACCTTGTTCCTCTATATAGCCAACGGCAACGGTCTTGTCCATATAAGCTACATCAATTCTATTTGAGTTTAGTTCCTGTATTAAAAGTCCAGAATCGTCAACCTTCTTAATTTCAAAACCATATTCTTCTCTCAGTGCTTCAGCGCCTTCTTCCTGGATAGTCCCAAGCTGCACACCGATGATTTTTCCCTTCAGGCTTTCTAGATCATCAATATCTGAATCAGCTTTCGTTAAAAACATTTCACCGGAATGATGATATTCGTTGGAGAAGTCCACATTTTGCTTACGATTTTCCGTTGCAGTCATTCCCGACATTACCATATCAACACGGCCGGACTGTAAGGCACCTATTAATCCGTCAAATTTCATATCCTCAATTTCAAGTTCATATCCTAACTCTTCTGCAATCAACTTCGCTAAGTCTATATCAAAACCTTCAAAGTCTCCTTTTGTATCACGTGATTCAAATGGCGGAAAGTCTGCTGATGTGGCCATCTTCAGTACCTTCTTATCTTCAGCCTTGTCAGATCCAGAGCTAGCTTCATTGTTTTCTCCACAAGCTGCAAGTAACCCGATTAATAAAACAAACATAATAACTTTAACCATTGAAAATTTCATACATCTCGCTCCCTCATATTTATACTTTTATTTGTATTTTTATACATTATAGTGAATAAAAATTAGTGCTTATTTTTAAATTCGGATCTTATTTTTTCCAGTAAAGATTTATCTGTTATAACATCATACCCCGTGTTGGCTAAAGCCAGTGCTCCAAGAGCAATAGTTTTATGCCCCTCTTTTGTTACTGTTTTATCGGCGAATTCCTTTGTATGAGCAATCAATCCTTGTTCATTCAACCCGATATATGGGTGAATCGCTGGAATAACCTGACTGACGTTCCCCATATCAATAGATCCGTAGCTTAATTTTGATGAATGAATTGGTTGATTACTGATTTTCCTAAGGTTATTCGTAAAAGTCTCCGATAGTGTCTGGTTCGTAATCATATTGTCATAGCTTAATTCATAATTGGATACTTCCAATACTGCACCTGTCATCAGTGCTGCCCCATGAGCAATGTTTGTTACTTTATCCACAACTTCATTTAAATATCTACGCTCTTTTGCTCGAATATAAAATTGGGCAACTGCTTTATCGGGAACTACATTTGCAGCGACGCCACCTTCTGAAATAATTCCATGCATCCGCACATCTGATGTAACATGCTCTCTTAGTGCATTAACACCATTAAATAATTGAATAACACTGTCTAATGCATTAATTCCCTTTTCTGGTGAAGCTGCTGCATGAGAAGATTTCCCCGAATATGCAAACTGCACGGCATCCATTGCAAGTGAATCACCACTCTCATATGACTGATCACCAGGATGAACGATCAATGCAACATCAATATTGTCAAAAATCCCTTCATCACTCATTGGAACCTTTGCACCATTGGTTTCTTCTGCAGGCGTGCCCAGAACTACAACACTACCTCCTATTTCACTTAATATTTTACTTAGAGCAACTGCTGCCCCAACACTCATTGTCCCAATCATGTTATGGCCACACCCATGTCCAACCCCTGGCAATGCATCATATTCAGCTAAATATGCAATCGTTGGTCCAGGTATTTCACTTTTAAATTCAGCTTTGAAAGCAGTCGGTCTATTTACAATTCCTGTTTCTATCGTAAATTTATGTTCCGCTAAATAATTAGTTAATAACTTCATAGATTCGTATTCTTGATCCCCTAGCTCAGGATTGTTATATAGATAATCACTCATATCCCATAACTTATCTTGTATTTTATCTATCTCTTCACTTATTTTACTTTTCATATCGTCCTCCGCTTTGATGTATATTTATGAATTAATATGTATATTTATACCACAGTATCTATAGTAAATGCAATAGTTTTTTTAAAAAAAGTTATATTGCTGCACCTATTTCACCGCTTCTGTGTACGAACAAAGGCGCAGGGCACCCGATTATTGCCGTACGACCTGCGCCCGCGCACCCGAGGGTGGGTCGACGTTGCCGTGCAAAGCGGCGTAGTTAGTCGATCTTCCACTACCCGTATGAGATAAAGGAAACATGCCCCTTCATAGGGGTATGCCGACGTTGGGCGCAAAGCCCGGTTTTAGTCGGCCTTCCTTATCCGTAGCGAATCGATGTTGAGTTAGATTAAGGAGGAGCCAAAAGGGCGCTAGGCAATGGGCGCTTGCGCCGGACGTGGCTGTTTAATTGTAAGAATTAATTGCATCCAAAAATTTCCTATGTATAGAAAAAGGGCGCCATGATCGGCGCCCCCTCTTCTATATTAATATGCTTTAGCCCAGTATACTAATTCTTTTGCTTCTGTACCACAGCATACACATGTATCTGAAACAGATTCCTGTTCAAAAGGGATACAGCGTGATGTTGCTTGTGTCTCTTCTTTAATTTTTTCTTCGCAGGCTAGTGCGCCACACCACATTGCTTTAATGAATCCCGGATTTTCATCAAGTGTTTCTTTGAATTCACCCATATTCTTTACAATGCTGGTTTTTTCCTCACGATGCTTAGCTGCTTTATTGAACAAATTCTGTTGAATCTCTTCCAAAAGTACTGGTAAGCGATCCTCAAGTTCTGTAAGTGCAATAAATTCTTTCTCGCCCGTATCACGTCGAACCAGAACAACTTGTTCTTTTTCAATATCTTTAGGTCCCATTTCTATACGAACTGGAATACCCTTCATCTCATACTCATTAAATTTCCATCCTGGCATTTTGTCACTGCCATCAATACCAACCCGAACAAGGTTTTTCAATCGATCACGTAACTCATACGCCTTGTCCAGAACACCCTCTTTATGTTGGGCGATTGGAACAATCATTGCTTGTGTTGGTGCAATGCGTGGTGGAATTACTAGCCCGCGATTATCCCCATGCACCATTATTAGTGCACCAATTAAGCGTGTTGTAATTCCCCATGATGTTTGGTGAACATGCTTGCTGTCACCATTCTCATCTAAATACGTAATATCAAATGCTTCTGCAAAACCAGTACCAAAATGGTGTGATGTACCAGATTGCAATGCTTTTCCATCATGCATTAAGCTTTCAATTGTTAATGTATAATCTGCTCCAGCAAACTTCTCTTTATCTGTTTTGCGCCCTCGTAAAACAGGAATCGCAAGGTGATTTTCAACTACATCAGCATATACACCGAGCATTTTATCCGTTTCTTCTGCTGCATCTTCATAGGTTGCATGTGCTGTGTGGCCTTCCTGCCATAAAAATTCAAGAGAACGCAAGAATGGACGAGTCGTTTTTTCCCAGCGAACGACATTGCTCCACTGATTATAAAGGACTGGCAGGTCACGATAGGAATGAATATTTTTCGAATAGTATTCACAGAAGAGCGCTTCCGAGGTCGGACGTACTACTAGACGTTCTCCTAATTCCTCGTCTCCTCCATGTGTAACCCAAGCCACCTCTGGCGCAAATCCTTCCACATGGTCTTTCTCTTTTTGTAACAAACTTTCTGGGATGAATAATGGGAAAGATACATTGGAGTGACCAGTTTCTTTAATTTGACGATCCAGCTCATCGCGGATGTTTTCCCAGATGGCAAAACCTTCTGGCTTAATAATCATTGTTCCACGAACAGGACCATAATCAACTAAATCAGCCTGTTTTACCACGTCTGTATACCACTGTGCGAAATCATCTTCCATAGCTGTTACTTTTTCAACAAACTGCTTATTTTTCTTACCCATACTGAACACCTCTTTATATAATTTTTTCTTAGTAAACACAACAAAGGCGCAAGCGCCCGGTTATTGCCGTACGACCTGCGCCCGCGCATCGCGGGTGGGTCGACGTTGCCGTGCAAAGCGGCGTAGTTAGTCGATCTTCCACTACCCGCATGAGATAAAGGAAACATGCCCCTACATAGGGGTATGCCGACGTTGGGTGCAAAGCCCGGTTTTAGTCGGCCTTCCTCATCTGTAGCGATTCGATGTTGACTTATCGTAAGGAGGAGCCGGAAGGGCGCTAGGCAATGGGCGCTTGCGCCGGATGAGGCTGATTCGGATGTTAACTTATCCACAACCTCAAAATTTTATAGTTCTTAGACAACAAAAAATCCTCCATCCGAAAAGGGACCGAGGTTTGGTGGTACCACCCTTGTTTGCAATGTTTTCAATAACATTACACACTTAGCTTGATAACGGTAATGAACCGCGCACATCTTAACAGTATGATTATACATACCTTTCTGACGGCGAACTCAAAGGCAGGTTCTAACTTGTGTCTTTGGAAAGTCCCAGCAACCATTTCCTCTCTGAAAAAGACAAATCAAATTATACTAATCCTTATCGATGCTTCGTATAGTATATTTCTAAATATATAGGGATGTGAAAGCAAAGTCAAGGGCACTACTGCAGGGTTTTCTCGTATATTGAAAACTTATCCTCCGCTTCGCCCACATGCCCAACAAATCGGTATCCTGCTTTTTGATAAAAACGATTCAAAACGGGATTATTCGCGATACAGTCCAATCTTAAAAAACCGCCCTCTAATTCAATGTTTTCTTCGATCCAGTTCAACGCTTTCCAGCCAATCTGTTTGTTATGGTGATTTTTATGTACAGCTAATCGGTGGATATAATAGGCCAGATCATCGCGTTTTCCCCACATAGCTACATCCCAGCTGTTCTGCTTCGAAGAAAAATTAAAGGTGGCTACCGGTTCGTCTTCAGCAGTTAGGACAACATAGGTAATACCTTCACGGATATCCTCTTCGATCTCCTCTATAGTAACATCATTATGCAGATGCTCCCATTGAGAAATACCCTTATCCTCCAACCAGCTTGCCGCATCGCGTAAAATCTGAAAAACTAATGCACTATCTGATACTGTAGCTTTTTTTACTTTATAATTATCAAATGTACTATTTCCGAAAAACTCCACGCTTAACGCACCCCCCCTGCTTAAATTCCTAAACTACTTTAGCACCTAACGTATTTGTAAAATGGCCCAGCGCCCAATCATGTCCTGCTTCATTAAAACTGGCAACAGCGTCCTTATGAACCACAATAGAAAACCCTTTATTGTAGGCATCGATTGCAGTATGCAATACACAAATGTCCGTACAGACACCGATTATATGAACTTCTTCAATTCCACGTTCACGTAATTTAATTTCTAAGTCTGTACCTGCAAAAGCACTGTAACGTGTTTTGTCAAAGTAATATACATTTTCTTTATCCTTGATATTGTCATATACATCTGCCAGTTTGCCGTACAGCTGACGACCAGATGTACCTGCGATATTATGCGGCGGAAACAAGGCAGATTCAGGATGAAGCGCGTCTCCCTCATTATGTTTATCAATAGCGAAAGCTACAAAATCACCTGCCTTCACAAATTCCTCTGTCAATGATACTACCTTTTCCTCAATTGCCTGCCCAGGCTCCCCGCATGTGAGTTTCCCATCTTCCGCTACAAAGTCATACGTGTAATCAACATTAAGTAAAACGCGTTCCCCCATTTTTTCTCCTCCTAGTTTAAGTTATTTCACTCACTATAATCTTATGTGCTTCCCCATTATTTCTCATGGCAGCATGATAGGTTGGACCGACCATATCTGTATAAGAAAAACCATGTTCAATTGCTGTTGTAACAAAACTTTTAGCCATTAACACAGCATCTGCAATGTGGTTCCCTTTAGCTAGATAGGCTGCTATTGCTGCTGAATACGTACAACCAGCTCCACTCGTATTGACGGTATTAATTCTGGGTGCTTCATACTGTTTAATAGTCTTCCCATCATACAATATATCAATAGCCGGACCTTCCAACCTGCCACCTTTGACTAATACATAGTTAGACCCTAACTGATAAAGATCCACTGCAGCTTCCCTTAAGTCAGCAACACTGTTTAAGGCTCTGCCACCTAACAGGAGTGAGGCTTCAGGTATATTTGGTGTCATTATGGTAGCTAACGGCAGAAGTTTCTCCTTTAATGCCTCAATTGCATCATCCTCCAGAAGCTTGGAATCCAATTTTCCAACCATAACAGGATCAACTACTATATTTTTTACCGGATGTCTGTTTATAAGAGAGACTGTTGTTTCGATAACTTCCTTTGAAAACAACATTCCTGTCTTCAACCCGTCTGCACCTACTTGCTTCATGGCTGTGTGAAATTGGGCTTCTATTGCTTCTATTGTTTGGGGGTGCACATTCTTGTCCGTTTCCGGATGCCTCCCAACAATTGCGGTAACAACACTCATACCATAAACATCAAGCTCCTGGAATGTTTTTAGATCCGCTTGGATACCGGCACTTCCCCCAGCTGCAGATCCTGCTATTGTAATAACTCGTGATGGATACTTCATTTGCTTGCAAATCCCCTTATTCTTAATAAATTTAAAATAATAGTACGACAATAAACCATACAATCATAATGAATTGAATTACAACCTTTGCAAACGCTCCCCCCAAGAAACCGATAAGTGAGCCGATTGATGCCCGTAATGCTTCATTTGGGGTTTTGCTTTGAGTCATTTCAATAAGAAATACGACTATAAAAGGAACAATAAGTATTCCAAAAGGCGGGATAATGAAGGAACCGATAATTACAGCAAATGCTGCTCCCATCTCACCTCGTTTACTTCCGCCAAATTTTTTGACGAAGTAACTATTTGCAATAATGTCGGCACAGATCAGAATTACTGTAAATACGCTCATCGCAATCCAAAACAAGATAGTAAGTTCATTGGAATTCAGTACAAAATGATAAAGCAGGAAACCTATCCATAAAACAAGTACTGATGGAATAATCGGAAAGATTATCCCTGCAAAACTTACAATAAATAATGCGATAATAATAATCCATATAATAATATCCAGCATTTCATCCTCCTACTAATAACAACACGGGATTCTTGTTACTATAATAATACGTTTATCGCTGACTATTATCAAACGTATTTAAATGAAATAATAAGTATAATTATGGTGTCACTACACTGCGATCTGATAAAATGATGGTAAGGAACTTAATTAGAGGGGAACTTCACAACATGAAAGGCCTTGTAAAAATAATACAAACATGGACTTTAATTATTATATTCATCATATTACTTATCAGTTTTTATAACCAAATGGAAGAAAATCATCTAGACCTTGGAAAGGATGCTCCAATTCCAACCGATTTGCACCCAGTAGTAGAGGAAAATAAAAATATCCTTATTAAGCAGGCTGCAGCTATTGAAATTGATGTTGTTATTACAGAAGGCACACGATCAATCTCAAGACAAAACAAATTATTTGAACAAGGCAGATCAACAGGTGGAAACATTGTAACCCATGCAAAAGGTGGAGAATCTTATCACAATTACGGTTTGGCAATTGATTATGCGTTAAGAAACTCAAATGGGGAAATCATCTGGGATATTCATTATGATGGAAATAACAACGGGGAGCCGGATTGGTTTGAAGTTGCTGAACTAGCAAAAGGTCTAGGCTTCGAATGGGGTGGAGACTGGAGTAACTTCAGAGATTACCCCCACCTGCAAATGACGTTCGGGTTAAGTATCAGTCAGCTTCAAAGAGGACTGCGCCCGGATTATGAAGAGAACACAGAAGAATAAGGCACAAGCAAAGACACTTTTTTAGATGAGATATCTGTTGGAATTAAAAGGATTACACCACGTATCTGCAATCACAGCAAATGTAAGAGACAAACATAGGTGTTAAAGGAGGAAAAGTATGGAAACACAGTCCGGTACCTGCTGAGAAGGGAATTATTGGTCTGGGCCCTAGCAAACTGACAGTAAAGAACCCTGCTCCAACGATTACCATCCTTACAGAAATCCTGACATTTAAACAGGTGGATAGTTACCCTTCTTCAGTGGATGGGCAGCAGGATATTCTCGTTTTTTCTACAGGTAAAGGTGGTACAGGTGCAGAGGTCCATCTTGAAGTACGAAAGGATCTCCCACCAGAAAGACCAGGTCGTGGAAGTGTTCACCATGTGGCATTTCGTGTAGAAAGTGAAGAAGAGTTAGCTGAATGGCTGAATGGCGTAATCGATTAAAGCAACAACGCATTCCTAATTCCGGGGTAGTTGAGCGCTACTATTTTAAATCTCTTTATTTTAGAGAACCAAACGGCATCCTATTTGAGCTCGCTACCGACGGGCCACGGTTCATGACAGACGAAACGAAGGATCAGTTAGGTGAGTCTTTAGCCTTACCACCATATTTTGAAGAGCAACGCAAAGAAATTGAAGCAAAATTAGATCCATTATACACGAAAAGATCGCACTAAAGAGTACGATCTTTTTCTTTTATTTCCTGCTTAGAAGAATCTGATTCCTCCTCATCCTCTGTTGGCAAAGGATCAACCTTGTGTCTGTATGCATACCCCTTGGAGATTGTAATTAGAGACAGTACAAGTACCATCAAGGTGATAGCAATTCCTACAATATAAATTGTCGTCATTAAAAATACTCCTTTATTTATGTGTTCACATAGCTTCGCTGATTTGAAACAACGTAACTAATTACTAGTTCCCATGGTACCTTGTTTCCTTCTGTTTTGTCTATTTACTACTATTAACAATGCATCTAGATTGCAAGATTTTTTATTTCAATTTTTGGGTATTTAGAAGTAAACGAGCTTATAATGAAGCAAATTTCTATATATTCATGTCTCATTCAATTCTCTAGAGAATATGGTGATTAATTGCAAATTATCTAATAATATTACGTTTGTATCAAACGTAATATAACTATACCATTACACTATGACTGCTTTAGTTGTTATAATTCATTCTGGCATTCATCTTTTTTTTAGCATCAACGAGGTGATTAATACCTAGTAAAATAGTCATTTCATCACTTAAAACATAGGTTACAATACTAGGTTTTTTAAATTTAGAAAGGGAGGTCTTTTAGATGAAAAAAATAATACTTACATCATTTTTGGTCTTAACACTGATTTTCTTAGCTGCTTGTGGTTCTGATGAAGAAGCAGCTGATGACGGTGGTAACGGTGAAAATGGTAAATTGGCAGAACTGCAGGAAGCAGGTAAGGTGACCATTGGCTTTGCCAATGAAAAACCGTACGCCTATGAAGAAGATGGAGAATTAAAAGGAGCAGCAGTTGATATTGCAGCGGCTGTCTTCAAAGAGCTTGGAATTGAGGAAATGGATTCTCAACTGGCAGAATTCGGTCAGTTGATACCCGGTTTAGGTGCTGGGCAATTTGATGTCATAACTGCTGGAATGGCAATCAATCCGGATCGCTGTGAAAATGCTGCATTCGGTGAACCTGAAATGAAGTACGGGGAAGGTCTTATTGTTCAAAAAGGAAATCCACTAGGTCTGGAAAGCTATACAGATATCGCTGATAACCCAGATGTTACAGTGTCCGTGATGGCGGGTGCTACTGAAAATGAATTCCTTAAATCTGAAGGTGTAGACGAAAGTCAGATTCAGAGTGCACCAGATATTCCTGCTACTTTTTCAGCTGTTGAATCTGGAAGAGCAGATGCAACAACAGGCACAGAGATGACGATTAAAATGGCCCTTGAATCGGCAGATACCGAAGACTTAGAATTCGTAGAAAGCTTTGAGCAACCTGACGTTGAAGGTGTTCCAAGTTATGGAGCAGCTGCATTTAACTTGGATAACACAGATTTACGCGATGCTTACAACGAAAAACTTGCTGAATTAAAAGAAGACGGAACAGTTGCAGAGCTATTGGAAGCAAACGGTTTTAGTGAAGAAATGAATATGGTCGAAGAAGATGCAACAACTGAAAGAGTTTGTAACGGAGAATTATAATTCGGTAAATAAATTCCGTTAATATAGGTGAAATAACTCCATAGGGTCGGCTCCCTCTCCCAAGGGGGTTCGACCCTTTTAGATTCCCTGAAATACTTTTTTGACTGCTAGATTGTCAGATTCTAAAGGAATTTTTTCATAATACGATTACATAAAGGAGTGATTTAAATCAGTGCTATAATTGATATTTTCCCAGTGCTTATGAAAGGAGTAAATATTACTATTACGGTACTCCTTGCTTCTGCATTCTTTGGCTACTTGTTTGCATTTATTGCAGGTCTATGCCGACTTTCACCTAACCTTTTACTTCGAAAATTCACCGGGTTTTATGTAGAAATATTTCGTGGAACATCATTAATCGTACAGTTATTCTGGTTATATTATGCTATTCCTATGCTATTCGGAATACAGCTTGGCAGCAATTGGTGGGCCGGTGTAATAGCTATTGCTTTAAACTACGGGGCTTATATGTCTGAAATAGTCCGCGGCTCTATTCTTGCTGTAGCTAAAGGTCAAACCGAAGCTGCAACTGCACTAAATATGTCGCGGTTTCAGCGGATGAGACTTGTCATCTTTCCACAGGCAGTGCGGATGATGCTACCCGAGTTTGGAAACTACCTTATCCAAATGTTAAAAGCTACTTCATTAGTTTCGTTAATTGGTATGACTGATATTTTATACTACGGAGGCATTTTAAGAAGCTCCGACTTATCGCAAGCACCTACTGTTTATCTGTTAATTCTTGTATTTTACTTCATCCTTGCGCTTCCATTAATTTGGTTAACGCGCAAAATGGAGAGTATATCGAAGAAAGGGGTGGCTAGTCAATGAATAATTGGAGCTGGGATGTATTCTTTGATGCCCTTCCTATCGTTGTCCAAGGTTTAGGGATTACAATTGGATTGACAATCGCATGTTATTTATTTGCATTAATATTTGGCTTTGTATGGACTTTTCTTAGAAGGATACCAAATAAGCCGCTTAATTGGATCGTCACTTGGACTATGGAGTTTATTCGTTCCACCCCACCACTTGTTCAACTGTTCTTTATTTATTACGCATGGCCAATGGTACCTGTGGTAGGCATGGCACTTGATCCGTTTACAAGTGCTGTCCTAGGACTGGGAATCCACTTTAGCACATATATCGGTGAAGTTTACCGTTCAGGTATTGAAAGCGTGGATAAAGGCCAATGGGAAGCTTCTACAGCATTGAATTATTCAACTGGGCAGAAATGGATGAAAATTATTTTGCCCCAAGCAATACCACCTACCATTCCAATGCTTGGAAACTATCTTATTATTATGTTTAAAGAAGTACCGCTGGCATCTACAATTGGTGTAGTGGGAATTCTGCATATGGCTAACAGCTATGGAGCGCAGTATTGGACGTACTTAGAACCATTAACCATTGTAGCTATCTTATTCTTACTATTGAGCTACCCTTCTGCAATCCTTATTAAAAAGTTAGAATTAAAAATGAATCGACGTTTTGATAAAAATGCAGTAATAAATACTAGTGATAAAGGAGCGGTTATGTAATGGCTGAACCAATTGTAAAATTCCAGGATGTACACAAATCCTTTGGCGATGTAAAAGTTTTAAAAGGAATCGACCTAGATATCATGCCTGCAGAAAAAGTTGCAGTTATCGGACCCAGTGGATCTGGTAAAACAACTATTATTCGAATGTTAATGACCTTGGAGGAACCTACATCCGGAAACATAATTGTCGATGGTACGAACTTATGGAAAATGGAGAAAAACGGAAAGCTTGTTGAGGCAAATGAAAAGCATCTGCGCGAAGTACGCGGTGATATCGGGATGGTCTTCCAGCACTTTAATCTGTTTCCGCATATGACAATTTTAGAAAACTGTATGACTGCCCCTATTCATGTAAAAAAAGAAGACAAAAAGTCCGCACGCGAAAATTCAATTGAGATGCTGGAAAAGGTGGGACTTGGAGATAAGCTGGATAACTATCCGAGCCAGCTGTCAGGTGGTCAAAAACAACGTGTAGCAATGGCACGTGCATTAGTTATGCGTCCTAAAATCATGTTATTTGATGAAGTTACTTCAGCACTTGATCCAGAGTTAGTTGGTGAAGTACTAGAAGTTATTCGTGACATTGCAAAAGACGGCGAGATGGCTATGGTACTCGTTACACACGAAATGGACTTTGCTCTTGACGTTGCAGATAAGGTTTTATTTCTGGATGAAGGTGTAATTGCGGAGCAGGGGAGCGCAAGCGAAGTCATTGAGCACTCTGCCAACGAGCGTTTGAAGAGCTTCCTGCATCGTTTTAGAAGTTAAATTTTTCTTGAGCGCCTGTTTGGGCGTTTCCTGCGATGCTTACGGCTTGCCCGCTGACCCTGCCTTCATTCAGCGATTGCTCCACTTTTTCCAGCGTTCGGCTTGCTTAATCCCGCTGTTGGACCGATTTATCCAGCGCTTTTTCAGCTTTATCTCGTGTTAAACCCGGTTCATTCAGCGGTCAACCCTTTGGGCGTCAAAACCGTCCGATCTGGTACGTGTGCAATTCGACCGTTTTGGCATGATCGCGCATCGGTGAGACCCCGCAGTGAGACAGCACACGGAGGCTCACCAGCCGCCCCGCGGCAAAGAAAGCACTGTAAAGCGAACAAAGTGAAGCTGAGCAGATGTTGCACTTGTACTCGGAGTGGTGAAAGCGACTGTCCGGAGTGGAAATTAACATAGCAGTTACGTCGTATTTTATATCAACTATGACTATTAAAAGCAACAATTTGTAATAAAGAAAACAAAAAATGAAAAGCTGTGACATCTATAAGTGATGATCACAGCTTTTCATTTTATTTAATTAGGATCTTCCCCAATAATCTTCACTTCTCTTTCCAGATTAACATCAAACTTCTCTTTGACAGTAGCCTGCACATAATGAATTAAATCAATATATTCACTGGCTGTAGCCTTATCTTTATTAACAATAAAGCCGGCATGTTTAAGTGATACCTGTGCTCCACCAATTTGTTTTCCCTGCAAATCACTATCTTGAATCAGCTTTCCTGCAAAGTATCCTGGTGGCCGCTTAAATACACTACCACAAGATGGGTATTCCAATGGCTGCTTTGATTCTCTTTTATAGGTCAAATCATCCATAATTGCTTTAATAGCTTCATAATTCCCATTTTCTAAGGAGAACGTAGCCTCCAGCACTATATAGCCCCTATCGGGAATATTACTAGTTCGATAATCCAGGTCGAGTTCTTCTGCCTTCAGTGTAAGTTGATTTCCTTCTCTATCCACCACAATAGTACTTTCAAGTACATCTTTAACTTCCCCACCATATGCTCCTGCATTCATGAATAGGGCTCCACCTACAGATCCAGGAATCCCGCATGCAAACTCCAGACCAGACAGATTCTTAGTAAGCGCTTCTCTTGATACATCTATAATTCTGGCTCCACTTTGTGCAACGATGGTTGTAGCATTAGTCTTTACTTGTGTCAATTTTTGTAAATTCATTACAATACCACGAATACCACCATCTTTTACGATCAGATTAGAGCCATTTCCAAGTAAAGTAAAATCTATTTTTTCTTTATTTGCTAATTTAACTATTTCCTGTACCTGTTCGTATGTTTCTGGTTTTACCAGGAAATCTGCTTTCCCCCCTAAGCGTGTGTACGTATGATTCATTAAATCTTCATTCACCATTACATTTCTTTCATCTGTAATGTTTATTAATTTATCGTACATATGATGATCATTTATCACCTGTATCATTCCTTTAGAATTATTCCAATTATTTTTACGAATCATTTTACGAATCTGATAGGTGTTTCACTCTATATTGTAAGTTATTGAAACTCATCTTGCCACAGAAAAGAATAAATTAACTTGTCTACTTGTTCATTTTCGTGTAACGCGCTATGACCTAAATTATCATCTTCAATAATTATCTCTACCAATTGATCACTCGATATAACTGTTCGTATCGCTTCCACACTTTCTGGCACTGCTACTGGATCTCCTGTGCTGCCTATGTTTAGCACTTCTACATTAGTCGGAAATGTACCCACTTGTAATAATTGAAGCTCTGCAGAATCCGGTTTTAAGTCTGTTGCGGCTGCATCCCGGTTAATTTGAAAATATTCATCCTTGTATATGCCATCAAATGGACTTCCGATAGCTACAATTTTGTTAACGCTTGGGTATTCTTCCTGTTGATATTGCTTAGCATACTTTAGGGAAACAATTCCTCCCATTGAATGCCCAACAAGGTCCACTGAGTCTATAGAATAATCTTTCTTCATTTTTTTTAGCGCAGTGGCCAACCACTCGGCACTATTTGAAAAACCTGCACGGTTATCTTCGAATAGCACTTGAATAAAAGCTGGTTTGTCTCTTCCCTTATTAAAATTATATTCATTTACTTCACCATCAGAAGTAACGTAGTATATCAGTGCTTTAGTTCCCCAATTATATTTTGTTTCGAATCGGTCAAGCATATTACCAAATGACTTTAACGTACCTTTATATCCATGAACAAAAACCGTTGGCTCTCCTGAATAATTCTCTGATTTATTATTATTCAACAGAACTATAACTATTGTTATACTAGCTAACAGTAAAAAGCTGAATATAAAAGTATATACATATTTTTTCTTCAAGAGATCTACCTCATTTACGTACTTTTATACAGTGTCTTTTGTTTTAGAATAAACCACGTGAAAAAGGACGCTATTAAAAACAGCAGTAGTTTAACCATAATTAAGGGTACCACAAAAATGATTGTATATAACATGGATATCCATAATAAAGCTACACCTACTACTTTTGCTTTTAACGGTATACCTTTTCCTGCTCTGTAATTTTCAATATAGGAACCGAAATATTTATTTGTTATCAACCAGTGATACAACCGATCGGAGCTTCTAACATAACAAGCTGCTGCCAACAGCAGTAATGGAGTGGTAGGGATCAGCGGCAAAAATATCCCTGTAATCCCTATTCCCAACGCAATGGAGCCGCTAATAATTAACAATGTATTTTTTATATAATTCATTTACTTCACCAGCCATACCTTGTCTTTTACCTTATATTATAGCATTCTAAACTACGTTTTTCCTTCATCTGTAAGTACAACTTGTGAATAGTTAGCAAAAAACCTGGAACCATTTTACCGGTTCCAGGTTTTTAATTAACTTGTCATAGTATTTGCTACTGCCTCTGTATCTTCCATTTCTAATCCGATTTGCTGATTTTGCCTGTTTAAGTTTTCAACGGTAGCGCTCATTTCCTCAAGACTTGCAGATGCTTCTTCAATAATTGCCGCCAACTCACTCGTAGAAGAATCTACTAATGTTGAATTATCCTTAACTGCCACAGCCAGGTTTTCAAAACTCAAAAACTGTGTATGAAGCTGACTTAGATAATTCGCAAGCTCGGCAAACGCACTGTTTACATCCCCTGTTTTTTCAAGATTACCAACAACCATCGACTTGCTGCCTCAATAGAAGCATTTAATGCTATTGAACCTCTCGCCACTTAACGACCTTGCGGTAGTTTGAAGTGGGAGATTCCTAAGAACACCAGCGTAACCGCCAATTATCTATTAGGCTATCCCCGCAGTTCCTGCGGTTAGAAGTCTTATCGCTTCATTTTTAAGATTCATACTTGCATTAAGATCACGATCGTGATGCGAGTTGCAATGACTGCAAGTCCATTTACGTAGCGCAAGATTCTTAACGTCTTTATTACGGTTGCCACAACCTGAACATAGTTGGCTTGATGCGAAATTCTTCGCAACCACTACAACTTGTTTACCATACCAGTTTGCTTTGTATTCAAGCATGGTACGAAATTGTGACCACGATACTTCACTAATGGCTTTTGCTAACTTATGGTTCTTTAGCATGTTTGACACTTGCAAATCTTCAATGCCAATAATGTCGTGGTTTTTGACAATATCAGTAGATATTTTATGCAAATAGTCATATCTTGCATTTGCTATTTTTTCATGAAGCCGAGTGACCTTAATCCGTTGCTTATGCCAGTTGAATGATCCTTTTCTGCGTCTTGAAAGAATACATTGTGCTTTCGCTAACTTTTTTTCCAACGTACGAAAGAATTTAGGGTTCTTGAATACTGTTTCGTCTGAAAGAATAGCGAAGTCTTTCAATCCAACATCAATACCAACAGACGAATCTGTTTTAGGTAATTCATGTACTTCTGTTTCAACTAGTATAGATACAAAGAATTTACCGCTGGGATTACGTCTAACAGTTGCATTGAGGATACGACCTTCCACTTCACGACTTTTTGCGAATTTAACAAGACCAAGTTTAGGTAATTTGATTTTGTTATCAACAACCGCAATATTACCGTTAGTGTGCTTGGTTGTGTAAGACTGTACTCTATTCTTTTTAGACTTAAATCGTGGTGCTTTATTCTGTTTCTTGAAAAATCGTGAATATGAATCAGCGAGGTTTTTCAATGAGGATTGAATGGCAATGCTGTCAACTTCTTTTAACCATCCTAATTCTTTCTTTAGTTGTGTTAGTTGAGAAGAACATACGTTATACGTTAAACCTTTACCTGTTTCTTTGTATGCACGATCCCACTTATCTAAAAAATAATTGAACACAAAACGGCTACTTCCGATTGTTTTAGCAATTAGAATTTCCTGTCCTTTGCTTGGATAGATACGAAACTTATACGCTTTGTTGACTAGCATCAAATTCACCTCGCTTCCACAAGAACATTTGTTCCTATTATACCATAGCGAGGACCGTTTTGGCTAACGCCAACCGAAATTCATCTCCCCTTACCGCTGGGCTCTGCCCTTCACACGCTTGAAGAAGGAGTCTTCTTTCGGAAAGACGATAAATTGGTCTGTTGACTTACGTTGATAATGTCCTGCGAAAAGGTATTTGTTTCGCTGATTTTGCTGGATAGTGATTCGAAAGCCTGACTAAGTTCATCAATATGTAGACTGAATTCTGCCATATTTGTTGATAAGCCCTTAGACAGGGAATTACCATTGACAGCTATTTTTGCCGACTTTTCAAACTCACCTTTAAGTACCTTTGTTTCGTCCAGTATGTAGACTATTTGCTGAAGAGTATCCTGTGAGCTTTGCGCGATATCGGTGATCCTTTCATTTTGTACCGTACTGCCAGTTGCCACTTCAGCTATTGCTTCTGTTATTTCTGATTGTGACTCAATATTTCCTTGCACCTTTATATTTACACTTTTTACTTTCGCTATAATGTCATTCACATTTTTCTCTAATTGTTTTCGGGCGATTTCTTTTATTTCAGCATCTTTTTCACTAGTTAACAATAACTCCTCTGTGTGTTTGAATTGCTTTCTGTTCATGTGTATAAGCATGAATGACATAATTCCAGCCAATAGATATGTTAATAGTGTCGCTGCGAGATTCGACTGTAACATGTCCACATCTGCCGCCGTAGCATTTAACGCGTTTAGAATCAATAAAACAAACCCTGTTAAATAACCAATTAAAAACACAGATTGTGTCAAATGGACAGTAGACAAAAATAATAAAAAGAATAGGATTAATGTTTTTGTCAATTCCCCTCCAAACAAAATGATGGAAGCAAAAATAAAACCATAAACTGCTATAACCAATACATATTTATAGATCATGTCGTTTTTAACCATATATTTAACAATCAAATAGCTAGTCAATAAAACAATTAGTTCTATTCCATAAAAAATACTTTTACTAAAATCTGCTTGTACAATTGTTAGTATAAATGCACTTACAATTGATATGGAAAATGCAATTAAAACAAAGATATTTTTCTTTCTAGTATCCGATAATTTTAAAGCATCAATAGCCTTCATGCTAAATCCCCCTTGAAGTCAACTCTACTACTATTATCGGATGTTAATGCTATATTCTGTAGTTTTAGTTAGGTTATTCCCTAAAATATTGGAACTATACCTGTACATGCGATTACCCGGTATAAAAGATAAACCCGCTCTGCGGTGTTTTCAGACACGTGCTGTTCTGAGCAGGAGTCGACCGGTTTGGCATGACCGCTTCACCTGCCTTCATTCAGCGATCGCTTCGCTTAATCCAGCGTTCGGCTTGCTTAATTCAGCGTTTAACCCGATTTATTCAGCGCTTGTTCAGCTTAATCCCGCGTTCAACCCGATTTATTCAGCGATCAACCCTTTGGTCGTCAAAACCGTCCAATTTTGTACGTGTGCGACTCGACCGGTTTGGCATGACCGCTGCACCTGCCTTCATTCAGCGATCGCTGCGCTTAATCCCGCGTTCGGCTTGCTTAATCCCGCGTTCAACCCGATTTATTCAGTGATCAACCCTTTGGGCACAGTGTATTTTCCGCAGTGGCAGCTAACAATCTATTCCAGAGTTACATCGTCTTTTATAGAAAAAGCGACAAACTACGAGAATGAGCCTTTTAGTAATTACTTAAATGGAATGAAATAAGGGTTTTCGACCTTCAAATGTTGAAACATAAGAAAACCCGATGGATTTCAAAAGTTCAAGAGAGTCCTTTACCCCGAATCCCACAGTAGTTTCCACATGCGAATCCGATCCAACTGTGATGATTTCTCCACCACACTCTTTATATAACTTTAGGATATCCGAGCTGGGCATCCCGTTCTCCAATCCATAGCGAAAACCAGACGTATTTATCTCTATCCCTTTACCTGCATAGATAATTTCCTGGAAAATCGATTTTATGATGTCATGGAAATCATATTTACTATTTTGCTTTGTATACCGCTTAACCAAATCTAAATGGCCCAATATATTGAATTCTTTATAGTTCTTCACACAATACAGCAGTTCATTATAATAAGCTTCATAAGCTTTATCCACCGTTTTATTTTTGAAGAAGTCTCCTGAGTGAAGATCCTTTTTCTCAGTTGTATGCATCGAACAAATAACAAAGTCGAAGTATTCTTTATTCAACAACTCATTGTATCGCTGCAATAGATGCGGCTGCACACCAATCTCCAATCCCTTCTTAACACTGATCCTGTCAGCATAGACAGACTGCATTTCCTTTATCTTTTTATCATATGCAGCTAGATCAAACTCAAATATTATTGACTTATCGGGATACTCATAATCAATATGCTCGGTAAAGCAAATCTCCTTCATTCCAAATTTAATAGCTTGTTCTATTGTTTTTTCCATTGGAGTCTCACAATCTGCCGAAAAATTACTATGAATATGGTAATCAAACATTTTAAATTCTCTCCTTAGTGTTGACTTTTTTCTCTATAGTTATTAGAATACTATATAACTTTACTAAGATAAAGCGATAAAGCAATAAAGTGATAAAGTGTTTGGAAGGAGTTTTTAGATGAAACCTTTTATTGGCGATTCAAACAATAATAATAGTGTTAGAGATTTTCAAATAAGAGAAGAGCTTATTAGTAAGTTGAAAAATCGCTTTACTACATATGGATATAAACAAATCCGAACCTCAACCTTCGAATATTATGATTTATATTCATCCATTACTGGTACAGTAAATCCGGATGACATGATAAAAGTAGTTGACTCCACAGGAAAAGTATTAGTTCTTAGACCTGATGTGACCATTCCCATCACACGAATGGCAGCTTCAAATAAGCAATCCGCATCAGATAAATCACGCTACTTTTATGTATTGGATGTATTTCGTCAATCCTACGAAAAGAACACCCAAAAGGAAAGTACCCAAGCTGGCATTGAATATTTAGGTAATAACTCAGCGGAAATTGATGCTGAAGTAATTATGCTGGCTATCCACACTTTAAAAGATATAGGTTTTTCAAATTTCAAGATAGAAATCGGTCATGCTGGTTTCTTCAAGGAACTGATCACGCAAGCCGCATTATCATCAAGTGAACTTGCCCATTTACAAACACTCATTCAGTCAAAAAACACTGCAGAAATCGACCCATTCCTGGCTGAATTGTCTATTCCAGAAAGCTTGAGGGCTGCTATAAGTGTGATTCCAATGATGTATGGGGATCCAAAATTAGTAATAGAACAGGCTAAGATGAACTGTATGAATGAAAACATGCAATCGAAGCTGCAGAACCTTATCGATGTATTTGAAGTCCTTAAAGACTACGGGGCAGATGATTCTATTGTTTTTAATCTTGGACTGATCAATAATATGAATTATTACTCAGACATTATATTTCAAGGTTTTATAGAGCAAGTCGGAAAACCTGTATTAATGGGTGGAAGATACGATAACCTGAGCAAGCAGTACGGTACTCCCCTACCTGCAGTCGGGTTTGCTTTCGAAGTTGATCTCATGCTGGATGCGCTTCTTCAACAAGGTTTATCTACGGAGGAGGATATGCAGGTAGACATTATAATTTATTATGTAAAACAAAAACAAAGGGACGCCTTAGAGACTGCATATATCTTGCGTGACAGAGGCTATCAAGTCTTAACATTTTCAACGGACAGCCACAATCAGAACAGCGTATCTGCTGTCTGGACAATACGTTACGAAACAAACCAGGAATTGCTCAGCTCAGCTACCAGTAATCAACTATTATCTGATTCTCATGAACTGCTGCGGTTGTTTCCAGGAACAAAGGAGGATCTATAAGTGGATACCATAACAATTGCCCTTGCAAAAGGACGAACGGCTGAAGACTCAATTACTCTCTTAAATGATATTGGTATATATTTCAATGATCTCCACGAGAAAAGCAGGAAACTTGTTTTCTATAGTACCGACAAGGCAATCCGATTAATTTTTGTAAAAGCTGTAGATGTTCCCACCTATGTTGAAAAAGGATCCGCAGACCTGGGAGTTGTGGGCAAAGACAATATTTTGGAGGCACAGGCTGATGTATATGAAATGCTGGATTTAAAGTTGGGAAAATGCAAATTTGTCGTTGCTGGAGACCCTGATCTCGAGCTCGGTACCATCCAAAGACTGAAAGTGGCCTCAAAGTATCCGATTATAGCTAAGAATCATTTTTTAAAAACAGGTCAATCAATTGAAACGATTAAGCTGAACGGTTCTGTAGAGTTGGCCCCTCTTATTGGGCTCGCTGACGTAATTGTAGATATTGTTGAAACCGGGAACACATTGAAAGAAAACGGCCTGTCGGTTCTGGAAGAAGTAGAAAATATCAGTACACGATTAATCGTTAATAAAGCTAGCTTTGCTACCAAATCGGATAGGATTCAATCATTTTTAAAAAAACTAAAGTCAGCCCTGGAGTGATAGTTAATGAGAATACTTACATTCAAAGAATTTATGTCCACAGAAAAGGACAGTTATTCTGCAGCCTATGAGGAAGAGCTTGATACTTCTGTATTGAAAATAATCAGGCAAGTGAAGGAATATGGTGATGGTGCGATTCGCTCGTATACTGAAAAGTTTGATCGTGTTAGGTTAGACAATTTCGTAGTATCAAAAGAGGAATTCGCTGAAGCGAGAGATTTAGTCAGTTCCAGCTTCCTGGATGCAATAAAACAAGCGAAAAAAAATATTACAGACTTTCATCAAGAACAAAAAGAAAAATCCTGGTTTATAACTAAAAACCAAGGAGTCATGCTAGGTCAAAAGGTCACTCCTCTAGAAAAAGTAGGTGTTTATATTCCCGGGGGAAAAGCAGCTTATCCCTCCTCGGTCTTAATGAATGTGATACCTGCACAACTGGCAGGAGTGGAGCAACTAGTTATTACTACCCCTCCTCAACCAAACGGCAAAATAAATCCACATGTGTTAGTGGCTGCCCAAGAAGCTGGTGTGGATACTATTTATAAAGTAGGAGGTGCTCAAGCAATAGCAGCTCTCGCATATGGAACGGAGACAGTTGAAAAGGTTGTAAAAATTGTCGGACCAGGAAACGCCTATGTCGCCCGGGCGAAAAAATGGGTGTTCGGTGATGTAGCAATAGATATGATTGCTGGCCCTAGTGAAATCTGCATAGTTGCAGATGAAAGTGCTCCTCCAAGCTATATAGCAGCAGACTTGTTATCACAGGCAGAGCATGATGAATTGGCAAGCTCAATCTGTATAACTACGAGTAGGGTACTAGCTGATAGCATATTGATCGAAATCGAAAAACAGGCAGCTGCACTTGAACGCAAAGATATTATCGATAAATCACTGGATAGTAACGGAAAAATTATTGTAGCTAAAGACCTTACTAACGCTTTTGAAATCGTTAACGAAATTGCACCCGAACATTTACAGTTAATGATCAAAAACCCTACAGAAGGTATGTATTCTATTAAAAATGCGGGAGCAATATTTCTTGGTAACTTCTCCCCCGAGCCTTTGGGTGATTATATTGCTGGACCTAATCACACATTACCAACAAGTGGGACAGCCGCTTTCTCCTCTCCACTTGGAGTATATGATTTCGTGAAAAAATCAAGCATTATTCATTATTCTCAGGAAGCACTGCTGGAAACAGCTGATCATATTATTAAACTGGCAAACACTGAAGGTCTAACAGCACATGCAAATTCAATCCAAGTTAGAAAGGATGATTCAGATGCGAACACACAGCATTACCAGAAAAACAGCAGAAACAGCGATTGAATTAGAATTTACGATTGATGGCTCAGGGAAGTCTTCGATTATTACAGGGGTTGGGTTTTTTGACCATATGCTTACGTTGATGACCAAACACGGATTATTTGATCTTCATGTAAAGTGTGAAGGTGATTTAGCTGTAGATCAGCACCATTCCGTTGAAGATATCGGCATAGCATTGGGGCAGGCATTTTCACAGGCGATCGGAACTAAAGAAGGTATTACACGTTACGCAACCGCTACTGCACCAATGGATGAAGCACTCACTTCCGTTTCATTGGATATCAGCGGCCGATCCTATCTCGTATATAATGTGGATGGATTAAAAGACAAGGTCGGTAACTTTGATACCGAACTAGTAGAGGAGTTTTTCCAAGCATTCGCCAGTAATGCAGGCGTTACGCTTCATATTAACACCGCTTATGGAAGGAACACACATCATATTATTGAGTCTATCTTTAAAGCATTTGGGCGTGCACTCGATCAAGCAAGCCAGAAAAATCCACGAATCCAAGGGGTTCCCTCTACTAAAGGAACCCTCTAAGCAGAAAGGAAGCATAGAGATATGATCGCTATTATTGATTACGGTGCCGGCAATATTAAAAGTCTGCAATTTGCTTTAGCAAGACTGAATATAGATTCCTGTTTAACCACTGACAAGCAAACAATTGAAAACTGTAAAGCTATTATTCTACCAGGAGTAGGAGCATTTAAGGATGCAATGGAAGCTATTAACGATTTGAACTTAGGCCCTGTATTAAAAGAAGAAGCTGGCAAGGGTAAACCGATACTGGGTATCTGCCTGGGTATGCAGCTATTTTATGAAGCAAGCTTTGAGGATGGCCAATGGACTGGGATCGGACTTCTTGAGGGTAATGTTAGTCGCATCGACAGTTCCGTTAAGGTGCCACATATTGGCTGGAACACGATAACAAAACATGGTGACAGTCCTTTGCTCAACAACATATCCAGTAACGCTTACGTCTACTTTGTTCACTCGTATGCAGTGAATACATACCAGCAGAATTCACTGATAGCCAGCACCAACTATGGTGGAACCATTCCAGCTATTGTACAACAAGATAATATTATAGGTATGCAGTTTCACCCAGAAAAAAGTGGGGCGGTCGGGCTGCAGTTACTACAAAATTTTGGGGAGATGATATCATGATTCTTTTTCCAGCAATCGACATTAGAAACGGCAAGTGTGTGCGTCTTATACAAGGAGATTACAACAAAGAAAAAGTGTATGGCGAATCACCAGTAGATATGGCTGCACAATGGGCAAGTCAAGGAGCCAAGTATATTCATATCGTAGACCTGGATGGAGCAAAAACTGGGGAATCTGCCAATAAATCAATCATTAAATCCATTGCGGAGCAGATAAGCATTCCGATTCAGGTTGGCGGAGGCATCAGATCTTCAGCAATTATTGAAGAATACATTAATGCAGGAGTTGACCGTGTCATCATCGGCACAGCTGCTATTAATAATAAAGATTTTTTGCAGAAAGCTGTAGAGCAATATGGCGAAAAAATTGCAGTATCCATTGATGCCCGTTCTGGCTTTGTTGCGACT
Organism: Virgibacillus tibetensis; assembly: GCF_036026595.1. Lineage (NCBI taxonomy): Bacteria > Bacillati > Bacillota > Bacilli > Caryophanales > Bacillaceae > Virgibacillus > Virgibacillus tibetensis. Next base: position 65,208 of record NZ_JARZFX010000007.1, on the reverse strand, counting down.
GACGGGTGGACTGAGACAAGTACTGTAAAGGCTATTGACCTTGTACAAGAGTTAGAGGGACTTGGTGTACAAACAATAATTTATACAGATATTTTAAAAGATGGCATGCTGCAGGGCCCTAACTTTACAGAACTTGAAGCGATCAATAATGCTGCAGCTGTAAATGTAATTGCGTCTGGTGGTGTCACAACAATTGAGGATATTGACAGATTAAAAAACCTTAACCTGTATGGAGCTATTATTGGCAAGGCTTTATATGATGGCACATTATCCTTCCAGGAGATTGCAGGTGACAACAATGCTGGCTAAACGAATTATTCCATGTCTAGATGTAGACAAAGGACGTGTTGTTAAAGGGAAAAAGTTTCAAAACATTCAAGATGTAGATGATCCTGTCCAATTAGCAAAAAAGTACAATAACGATGGTGCAGATGAACTTGTATTTTATGATATTACAGCTTCCAATGAGGAAAGGGATATTTTCCTTGATATTGTTGAAAAGGTTGCAGCTGAAATTGCAATCCCATTCACCGTGGGAGGCGGCATTCGAACAGTGGAGGATATTCATAAAGTTCTCCGATCTGGTGCAGACAAGGTATCAATTAATAGTGCTGCTGTTACGAATCCGAACCTTATAAAAGAGGCAGCATTAAAGTTTGGATCCCAATGTATTGTGTTATCAATAGATGCTAAGCAAACAGGCAACAGCAAGTGGGATGTCTATATAAATGGTGGCCGAAAAAACACTGGTTTAGACACTCTAGAATGGGCAAAACGTGGAGAAGAGCTGGGGGCCGGCGAAATTGTCATTAATGCAATCGACACCGACGGAGAAAAGGGCGGTTATAATCTAGAACTAATAAAAGCAGTTGCAGACTCTGTAAATATACCAATCGTCGCCAGTGGTGGTGCTGGAACCCTTGATCATTTTTCTGCTGTATTACAACCAGGTTATGCTGACGCAGCACTCGCAGCCTCTGTCTTTCACTACGATGAGATTCCTGTACCTGAGTTAAAAAGATATTTAGATAATAATAATGTCATCGTGAGGAGGAATTCATTATGAAAATAAACATTGACCAGCTTTCCTTCAATGAGGATGGACTGATACCAGCAATTGTACAAAATGCAGAGACAGGAGAAGTTTTGACATTAGCTTATATGAATCAGGAATCTTTGGGGAAGACCATTCAAACAGATGAAACATGGTTTTTCAGCAGAAAACGCCAAAAACTATGGAACAAGGGAGAAACCTCCGGTAATAAGCAGGCTGTAAAAAACATCACCTATGATTGTGATGCTGATTCGCTTTTAGTCCAGGTTGAACCCTTAGGACCAGCATGCCATACAGGTATGGATTCCTGCTTTCACAACTCGCTATATAAAAATAGCGACATAAGTAATAATGTATTCCCACAATTGATTACTAAAATAAAAGAGCGTCGTGCAGAACCTAAACAGGGGTCCTATACAACCTATCTTTTTAAAGAAGGCATTGATAAAGTACTGAAGAAAGTCGGCGAAGAAGCGAGTGAAGTCATTATCGGAGCTAAAAACAATGACAAGCAGGAAGTAATATGGGAAATTGCTGATTTAAGCTATCACACACTTGTTTTGATGGAGATCCTGGATATTTCTATCTATGATATAAAAAAAGAGCTACAAGCACGGCACATCCAAAAAGAGGGTAAGTTAAGTGAGTAAGTTTTGGAGTGAAACAGTGAAGAGATGTGTACCCTATGTACCTGGAGAACAACTTAATGATGCAAATATTGTAAAGCTGAACACGAACGAGAACCCTTATCCACCGTCACCAAAAGTAGTGGAAGCCATTAAAGTGGAAGCAGAGCGGAAACTAAACCTGTACCCATCCCCTACGGTTGATCAACTGCGGACTGATATCGCAGAATACTATGGCTTGTCAAAGGATAACATTTTTGTTGGGAACGGTTCGGATGAAGTCTTGGCTTTCTCCTTTCTCGCCTTTTTTGAAGCTGGAAAACCAATTAGGTTTCCGGCGGTTTCATACAGTTTCTATCCAGTATATTGCAAGCTCTTCAATATTTCATACGAAGAGGTTAAACTTAACCGGGATTTCACACTGCCGGTTGAGGCTTTTTTCCAGACGGATGGTGGGGTCATCTTCCCCAACCCGAATGCACCAACAAGTATATATTTAGAAATTGATGCTATCAAAGAAATAGTAGAGAACAATCCTGATCAAGTAGTAATTATTGATGAGGCTTATATTGACTTTGCCTCCGAATCTGCCGTATCACTTATTAATACGTATAACAATTTATTGGTCATTCAAACTATGTCAAAATCCCGTTCACTTGCTGGGTTACGTATTGGTTTCGCCCTTGGAAATTCTGACCTGATCGAAGGATTAACTCGAATAAAAGACTCTTTCAATTCCTATACACTTGATCGGTTGGCAATTGCGGGAGCAGAAGCTGCAATCAAGGATACGAATTACTATAAATCTACAACCAGGGAAATTATTCATACAAGAGAATGGATAACAGCAGAAATGAAAAAGCGTGGATTTCACATTCTTCCTTCCCAGGCAAATTTTATATTCGTAAGTCATTATAATAAGCAGGCAGAAGAATTATATGCAGCACTTAAAGACAGGAATGTATTAATAAGACATTTTAACAAACCAGGGATAGATAACTATCTTCGAGTAACGATAGGTACAAATAAAAACATGGAATTGTTCTTAAACAAATTGGATGAAATCCTTGCATAAATGAACAAAAGCATCACCCAAATGGGCGATGCTTTTGTTCATTTATTAAATTAGAGTTTCCACTTCCGCTTGCTCTTTTAACTCTTCTACTTTAGCCTGAAGCACCTCTTGAACTTTCTGATCTGCAATCTGATCCTTGATTAGCTCTTCTACCTCTTCATATTCTCCAACTTCTTCACCTTGCTGCTCTCTTACCTGTTCATAGTACTCTTCTGCTTCTTCGTCTGAAACTTCAATTTCAAGTTCAGATTCAATATATTTATTTGTAATTAAATCATCTGCCAACTGCCTCTTAAACGATTCCTCTGTTAATTCGAACTGTTCTAAGACTGCTGTCAGCTGCTCGCCATTTTCCTCTTTTAGAGTCTCAAATTCTGACTCCACTTCTTCTTCCGTTACATTGAGTCCGTTATTTTCTGCATCCTGTCTTATTAACTGTTGCTCCACAAGTACATTTATGGTTTGCTCTTTTAATAAATCATTATCACTGACATCCTCGCCGTATTCTGCCATTTGCATTTTCACCTGTGTATAAATGGGATTGTAACGGTCACCATTAATCTCGGTGCCATCCACGGAAACCACAGCAGTATCTTCATCAACTTTTTCTTCATCCGTTACACCTACTTGCTGCTCACCAGATTCCACACCCGCTTCTTGATCCGGGTTTTCCGCTCCTTCAGTTTCCTCAGCAGAATCGTCGCCACAAGCTGCCAGTAGTATAGCTAAAGTTAGTACAATGCCTAACATCATCAATTTTTTCATAATGTTGTTCCCTCATTTCTTTTCATTGTCCCCTCATTCAAACATACATAGGGCACTGATTTCAAGGGGAGCCATCGCTCACACTTTTGATGAATGCCTTTATATCAGTCTTTAGAGGGCTTGTTACGTTTACATAACAATATAAATTCAATTTCCTAATTTCTGCCACAACCGCAAACAAAAAATAGTGGGCAATCCACGTGATTGATGGATTTCCCACTATTCTAATTTAAAATTTAGTTTAAGCTTTCGTCAATCTCATTCAGCATCTCTGCTACAGAAATTAATCCGCCACCTGAAAGATACCAGTTCATAGGTCTACCTTTCTAAATACATAAATTAACTTGTATTAATAATAATTATTAGGATAAATTAAATCTAACTAAGAATGATATTCATTATCAATTAGGCTACAATTAAAGTATATCACAATGGATACATGCGTCAATACTAATCAAGCTGTTTATTATTTCAATCATGCAGTTCAGGGAATTTTGTGACAATCCATCCCCATTTATACAGGAAAATTAAAAAAAGCTTAGTGAGCAAATAAGTAGGCTCACTAAGCTTTTTTAACAAATTTTATATCTTTGACGGCAGAAACCCCCTTCAAATTGCGTAGCAATTGGGGGTTCAATCGATCGACTCACAGCCGTCATCTGTACAGTACGTTGTTTCCGATTTCTTAGGGTTTAATGATTGTAAGACAGGCTTATCATTCTCTTCTTCCCATACTTTTTCCAGCACCTCAGAAAATACTTCTGGTGGTTGTGCTCCTGAGACTGCATATTTTTCATTAAAAACAAAAAACGGTACTCCTTGTACGCCAATTTGACGTGCTTGCTCTTCTTCTGCGCGAACATTCTTTGCAAAGTCATCTGCTTTAAGCATATCTGTGACTTCTTTTTCATCCATTCCTACTTCTTTAGCTAGTTCAACCAATGTTGCATGATCACTAATAAGTTTTGAATCGGTAAAATATGCATCCAGCAGGCGCTCTGTCATCTCATTTCCCAAACCATGCGTCTCTGCATATTTTGTAAGACGATGAGCATCAAATGTATTGGTATGTTGCATTGCATCGAAATTATATGTTAATCCTACTTCAGCTGCTTGCTTACCTAGATCATTATTCATACTTTTTGCTTTCTCAACAGACATATTATACTTACCAGCAAGCATTTCATGAATATTTTGTTCAGGGTTGTGTTTAGCGTTCGGGTCAAGTTCATAGCTTCTGTATTCAATCATAACCTTTTCTTTAGCAGAAAAATTTTCAACAGCGTGTTCTAATCTACGTTTTCCAATGTAACAAAATGGGCAAACAAAATCAGACCATACCTCAACTTTCATAGCTACACCTCATTTCTGAAAATATTGTAGCACAGGTCTACCCAATGATTAAAACATTGTGCTTACAAAAAAGCCTGCTGGAGGATATTTCTTTTAGTGTTTATTATTGTTATCTACATAGCGTCCATAGTCCGGGATCGCTACCTGAGCAAAATTCTCAACAAGTTTATTTAAACCCTCTCTCAATTTTTCCCCTTTCATCGAAGTTCCATGTCCTGGTACCACTATGTCCGGTTCTAAAGATGCTAATTGTTTAACGGATTCCCAAGCGGCAGTCCAATCGGTAGTTAGATATCTTGGTGGGCCATTTACTTCCTCCCGCTGAAACAATACATTATAGAAAGAGTCCTGCCTAACGGTAATAAAGGCATCTCCCGACAGTAGCAGAGAATCACTTTCACGGAAGAACGATACATGGCCTGGGGTATGTCCGGGGGTATGCACCCATTTCCAACCCTCCAAAAATGGCAGGCTGTTGTCCGCCGGCAATGGTTGAACAGCATTTCCAAGATTGATTGATTCGTTAGGATAAATGCCAGATACCTTTGCTAAAAATCCACCTTCCACGGAAGAATCTGGTTCTGGGTAGTTTTTTTCTCCTGTTAAATAAGGTAATTCAAGTTCGTGTGCATATACAGGGACGTCCCACTCCATAATTAAATCACTTAGTCCGCCTACATGATCAAAATGACCGTGAGTTAGAATTATTGCTGCTGGCTTACTTTCTCTGCCAAAGCGGTCCACCACGACAGATTTAATCTCGGGTGCAGCATTAGGCAATCCTGCGTCAACTAGCACCCACTCTTCTTCTTCAGGTAAACCAATAAAACTAAAATTAGCAATTTGGTCTGTATAGTAGTAAATATCTTCCTTTACCTTAAACCCTCCGCCACTAGTTATAGAAGTCATTGGAATAAAGTTAGTATGCTTACCTTCGTTCATCTCTTGATCCATGATTTTAATTGCCTCCTAGATTTACAAGCTGAACTTAGTATTTGAAAGAACTATAAAAATAACCACTCCATTTACGAGTGGTTATTTTGTAGGGCTGTTTTCTAAAAGATTGTTGCTTTTGATATAAAATATATAAAAGACGAAGTAACTGCAATGTTGATTTCCGCTCCGGGCAGTCCCTTTCCGCGGGCACGGCTTCAGCCTCCTCGCGGAAAACCACCGCTGTGGGGTCTTCAGACACGTGCTGTTCCCGCAGGAGTCGACTGCCCTACGCTCCAATCAACAATCACAAAAAGCGAGAATTTATGAATTAAAGTAATAGATAAATATATAACAGAGCACAACACTAGCAGAGGAAAGGCTCACCAGCCGCCCAGCGGCAAAGAAGACACTGCGAAAACGAACAGCGTGAGTTTGTCGCACTTGTACCCGGAATGGTGTAAGCGAAGTGTATTTTCCGTAGCGGGGTGAGACAGCCACTCTCAATAACAGCAGAAATCAAATTTTCACTATGTCGCATTTTATATCAACTGCGACAATTAAAAGGAATAAAACCGGCGAATAACCCTTTTTGTACTAACTGTTTACAACATTATTATATGTCTTCTTATCCTGAACCGATCCATCCTGCTTATAAATAGTTAAAGAGGTTCCTTTATTTTTTGCTATTTCTCTGGCGCGTTCTATAGCATCATCCTTTTTATCAAATACATTACTTGGTCTTTCGGCGCCACTTGATTTCACTGCCCAACCGTCTTCATGTGCTACTACTTGCTCGCCCTCATCTAATCGTTCTGGATTATTTTCATATTTTTCACCTTCAGCGGAACGCTTGGTGGGTTTACCACTTCTTTCGTATTCATCAAGTTCCTCCTGGCTTGCATTCTCACTCCATTCTTTTGCTTGCTCAATGGCAATGGGAATCGCCCTTCCTTCTTCATATCCCTCATCCACCATGGAGTTTGCAATATCAATTGCTTTCTTTTTTGTTATATCATTCAAGTTTTTCATAGATGAAGGGTAATCATTTAGTGTCCAAGGCATTTATAGTTCCTCCTTTAATGCTTTATAGTATTTTATATACCCTCCTATTTGGCTAGGAAACCTCTTATTACTACTACATAGAAAAGATGCTCATCATTGGGATGAGCATCTTTATTAAGACTTTCTTATTAATTATCCAGTAATGATTTCCCCATAATAGTTACACGATTGGTATTTTTCAGTTCACATAATGATTTCACACCTATACCGAACATAGTCATTTTTAATTCAAGCTCAATTTGTTCCATTCTTTGTATGACGGCTTCATCCGATTCTGTAGCTGCTTGGAGTAATTGACGAGCAAACCCAATAATATCTGCGCCAATGGTTACTGCTTTAGCTGCATCAACACCTGTCTTCATACCCCCGCTGGCTACGAGTGGGACTTCTGGTAGTTTGCTTCTAACTGAAACGATAGAGTCCTTTGTTGGTAATCCCCAGTTATTAAATGCTTCTGCCGCAGCCTTTTTCAGAGGATCCTTTGCACGAAGTTTTTCCACTTGACTCCAGGATGTTCCTCCTGCGCCTGCTACATCAATATAAGTAACCCCTGCACTGTGTAACTTTTCTGCTACTGTACCATCAATGCCAAACCCGACTTCTTTCACACCAACCGGAACATCGATTACTCTACAGATTTTTTCTATTTTAGGTAAAAGATTTTCGAAATTTAAATCTCCTTCATCCTGTACCGCTTCCTGAAGGCTATTTAGATGCAAAACGAGTGAATCCGCTTCTGTCAGGTCCACAATACGCTGCGCCTCTTCTGGACCATATCCATAGTTCAACTGGACAGCCCCCAGGTTGGCAATCAATGGTACTGTAGGTGCTTGTTTACGAATTAAAAATGATTCTGTATGTGCCCCACTTTCAAGTAATGCCCTAGTAGAACCAAGTGCTACTGCCCATCCTTTTTCTTCGGCAGCTAGTGCAAGGTTTTGGTTTATTTGTGCAGCAAGTTCAGAACCACCAGTCATTGAACTCACGAGAAATGGTGCTTTTAAATTCTTATCCAGAAAGCTGGAATCAAGCTGGATATAGTCAAAGTTAATTTCCGGTAATGCATTATGTATAAATGTAATTCCTTCTAATCCAGTTGATTTATTGACACCTTCCACGTTATCGTTCAAGCAAAGTCTGATATGCTCGGTTTTCCTTCTGTTGATTCCTTCTTCCACTTTAAGTGCCCCCCTTTTTAGTTAACACAGCAACACCTTCAAAGTCGGCCATTTTCCGCTGCATGCGTTTATGCTTTAAGTATTGATGAAACGTTACAAAATATACCCCTGTTATAACCATTATCATACCAATAATTTGCGTAAAAGTAATGGATGAACCGTAAAAGACCACAGCCAACAATGCAGTATTAATTGGCACTAAGTTCATGTAAATACCTGATTTGCTCGCACCGATCTGCTTAATACCATGGTTCCACAATATAAAACCTATTACAGAAGAGCAAATAATCATGAATAACATCTCTGCCCATGCCTGAGTTGACATGTACGGAATATTTCCCCAGCCTTTTTCAAAAAACAGGGATGCTATGACGAGAAAGAAACCTCCAAACAAGCTCGTAAATGTAGTAGTCACCAGAGGAGATACATCACGCATGGCTATTTTCCCAAGCAGACCATGTATAACCCAGCAAATCAGCCCACCAAGGAATAATAAGTCACCTTTATTAAATTCCATTCGCATGATCGTTTCAAGTGAACCTTCGGAAATTACGATGATAACACCAAGTAGGGATAGCACAAGACCTAAACCTAATTGCTTATTCCACACCTCACCTAAAAATAAAACTGCACCACAGGTTAGAAGCACAGGAGTTGTTGCTACAATTAAGGAGCCATTAATTGCAGATGTTATATCCAATGCAATAAAAAAGAACGCATTATAGCCGAGAATACCTGTTATAGCCATTAAAAGTATAGGAATCCATTGTTTTTTAATTGCTTTAACATCCAGATTCCCTTTTAATAAAACAAAAATTAAAAGAAGAAGACCTGCTGTTCCAAAGCGAAATGCAGCTGCAGTAATAGGCGGTACCTCAGTAATAACATGTTCTGCAGCTACGAACGCCCCTCCCCAAAATAGTGGCACAAGTAACAGCCAGAAGTAAATTGCACTCGATTGTTCACTTTTCATCTATACCCTTCTTTCAAATCAGCTATGTTAAGTAATACAACTAGAATAGATTTACTTATTAGTTTACTTGTTTGATTATTAAAATGAAAGGATTGCAAATTGCTATGTACAATTTTAGTGGGAATCCACCCGTGTTATAATTAAAATATAGTTTGAAAAGTGACTGATTTACATCACAAAGGAGGCTAAAATTTGAAAGAAAGAGCGAAAGACTTTGCAGAAAAGGCTCATGCCGGTCAAAAAAGGAAAAATTCGGATGCTCCCTATATAACTCATCCCATTCGAGTCGCCGAGCGATTAGAAAGAGCTGGCTTTAGTGATGGATTAGTTTGTGCAGGCTACTTGCATGATGTAGTTGAGGACACACCATATGACATCGAGGATATTGAAGCGGAGTTCGGCATAAGAGTCGGAACATTAGTTGCTGCCCACACGGAAGATAAATCGAAGTCCTGGCTAGAACGGAAACAGCATACAATTAATATGATAAAACATGCAGAGAACGATATTAAATATTTGATCGTAGCAGATAAATTAGATAACTTGCTTGGTATGGAGAAGGATATCGCAGATCAGGGAGATAAAGTCTGGGAAAACTTTAATGCCGGCATTGAAAAGCAGAAATGGTACAACAAGTCGATTGCAGAGAATATGTACATTGGAATGGATCGAGCAAAAATACCGGCCTATTTCCAGGAATTTGAGGATGCAGTGAAAAGAGTTTTCGGTTGATATTAACCTTTCAGAATATGGTTCATTTTATTGTAGCTTATCAAAATTACAAAAATAAATAACGTTTCAAGATTAATTTACCATTTATTTTTTCACATTTTTCTCTTAAATGGCTTATGGGAATTATGGAAAAAGGAGATTTAAAATTTTTCGGAACTATTTAAAATTGCATAACCCTAAGTAGAGATAATATAATTGTTTATTTTCGAAAGCGCATAGTTCAAAATCGCTCCCTATTTTAAAGTAACAGCTTTTTTAGTATTGCTAAATTTTCTTCAAGAAATAAAGCATTTTTTTCAATCCCACGACGTTTACACCACCCGATACTATTAAATGCATCTGTAAAACGATAAAAAGGCAATACAACATCTAAATCAATTAGAGGTCTGATACTGCTATAGCCTTCTTTATAGGCCTGATACAAGGTGAAATCGAAGCATAAAAAATCGCGATGCAGTTTGGTGAAATCGATTTCTGTTGAACCAAATCGTACGGATTCAAAATCTATTATTCCTGAAACTTTATTGCCATCAATAATGATATTTGCTGGACGAAAATCCATATGTATAAAGCTTGGTCCGTCTGGAGAAGGGAGTTGTTGTTTCATCTTTTCAAATTTCTCAATAGCTTGTATGTATAAACCCACATCCAAAACATCTCTTACATCCTCAGCAAAACTATAAAATTGATGTTCAATAAACTTAGACCAGTTCGGAAATTCATTTTGTATGCTAGTTAACGCTTTCACAACTGGCGGCTGAATTGAATGTATCGATGCGTGAATAACCCCAACTTGATACGCTACTGTTGGTGAAACCTCAGTTGTTAACGGTTGTCCCTTTAATTCGGATAATAAAAAAGCACCAGGACAATCCTCATCACCAGTCCAATAATCTAATATCTCGGGAATGGCAACGCTTCCTTTTAAAAGTTCATAGGCTTCTAACTCCCGCTGAAACTTCAATTTTGTATAAGGGATCTTCAAAAAATTATTATCACCATTAAGCAAATTACATTTATAGACTGTTGAACTATGGGAATCTTCAACCTCATTAATTGATAATAGCTGTAACCCAAATTGTTCTATAACACGATTTAACATCAAATTTACCTCCCCTTTTATAATAATGCTCCCTGGTTTAAATACGCTTTTTGACAATATCAAATTACAGATTTTCTTGTTCTACTAACCTGCCCCCTATAGTTTAATAACTCTCGCTTTAATTAATACCTTACTCTTACCCCAGCCCCGGTCAACTAAGAGTGTTCCCTAGCAGAAATATTTAGATTTGATTTACTATCTTTGTAAATGCAACAACTTTATATTCAAGTCTCGTTTTATTGACATTATTACCTTGTTCTCCAAAATAGAAGCTTAGAAGTTTTTTTGCTTCTTCAACAGTATTAAAAATAAATTCTGTATTTATTATATCGTATTTAAATCCTCGCTCTTCCCATTGAGACACAGAGCTCGAAATCTTATGTGGTGAGAAAGAACAAAATTCATCTTCCCCATAATTATCTACTATAATAATACGCCCTTTATCTTTAACAACTCTTTCAACTTCATTTAAACCATCATCAATATCAGTAATACCATCAAAAAAGAATGCCCAAGTGGAATACATCGCATCAAAAGTATTTGAATGAAAAGGTATCGACTGAGCAACACCATTAGACCAAATCAAATCTTTACTTAGGTCAATCATCTTTTCATCTGGTTCCATAGGACACGCATCAGCTTTTCTGCTGTATACCCATTTCCTGCCCCAACGTCTAAGACAGCACCATTAGGTAAAAACGAATCCAGGTATTTAATGACCTTGCCGTCTCTATCCATACATCTTCTTTCAATTTCAAACAAATCAGGTTTTAGCCCACCATAAAAAGGAATTATTTTTGAAGATTTATCAATTTTCATTGTTAGCCTCCTAATAGCTATTTATATTTTAGAGACCAAATTACGTAGCTTAACCAATATGATTCACCCCAAATCCCTTCAAATACATTACATTTTATTATTTTTTCAAAATATTGAGTTGGATTAAATCGTTTTTCATAATTTCCCCGTTAATTGAACAAGGATGTAATCTTTTAAGAAACGCACTATGTAGCTTAATTAGATATCCAAATCCAATCTGACCAATGTTTGCCTAGTACATTACTTTTAATCAATTGATGATGCGTATATTCCGCATAAAGAGAAAGGTCAACTTGACTTTTCAAAATATACATTCCTGAAATTCCTGATAAATAAAACATATCTCCATTCCTCTTTTTTCTCACTTCGAATTCTAACGGCTCATTTCCATAACTTGTTTCTTCATTAGATACAAACTCTTCATATACTTCTCCTTTTGTTGAAATGTAACGAAGTTTAGCATATCCAAAAAAGGGATACCAGTTATTGTATTTTAAATTAAATTGGTCTTGTGATTGGAGAAGCATTGGTTTTTCTATATCCACCGTATAATGAAGTTTGGTGTAAAAAGTTTTACCTCCGCCATTTTCTTCATCTTTATAAATGGTTTCAACTGGATTTACATTGATATTAACAATATCTCCTTCATTATCTTCACTATGGGAATTTATTTCACTTAATACTAAATCATCTGGGTTTATTGAATTATTATCATACATTTCTAATTGAAAAATCCAATCGCTTAAAGTTAAAGATTCCAGATCTATTTCCTGAATCGTTTTAATTTCCCTCTCACTGAATCCGAGTTGTTCAAGTAAGTTTATATCTTTACTTTTCAAACTCTCAAAGTCTTTTTTTTCTGTAACTTCAATAGACTCCCTATTATTATCAAGTATTTTGCCGTAAGACACATAGTGAAAGGCTATAAAAAAGGAAAATATAATAATGATTGATAATATTAGCACACTAATTATTTTTTTATAATTAAATGTCTTTAAGATAAAAGCCACCACTTTCTAATCGATATTTATTTGTTAACTTTTTTAAAAATCCTGCGAATAAACGAGCATTTACGAGTGAATTGAAACTATCTAAGGGAGTTTAGTACCTTTCACAGAGTCACTTTTACTATAATTTTAACATGTGTAATCATATACCTTTATTACCAACTACAAATCCACATACTAAATCACAGAAAATCACGCACTGGAAATAATTATTTCAACTATTGTGAATCACCTTGTTGTTTAATCTATAATTTACATAATGAAATGTACTAATGCCTGATTAAGACAACAAAAAGTCTCATGGTATTTCAATATTGAAATACCATGAGATTTAACTTGCGACTTGTATGATTGCACCTCTAAATATACTCTTTAAACCAATAAAGAGGCTTTTGTCACTTATCTTATATTACGTTTCTTATATTTGCTTTTCTGGTCTTTAAAAACCCGCTTCCACCTGTTCTTTTCTACTAATTGTGCCTTTTGATCCTGCTTTCTTTTCTCATAAGCGAGCTCCCGTTGAAGTTTTATATAACTATGGAAACGATCTTCTGATAGCTTACCGGCTTCAATAGCCTCTTTTATGCTACACCCTGGTTCAGTGTCATGCTGGCAATCGATAAAACGACATCCCTCTACTAATAATCCAACATCTTGGAAAGTCGATTCAATTGCAGATTCACCTTCCCACAGTTGCAATTCTCTCATACCAGGTGTATCAATTAATAAAGCACCATTTGGCAACAAAAACATTTCACGATATGTGGTGGTATGACGACCCTTGCTATCATCCTCCCTGACATCTTTGGTATGTTGCACATCTTTTCCAAGCAATACGTTTACTAACGTAGATTTTCCAACGCCAGATGAGCCAAGTAGTGCTCCTGTTCTTTTTGGAGGTAAGAATTCCAGAAGGTCACGAATACCATCTCTCGTTACGCTACTAATGGCAACGATAGGAACACCTATCGCAACTTTTTCTACCTGTGAAATAATCTCAGTCACTTTATCTAGTGAGCATTCATCTTTTTTTGTTAACACAACAACAGGCGTTGCACCACTTTCATAAGTGGATAAGATATATCGCTCAATACGTCTGATACTTAGGTCATTATTCATTGAATTAACGATGAAAACAGTATCTATATTAGCAGCCACTAGTTGGGCCTCTGTTTTCACTCCTGCGGCTTGACGTACGAACTGACTTTTACGTGGCAATACACGTTTAATAACTGCTTTTCGCTCACCTGATAACTTCTGGACTTCTACCCAATCACCAACTGCCGGAAAATCGAATGAATCAATTGCTTCATTTAAAAATTTCCCACTTAGATGAGCTATGAATTCCAAGTTTCCATCAGAAATTCGAAAACTATTTTTCTGCACCGTTATTACACGTGCAATCATTTGTTTTTCAATATCCTGGACAGAATAATCCCATCCCAGTTCTTCAAGCTTATTCAATAATATTTTCCTCCTTAATAGTGGAGGAAAGGTCAAACTACGCCGACAGTCCCTCCATTTTGTTCCTAATGTTTTTTTGGTTAACTAGAATTTGTTTAGTTACAGTCATAAAACATCACTCCTTTCAAAATGGTTGAACAAGATTATTATTATTCTACTAGAGAACACAAAATATTGCTACTCTTTTTCGAAAGGCTATGCAATCAAGCTTTAATTACTATTTGAAGTGTGAATGAATTTGCTCGAACTTATATTTTCAAAAAGGAATAAATCTCTTGTCTAATATTAACTTTTGGAAGATAATAATTTCATAATTCTTAATTTTAAGGAGGCCTCACGGTAACCTACCTCAAGTGCTTTTTCTACTGCGAGAGTTACTTCTTCATCTGATACCTGCCATACGCCAAAGACCAGCTGCGGCATACGAAGGCAATTATTTAGTGTGATATATTGCATTGACCACTCTCTTTCTTGTTAATGTCAATTTAGTTTAGAATAGGTATTCACCCATAATAAAATATACCGCTACAGGAATAACCGTTTCATAGTAGAATATATAAAAGACAACCCTAAAAAAGAGTGGAGGTTTACCATGCTAAATAAAGCATTTAATCTAAGCGAAGCTACAATCACTGAAATGCAGCACGCACTAGAAACAGGTGAAATAACATCCAGAAAACTTACTATCATGTATTTGGATCAAATAGCCAAATACAACAGCAGCGGTCCAAACATCAATGCAATTTTAGAAATAAATCCAGATGCACTGCACATTGCTGAAGCCAGAGATGTTGAACGAAATCAAACAGGGATTCGCGGTCCTCTACATGGGATTCCAGTTTTAATCAAAGATAACATTAATACAGCTGATAAAATGCATACTACTGCCGGCTCTTCAGCACTAGCAAGTCATTATGCGCAGGAAGATGCTTTTGTTACAAAAAAGCTTCGTGAAGCCGGCGCTATCATATTAGGAAAGACTAATTTAACCGAGTGGGCAAATTTCATGACAAAGAATATGCCGAATGGTTACAGTTCGCATGGCGGGCAAGTGTTAAACCCTTATGGACCTGGAAGATTTGATGTAGGGGGCTCCAGTGCGGGATCAGGCGCGGGTATTGCTGCAAACTTTGCTGCTATTGCGCTGGGCACCGAAACAAGTGGATCTATCCTTAGCCCTGCCAGCAGAAATTCTCTTGTCGGAATTAAACCGACAGTTGGGCTGATCAGCCGAACAGGAATTATACCAATAGCAAACAGTCAGGATACGGCGGGGCCAATGGCTAAAACTATAGAAGATGCTGTACTGGCACTAGGAGTCCTTACAGGAACGGATGAAGAGGATCCAGCTACTGCATTAACTGGAGAGATAACTACTAATTACACACCATACTTAAATAAGGAAGGGCTTAAAAATGCCAGAATAGGCGTAGTCCAAAATTATTTATCCGCATTTGATAAAAATGAATTACTTCTATTTAACCAAGCTTTAACGGACATGGAAAATTCAGGTGCATTATTGTTTGACATAGAAGAGTTGCCATCTGAACTCCCAAAATCCAGTGTAATGTTTCATGAATTTAAAAGTGGATTAAATGCATATTTAGGAAAATCAAATAGTTCAATACGCTCACTTTTAGATGTGATTACCTACAATCAAACTCACCCTAAGGAAACATTAAAGTATGGTCAAACAGTTTTACTAGAATCAGAGGCTAAAAGTGGAGCTTTAACTGAACCTGAATACATTACAGACAGGTTAGCTGACCTTAGAACCTCCCAGATTTCAGGAATCGATTCGGTAATAGAAAAGTATAATGTAGATGCATTATTATTTATAAATTATGCTGGATGTGACATAGCCGCGAGAGCCGGATATCCATCAATTACGGTACCTGCGGGGTACACAAAGGACGGTATGCCAGTTAGTGTAACATTCACCGGAACTGCGTTTACGGAACCCAAACTGATTGAACTCGCTTATGCATACGAGCAAGTTACTTTGCACCGTAAACCACCACGATTGTAATAATTATTTCTCAACTATCCAGTTTTCATGAACACCCATGAAAACTGGATAAAAAAGCTTTTTTTAAAGCTGGAGCGGTACCTGAACCTCCGATTACTCGTTACCGACTTACAACTTTTCTATATAAGAAGAAGTAACTTGTTACTGGAATAGCTAACCGCTCCGGAAATACACTTCGCTTTCCGCGGGCTTGCGCTGGAGTCTTCGTATATTTCCTGCGCTGGCCATTGTGCAATGTTATAAAAAATTCATATAATGCTTATATTTTTTTGACTTTCGCTACGGTCAGTCCACTCCTGCGGGCACCAAAGCCTTGTGTAGGGACGAGTAATTACAGATAGTTTTCGATGCGGCGAGTAATCGCAGTCCCAGTCCCTGATAAAGACCCTGCAGTAAAGCTTCGGCAATATTAAATCTCACGAAGAAAATGCGGATGTTTTTCGAGGAGTCTTACATTTTCTGCCGCTGGAAAATCAAGAAATCTTTATCAGCGTAGGCAGAATACGCAGACTCCTATGGGAACAGCACGTGTCCGAAGACCCCGGAAGAAGCGTTCTTTGCTTCTGAGGAGGCTGAGGCCGTGCCCATGGAAAGCGAAGTGTTCTGCCGGAGCGAATCGAGGCGCTCAACCATCATCAGAAAGATAAAAAATGTCATGAATTTAAATTTTCATTACGTCGTCTTTTATATCAATAGCGACAAACTATACGAATAGAACCTAAAAAAATGACCATTTCAAATTAAGAAACAGCCTCATTATCCTTCATTCCAAATTATCTCTCCACATTGCTCCTGATGATCAACTTTCACATCAAAATTATGCTTACTGTAAAAATGCTTTAGTCGATTTACATGATCAAAGTCTCTTTCCACAATATCGCCAGTAATATATTGAACGTTTTCTTCCCGTGCAATCTCTTTTAAATGCTTCATTAAAACAGATCCATACCCCTTATTTTCCTTACCTTTAATATCTGCGATGTGAATTGTATGATCATTTTTATATTCCGCTTGAATTGCAGAATCCCAATCTCCCCGAAAAGGTTTTGTGCATTCATGAAGCATTATCTGACACGTCGCGCTGTCTTTGTTTGCATATATAACAACCCACTGATCGTCTCCAGCTTGGTCAATGCTGATAACCTCGGATTTTTTTGCTATTTCTTTTATATTATTTTGCAAACGAAAAAGCTGGATCTCTAATGTATCCAATTCTTCCTTCAATTCGCTTTTTCCTTTTGTCGTTTCTAAAAAAGCTGAATATACCATTTAATTCACCTACCAGATTTTAAATTGTGTCGTTTCCCACACACAATTTGCTATTTTACAAGATATAACTACTCTTTTGCAAGTGTTAGAAAATTCTATTTCGAAAAGTCCAAATAGTACTTTATGTTTAGTTACCATTGGCCGATATAATAAGAAATGAATTTTTTTACTGGTTGGGGGATAAGGATGAGTAAATCAAAAATGAGGTTAAAACCTAAAATGGAAAGAAATAAATTTTCCAGTAATCATCTATTCAAAGGTAAGCTGTTTAATTTGAAAAATGTCAGAATTGGCCGTAAATATATGTCTGTATTTTTCCTTACAGCGCTGTTATTTTTGATAGCAGGCTCAATGGTTTTCATGGTGTTACAAGAGGGCAAAGAGGATATCGAAGCAATTGATGAAAATAGCTCACTTGTTAATGAAATGGCAAAGTTAGCAACGATCATTCAAGCAAAGGATGTTCAGTCTGCTGATTTTCTTCTTACTAGAAATAAGAAATTCATTGATCTGTTTGTCGATTTTCAGAATGAATTCGATGCGATATCCGAAAAACTGGATCCAATGATGAGAACGGAAGAGCAAACCGAGCTCTTTAATCAGATTCAAAGAAACAACAAAATAATTGATGATGCATTTTTAGATAGAATGGTAGCTGCTGTGGAAGATCGGCAGGATGTTATGGCCAACTCATTACGCGACTACTCATCCCGTCTCAGGAATGAAACAATTGAGCAGGTTGATGAATTAATGGGATTAATAAGCAGTGAACAGGCTGCTTCCGTTCAAGCTGCCAAGAACAGCCTGGATACAAGCATTCTGATCCTGTCTATTACTAATGTTCTAGCCGTATTATTTGGCTTTACACTGATGTTTATTATAAGCAGGAGTATCACCTCCAACTTAAAGAAGGTTGTTGGTATAACCGCTGAAGTTGCTAATGGAAATCTTAATGTAGAGTCTATGGACTACAAAGGAAAAGATGAGATTGGTCAATTAGCCGGATCCGTTAATCAAATGAAAAACAATATCCAAAACATCTTGTTAAAAGTCGCTTCAGCCTCCAGCTCAGTCTCTACAAGAAGTGAAGAATTAACACAATCAGCTAATGAGGTTAAAGAAGGAAATGAGCAAATTGCAGTAACGATGGAGGAGCTTTCTACAGGTGCTGAAACACAAGCAAACAGCGCCTCCGACTTATCTGAAAAAATGAATGATTTTGTTCATAAGGTTCGTTTATCAGAACAAAATGGTCAAGAAATTACTGCGACATCCAATAACGTGCTTTCCCTGACAACTGAGGGAGCCTCCCTAATGGAAAAATCTGTGGCCCAAATGAAACAGATCGATTCAATTGTCGCTGATGCGGTAAATAAAGTTCAAGGACTGGATAAGCAATCTGATGAAATATCTAAACTAGTTCTAGTCATTAAGAACATTGCTGATCAAACAAATCTATTATCATTAAATGCAGCAATTGAAGCTGCAAGAGCAGGTGAACATGGAAAAGGCTTTGCAGTCGTAGCAGATGAGGTAAGGAAGCTTTCTGAACAGGTATCATCCTCAGTTGGTGAAATTACTACCATTGTCCGTAATATCCAGTCAGAAACCGATCAGGTAGTCGACTCACTAAATACAGGTTATAACGAAGTAAAGGAAGGAACGACTCAAATAGAGGAAACAGGTCAAAACTTTTCATCTATAAATACATCTGTTAATGATATGGTAACTAAATTTTCATCTATTTCTACAAACCTACAAGACATTGCCGGAAATAGCATAGATATGAACAACTTAATTGAAGATGTAGCCTCAGTTTCGGAGGAATCTGCTGCAGGCGTTGAACAAGCTGCCGCTTCAGCACAACAAACATCAAGCTCTATGGAAGAAGTCTCTTACAGTGCAGAGGAACTGGCAAAACTCGCCGAACAACTTAATGAAGAGCTGAAAGTATTTAAGTTATAGGAATGAAAATGGTGTTCCACTAAATGTGGAACACCATTTATTTTAACGCTTCTCTTTATGCAAGAAACAGTTCCTTGTGTGATCATTCACCATACCAGTCGCCTGCATAAATGCATAACAGATCGTAGGGCCAATAAACTTAAATCCTCTTTTTTTCAAATCCTTACTCATCTTCTCCGACTCTTTAGTGGTCGCGGGAACCTCATCATGACTTTTCCAGTCATTATCAATTGTTTCCCCACCAACAAATTGCCAAATGTAATTATCGAAGCTACCAAACTCCTCTTGAACCTTTAAAAAGGCTTGCGCGTTTGTCACAACTGAACGCACTTTAAGTTTATTGCGTATAATTCCTTCATTTTGTAAAAGGCTTTCAATTTTATTATCACTATACTGACTGATAACCTTGGCATTAAAGAAATCAAAGGCTTCACGATAATTCTCTCTGCGCTTTAAAATCGTAATCCAGCTCAACCCTGCTTGAGCTCCTTCCAAACAAAGCATTTCAAATAGCTCCCGGTCGTTATGTGTCGGTTTTCCCCATTCTTGATCATGATATTCTATATAGAGTGGGTCATTTGTTACCCATTCACAACGCTGCTCATCCATCTCTTATTCTTCCTTTTTCTCTATTTCATTATCATCATAGGAAATCCAGTCACTGAAACTACCAGGATACAGCTTCACATTTTTATAGCCCGCAGATTTTAATGCAAGTACATTTGGGCATGCCGATACACCGGAACCGCATGATACAATAATTTCTTGGTCTTTAGAGAGTGAGGCAAAATGTTCTTCAAGCGCTTCTTTCTTTTTCCAATTCCCTTTTTCATTTAAAACGTCTTTCCAAAAATAGTTTTTCGCGCCAGGTATATGGCCGGCCTTACCATACAGAGGCTCCACCATACCTAAGTACCGGTCTATGCCACGGGAATCAATTAATACCGTCGATTTATCCTTAAGCTTTTCCTTTAATTCCTCTATATCTACTGTTTGGTTTTCGCGAAATACCGGTTGAAATTTTCTTGCTTTCAGTCCAGGGATTTCATCTGTTACTTCATTTCCTTCAGCCACCCACCGTTCATAGCCACCTTCTAACAAGTAAACCTTTTCATGCCCCATAGAATCAAGCAGCCACCATAATCTTGCAGCAAACATGTCATTTGCCTGATCATAAATAACAACTGTAGTCTCATGATCAATACCAATCTTTCCTATTTTCGCTGCAAACTGGCGAGTATCCGGCAATGGATGGTTTCCGCCATGCTTTTCGGGTTTACCTGATAGATCTTTATTTAAATCCATATACACTGCACCCGGAAGATGATTATGTAAATACGCTTTTCTTCCTGCATCTGGATCATTTAATTGAAATCGGACATCTACTATAACCGTATTACCCTGATTGTTCTCCAATCTGCTTTTTAATCGATTAACACTGATTAAATAAGACATTTTATCCCTCCAGTAATTTACTCATATAATACTCGTTTACATACCTGCCGTTTGTGTACAGCGAGTTTTCTTTCATACCTTCTTTTTTAAAACCCATTTTTTCGTATAATCTTATTCCCGGCAAGTTTTCTGTAATTACTGTTAATTCTAACCGATGTATTCCATGATTCATAGCCCAATGTTCGAGTTTACCAAACATAGATGTGCCAATTCCCTTCCCATGATATTCCGATATTATACCGATTACGATGTATGCTGAATGCTTATTTTTCCTTGCTTGGCCACCGACCGCAATAAGATAACCGATGAGTTGATTACTTTCCTCTGCCACAAAAACAACTGAATTATTCTGCTTCGATAAGGTATCTATCATGTTCTGCTGTCTATCAGGATTAAATTCCCGTTCACCGGCTTCATAAAGCATATATGCACTTTCGCTTTCCACTCTTTGTATTAATGAAGCCAGGTTTTCTGCATCATCTAGTTTAGCTTGCCTAATCACTCACGCACACTTCCTTTTTTTCTTATTTACTATTCGATTAATTAAAGCTCAATTCGTGCACCTAGAAAACTTGTAGCTGGCCCTGCGATAACAGTATTTCAATGAGGCATTGTTGCTTTCCGCTCCGGGTACAAGTGAGTCTGAGTAGATGTCGCACTTGTACCCGGAGTGGTGAAAGCGTAGTGTATTTTCCGTAGCGGCCATTCTCAATAGTTTAAAATTCTAATTTCATTGTGTCGTCTTTTATTTCAAATACGATGATGAAGAGCAGTATATCTCCATCCTTACTAAGTCAATCAAGGCTGATTTCTCAATTTCACTCTCCGAAAGTTGAGTTAATAGTAATTCCTCTTATCAAATAACTTATCGATACGATATAATTATAAATATATACCAATTATTACACATAGGAGATGAATATAAAATGAAAGAAGAACTTATTCAGCGTTTTACTACCTACGCAAAAATCGACACACAATCAAATGAAAAGAGCGAAACAACCCCTTCTACACCAGGACAGTTTGAACTGGCAAACCTGTTAGTCGAGGAATTGAAAAGTATCGGAATGGAAGATGTAACTGTTGATGATCAGGCATATGTAATGGCCACATTACCTGCAAATACAGATAAAGACATACCAACCATTGGCTTTTTGGCACATTTAGATACTGCTACTGATTTTACCGGGAAAAATGTGAATCCACAAATTGTAGAAAATTTTGACGGTGGAGACATTATTCTTAACGAAAAATTAAATGTGGTCCTATCTTCAAAAGAGTTCCCAGAGCTGCAAAGCTATAAAGGCCATACCCTACTAACCACAGACGGAACTACATTGCTGGGTGCTGACAATAAAGCTGGAATCACCGAAATTATGACAGCAATGGCTCACCTCATTAAAAATCCTGACATTAAACATGGAAGAATTCGGGTAGCTTTTACACCTGACGAAGAAATTGGACGCGGACCACATAAATTTGATGTGAAAAGATTCGATGCTTCCTATGCCTACACAGTAGATGGTGGCCCTTTAGGTGAATTACAGTATGAAAGCTTTAATGCTGCTGCAGCGCAGGTTATTTTTAAAGGTAATAGTGTTCACCCCGGCACAGCTAAAAACAAAATGATTAATTCTGGAAAGATGGCTGCTGAATTTATTAGTAAGTTTCCGGAATCAGAGGCCCCTGAACACACTGAGAAATATGAAGGATTTTATCATTTGATTGCAGTGAACGGGGATGTTGAGCAAACGGAAGCAACATATATTATTCGAGACTTTGACATAGATAATTTTAACCATCGAAAAGAAACCATCAAGAACTTTGCAAACGAAATGAAGGAAAAATATGGAGACAATAAAATAGAGCTAAAGATAGAAGACCAATATTACAATATGAGGGAAAAGATCGAGCCAGTTAAAAAAATAGTGGACATAGCACATCAAGCGATGAAAAACCTGGACATCGAACCAATCGTACAGCCTGTCCGTGGTGGAACAGATGGATCCCAACTTTCCTATATGGGATTACCTACACCGAATATTTTTACTGGAGGAGAGAATTTCCACGGTAAGTTTGAATATATCTCAGTAGATAATATGGAAAAAGCAACGAATGTAATTGTAGAAATTTGCAAGTTGTACGGTGATAATTAATAAGCTAAAACCAGATTCATTCGTATATGAATCTGGTTTTAGCTTATTTTAATAAAAAATGCTGCAACTAATGCTATGCCCAATAACGAAGCCAGCGCTGTGAATGTCACAAAGTAACTTCCAAAACTCATTAAAGAAATACCAATTACAGGTCCCAGGGTAGCTCCGATAAATAGAATAAATGCATAGAAAGATGCTGCTACTCCTCGTTGCTTTCCGCCCAACTCGCCAACTAGCATCATAATTACAGGAAAGGTCAAGGAAATACCTGCAACGAATACGACACTGACTAAAACGATAATACTAAATTGAGCAGTGGTTCCCATAAAGAATAACCCACCGACAGCCAGGCTAAGACTTATTTTCAGAACAAAAAGCAATCCGAATCGCTTAACAAACACACCTGCAAATGGTGAAAGCAGCATACCAATTATACCTGCAGATCGTACAAGAAGAATTTTCTCCTCTGATAAATAAAATGGGGAACTTCCTAAATAATCTCCCAGCACGGTATACATTCCAATAAAGGTTAGAAGAAGCATAATGGTAATAAGGTAACATAAGACGAAATTCCTTTGATTGAAAATAACTCCTACAGCATCTAGGTAATTTTTTATTCCAAAAGTGTTCTCTCTGTTATTACTTTTAGAAGGTAAGATTATACTCACTGCAATCATGGTAATAAGATAAATGCTTCCAAAAAACAAAAACACCACTTGCCAATCAAACGTTTGATTTATAATTCCAGCAATCAGTTGTCCAAAGATACCCGCGACTACAAAACCAAAGCTAATAAAGCCTATCACCGTAACCAATTTCTGTTTCGGAAACACATCGAATACATACGCTAAGGCTGTTGGAGCAAAAGTTGCTGCAACGAATCCCTGAACTCCTCGAAGTGTGACCAACAGGAGAAAGTTATCCGTAAATCCAATTAAGACAGTTACTACTGTAAGCAATCCTAATCCAACTACAATAATCTGTTTCCGTCCATACCGTTCGGCAAGAGGGCCGAACATAAGGAATCCAACTGCATAAAAAAAAGAAAATATACTACTGGTCCATGCACCCATCGCTTGTGTAATATGAAAATAATTAGAAAAAGTGTCAACCAAAGGTGTAGTCACATAAACACTCGAAACAACAATTAATGCACACCAAAAAAGCAACAATGTAATCAGAGCATACTTTTCACTCTGTGCAGCAATTGCGTTACCCATCTGAATTCTCCTTCCCAGTCACTCATACTATGAATATGGAAAATTAGGCTCAGACGTGCAAGTGAATATTTTTCAAAGAAAACTAAAGAAAACTATTGCTCTCCTGAGCCACACTATGAGAAAATGGGAATTACTTTGCAAAATAATAAATAAGAATGCCAGGCATTTGTGATATAATTTGTACGATATTCCTACAGGGAGCGATCACCATGATTAAAAATAGCTTACTTATTGTCATAGCGGTTTTATCTGTATTATTTTTTGTTACAGCCTGCACCACAGATAATCAACAAGAAATAGAGCCAGAGGAAAAATCAGACAATAATGAGTCAGGGAAACAATCAGATGTAATTAAGCAAGAACCTGAGGAAGAAAAATTACAATTGCCTAAGGCCAGTTTACAAAAAAAGGACCATGGCGAACAGGTTCAATTGCTTCAAAAAGCTTTAAATGAAATTGGTTATGAATTAACTGTAAATGGAGATTATGACGAAACAACAACCTGGGCAATAACAGATTTCCAATTACAGGATGAAAATTTACTTGCAACCGGGGTTTATAATGAAGAGACAAACGTAGCAGTAGAGAAATTCTTTTCTGATGGTGAAAATGAATTCAAACCAGGTAAAGGACTTCCCTATACAGTTGAAAATACTACAACAGATAGTGGAACCGAAGTTTTAGTAAACCCATATGATCAACTAGCTTTAGTAAATAAAAAATACGGCCTTCCCAAAGACTATATTCCAGATGATCTGGTTATTCCAAATGTACGGTTTTCATTTACAGAAGACCTGCCCAAAAAACAACTTCGCAAAATAGCTGCTGACGCTTTAGAGGAGATGTTTAATGCAGCTGATAAAAAAGGATTGAATTTATTTGCTCAATCTGGTTATCGTTCTTATGAACGACAAGACGCCATTTTTGCTTCGAATGCTAGTCAGCATGGTGAGGATGCAGCCAATCAGTTTAGTGCGAGGCCTGGTGAGAGTGAACATCAGACCGGTCTATCGATGGATGTAACTAGTCCTGAAGTAAATAATAAATTGATCACTGCATTCGGGGATACCGCTGAAGGAAAATGGGTTAAAGAGAACGCTGCTGAATTTGGATTTATTATACGTTATCCAGAAGGAAAAGAAGAAATTACAAAATATCAATATGAACCTTGGCATTTACGCTATGTCGGTAAAAAAGCTGCCACAACTATTATGAATGAAGGTTTAACATTAGAAGAATATCTGGAAACTGATTGAACATTGCAGAAGCTGTTAATTGTAAAGCAACTCTGCAATGTTTTAACTTGTTATTGTTGTGGGTATCTTTTACTTATATGAAATGGATTATTTTATAGTAAGTGTTGAGGTGTGTAGATTGTTTGGATTAAATGATTTCTTTTCATTAGTTATATCAGTATTTATCATTCTTCCGGTCGTATCTATAATAAGGGAATTAGGATATTACTTAACCAGCAAGGCTTTTGGGGCAAAAGATGCAAGCATAACAATTGGGTCAGGTCCTCATCTCTTTCAATTTTCTATATTTCAAATAAGAAGATTTTATTTTATGTACAGCTGGTGTACCTATGATTCACTCAAAAGAGATACTAAATGGGCACATGTCATTATTTATTCTTCGCCTATGCTTGCTAACATACTCGTTGCATTATTTATTAATGCGTTGTTAGCTAACGATTTACTTGGGATGGAAACTTTCTGGAACCGTTTTGTCTTTTATGCATTTTATTTTGTATTATTTGATGCGATTCCGATGTATTATCCTGATGGACAGCCGAGCAATGGAAGAGTAGTCTATGATTTAATCCGATATGGAAGAAGAAGCGGCTTCGATCGAAGTGATCCGCAAATGGAGACATATGATGAGAATTCATACAATGCCGAAGATAGATGAAATAGATTAAGAGGCTTTGCCAACACTTCCTCTCATACAAAAAAAATAACTGAGGCATGCCAGCCTTAGTTATTTTTTTGGTTTTCGGCAACATTCTTAACACGTTCAACAAACTGAACCACTATTTTATTACTCGCCAGTAACATAAATAATTTCAAGAAAATTTTTAATGGTTTATTTGTCGTAGTATAGCGAAAATACGTCTCATCTTCATTAATCCTGTCTAGTTCATACAAGGCAGTAATCTCAAACATATTCCCAAGAGTGAAGCCCACTTTTAATTCTTTATGGTCTGGCTTGTCCATATGAATAAGTGTTTCTACATCATATTCACTTATCCGCTTTCCCTCCTGGTACTTCTGTCGGTAAATACTGCCAATACCGTCGTCAGTTACTTTAATTGGCTTGTTTTCAATCACATTTGGCATAATCTTTTGCATATCTTCCAAAGAGCCATTGAGTAAATTCCAAACTTGCTCGATTGATGCATTAATTTCTGTATCGTGGGACCATTTTTTCATTATACATACCCGCCTAACATAATAGTTAGTACTAGTTTAACATAACAGGCACACCATTTAATTACGTTCGTTTATAGGAGATTTAATTATAGTGGTTGGGGAGAAAAATTAGGGTAGAGAGGGGGTAAAACTAGACATGCTCTTTTGAACTCTTTTCCCCCTTTTCTTCTCTGTCAATTTGTATATCTAATGCGCGGATGCGCTCTAAGGCTATATGTTGGTCTATCTTCTTGTAATGATGATTCCCATCAGCTTCTTCATCTGCTTCATCAGCAAGATGGACCACCTGTTGTAATGGCTTTAAATGAAGTTCACCTTCTGGTAAATAAGAGTCTGTATGAAGTAGAATTGCCACTGCTATTTCTTTTGCTGCGTGACGATCCTCTCCTATTCGTATCAGCAATTTATGAGCACGACTTGCACCTTTAATCGCGTGAATGTCGTTTTCTCTATAAAGCTCATAATCCCATTCACCATCGCGATACCATGTATAATGCCCGACATCATGCAGAAGAGCTGCTTTTGTAGCATGATCGGTATTGACATTGTATTTTTTGGCAAAGATATATGCATATTCTGCAACAGCGATTGCATGGGCGATTCCCGAGCGCTGAAGGTACTTTTGGGTAATCGGATGTTCAAATACCTGTTCTAATGTTATTTTCCTCACTACGCTACTCTCCTTTCTTAAATGAGTTAACTGAATATATCACTATTCCTTATCCTTTGCAATATATAGTTACCTGTTTAGCCCCCTGTTAAACAAAAAGTTGCAATGGTTGTTTATGATTGATTTTGATTTAAAGAGTAAAAACGAACACATCACTGTTGATGTGCTCGTTTCTTATAGTTAAAAGGGTTTTAGTATCATTAACGCGATAACAATCAAGAATATACTATTTTCGATACGCTCATAAAAAAACAATTTCTTTGATAGGAGTAAGTACTCTGCTGGTATTTCATCCCCTTTATGGTTATGCAAAATGGCCTTAATCGGTTTGGATCTGGGCGAGAGCACGATTGGACCAAATGCCAATGCGATTAGAAATAGAGCCAAACTTGTGATATACCATCCTTCAGTAAAAAGATATGTATGTATAAATCCCATCCATAATCCTGTAATCAGTAATAAAGTCCCTCCTACCATTACAAAAATATGAAGTCGGTTTCGTATAGCGAAAGCATGTTTCAGTTCCGCCATCGTGGACGCTTTTGTGACTATGTAGATCATTATAAAGCCTGGTCCCATACCCAATATGGCTGAAAAAATATGAATAAAAACGAGTAATTCGTAAAACGTCACGGTTGTAACCTCCAGCTGGTAAAATTCATTGCAACTCTATCATACAATACTCCTCTAGTCTGCTGGCTGTGACCTTGCACACTTCAATTATAAAGTTTTCAACAAAATTGTGACCTCATTCACCCAACTGTATACCGCGGTTATGCCTTTGCCTTCTTGACAGGCTTTTTCATACAAAAGAAAACGATTGCTATACTCGTTGCAGCAAAGAAACCAAGATTATTTGCTACCACTTCAAACAGAGTAAGAGAAGTGTCAGCATATACCCCTGCCAGCAACACTGCATTCGCATTTATTAGAATGATAATTGTGGTCAGACTCCTGCTGAACTTCCCTATCAAAAAATCATAAAACAAATTAATCAGAAAGAAAAATGCTACAAAGTAAACAATCAAATAGATAACTGAAAGAATAATGCCTTGTATTAAAATACTTGTTACTTCATTGTCGGTTATAATGATTCCTTCTACTAAGGAAAGCAAAAAAATTACTGCTGCACCGGCAAAAGAAGCAATCATTATTTCCGGCGTATAATATAATTTTCGAAACATTATTGATCCCCCATAATCTCTTTTTCTTATTTTTCGTATTCTGTACAGAATTTATCGCAGCATTTCAATTCTTATACTTTCTGCCTGAGATACGTATGCCAGCTTAGTAAACAAAGAAGGAGAATAGTATGACTAGTCCCTAGTGCCGGGATTAAAACCCAGCCTGCCTTTAAAGCAAAAGCTAGTTACGTTCTCCCCATATTTTCATTGGGTTGGGCTGCCCCTCTTGTAAAGGCATCCGAACCATCTGCAATTTCCTCTCCTGCTTAACTTTTCTTAAATCTTCATAGATTTCTCGGGATTTACCTAATCCCGCTTCAGCAGTCTCCTCAATGGTTGCACAATAATACACTTCTTTTAATCCGGCAAAATACATTGCAGTCAAACACATCGGGCATGGCTCGCCACTGGCATACATGGAAAATTCCGACAGATCATTAGTCTGATAATCTTTTTGTGCCTTACGCATTGCTAATAATTCTGCATGTCCACTTATGTCATATTCCAAGTGCAGCTCATTAACACCTTCAGATACAGCCACATTCCCTTTAACCAGCACAGCCCCAAAAGGCTGGCCGCCCTGCTTCACATTATCAACAGCTAATTCTACTGCACGACTCATAAATTCATTCATTTTATAACCTCCTATGACCTCATACTCTGCCGATTGTAACTGCAATCCGTAAAAACAGTGTTTTATTCCACCCCTATAATTTTCTGCGTCGAAATCTTCTCCTCTTTTATAGTACATTTAAAGTTGCGATTTTTATTTACTTCTATTAAAGCTAAGGAGCACGCACTTTCTGAGCCATGCCTAATTATATCCTCACCAGTAATAATTTTATCTGTTACAGGGCTAAACTCTACATGTTTTGAATGCACTAAGTTGGCGCAACTATCGCTTGTGGAAAAATTTCGCATTTCTACACCCATTTACTGAATAATCTTACTATGATTCTACTACTATAGTCTACCATCCAGCAGGATGACAGTAAATATTCCCGAATGGCAAAAGAGCTGTCTATTTTGATTTAACTAACTAAGTTTACACAGGATGATTCAATTCCCCATCTGTTACTCGTAGGTAATTTTCATATCACCAGGCTTTATCCAACCTTTTTTTCTAAACCATTCAGACAGTATCAACGTTATTAATGCGGGTGCAATAAAATGCAGTATTAAAATACTCCAAAAAACATCCATAGAAAAACCCATTGATTCGAAAGTCATAATTTGACCAACAAACCCACTGGTTCCCATACCTGCGCCCGATGGATTACTGGTTAACCCTAACCAGACCGTGGCGAAGGGAGCGAGTATAGCACCTGCGATTGTGGGTGGCAAAATAATAATTGGTTTCTTTATAACATTGGCGATCTGTAGCATGGATGTACCTAAACCTTGAGCTATAAATCCACCAAAGCCATTTTCTCTGTAACTTGCTGTTGCGAAACCTATCATTTGTGCTGCACAGCCAATTGTTGCAGCACCCGCAGCTAGTCCGTCCAGTGAAAGCATGATTGCAATTGCCGCACTGGAAAGTGGTGCAGTTAGTGCAAGCCCCATTAGAACTGCTACTAAAATACCCATAATAAAGGGTTGCTGTGCGGTCGACCAATTAATCACTTCACCGAATCCTATCATAAATTGATTAATTGGAGGACCAACAAAAGTTCCTGTCAAAAATCCTGCTAGTATCGTTACAAATGGCGTCACAATAATATCTACCCTTGTTTCTTTATATACTAACTTACCAAATTCTGTTGCAAGCAATGCTGTTACATAACTCCCGGCCGGTCCCCCTAAATCTGCCCCAAAGGCTCCAGCAAATAAGGCTGAGAACAATACTAATGGGGGTGCTTTTAATCCGTATGCAATTGCAACACCTATCGCACCACCCATAATCTTAGGATCCATTGCAAAGCTGCCCATTTCAACCAGGGCTAAAACTGCTCCAGCATTTTCCCCTATTAATTTCCCTAATTGCTCCCCAGCCGTTTTAATAATAAGTCCAATGATTAAGGATGAAAACAAACCCAGTGCCATGTAGCTTAATGCCGTAATCAAGTACGATTTGATTGAAATTGAAACTCCCTTTTTTTCTAAGAACGCTTTCACTTTTTCCCCCTTCTGTGAATTAATTCACATAAATGGATATGATTTCCCATACATTTAATACCCTATCTATTATTACGTTAAATAATTCATATGGCAAGAGATTTATCCATCTTATATTTATGTGTATTTATCGGCAGCTAATACCGCTATAGTTGATTTTCCTTATCTTATCAGCTACAATTTAATTGAAAACAATTATCAATTATATACATATTCGCAATGGTGAACTGGGAGGCTTATTAAATGAGAGAAACACAGAACCAATCACAGCTAGCAGAGATAATCCGCGAAAGGCGTGCTGTTAAAAAAGGCTATAATGATAGAGAAGTAACAGAGGAAGCTGTTATTGAATTGTTAAATGACGCAATCTGGGCACCAACTCACGGCATGCGCCAGCCATGGCGTTTTATTTTTGTCAGTGCCGACAAGAAAGCAGACTTTGCTAAAAAAGTAGCTTCCACATATCCTGAAGAAAAACAGGAAAACCGTGAAGCATTTCTTAATGAAGCAAATGCTTATCTAATCGTACTTATGGCAGAGCCTGATACACAAAAATTATGGGATGAAAACTTCGGTGCTACTGCGGCAATGATTCAAAATTTCTGGCTTTTGGCTTGGGAAAAGCAGCTAGGTGTCGTTTGGAGAACAAACCCACATGTTTATGACCCAAAAGTAAAAGAAATTTTAGGTGTTGGGGAAAACGAAAAGCTCGTTGGGTTCCTTCATTTAGGCTATTTCGATGAAAAGCCAATTAAAAAAGATCGAATACCTGTATTGGAGAAATTCAGCAGATTTAATGGCTAAGCAAATAACACTAGCGGCTTGCAGCAGCTAGTGTTATTTTTTTCTTTTTAATTTTATACTGAACTTTTCAGTGAAAGGTCAGCCTGATGACGTTCTATTGCGAGTTCCAACAGCCTATTAATTAATTCTGAGTAAGAAATTCCACTTATTTCCCACAGCTTTGGATACATGCTTATCTTTGTAAATCCAGGAAGGGTGTTTACTTCGTTTACATAAATATCTCCGTTTTTGGTTAAGAAAAAGTCCACTCTGGCCAAACCTTCACATTGCAAGGTTTCAAAGGCGTCTATTGCCACCTGCTGCATCTTTTTTGTAACTTCATCGGATACATCTGCTGGAATAGACAGTTCTGCTCCCTTTTCATCAATATACTTTGACTCATAGGAATAAAATTCTGTTCGCGGTAAAATTTCTCCGAGCTTTGAAGCAATAGGATCCGCATTTCCCAGGACAGAACATTCTATCTCGCGACCAACAATAGTTTCTTCAATAACGACTTTATGGTCATAGTGAAACGCCGATTCAATCGCTTCATGAAATTCGTCTTCTGTTGAAACCTTACTTACTCCTACAGAAGATCCTTGATTAGCCGGCTTGATAAACATAGGAGTACCCAGCAACTCTACAGCTTCCTGAAAGTTTATTTTACTTTTCTTTGCTCTAGTATATGTTAAGCCCTTGGCTACTTTTATACCCGCTCCTTTTAAGAGGCGTTTAGCAATATCCTTATCCATACAAACAGCAGAACCAAGCACACTTGGACCTACAAAAGGAAGATTCACCAAGCGCATCATCCCTTGAAGACTCCCGTCCTCTCCTAATGTCCCATGTACAATTGGAAAAACTACGTCCAGCTGATCCAGCCCAAGAGCGTCCGTTGCATGAATAAGCTGATTATTAACTTCTCCCGGAACAATTGCTATTGCATCATCGGATTTATTTAATTGAATGAGTTTGGGATCTTCTGCATGAAGCAGATAAGATGATTGATCATTTAAATGCCATTTTCCTTCTTTGTCGATTCCAATTAAAACTACGTCATAATTATTTTTATCTATTGCATCCACAATATTTTTAGCTGATTGAAGTGAAACTTCGTGCTCAGCTGATTTCCCACCAAATATAATTCCAACCTTTTTCTTAGCCATCGTTATACATCCCTTCTACAAACCTATATTATATAAAATAACATAAAACAGCTCGTAGCAAACAGAATTTAAAATAATCAATAAATAACCATTGACTTTTGCATTAAAATCTTTTAGTATTAATTTCAATAACTTAATCGACTTAGCAATGAAGAAGAAGAGTAATCTATTTGGATCGCTTCAGAGAGCTGGTGGTTGCTGCAAACCAGTGTGAGACTTTAGATGAATGGGCTTCCGAGCTTCCAAACCGAACCATTTATGCAGTAGGCTTTGGCGAACATGTCTCATCGTTATACGAGACGAATATTAAGCAGAAATGCTTGATATTGCTAAAGTGAGCTGTTTTTCAGCTAATAAAGGTGGTACCACGGTCCCTCGTCCTTTTCGGATGAGGGGCCTTTTTGTATTCTCAAAAAACTTCATATATAAAATCGTTGAGTAAGAAGAGTAGGCATGTTTGCAGCGTAACAGAGAGCTGGTGTTGGTGGGATTCCAGTACGTGAATAAATGCTGAATGGACTTACAAGAGATTTCCTGAAAAAGCAAAAGCATAAACGACCGATAGGGTAAGGCCGGCTAAAAACGGCACGCCCTATCAGTTGAGCGCAAAGCTCGCCTTAAGTCGTCCTTCCTTTAGAATCGTAAGGAGGAGAAGGAAGACTGTTAGTCGGTGGTCGCTGTAGCTGGATGTTAGTAGGGAAAAACGGGTTCCGCCGTTATACGGATAGGATATCGAGTGTGATGAAAGTGCAAAGCTTTTCTGCAGCCTCCGTATCTGAAGAAGATGAAAAGAAATGGCCTGTTTCTTTTCAAAAGAGGTGGCACCGCGGTCACAATCGTCCTCTATAAACACATGTTTTATGTGTTTATAGAGGACTTTTTTTATTTTCAAAGTTCATTACTATCAACTGTGTCTCAATTTATATCATGCAAAGAAGAAAATGCTTTCGATGGAGTGAGTTAATCGCAAAACGCTTCTCTGAAATACGACTTGCTTTTGTACCGAGTAATCGCAGGTAAAGGTAGATAAAGGTACAGTCCCAAATTAGAAAGGGGAATATTTATGAAAGAAAAATTATCGTATAAATCGATTAAATTAAACGCCGATACGCTAACGCCGGTAGGTATTTTCCACCGGCTTACCGGAACCAAAAAATTTCTACTGGAAAGCTCCTTTCAACATGAAAGAAAAGGTAAGTACTCTTTTATTGGTTCAAATCCTTATCAGGAAATTATTGGACATGGACACACTACAACCGTCAAAGATCCTATTAATGAGACAGTAGAAACATATCATCAAGAAGCATTAGCTTATCTTAAGGAAAACTTACCCAGAATTAATACAGACCTTCCCCTTCCTTTTTATGGAGGAGCCATAGGATATATCGGCTATGACGCTATCCGTCAATTTGAAGATATTGGGGAAACACTGCCGGATGAAATAAACATGCCGGATATCCACTTTATGGTCTACAACGAAGTAATTGTTTATGACCACAAAAACGAGGTAGTTACTATTATTGTATTGAACCCCGCACAGGTAGCGGAAGAGGTAATAGATGAACGGTTACAGCAGTTGCAGAATGCTTTAACAGCACAGGCAGCAGATCATACAGTAAGTGAACTTAAGAACGTTAACTTTGAACCTGAAATGACGGAGGAGGTATTTAAACAAAAAGTAGAAACAGCAAAAAAACACATTCAACAAGGGGATATCTTTCAAGTAGTTTTATCACAAAGAATGAAAGCAAAAATGGATGGAGATCCATTCTCATTCTATCGTAAGCTCAGAAAGGCAAATTCTTCGCCCTACATGTTTTACATTGACTTTGAGGACTATCTTGTATTAGGAGCATCACCTGAAAGTCTGGTCCAAACTACAGGCCGTGAAATTGTAACAAACCCAATTGCAGGTACACGGGCTCGAGGTAAAACACTGGAGGAAGACAGATTACTAATGAAGGAGCTCCTAGCAGATGAAAAAGAAATTGCAGAACACCGGATGTTGGTAGACCTCAGCAGAAATGATCTTGGCCGTGTTTGCGAAATTGGCAGCATAACTATTCCAACCTATATGAAAGTAGAGAAGTACCAGCATGTGATGCATATTGTTTCTGAAGTGCACGGAAAATTAAGATCGGATTTCACAAGCTTAGATGCACTTATAGCATGTCTCCCAGCTGGCACAGTTTCTGGGGCACCAAAAATACGTGCCATGCAGATTATTAATGACTTAGAGGAAAAGAAACGCGGTGTTTATGCTGGTGGCATAGGTTATATCAATTTTAATCACGATTTAAATATAGCATTGACGATCAGGTCACTTGTTATTAAAGAATCAGTAGCCTACTTACAGGCTGGGGCAGGAATCGTCCATGATTCGGTTCCTGAAAAGGAATTTGCAGAGACATTGCATAAAGCTAAATCGTTAACGGAGGTGAATTATTTTGATTTTATTAATTGATAACTACGATTCGTTTACCTATAACATCTACCAGTATATCTCAGAGGAAAATATACAAGTGGAAGTTGTAAGAAATAACCAAATAAGCCTAGAGGCAATTAAATTGAAGAAACCCGAGGCCATTATTATCTCGCCGGGACCGGGAATACCTGATCAGGCAGGAATCTGTCTGGAGGTCGTTAAAACGTTTTATAAAAAAATACCAATCTTGGGAATATGTTTAGGACAGCAAGTTATTGCTGCTGCATTGGGCGCCAAAATAGTGGCTGCAGATACTATAAAACATGGTAAAACATCATTAATTACTCATAATGGATCCAGTCCTTTTGACTACATGACGCAACCGCTTGAGGTCATGCGCTACCATTCATTAGTTATTGATAAGGAAACCTTGCCTGAGCAGCTGGAAATTACTGCAACATCATTAGATGACAATGAAATTATGGCAATTAAGCATCATTATTACCCATTGTATGGCATGCAATTCCATCCTGAATCAATCGGAACGGCAAGCGGAAAACAGCTCATTCAAAACTTTTTACAGGAAATAAGAAAGGAGTCTACTTATGAAACAATATCTTGAAAAACTGATCAATCATGAAAATCTGACTGTACCAGAAATGAAAGAAGCTACAAGGTGCTGTTTTACTGAAACTATTACAGAAACTGAAATAGCAGCATTCCTAACCGCTCTTCGTACAAAAGGAGAAACTCCAGATGAGGTTGCTGGAATTGTGGAAGTGATTCGGTCCCAGTCAGCTTTTAGCACTAGTCATATGCCGAACGTAATGGATAATTGCGGTACAGGAGGCGATAAATCTTATAGTTTTAACATTAGTACTACTGCAGCCTTTGTCATTGCTGGTGCAGGAATACCAGTCGCGAAACATGGTAACCGCAGTATTTCAAGTAAAACAGGCAGTGCTGATGTGTTAGAACATTTAGGTGTTTCCCTGGCATTTTCCAAAGAGCAGATAGAAGAGATGCTACATGAAAATGAAATAGCTTTTCTATTCGCACCACATGTTCACGCAGCGCTGAAACCTTTTACAAAGGTCCGAAAAGATTTAGGTCTGCCGACTATCTTTAATGCCATCGGGCCGTTAACAAATCCAATTTCATTAGATACCCAGTTAATCGGTGTTTATCGCCGGGATATGCTACAAATGATGGCTGAATCACTGCACAAATTAGGCAGGCGCCGTGCTGTCGTTGTTAATGGTGCAGGATCTATGGATGAGGCGTCTCTTGCAGGCAAAAATCACCTCATAATCCTTGAAGAAGGAAAGCTCACCCCGTTCACGTTTTTACCAGAAGAGGTAGGCTTACCGACTTATTCAAATGAAAAGATCCGAGGCGGGGATGCAAAAGCCAATGCAAAAATCACGAGAGATGTGCTAAGCGGAAAGACAGGCCCTTATCTCGACACCGTTCTTTTAAACGCAGGGTTAGGTTTATTTGCAAGTGGTACAGCAAAATCCATTGAGGCAGGAATCGATATGGCAAGAGAAAGTATTATTTCCGGAGCAGCAAAAGAGAGATTACAGCGGCTAATTGAATTCAGTAAAAACATTCCGAGCGAGGTGATTTAAGTGTCCATATTAGATAAGATTTTAGTCCAAAAGAAAAAAGAGGTAACAAACTTATTAAATCAAACGTTTGAACAACCGGATGATAGAGAGTACAGATCTTTTAAAAAAAGAGTTGCAGCTTCAAATAAGATGAGTGTAATTTCAGAAATTAAGCGCTCCTCCCCATCAAAGGGAGCAATTGATATGGATGTTGATCCTGTTAAGCAAGCAAAACAGTACGAGGCTCTTGGAGCTGCTGCTATCTCTGTTTTAACAGATGAAGTTTTTTTTAACGGTTCTATGGAAGATCTTAAGGCTGTACGCGCTGCAGTAGATTTACCTATTTTGTGCAAGGATTTTATAATTGACCCTGTTCAAATTGATCAAGCAAAGGAAGCTGGTGCCACTATAATTTTATTAATCGTAGCTGCTTTAACACAGGAGCAGTTACGGAGTCTATATAACTATGCTATTGAAGCAGATTTGGAAGTCCTTTGTGAGGTTCATAATGCACAAGAAATGACGGCAGCTGTTAATCTCGACGCTGAACTGATAGGAATTAATAACCGAAACTTAAAAACATTTGATGTCGACCTTCAAACAACTGAAGATCTCACATCTATGGTTACAAATCCACAAGCAATTATTATCAGTGAAAGTGGCATTAAAACACAGTCTGACGTCGTGCGTGTTCGAAATGCAGGGTCGAACGCTATCTTAGTTGGGGAAACATTAATGCGTTCTGAAGATCTGGCAGCCACTTTTCGTGAACTGCAAATTCCAATACCAGTGAAAGGAGTGGAATAGTATGCTTGTTAAGATTTGTGGAATAAAAACAAAACAAGCAGCACAGACAGCTGCAAATGCTGGGGCTGATCTTATCGGCTTCGTCTTTGCGCCAAGCAAACGTCGAATTTCCCCAAGTGATGCAGCGATTATAGCCAAGTCGCTACCTGCATCGTCAAAGACCGTTGGCGTTTTCGTAAATGAATCTGTCGAAAGAATGATGGAGATCGCCAATCTGGTTGGCCTGGATTACATCCAATTACATGGCGATGAACCTGCTGCTATTGCGCAACAGCTTGATTATAAAATTATTAAAGCATTCCCTGTTCAACAAGATAATTTATCAGAAATTAAAGCATACCCTTGTGATTTTTACTTACTGGACAGTCCAGCCGGAGTTAACCGTGGTGGAAATGGTACGACATTTGATTGGCATTTAACTCGTAATCTGTCACTTGACCCAGCAAAAATTATCTTGGCTGGTGGACTCACAGTAGAAAACGTAAACCAGGCCAGTAAATTGGTTAACCCTGCCGGAGTTGACGTTTCAAGTGGTGTAGAGGTTAACGGTGAAAAAGACCTTGTAAAGATCAAAGAATTTATTGAATCTGCCAAGAAATCAAGAAAGGATGAGACAATTGAAAACCTACACAATGCCTGATGTACATGGGAGATACGGAACATTTGGTGGGAGATTTGTACCCGAGTTACTCATGCCAGCTTTACTGGAATTAGAAGAAGTATATGAAGAAGCTATGAAGGATCCAAGTTTTACTAAAGAACTAAATTATTACCTAAAACAGTATGTTGGTCGAAAAACGCCGCTTTACTACGCTGAAAATCTTACCAAGGAAGTCGGCGGTCCTCAGATTTATTTGAAACGGGAGGATTTAAATCATACAGGGGCACACAAGATTAATAATACCATTGGCCAAGCACTGTTAACACTTCGAATGGGCAAGAAGAAAGTAGTTGCTGAAACAGGAGCTGGTCAGCATGGCGTTGCTACTGCAACTGTGTGCGCATTACTAGGGCTCGATTGTGTTGTATTTATGGGTGAAGAGGATATTCGCCGCCAAAAACTTAATGTTTTTCGTATGGAACTCTTAGGCGCTGAAGTGCGCAGTGTTTCTCAAGGCAGTGGAACATTAAAAGATGCTGTAAATGAAGCATTGCGTTACTGGGTTAGCCATGTAAAAGATACCCATTATATATTAGGGTCTGTTGTTGGACCACATCCTTTCCCGAAAATTGTTCGTGATTTACAGTCTGTTATAGGGGAGGAAACAAAAGAGCAACTAGTTGATCAGACCGGTCAATTACCCGATGCAATTATTGCCTGTGTTGGTGGTGGCAGTAATGCAATGGGAATGTTTTACCCTTTTATTCAGGACGAAAGTGTACAGTTGTTTGGTGTAGAAGCTGGAGGTGCGGGTTTGGACACCAATAAGCATGCAGCTACATTAACGAGTGGAAGTGTCGGTGTTCTACATGGTACGATGACCCACTTATTACAGGACACACACGGTCAGGTTGAAGAAGCCTTTTCTATCTCAGCTGGCTTGGATTACCCGGGAGTAGGACCCGAACACAGTCATTTGCACGAAACTTCTCGAGTCAAATACACATCAATAACAGACCAGGAGGCACTTGAGGCGTTTCAATTCTTATCAAAATCTGAAGGAATCATACCAGCACTTGAGAGTGCACATGCAGTAGCGTATGCTCTAAAACTCGGAAAAGAAATGAGTAAAGATCAATCATTGGTGATTTGCCTGTCTGGACGGGGAGACAAAGACGTCGAGCAAGTAAAGGACGCATTGGGGGGAACAACGACATGAGTAAAGAAAAATTAGAGATGAGGCTCAGGGAAAAATCAGCCGCAAATGAGAAGCTATTTATTCCATATATTATGGCAGGCGACGGTGGATTGGACATATTGGAAGAACGCATTAATTTTCTGGAGGAATGCGGTGCTTCAGCAATCGAGCTTGGTATCCCCTTTTCTGATCCAGTAGCAGATGGCCCAACTATTCAAGAAGCAGGACTGCGAGCACTAGGAAGTGGAACGACGCTAACTGCCGTACTCAACACACTACAAGATTTTAGAGAAAAGCGTTCTGTTCCTATAATATTGATGACCTATTTAAATCCAATATTCGTGTATGGAATAGAGAAGTTTGCTATAGATTGCAAGAAATCCGGTGTTGATGGTGTAATTATTCCTGACTTACCATTAGAAGAGGAAAACATCGTTGTAGATTTCCTGAAAGAAAATGCTATTGCATTTATTCGCCTTGCAGCAATGACAAGTCCAAAAAGCCGTTTAATTGAACTGGCTGCTAAATCAGAAGGCTTTTTATATGCGGTTTCAGTCACAGGAACTACCGGTGTCCGTGCCGTTCATGACAAAGAGGTGAAGGCCTATTTAGAGATGCTGAGGGATAATAGTCCCGTTCCCGTATTAGCAGGATTCGGTGTTTCAACTATCGAACAAGCTCAGGAGCTGGGCAGCCACAGTGATGGGGTTATCGTCGGAAGTAAGATCGTTGATTTACTTCATAATGGGGACTTAGCTCAGATCAGGGCTCTGATTCAGGGAAGTATATAAATACGAGGAAAATCATGCCACTGCGATTTGCAGTGGCATGTATAATAATAAGAAAATTTCAGTTTCATTTGAACCTACCTACGCATAATAATTTATTCTCCTTGTTGATTCTTTCGTGCTTCCTCGAACTCTTTTTGTGTAATTTCTCCTTTGTCCCGTCGCTCACGCAAAATATCGAGTGAACTTTTTTGGGGATTGCTTTTTGCTCGAAAACGAATGAGTATCCAAACGAGTGCGATTACAATAACAAGAGTTACGCCCAACCTGATGTACCATTCTGTCAACACTGCATCCACCACCCTTCTACTGTTACAATCTCCTAATTTGAATTTCTTAAACCATTGTATATGCATGTTCAACCGGTCTTCTTAAACCCTGCAGGGGTATATCATATTTGCAAATAAAAGCGAATACTATACTAGTGGACAAACTAAAAGCGAACGGAGTTGAGACGATGACACTTTCTATGATCCTCATTGTTAGTATAGGCCTTGTTCAGATGATAACTATCATTTTCTTCATTACCTATTATCGAAAATGGGTACCCAGGATGAATGGGATGATGGTATCTATGGCGCTTGGGATGACGGCAGGGATCCTCTTTGGTACGATCCTTGGTGCAATCCTACATGGCGATTTAGTAACATCAACAATATATTCTATTCTGATTGGCGTAGTAATAGGTTTTATTGCAGGCCTCCCACTGGGATTACTGGCCATACTTGATGGAGTGCTTGCTGGATTAATGGGTGGAATGATGGGGGCAATGCTTGGAGATATGGTGGCAATGGCCAGTCCCGATGTGATGATTAAGCTATTGTCCTTTTTTGTAACAATGATTTTACTGCTTGTTCTATATGCCACCGAGAGCTCTATTCGTAAGCTTTCGAATGATTCCATGATATCTTTTTTCAACTATCCATATTTAACTATTTTCCTTATTGCCCTTGTTTTTATTGGTTTAAAGCAGTTGGGACCAGTAGTATGAATTAGAACCCACCTACCTGAAAGACAGTAAATATCATGTAATAAAGGGCAAAAGCCTATTTTAAATCTTTCTCTGGCACTCTTTCACCGATTAGCATACTTTATTAGTACTACGAAAATCGAGGTGAAGGCAAAGTGAGTTCAAACAAAGATAAATTACCAAAACAGTCAGATGAGACTCCCTTTAATGACATTATGAAAAATCTTGATTCTTTCTTTAATGAATCAGTTAAAAATTTCAATTCTTTATTCAATCAAAGTACTTTTGATGTAGATGTCTATGAAACCAAGTCTAATGTCATCATTGAGGCAAAATTACCAGGATACAAAAGAGATCAGATTAAATTAGAGATCATTGGCAATCAAATAAAAATTTATGTAGAGAATACTAAACTTGAGGAATTCAGAAATGACCAAAGGAAATACCGTAGCAATGGCAGATCTTTTCAGAGTATGGAACGTTCTATCCCGCTTTCTTTTACCATTTCTGAAAAGGATACAAGAGCTTCCTATAAAAATGGAATTTTAAAAATTACCACCCCTAAAATGCATGCAGATAGAAGGTTCATCGATATTGAAGATTAATTTACTACTATACATTGCAATAAACCGTTTCCCTGAACAGGAAACGGTTATTTTCGTTATTCTATTTACTATTAATATGCGTTTCTTTTTATTAAAGGCCTGTCTGCAGTCTATAGTAATTAGTTACACCACAACTTTTTTTCCATCAATGTAGAAACATCCTCAAACCCTAATTTATGATAAAGAGATTTCACTTTGTTTCCTGCAAATACATTTAGTTGAACTTTGTTATAGCCTTCCTTTTTCAATCGTTTGAAAACCTCTTCACATAATTTCTCTGCCAATCCTTTTCGTCGATATCTTTCAAAAATATAAATTTCTGGAATAAAACCAACTATTTCATCAATATAATAATCAAACCTGCTTCCTACACCAATCCATCCCTGTATACTATTTTTTTCTGTAATAACAAGGTAATATCCGCCAGCTGCCAAAAACGGCGTAATAATTTCATGTGCTTTTTCTTCTTTTGGTTCCACATGCCCCATCGTTGCTTCCTCTAATACTATCAAGGCATGGTTAACTATTTGTTGTGTCTCCCCTGCAGTTGCTTTTCTAATGATCACCTAGTTAGCCTCTCCTTTAAAATCAAAAATAGTAAACAAAAGAGCATCTAAAGCTAGCTCTAACAACATCTAAAGACACGGAAACCCAGGATATCTTTGTTCGCCTTTGTTAAGTATTCATGTTTTTCGAGTAGTTCAAAATACATCTCATCTATATCTTCAGAGAGTGAAAAATCAGGAGCATTTTGTAAATCGTCTACATCAATCTGCTTTGTGTATTTTTTTATACTAATTTCTTTAAAACCAGCTTTTTGAAAGCAAGTATCCCATTCAGGTTCAGTTAGTAACTGAGTAAAACCGTAGAAGTTATTGAGTGAGTCTATTTCTTCTTTAGCAAGTGAAGTATTAAGCACCATTTCAACTGCCAGCATGATTCCCCCTGGTTTTAGTACTCTTTTTATTTCTTGAAGCGTTAAGGATGCATTTGTAAAAGAGACTACAGATTCTGATAATACCATATCAAAATGATTATCATTAAAAGGAAGCTTTTCAGCATTTCCCTTTATTACTTCGATGGGTAAACCTGCAGATGTAAACCTCTTTTTCGCTTTATCCACCATGACTTCATTATTATCGAGGGAAGTAACATAGCTTGAATATGTTTTTGCAATATAGGCAGATGTTTGACCAGTTCCACAACCAACATCGAGAATTGACATTGATTCATCAATTAATTCCTCTTCTAACATTTCCTTTGTAAGCTGTAGCCCCCCTGGATGTGCACCACCTACACCAAGTTGCGCTAAACATTCTAGATAGGAATATTTCAAAACGATCCCGCCTTTTTTTAAATAGTTTAATATACTATGCCAGGGGAATGTCAGTTGTTCACTTATTTAAATACAGACAGCTTGTAGAATTGTTTGCTTCTACAAGCTGAAAACACCTTTCATATCTAAAGAAATCATTTCTATTGCTTAACAATGGCGTTAGTGATATTACCTGCCAATAAATCTTGTTATAAAAGGGCCTGCTTTCGAAATCAGTGGGCTGACCTGATTGTATATACCGTGCATTTGCTGTGCAGTCGCTGATATTTTCTCGAAATCCAGTCGCCCTTCTGGAGTTTGAAACTGAGATAAAAGGCCTGGTCTGGATTGAGGTTGAGGTTGTGGCCCCATAAACGGCCGCCTCGGAACAGGCTGATATGGCGGCATTGGTCGCCGAGGTCTCTCAGGAAACATAATTATTACACCTCCCCTGTATACTGTTGCTATATATATTATTCACAAGAAATTTATATGAGAAGGTTCCTGCCCCACATACAGGACTTTTTCAAGAAGCAGGTAAGGCAGCTCTGTAACAGTTCTATGATATTAACATAGATTATTCAATAATATACATCAGTTAGGAGTGTTGATATGAGTGTCATTCGAACAGATAGA
This sequence comes from Virgibacillus tibetensis, assembly GCF_036026595.1. NCBI lineage: Bacteria > Bacillati > Bacillota > Bacilli > Caryophanales > Bacillaceae > Virgibacillus > Virgibacillus tibetensis. The sequence goes on along the minus strand of NZ_JARZFX010000007.1, from coordinate 21,657 downwards.
TGGTTATTAGAATCATATGATAGTCCAACTCAATTGTGTAAAAAGTTGACTTCTTATTTTAATGAAGGAACAGATTTAGAAATTCACCAGCACCTAACTAGTCATGGGATGTATCGTCGTCCTTTTCAAAATGGCGAAAAGGCTGTTAATGATTTAAAGGGATCATGGGATATTGTAAGAAAGGAGGAAAAATTGCTGAAGAAAGAATGGGATGGCCCGAATATCCCCATTTTTATTTTTCCAGCAGATAATAGTAATCAAAAATTAAAACGTGATTTTAACGGCAAATCAGGGCTGGCCTTCAAAGATAAACTATTTTTATTTATTTCAGAGAGTAATGCAGAAAAAGAAATAAAGGCATTATTTACCCATGAATATAACCATGTTTGCCGCTTGTCCAAATTTGATAAAAACGAAGAAGACTATGTATTATTAGACACCATCATATTGGAGGGGCTAGCTGAAAATGCAGTGCGTGAGTTTGTTGGGGAAGATTTTTTAGCTAACTGGACAACGTATTACTCAGTGAAAGAGCTGAATAAATTATGGAATAACCTAGTATTACCAAACAAAGAAACTCTGAATTTCGAACGTGCCCATCAGGATATTTTATATGGATTACGATTTGCACCTAAAATGGCAGGCTATTGTGCTGGCTATTACATAGTTAAAAAATATATGGAAGCCAATGACTTAACTTCTAAGGATCTTTTAAATAAGGATTCCCGTATTATTGCTCAAATTAAGAAGTTTAATTAAAAGCATTTTAAACTAATCTAAAAAAACAGACAACAAAAATATTGCCTGTTTTTACATTTGAATTTCTTGAATTTATTTAAATGAAGAAAAACGGAAGTAAAGCCAATGTAACGATAGAGCCTAAAACAATACCCGCTCCAAAACCAAATCTAGGTCGTCTAAATCTACCGTAGCCATAACCACCGTAACCATAACCACCTAATCCTCTTCCACCAAGAGGCTGCAAGTATACTCTGTGACCGTCTACATGCTGAATTATGCCTCTATGAGTTCTCCCATCACGTGTTTTTATTACAACAGCTCTGCCTTTGTACCGCTGACATAGTCCATGATAATGTGCAACTGACATTCTTTCACCCCCATATCCTAGTGAACCATAGGACATTATATGTAGGGTAGTTGCTTTCGTAAATGACAAATGCATTAGGGTATACGTGGATTTTGTATATCCGCAGAGGTCTTAACCGTTTTTTCACCCATACTAACGTGAGTTTGAATTTCTTATCGCCCATTTAAGTGCAATATGGGATAATAACCATCCCAATTCTGTAACGTCTACATATATTACTAACAAAAGATCTTGGAGGTGTTAATTGATGAGTGGAGCTGTTGCAGGAGCAGGTGTAGGCTATGGCGGAGGATTTGCCTTCGTTGTAGTATTGTTTATCCTACTAATTATTGTAGGTGCATCTTTCGGTGGATACGGATATTAAAAAAATAAATAGTTAACTAATTAATGTTAGGAGGGTTTTTATGCATGCTTGTGGTGGATATGGCTATGGTGCGCCAGTTGCAGGAGTAGGCTATGGCGGAGGATTTGCTTTGATTGTTGTTTTATTTATCCTTCTCATAATTGTAGGTGCAGCTTGGTTTTAATCTGAATGTAAACTAATTTAAACTAATCATAACTCAAGGCTGTCGAAAAGTGACAGCCTTGAGTTATGGTCTTTATACAATTTATTTTTAAAAAAATGATTGTTAAGTAGTTCACTCCTAATAAAACATAACAATTAAAATAGTATATAACGGGCAATGGTCTAAGCAGCAAGCTTATCCAATACATAGTATTTAGTATCCACGTAAACAGCTCAAGCTACTATTTACCTCCCTTACGTGAATCTTCATTCTAGAGGCTATTCCAACGAATGTTGGTGCAGCCTCTTCGTTATTAGTAGGAATAAATAACAAAAGCGCAAGGTGCCCGGCTAGGGACGTACGGACTGCGCCCGCTCACCCGCAGGTGGGTTGACGTTGTCGCTCAGGAGCGGCCCAGCGGATCGTTCTTCACCGCCAGAAGTTATAAAGGAGATTTTCCATTAAAAAAACGACTTGAAAGTCGTTTTTTTCAATTTTACTTATTTACCTTGCAGAGCGAATATAGTCATAATTCAATACGATCTTTTCTCTTTGCAACTGTTCTTCATTTTTTTGAAAATAATAATCTCTGTTTTTCAAATTAGTTGGTTTTGAATTCTTACCTTTTGAGTTTAGCATCTTTAACCTCATTATCTCTCACACTCCTTTTAAAATGACTAGTCAGTTTATTTTTTATTGTTATGCAGTGATATCTATTATAATAATAAGCCCAGCCAATATTGGTTTAAATTAAATAAGAAAGCATCGTCTTTTCCATTTCTCTAATCCGTTCTTCTAACTTCTCTTCACCGTAACCAATAGTTGCGTGTAACCATATACCATCATGTAATGCCCAGAACATTTCTGAAGCTTTTTCGGGGTCAATTTCTTTATTAATTTCGCCCGCTTGTTGCCCATCAACAATTATCTGCTGAGTCATTCCAAACATAACATCAAACCGGTCTTTCAACACCTTTTGCATTTCCGGTGATTCCTTAGAATATAACCAAAATTCGATATGAACACGCATCATCTTTTTCTTATCCAGGTTGTATGGAATATCTGTATTAATCCAGTATTTTAGTTTCTCCAGCGGACTCTTAATGTCATTTAGTCTGATTTGCAGTCTTTCCATTGCAACCGTTCTTTGTTGTTGTAGAAGATTAATAAAGATTTCCTCTTTACTATTAAAATAATTATAAACGGATCCCTTGCTCAGTTTCGAGTAGCTTACAATATCATCTACAGTAGATGCATAATATCCCTTTGCAGAAAAGCACTCCAACGCAGCTTGAAGTAAAGTTATTCTTCTTTCTTCCTTCGCCTCATCTGAAATTCTTGGAGCCATTCTACACACCTACTTTAGATAAATTTAAAACTGACTGAATAGTTTATATAAATTGTATCTCATTTTGACACAATTAGCAAGTGAATTGTTCCCTCTACTTTTTGGCTCTTTTCATATAGTTTGTTGCTATTTATATAAAGTACGACGTAGCTAGTTACTGTCATAGCTAACCGTTCAGAAAATACACTTCGGTTAAAGGGGTGAACACGGGATAAAGCTGAACAAGCGCGGAATAAAGTAAGCCGAACGCTGGAATAAGTGGAACGATCGCTGAATAAAGGCAGGCGCAGCGGTCATGCCAAAACGGTCGAATCGTACACGTGCCAGATTGGGCGTTTTTGACGCCTCCCCCCCGAGTCTCCGTGTAATTCCTCCACATGTATTGTGCTTTGTTATAACATTAACTATTGCCTTAGTAAATATTCGCTATAGGTATGTTAAATCCAATAAATGACTTTACATTATATTTACACATGTTAAGATAGATTTAGAAAACTGCATAGTAACTTTAGCACTGGGGGAGCTGTAAATACGGCTGAGAAGAACTGTTTTGTTCTGACCCTTTGAACCCGAACTGGATAATACTAGCGTGGGGAAGTGCGGTCGACGTGTATATGTCTTACGTTTATTAATTATTGACAAAGCATACAACCAGACTGCATTCCCCAGGGATGCAGTCTTTTTTATTGCCATTATAGAGGAGGAGATTTTTGTATGATTAAACAAGCTTGTACAAAAAGTGATATTGCGGGGGTTAGTTTTTCTATATACCCTATGAGTGACAATTTTGTCGATATTATTAAGGATTCGTTAGAAGAAGTTGATACATCCAAGGTTCATTTAAAAACAGATGACGTGACAACGACAGTACGTGGGAAGCTTGTCCATATTTTTGATGTAACAAAAGCTATTTTTATGTATGCAGCTAACACAGGAGAGCATGTAGCATTTCAAGCAACATACTCTTTAGGTTGTCCTGGTGATTCAACAGGAGATGCATATATGGCTGAGGATGAAAATCCACAAAACATGGAGAAAATTAAAGATATCAAGCAATTTGCTGGTTCTAAATTTTCCCTCTACCCTTTAGGTGGTGGTGATTATATGGATGTAATTTATGAACAGATCGATGCAATGAAAAAGCATGTCACCGTCTCCCCATCCCATTATTCTACTCGACTGGATGGGGAGGCAGTTGCAATATTCAATGGGTTGGAACAGGTTTTTAAAGCAACTGTTGAGGGTGGATCGAGTCATACTGTTATGACTGTTTCCATATCAGCTAATAGTCCTTCACACAAAGGAGTAAATTAATTTGAGTACTTGGCGCTTCAAAGAAATTGTTGTAATGGCAGCATTATCTGTCGTTTTTGCAGTAGTTTATTTAGCCTTTTTCCCTGTTGGAAAGGTCCTCGTCGGCTTTTTTGGACCAATAGGCTATGACCTTATTTTCGGTATATGGTTTATTGTTTCGATTATTGTAGCTTATATCATTAGAAAGCCTGGTGCTGCATTCTTATCTGAAACAATTGCAGCTATGGTGGAAGTATTAATCGGAAGTACTGCTGGCCCCATGTTAATTGTAGCCGGAATGGTACAAGGGATTGGTGCCGAAGCTGCTTTTGCTGCTACACGCTGGAAGAATTATTCCACCTGGGTTCTAATGGCAGCAGGTGTCGGCTCTGCGGTAACCAGTTTTATTTATGGCTATTTTATGAGTGGTTACGTTGCATTATCTACTGGGTATGTAATAGCGATGTTTATTACACGCGTTATTAGTGGTGCTTTAATCGCAGGTTTATTAGGTAAGGCCTTAAGTGATGGGTTAGCTAAAACCGGTGTACTGTCCAGTTTCGCATTAGGAAAAGAATATAGAAAGAAGAATGCAGCATGACACCCTTTTTAAAAATCGAGCAGCTTAGTTTACGATTTGAAACCCATCTCAATGAAGACACACTATCGAACATAAGCTTCGAGATGGAACACGGGGAGAGCATATTACTTCTTGGACCAAGTGGTTGTGGTAAAAGCACATTGACATCCTGTTTAAATGGACTTTATCCGCGTGAATTGGATGGAGAGATGAATGGACTTGTTTTTATTAATGGTAAAAAGACTACTGACTATAACCCTGGTGAACTAAGTCAATCTGTTGGGGTGGTTTTTCAGGACCCTGAAACGCAATTTTGTATGCAAACTGTTGAAGATGAAGTAGCTTTTGGCCTGGAGAATATACGTATTCCCAATGAACTGATGGAGGATAAAGTGGATGAATCTTTAATGCTAGTAGATATGCTTCCATATAAAAAACTTCCAATAGCTACTTTGTCTGGCGGACAGAAGCAAAAACTTGCACTAGCTTGTATTCTTGCGTTGGAACCATCCTTACTCATTTTAGATGAACCAACCGCTAATTTGGATCCCGTTGCTACAAAAGATTTAATTCTAACTATTCAACGTTTAAAAAAGAAAACCAATTGTGCCCTTTTAATTATTGAGCATCAATTAGATGGCTGGACAGAATTAACTGAGAGATGTGTACTGCTGAACAGCCGAGGAGAGGTTTTTTACGATGGATCCTTGCGAAAAGCAATTAAAGATAAGTTTCATGAACTTGAATCGGAAGGTATTTGGATCCCTAAAGTAACACAGTATCTAATAAACCATTTAGACGACGGGTTAGCAACTGTACCACTTACGTTAGATGATTTTTCAAAACAGGCCCACTTATGGATACCGACAGAATGGGAAGCGTATACGCAAAATAACTATGCAACATCAGAAGTTTTTGCAGAGGCTTCCGATATTTCCTGGTTCAGTAAAAAACAGCAAATCATCCGCAATATTTCGCTAAATGTCTATCAGGGAGAATTTATAGCCATAGTGGGTGCCAATGGCAGTGGAAAAACATCCTTACTACGCATACTTGCAGGGATTCAGAAACCGACATCTGGAATCATTAAGGTGAAGGGAAAATCACTGAAAAACTGGAAGGAATCTAATTTACGGGATGAAATTGGCTTTGTATTTCAAAATCCGGAGCATCAATTCATTACAAATACTGTTTTTGATGAAGTTGCTTTTAGTCCGCGTATTAAAGGAATTCCTGAAAAAAAATTAACTGTAAGTGTTAATGCAATCTTGGAAGTTTGCGGGCTCATTAGATTGACTAATGAACACCCCTACTCGCTTAGTCAAGGTCAGAAACGAAGATTAAGTGTAGCAACCATGATTATTGATAACCAGCATATGCTTTTACTGGATGAGCCCACTTTTGGACAGGACGCACATTCAAATATGGAACTAATGAAACTTTTACAAGACCGGTACGATCGTGGGACGACTATTGCAATGATTACTCATGATATGGAGATTGTTAATCAGTATGCAACTAGGGTAATTGTAATGGATAATGGACAGCTCGTCGCTGATTGCACACCTGATCAGCTATGGGGTATGCCTGCTGATAAGTTAGAACAATGGCAGCTGCAATTGCCTTTACCCATTCAATTAAAAAGAATCTATGAAAAGGAAGTCCAATATGTTTCTACATGACCTTAATCCCAGTATAAAAGCCTTAACTATCATGCTGCTTGTTGTTTTACTAGCACTTATTTTCGATCCAATAACACCACTTCTTTTTATGATCTGTACTATAGCTCTTACTTTTCTTGGTGGTAAAGTCGATTGGAAGAAGTACATGTTGTATTTCATACCTTTTTCGATACTTGCATTCGGAATGTTTTGGACTACACTCGTTTTCGCTGATACACCTAATAATCCGAACGAAGTTATTGCTGTCTTTACAATGGAATTTCCTAAAGAATCATTCTTAACAGCTCTCGCTTTATCTCTACGAGTGATGAGTGTTGCATCACTCTCTTTATTGTTTATTTTCACAACAAATATTGTTGATTTTATTTTAAGTCTTATACAACAGCTGAAGTTGCCACCAAAAATTGCGTACGGTGTACTAGCAGGCTATCGATTTTTACCAATGATGAAGGATGAATTATCAATCATACACGCTGCTCACCGTATACGCGGAGTGAATCAAGCTCTAACATGGAAGGATAGATTTCATCAATACAAACGTTATGCTATTCCGCTACTTGCAAGTGCTATTCGAAAGGCAGAAAGAACCGCGGTCGCGATGGAATCAAAGGGCTTTACAGGGGATAAAAATCGATCATTTTACCGGCGTTTAGTAATTGCTAAAAAGGACTGGGCTTTTCCAGTAATCCTGTTAGTAACGTTTGGTTTTGCTGTATATACATCTATAGAATTGGGCTATTTCAAATGGTACAGTGATGAACTATAAAGTTGTTTTTGCAGTACTTGTATGACTCTATAATCTAATTTAAAGGGAGCGGTTTATATGACAGATGAATGGGGTTTTTTGGACACTGGATTTCATGATGCTGCTACTAATATGGCATTGGATGAGGCATTACTTAATTGGCACCGGGAGGGCAGGATTCCTCCCACACTACGGTTTTATCGATGGTCTTCCCCCAGTCTTTCCGTTGGCCATTTTCAAAAGACAGAAGGTAAAATTGATCTTCAAGCGTTGGAAGCTCATAACGGCCAATTTGTAAGACGTTTGACTGGTGGTAGCGCAGTACTTCATGATGATGAACTAACATACAGTATTGTCATTTCCGAACAGCATCCAGGCATACCCAGGTCCATTCGGGAAGCTTATCATGTTTTATCAAGGGGTATTTTAGAAGGCTACAAAAACCTTGGTATTCAGGCAACCTATGCTATTCCAAGTGGAAAACCAGATAAAAATGAAACCGCTGTCTGCTTTGAAAAAACTGCTTTCTATGAGTTGACAGTTGACGACAAGAAGATATCCGGCAACGCCCAAACAAGAAGGAATGGGGTCTTACTGCAGCACGGATCAATTCCACTTCATATTAATGATGAAATGCTCTTTGACCTGTTTATCTTCCCATCTGAAAAAATAAAACAGAGAAAACGCAAGGAATTTTTTCAAAAGGCATCGACAATTAACCAACTAACCGGCAGGCCAGTTCCATTTGACGAAGTAAAAACAGCTTTCCGCAAAGGATTTGAGAATGGTTTAGATGTAACTCTTCAACCTATATCACTAACTCCGGACCAGTGGGAAGAAGTATATGAGTTAGCGAGTTCAAAATACGCGCAACCTATGCAAACTGGAAAGATCAAAGAAGGGATTGATGGGTAATGACAAAACAACAGGAATACATAAGAAAGCCTGAATGGCTGAAAACAAAAATTAATACAAATAAAAGCTTTAACGGATTAAAGAAATTAATGCGTGAGAAAAATTTAAACACCGTATGTGAAGAAGCGAGGTGCCCCAATATTCATGAATGCTGGAGTGAGCGAAAAACTGCTACATTCATGATTTTAGGCGATACATGTACACGGGGTTGCCGCTTTTGTGCAGTAAAAACCGGCCTTCCAAATGAGTTAGATTGGGGAGAGCCTGAGAGAGTTGCTGAATCCGTCGCCATTATGGGGTTAAAGCATGCTGTAGTTACAGCAGTTGCCCGTGACGATTTAGAGGATGGAGGTGCTGCAGTTTTTGCAGAAACAGTTCGGGCCATTCGTAGAGCAAACCCTGGCTGCACAATTGAAATTCTACCTTCAGATATGAAAGGTGATTACAAGAGTTTACACACATTAATGGACAGCAAACCAGATATCTTCAATCACAATATCGAAACCGTAAGACGTTTGACCAAGCGTGTACGGGCACGGGCAATGTATGACAGATCACTGCAGCTGTTGCAGCGTGTTAAGGAAATTGCTCCAACTACACCTACTAAATCCAGCATTATGGTCGGATTGGGTGAGACAAAAGATGAAATTATTCAAGCAATGGATGATCTATTAGCACATAATGTTGATATCATGACGATCGGTCAATACTTGCAGCCAACAAAGAAACATCTTTTAGTTGAACGGTACTACCATCCAGATGAATTTGCTGAGTTAAAAGAAATTGCAATTAATAAAGGGTTTACTCATTGTGAGTCCGGTCCACTTGTACGTTCGTCCTATCACGCAGATGAACAAGTAAGCCAAACTTCTGCACAACGAAGAATAAAGTATATGAAGGAATTTGAGAACCAAGAGAATACAACGGTTGATTTTAATTTCTGATGTTTTCGCCCGTGCTGATTGATGTTCTGTATTGTTCATTAATTTGGCACTAATTCTCTATAAAAAATGGACATTTATTATCTATAATTACTATTGTAAAGGTGTTAATTATAAGATAATAGGAGGAAATTATTATGAAAAAAAGTTTATTAGCTACACTATTTCTAGGATTTATTTTAGTTCTTGCAGCTTGTGGCAGTGATAATAGTTCAGCAAATGAGACTGACGATACAAGCGGGGCTGATGAGGTTGCAGAAGAAACAGAAGATACAGGAGCCTCTGCTGAGGAAACTACCCCTGATAATAATGTAACTGTCATAGCAACAGACTTTGACTTAGATCAAGATGTATATACAGTGAAGGCTGGCGAAGAAGTTAAAATTACACTTATTAATGAAGAAGGTCATCACGGAATTTCGATTGACGAATTTGGCGTTAACCTTCAGGGTGAAGGTGAAGCAACCTTCAAACCTGAAGAGCCGGGCGAATACACGATTTATTGCAATATATTCTGTGGTGAAGGTCATGCTCTGATGACAGCAACATTAGTTGTAGTATAACCAATTAGAAACAGACTCAAGTACGAGTCTGTTTCTTCTTCATTCCCATTAGCTTACCCACTGGTAACCTACACCCCAAACAGTTTTGAAATGCTCATCAATTGGATAGCCTTCATGACGAATCTTTTCCCTCATATTTCTAACATGTGAATCAATGGTTCTTCCTTCCGTATGTGAGTTAAATCCCCAAATTAATTCAATTAACTGCTCTCTGGCGAAAACTTGGTTTTTATGCCTCATTAAATGGCCAATGATGGAAAACTCTTTCGGTGTTAATTTAATTGGTTTGTTATTGTAAGTAAGCTTATAGCAAGCCTCATTCCACTTTAAACCATTTGCCTCTATGATAGGTTTCTGATTACTTTTACATAATACAACTTGCATTCTTACTAGTAGGTCGGTTGCACTTAAGGGGAGCGTAATATAGTCATCTGCTCCTGATTGCAGCCCACCAATAATTGCATCTCTTTGCTCGCAGGCTGCAATCAGGATAACAGGTACGTTTGAAATACGTTTGATTTCATTGCAGAATTCGAATTCTTTTCTGTCGCCTGTACTAATATCCATTAAAACAATATCGTATCTATGCTCCTTTAAAGAAAACAAAGCTTCGCATGCTCTCTTTTCTTTATGACATTGATAATGATGCGGCTTCAAGTATGTTACCAACAAGTCAAACATTGATTTCTTCTGATTTATTATAAGAACTTCCTTCATACAAACCACCTTTACTCCAATAAATTAGTTTACTTCAGGAATTATTTCTTCAAACTCCTTACCAGAATTCTGTTTACACTGCTTATACCGTACTAATCGTATTGCGTTCAGAATAACTAGTAGAACACTTAATTCATGGATGAGCATACCCGATGCTAAGAATATTTTTCCTAAAAGTACTCCTGCCAACAATAATGCTACAGTTCCTACAGCGAAGAGCATGTTTTGCTTCATATTGCTTACTGTTGCTTTAGCTAATTCATAAGCATAAGGAATTTTGCTTAACTTATCAGCCATTAACACGACATCGGCAGTTTCCATTGCGGCGTCTGTACAAGCTGCCCCCATCGCAAGTCCAACATCTGCTAATGCAATTGCGGGTGCATCATTGATACCGTCACCAACCATGGCCACTTTATAACCTTCTGCTTTCAATCGTTTGATGTGATTTACTTTATCCTCAGGTAACATCTCAGCAAATACGTGATCTATTCCAAGCTGTGCTGCTACCTTCTCTGCAGTATGTTTATTGTCACCTGTAAGCATCACTGTTTGCTTAATTCCAGCAGCTTTTAATTTTTTTATCGTATCTGCTGCTTCTGAGCGAACCTGATCAGCTATTGATATAATGCCGGCAAGTTTATGATCTACTCCAATAAATATTGCTGTGTTGCCTCTTTTTTCTTCTTGAATTGCATAATCTTCAGCATGTTGTGGAAGGTTTATTTTGCTTTTACTTACTAACTTCCGATTACCGATAACTACTGATTTTCCTTCAACCTTTGCATACAGTCCATGCCCTTTCTCAACAATAAAATCAACCGGTTTGTTCGTTAATGTAAGTCCTTGTTTTTCTGCTTCGTTAACGATTGTTCTCCCCAGATGATGCTCGGAAATAATTTCAGCTTCAGCTGTTATTTTTAATAATACTTTTTCGTCCATTCCAAATGCCTTTATTCCAGTTACCTCTGGCTTTCCTTTTGTCAGCGTACCTGTCTTATCAAAGACAAGAACATCAATCTTTGCAAGGTTTTCCATTACTTCGCCGCCCTTGATTAATGTTCCATTCTTCGCTCCATTCCCAATTCCAGCAACTAGAGAAACTGGCGCAGAAATGACAAGTGCTCCTGGACATGCGATAACTAAGAAAGTTATGGCCAACTCAACACGTTGAGTTAAGACGAAGACGAGAATCGAGAGGACAATAACCCCTGGTGTATAAATCGTTGCAAACCGTTCGAGAAATTTCTGTGTTTTTGCTTTTGCTTCTTGGGCCTCTTCTACTAATTCAATGATTTTCGCAAAAGCAGTATCGTCGCCAATCTTTTCCGCTTCCACTTCAATGTAACCATTATCAATCATAGTTCCACTAAAAACCTGGTCTTTGATCTTCTTACTTGCAGGAACTGACTCCCCTGTTATTGTGGCCTCATTAATAAAGGCCCGACCGGAAACAATCTTGCCATCAATCGCAACTTTTTCGCCTGATTGAATGAGTATGTGGTCCCCTTTTTCTATTTCTTCAACTGGTATTATTGCACGTTCACCGTTTTTAAGTACAGTTGCTTCTAGTGGTGCCATGTCCATTAGTGTTCTTAGTGATGAGCGTGTTTTTTCCAATGTTCGTATTTCTAAATAAGCACCGAATAAAAATAGAAATGTAACTGCTGCAGACTCAACATATTCACCAATTATTAAAGCACCAATAACTGCAATTGTTACCAATAATTCTATACTGAACGCCTTCATTAATACTGATTGAATTGCTTTTTTAGCGATTGAATAACCAGATGTAACTGTTGCTGCAATTAATACTGCACTTTTCCAAAAATCCAGCCCTAACCAATGAAGCACAAAGGCCGCTACTAATAATATTCCTGAAACAATAACAATATGGACCTTTTTAATTTTACCCACTTTCATTACTCCTTTCGGTTGGCAGGAACTGCCTCCTATTGGAGGCAGTCCCTGATCTATATAACTGGATAACCCAATTTATCAATAGTTGACTTTAATTCGTCTGATGTTACTTTATCTTGATCAAATGTGGCTTTTACTTTACTTGAATTAAACATGACCTTTACTTCTTCTACACCCGACATTTTTCCTAACTTGCCTTCGATTTTTTTAATACATGATGGGCAGCTAAGTGGCTCTAATTGAAATTTAATTGTTTTCATTTATAATCTCTCCCTTGTTTTGTTCTATCTCTAGTATAGGTGGGATTTACAATCGGTTCCTTGACGTACGTCAAAAAAAAATCTTATGCTGCATATGCCAGCATAAGATTTAATTGAACTTAATTTTAAATTAGAAAGGTAATTTAAAATTATTTAGTGTACAGGTATTAAATTTTTTATGGGTGGTGTAAATCCTTACAAGACTTGTATAGATTTATAGTATATCTATATGTATTTTTAAACGGATGGTAACGGCAGGTACCCTGAACTAGTAGTACATTTAATTTCTTACAGGACAACTTGCTCATCTTTGACTAGAAATAGACTATTAAACAATCCATAACAAACAATCCACATAAGCTATATTGTCAAATAAAATTTAAAAGGAGAGAGATTTAATGAGTTGTAAAAGTGTACTAGGAGACAAAGATTTTGATAACTGTGTTTGTGATATTGTAAGAGATATCGTTGATGCACAAGATGAAGTAAATAATAATGATGATTGTTGTACTACCAGCTGTGAGGATTCAATTCGCCAGCTCCTTTCACCAACCGGAAATGGTAATGGTAATGGTCCCACATCCATTCCGTTCATTCTATATTGTAAAGGTGACTGCGACCCTTTTATTGGTAGTGGAGTAATTCAAAAGCCAATAGGACAATCAGGCAACGTTGCCTTTAGATGTGTGGAATCCCCTATCTTCCGTGCCAAGAAATTTGTAAATGACGATAAAGACTGCTGTGTTAAACTTGAACTATTGTTGCCTGTTACGGAAGGCGGAGCAACACCAGGTCCAGGCGGAGATACTGTATGTGATTTCTTCCCAGGTGCCTCTATACGAGACCTTCAAGCAACTGGCGTTTGCTTAACAGTAGATTTAGATTGTTTCTGTGGTATTACTTGTTTAGAACCAGTGACACCATTACCAGCAAGTAACTTATCACATCAAACTCATCAAACTAAATAAAGCTGCTTGATTAGTAGTGTGGAAGGTAAAAAACTTACTTCTAGAGAAAAACTCCTAAGTATAAAATTACTTAGGAGTTTTTCTTATAATTAATCTTCATCTTTTTTGACTTTGTATTTCCTTTCACTCTGTGACGCGTCTTTCGATTTATGCTTTTTCTTCTCTTCCTTTTTTTCAATTTTTAAATCTTCCATTGGGATATCATCGGCAAACTTTTGGTTTTCCATTTCATCCAAAGGGGTTCTTTTCTCTTCATTCCATTGGCTTCTATTCTTATTTTCTGGATTCTTATTGTTGGTACTCATTTTATCACACCCTAACTTCGTCGTTTTAATTTGTTTATCCTTTTTAGGCTGCGAGTAAACATGATTGCCTCGGGAAATTCCATTAGATATGATATAACCACTACAACTACAAGAAAGGTGTGGCAACAGTATGAAAAAATTTGAAGAATTAACAACCATTTCTATGGTTGACCAATTTATCAAGGAACACCAGTTAGCTTTTCTGTACATTTCCCGTCCTAATTGCAGCGTTTGTCATGGATTATTACCACAGGTTAGACATCTATTAGAGAACTATCCAAAGATCCAAACCGCTCATATCAATACTAAGCAAATCGAACAAATTGCTGGTCACCTTTCAATCTTTACAGTACCAGTTCTGTTACTTTTCGTTAATGGGAAGGAATATATAAGGGAAGCACGGATTGTTCATATGGATCTTTTTGAAGAGAAGGTTACTAAACTATACCAAAATGTGGTTGATAGCTAAACTAGCTAGGCAACCATATTTTATTAGTATTAACCTGCTTTAAGGCTTCATATTGTTTTTCTGCTGCCTCCTCATTATTTCTCTACTATCATCTGATGAATATATAAGCTATAATTCCTATTCGATTGTTGCTTTTCCAGTTCAATAAATCCTTCGTATAATAATTTTCCGGATTCCAGGTCAATTACACTAATATTCGACTCCCTGTCTGGCGCTTTATTGGAACTGCTTATATATACTTTTCCATCTTTCACCTTAATTAGATCTTCTTCTATATCCACAATTGGCCTTGTTATTTCTAATCGCTGGCTGCTCTCTTCTTTTTGGCGATCCATGTTGAATGCGATTACTTCAAATCCCGTCTCGGTCCCTATGCTAAAGTAGATTATAGAGCCATCTACTGACGCTTTATAATTCGCTTGGCTGATTTCCTCTGGTAATTCAAACTGTATATGTTTACCCGTTTCCATGTGATAAGCACTTATTTCACTGCCGGCTTTTTCCTGATAGTAATTGCCTTCTTTCTCTTGTACATCTTTCCAGTGATTTATATTATAAACAATATACTTACTGCTACTTAAATTGTGGGTCTCATCAAGAAACTCTACCGCCGACCACGCTCCTCCAACATACGACTCCGAAGATGTTATCAAAACATCATCGCCAACTACCTTCTGCCCGCCAATGTCTAAACTATATAAATGCATTTCTGTATTATCTGAATTAGTTTCGTAACTATAATTACGCGTGATTACTTTCATCTCTCCATTTACAATCTGCACATCCTCTACGTAAACATATCTGTATCTTTCTTTTTCTGGTAAATCAACAGTAAACTTCGTTGTACTATTAGATTTTTTATCAAGTACCTCCACTTTAATTTCAAAATCCCTATTCCCTGAACCAAATGGACCTGCTGCTACATTCGCATAACCAATCATGGACTCATCATCATAAAGCATTGATAAATCTCTATCCTTCCCACGCATGAAGTTCCGATGTTCTTCTCGAAGACGAGTGATTCTGGATGGTTGATTAACTCCCCCCAGGCGTTCCAGAAATGATAGTTCATTGTAATATACTGTTTCATCAGAAGTAATATGAAGATTTCCATCCTGCATCCCTTCATCATGATAACTGCCTTGAAGCTTAATGTTTTCCACTTCTTCTTCATCACCGCTAATTTTTTGAAACACAAATCTGGGGTAATTACTTAATGCTACAGCAGATTGAATATAAAAAGTTCCGATAGCAAGAACAATCACTGAAACAATTGAAATTAACTTCCAATATCGAATCATTGCCGCTCCCTCCCTTTATACAGTTATTTTTTTATTTAATAAGTAATGACTAACCCATACTGCCAACCCTATAACAAATAATCCTAGTATAATTTCTAGTAGTAATAGTTCCACAGGATAAAAGTATCCAACTTCGTAGATTCCCTCCAACAAGAGTGGGAGTATAAATAGAGCAATTGAGAATGTACTATATAGAATTGCTGCAAAAACACCCTTTATGCGGAAGCTCCGTTCGAATAAAACAGCTGTAAATAACAAGAATACAGCCATAAACCCAATACCATAATGTAATAGAAATTCAATAAAAGTAGGTGGAAACAGAATAAATAAAAACTTAGAACTCTCAATCATACCGTCAATAGACATATCCAATCTGAAATTCTTCGGGACGATCCACTTTAATAGCGTACTTTCTATTGGTAATAAAATTAATTGAATGGAGACTAATCCCAACACCATTAAAAAGATGGATGTTGCTTTCGCAAGATAGATATTTATACGTGCAGTCGGTAGCATGAGTAAACGGTAAATAAATGTGTTCTTACCAAACCAGTCACGATACCATATAAGAAAAATATAAAAAATCAGTGCTGCAATACTTAATGCAATTGGCCCCATAAACCACGATGTTCTTGTAATATTGGAGAAACTCATTGGTCCATACATTTCCAGGAATTGCGCTTGAGGCATCAGGTCTTCATATATAGCTATGTTTGCCTCCTTTAAATAACGGTTTGCAATTACAATAACACCTGTAATCTGGGAGACGACTGTTATACCTATTAAAACAAAGTAGATTTTAATAAAACGACCTAATTCAAAATTAACCAGCTTAAGGTAGTTCATCCCCTATACACCTCCCTCATCACATCTACCACAGATTTTCCTTCATTCTCTCGTATCTCTTCCGTTCTAAATTCTTTTAAGGTAACTCCATTATCAAGTAAAACTACTTTATCAATTAAATGTTCAATATCATTAATTTCATGTGTCGTAATAATAACACCGCGGTCTTCAATTAAGTGACTTGTAAAAACTTCAGCTATTTGCTCGCGACTGAAAATATCAATACCAGAGAATGGCTCATCCATCAATAAATAGTCAACATCCAATGCCAATCCCAGTAATAAGTTAGCCTTGGCGGCGTTACCCTTGGAAAGAGTTGATATACGATCACTCTCATTTAATTTGAAAAAACCAAGTAAGTCATTTGCTCGTTCCTGATTCCAATTCTTATAGAAGTCCTGCATAAACTGCATCGCCTCAGCTATTGTCATTTGTGGCAGCATTGTAATCGCATCAGGGATAAAGGTGATTTTTTCATAACTGCCTTTATGAATTTTTTCACCGTCAATCAATATGTCACCCTCTTTAATAGGTGTAAGTGCCATTATTGCATTTAATATAGTAGTTTTACCGACTCCATTTATTCCAATAAGACACGTTATTTCCCCCTTGTTCGCTGTGAAGGAAACTCTATTTAAGACTTTTTTTCGTCCAAACTTCTTCGTGATCCCTTTTACTTCAATCATGCCTAACCCTCCTATTCTTTACTTTCATTTGCATACTTTTCTTTAATTAGCCCTACTATTTCATCAACCGGAACATTTATTGGACGGATGGATGCAATAAAAGTATCCACAGCTTGTAAAATAAGTTCCTCTCTTACAGCTCCAAGGATTTTTTCATCCTTAGTTATCTTACTTGGCAGATTACGCTCAGTGTAGATCAAGCCTTGTTCCTCCATTTCTTTATATGCCCGTTGAGCTGTATTCGGATTAATCTTTAATTGGTTTGCTAATTCACGTCGTGATGGAATCTCCTGTCCAGGCTCAAGCATGCCAGTTGCAATTTGCTCTTTAAAATGTCGGACCACTTGAACATAGACAGGATCTCGGTTATTGAGATTCACCTTCATACCAACAACTCCTATATTTTTTCTTCGTTGTATTTATTGATTTACTTGTATTAAGGGGTTAATACACCTTTAAGATGTATTATATGCTTAATACACTTTTTATGTCAATCTATATTTTTATATATTCGTACAGTATTGAACGCATTCCTCTTGCTTAATCACTATTTATGCTAGAATAAATACATGAAAACTTTTAAAAAAGGGAGACATCAATTTATATATGAAACTAGTATCTTGGAATGTTAATGGAATTCGGGCATGCGTCCGTAAAGGTTTTTTAGATTATTTTCATGAAGTGGATGCTGATATTTTCTGCCTTCAGGAAACGAAATTACAAGAAGGTCAAATACAATTAGAGTTAGATGGCTATTATCAATATTGGAATTACGCTATTAAAAAAGGATACTCTGGTACAGCGGTATTCACGAAGGTTAAACCACTATCGGTCAGCTACGGACTAGGAGAAGAAAATGAACAGGATGAGGGGCGAATTATTACGCTTGAATTTGAAAAGTTCTATTTAGTGAATGTGTATACGCCTAATTCAAAAAGAGATTTAACTAGACTCGAATACAGACTTGAGTGGGAGGATGAGCTATACAGTTACTTGAAATCACTTGATGCAGACAAGCCCGTTGTATATTGTGGTGATTTAAATGTTGCACACCAGGAAATTGACTTGAAGAACTATAAAACCAATCGTGGTAACTCAGGTTTCACAGAAGAAGAGCGTGGTAAAATGAGCCGTATAGTAGGTACCGGCTTTATTGACACACTACGTCACTTTCACCCTGATACGGAAGGAATATACACCTGGTGGTCGTACATGAAAACTATCAGAGAACGAAATGTCGGATGGAGAATCGACTATTTCATTGTCTCAGAAAGATTGGTAGATTTGCTGAAAGATTCACAGGTCCATTCACAAATACTCAGAAGCGACCATTGCCCTATTATGCTGGAAATAGACTCACCTGATAAACTCGTGTAATCAGGTGTTCATACTGTGTTCATATTAATTACTTATACTTAAAATAATATAATTGAAACTAAAGGAGAGGGAATTGTTGACTAACTATAGTAAAATCTTACTTCGACTTTCAGCAGTATTTGCACTTATAGGCGTTTACCTGGGATCACATATGGCAGGCGCAGGTGGATATGAGTTTCGTACATTACATGCTCACATATTAGTTGTAGGCTGGCTAAGCTTATTCGCATGGGCTGTCTATTATAAGATTTTCACACCTTCGAGTAAAAAACTAGCTGCCCTGCACGTATGGACAGCAATTATCGGATCGATTGGTTTAACAAGTGGAATGTGGCTCTATTATTTAAAACCTTTTGATTTTGGAGATACCTTCATTACAGTTTACTTTATTGTTGGAGGAACAATATTATTAATCAGCTTTTTATTTTTTGCTATATTAACGTTTATGAAGACGGAAGAAGAGAAATAATGAAATTAGGATGCTATCACTGTTGAGAAATAGATCAACACGTGATAGCATCTTTTTGTTATCATTTTTTTCGTTTAGCAGTAAATCACAGCTGATCATTCACCCGAGAAGGAGTAGTACATCATGAAAAAACAAGATCAATGGACATCGAAAACAGGATTTATACTTGCAGCGGCCGGATCAGCAATTGGGTTGGGGGCGATATGGAAATTTCCATATATGGCAGGCACAAATGGAGGCGGGATTTTCTTTCTTCTCTTTGTTCTATTTACCATACTAATTGCAGCACCCATTCTGCTTGCTGAGTTTTTTATTGGGAGGAAAGCACAATCAAATGCTATTTCAGCTTTTAAAAAGTTAGCACCTCATACATTATGGGGAACAACAGGATATCTCGGAATAATTGTTTCCTTAATTATTTTATCCTTTTATAGTGTTATTGGTGGCTGGATCCTTTCTTATTTAGCAAGAAGCCTAAATGGGTATTTCATCAATAAAGTCCAATCCGATTATGTACACATTTTCGACTCTATTATTGAAAATCCAGTAGAAGTATTAGGAATGCAGCTTCTGTTTATGCTTATTACAATGGCGATAATCCAAGGTGGGATCCAAAAGGGAATTGAGAGAGCAAGCACATGGATGATGCCTGCATTATTGGTCTTTTTCGTCTTACTGGCATTTCGCTCACTCACGCTGCCTGGTGCAATGGAGGGTGTATCTTTTCTATTAAAACCAGATATTAGCAGTCTTACCGGACAAACAGTTTTACTTGCATTAGGTCAATCTTTTTTCGCTTTGAGTATCGGGATATCCGTCATGGTTACCTACGCATCCTATCTTCCTGAGACGGAAAATATGCCGAAATCGGCAGCAACAATCTCTGCATTAAATATTTTCATCTCTTTGTTGGCTGGTCTAGTTATCTTTCCAGCAGTATTTGCATTGGGTTACACGCCTGATCAAGGTCCTGGACTAATATTTGTTATTTTACCAGCAGTTTTCCATGAGTTGGTGTTCGGTGGAATCCTCTTTACCGTCTTTCTCATTCTATTACTATTTGCGACATTAACTTCTGCATTTTCCCTATTGGAAAATATAGTTGCTGCCTTTATGAAAGGGAGACAGGATAAACGGCGCAGATACACATTGATAGCTGGTTCGCTTGTTTTTGTTATTGGAATTCCAAGTGCCCTTTCATTTGGGTTTTTGAGCGATATACATATTATGGAGAAATCTATTTTCGATTTTGCAGATTATATAACGAGCAATATAGGTATGCCGCTGGGTGCTTTATTAATTTCACTCTTTGTTGGATATAAGATTCCAAAAGATCTTGTGTTTAACGAGTTAGTGCAAGGATCCCCTAAGATAGCGTTCGTATTTAAGGGATGGTACTTCTTGATCCGTTATATTGTACCGTTTGCAATTATACTAATTTTTTTACAATCATTTGAGATAATATAGGACCCGTAAAAAGCATCCTCAAGGCTATAGATAAACTATTCATTGAGGTAACTAACAGATTATGATAAAGCACGCAAAAGGATAATCACCGAACCTGGACTAATTTCCAGGTATTTATTTTTTTCTAAAAGAAAATAGCTTATGCCTTTATGATGCACTTATTTCTATGTTTATGGATATAATAGATATAATAATGTAAAATTTAGATAAGTAAAACTTTGAAGGTGGTGCTATATGCGCTCTGTGAAGATAACCCAAATAGAGGGAAATATTCAAAGCCGACGTCAAAAGGTCAATGCCCAACTAAGAACAGATCGTAATAATAGACAGAGAATTAGGAGGAATAGACCCAGGTCACTCGACGAACGGAATGCATTAACGAAAATCACTAAAGCAAGTGTAGAAAGAGCAAAGCGCGAAGGTAAAATGAAAATGATTGGAAAGCGAAGGATGTACTATGATCCAGCTGAATGAACTGAAAAGGGAATTCACAAAACTTATTCACTTACCGATGCATGAAAGGATGCTGGAATTATGCGGATTATTAACAGCGTATTTTCAAAATGATAATATTAACCCTATAATAGTTGGCGGATTTTCTGTAGAGATTTACACACGAAATAACTATACTACTTATGATATTGATTTGATAACTGATGGAAGAGAGAAATTCAATAGCCTTTTAACGAATGAATTGGGCTTTAAAAAAGAAGGCCGTAGTTGGTACCATGAGGAACTGGAATTAGCAATTGAGATACCTTCTAACTTTTTAGAAGGAAATATAGAGAAAGTAATGCGTGTTGAATTAGAAAGCGGAAGGTGTATATCTGTTATAGGAATAGAAGATATAATAATCCATCGATTAGAATCGGCTATTGCTACACACCCCGATCACCCGGATTGGACAGACGATTTCGAATGGGCTGAAAGAATGTTTGAAATTCATAAATCTGATACAAATATAATGGATACAGATTATTTGTTAAAAGCATCTTCTGAAGCACGTGTAGAGAATATCATTAGAAAATGGATGAAAAAATAGAGAGCAGTTATTTGTTGTTAAGTACAAATACCGCTCTCTATTTTTATTACAGCATTTAAAGCGAGAAAGCCCACTTCTTCAGATGTGTGATGAATCGCTTTTGTTTGAAATTAAAAAGAAATTTCAAGGCAAACTGACGTTCGGTTTGG
>NZ_JARZFX010000006.1:0-189633 GCF_036026595.1 Virgibacillus tibetensis | reverse complement strand
TGTTAACCTATTACCATTAGGGAAATAATATATTATAAGCTGAAGGGGGACTATACGATGAAAAAGGAAAAAATGGAACAAACAGCAGCTGCAATTCATCAGAAAGCACTTTCAATTGATGCGCATTTCGACCTTCTTTTTGATGTAGCGGCTCAGCGGGAATTAGGACGTAAGCAAGTTATTGAGACAGATCATCTGCCTCAATTTATTAAGGGTGGCTGGGATGTAATTGTTTCTTCTATTTTTATTGATGATGATGATTTGCCGGAAATGGCCTTACGAAAAGCGCTGAATCAGGTAAGCTGTCTCTACTCGGAAATTGATGAGTCACCAGATAAAATCATGCTTTGCAAAAGTGCGGCGGATATTATGCAGGCGAAACAGAGCGGCAAGGTTGGGATCATGCTTTCATTCGAAGGGGTGGAACCACTTGGTACGGACATTTCACTGTTACGTATGTTTTACGAGCTTGGCGTCCGGATGATCGGCCTGACATGGAGCAGACGAAATACGGCTGGTGATGGGTGTGCATTCGACTTTAAAACGCGGGGAATGACTGGTGGGATCACTGATTTCGGTCTAACTGTCATTGAGGAAGCTGAGAGACTAGGTATGATTATGGATGTTACCCATATTAACGATGAGGGATTTATAGATATTATGGAGCATTCGACGCAACCGGTGATCGCATCCCATTCCAATTCCCGGGTTATTACTGAAACACCAAGGAATTTAACTGATGATCAACTTCAAAAAATTGCGGCAAGTGGTGGAGTGGCAGGCATTAACGCTGTTAGTATAATCGCAGCTGCAACAGACGAAGGAGCAACTGTGGAGAAGCTCGTGGACCATATTGAGCATATGGTAAAGGTGGTTGGCACAGAACATATTGGGCTCGGACTCGATCTGTGTGACATGTTCAAGAAATACACCTCACCAGAAGGCCGGAGCAAACTGCCACGAACTTCTTTTGATGTAGTGGACACCCACAGTGGACTTCATGCATTAACCGTTGCTC
The DNA here is from genome assembly GCF_036026595.1 of Virgibacillus tibetensis. Taxonomy (NCBI): domain Bacteria; kingdom Bacillati; phylum Bacillota; class Bacilli; order Caryophanales; family Bacillaceae; genus Virgibacillus; species Virgibacillus tibetensis. The sequence goes on along the minus strand of NZ_JARZFX010000006.1, from coordinate 188,615 downwards.
TGTTGAGGAGAGGCTTTACGAAGGAAGATATAGTGAAGATATATGGCCGGAATATGCTTCGGGTGTATGAGAATGTGCTCGGCTGATTCTGGTGGGTGCTGTGGGGAATGGTCGCCCGAGTTGGTGCTGGTGCGGCCCGAGTTGGGGGGCTCTCCCGTTTCGGCGGTGCTGTCTCCCGTTTGGAAGGTGCTGTCTCCCGTTTCGGCGATGCTGTCTCCTGTTGGAGCGACTCTCTCCCGTTTCGGAGATGCTTTGGCCCGAGTTGAGGGCGTGCTCTCCCGACTTAATGATGCTGGATCCCAAAGCGATATATAAAAACGGCTACCAATCAAATTTGCAATTGGTAGCCTGCTTTTTATTAATTAAAACTCACTCACGATCTTTTTAATATTCTCTGCAGCTTTTCTCGGATTATCTGCTGAAGCAATTCCACTGCCAACGATAAATGTATCGATAGGTAACCCTTTTAAATTCTTAATATTAACCTCGTTAATTCCACCAGCTGCAAATACAGTTACATCCGTCAAGTCATCTACTAAGTCAAACATACTCGTAAAGAGTTGCTCCCCTTTGCTTTGCATATCTTTTCCAATATGCATACAAAATTTCCGTGCACCTATATCGTAAATAGATGTAACCTGTTCTTTACTGCTTATCCCTAATAAATCTATGAGCATTTCTCCGCCTAATGTGTTTGCTGCGTCGAGGGTTTCTTTGATTGTATTTATATTGGAGAAACCCATCACTGTTGAAATGTTTGCTCCAGAATTTATTGCTTGTTCTGTTTCTGATTTACCAGCATCACAGGTTTTCATATCCGCTATAATTTTTATGCTTGGATATGTTTCTCTAATTTCTTTTACTATGTTCATACCATATTCTTTAATGACACCTGTCCCTATTTCAATATAATCAATAAAATCTTTCGTCTCATCTATATAATAGATACACTCTTTTTTTGTCATTCTATCTAAGGCTAATTGTATCTTTTTTACCATATTGTTACACTCCCGAATATGCCATGAATCCACCATCGACAGGTACTGTTACCCCTGTTACAAAGCCGGAGTATTCGGCATCTACTAACCACAGTAAAGTGCCTATTAAATCCTTAGGATCTCCGAACTTTTCCATTGGTGTACCATTTATGATTTTCTCAGCTCTTGCTGTATGGTTACCCTCTTTATCCAATAATAAATTTTCATTTTGAGTAGTTAAAAAGAATCCTGGTGCAATAGCATTAACCCGTAATCCTGTGTTGGCAAAATGCACGGAAAGCCACATTGTAAAATTATTAATCGCTGCTTTTGCTGCGGAATATGCAGGAACTTTTGTCATTGGTGCATAGGCACTCATTGACGATATATTGAGAATTGTTGATCCTGGTTGTTCAAGAAGTGCTTCGCCAAATACTTTACATGCCAGAAAGCTTCCTTTGAAATTGCTATCGAAAACGTTCGTGAAACCTTCTTCTTTTAAATCAAAGAAAGATTTTTCAGCTGTTTCCTCCGAATCATGTTTCTCTACAGAGGTAATAGCATCTTCGTGATTGCCTCCTGCGCCATTAATTAAAATATCAATTTTCCCGAATCGATTAAGAATTTGTTTTTTAGCTTCTATTAATGTGTCTACATCAAGTACATTTGCCGCAATTGCTACTGCTTCACCATTGTTGTTATTAATTTCATCAGCAACTTTTTGTCCTTTTTCCTGTGTACGATTTAATATTGCCACTTTGGCGTTCTGTCTACCTAGTTCCTTTGCCATAGCAGAACAAAGCACACCACTTCCACCTGTAATAACTACTACTTTTCCATTTAAATTATCATGAATTGGAAACAAATCACTTTTCCTCCTTATCCTCTGAATTATAAGCATCCCATAACCCATTCAGATACATAATTCCTAAAGCTCTATCATATAAGCCATATCCCGGTCTCGACTTTTCATTCCAGATATGTCTGCCATGGTCGGGTCTAATATATCCATCATAACCCTTATCACTTAATTGCTTAACAATGCCCTTGAGATCAATGGAACCATCTGAAGTTAAATGGGATGTTTCGATAAAGTCTCCGTTATCGGAAATTTTTACGTTTCTTAAATGCAGGAAAGGTGATTTTTCAGCAACGTTTTTAATAATATCTACTGTGTCATTGTTGGGATTCGCACCTAACGCCCCAGAACAGAAAGTCAGGGAATTGGATGGTGAATTAGATATTGAAAATAAACGGGCTATATCTGCTTCATTTTTCATAATGCGTGGCAGATCAAAGACAGACCATGGTGGATCGTCTGGGTGGATCGCTAACTTGACTCCATTGCTTTCAGCAACCGGCAATACTTCATTCAAGAAGTAGGTCAAGTTATTCCATAGATCATCTTCGGTAATATCTTTGTACTCCTCAAGCAATTCTTCTATTCTGCTGAGTTTTTCCGGTTCCCAACCAGGTAATGTTAGCTCACTGGAATTTAACACACCATCAGCCATTGCTTTTAGATTGGTATCCTCGATTTTTTTATTTTCAAAAAATAGTGCTGTTGACCCATCAGGTAAAGGTTCTCTCATACTCGTCCGTACCCAATCAAATATAGGCATGAAATTATAGGCAATAACCTTCACGCCATGGTCGGCTAAATTTTTAATAGTTTGCTTGTAATTATCAATATAGTTATCTCTGTCTTTGTTGCCTATTTTAATTGATTCGTGAATATTAACACTCTCAACTACCTCAGCATGAAAGCCAAATGACTTAATATAGTTTACTTCCTTAGCTATTTCCTTATCTTCCCACACATCTCCAACTGGAACTTTGTGCAATGCCCATACAATACCTTTAACATTTGGAATTTGTTTGATATCCTGCAATGAAACCGTATCATTGTCCTTACCATACCATCGAAAGGTGATATTCATTTTGTTATCTCTCCTTTACAGCTTTAACATATTCTTTCGCTAAGTCGGTGACTCCTGCTGCATTATTTTTTCTATACGCTTTTGTTAAATCACTGCCAATACCTACTGAAAATGCACCTGCATCAATCCAGTCATTAATATTATCCCGATTAATTCCACCTGTAGGCATAACTTCAACATTCGGAAGTGGACCTTTTATTGATTTAATAAAGTTCGGCTCAAATGCATTTGCCGGGAATAACTTTATAATGGAACAACCGTATTCAAGTGCTTGTACAATTTCTTTTATAGTCATACACCCCGGCATATACAAAACACTGTATCGATTACATAACTTGGCAATTTTTGAATCAAAATGAGGACTTACTATAAATTTCGCTCCATGTATAATTGCATTTCGAGCAGTTTGTTCATCCAGTACAGTACCTGCTCCAACAATAGCATCAGAGGATGCCATTTCCTTGAAAACGTCATCGACAGACGGGGTGGTATACGTTAATTCGATAATATCAATACCACCTGCAGAAGAAGCATTTGCAATTGCTAAAGCCTCTTCTGCATTTTCACCTCGAATGACTGCTACTATTTTAGACTGATTAATTCTATTAGTGACTTCGGATTTCAACATAGCAAATTTCCTTCTTTCTTAGTCGAATTCGATAACAGCTTTTCTAACTAAATGAGGGTTTTCTTCTACAAACTTAAATGCTTCTTTTACTTCACTTAATGGGAACTTATGAGTAACAAGTCCGTTATGCATTAGTTTCTTAGTATTTATTAGATCTATAACCTTACCAAACTGATCTGTCTGCAAACGTGATCCTGTTATTGTTAATTCCTTTTTCGTAATTGTCATTAATGGAATGGCAGAAGGTCTTGTATCAAACCCTAATGCAACAACATACCCGGCTGGTGAAGCTACATCAACACTTAGTTCAAATGTTTGAGGTGTACCCACTGCGTCAATGACAACATTTGCACCTTCATCATTTGTAATTTCATTAACCTTGGTAGCAACGTCTACTTCCGTCGGATTAATGGTATAGTCCGCACCATTTTCTTTAGCAAATTCCAGTCGTTCATTGGTAATATCTGAAATAATAATTGTTGCACCTTGTAACTTAGCCATTTTTAAAACGGTAATACCAATAGGTCCTGCCCCTTGTATAAATACAGTTTGGCCTTTTTGAACATTTCCCCGCCATATAGATTGTGCACCAATTGTATATGGCTCAGCCATTACTGCTTCATCCCATTCAATTTCAGGATCCACTTTATGCACTTGTTTTTCTGGTAGTACAGCAAATTCTCTCAATCCACCATCTTCGTGTACACCAAATACAGTTAACTTTTTACATACATTCGGTCTGCCATTTTTACATGCAAAGCATTCACCGCAATAGTTAATGGGTTCAACAACAACATGATCGCCAACTGCTACATGTGTTACATTTTCACCGATCTCAACTACCTCTCCAGCAACCTCATGCCCAACAATTCTTGGATAGGTTGCTAACGGATTTGTACCATGGTAGATATGCATATCTGAGCCACAAATACCTACACGTTTAATTTTTAGTAAAACATCTTTATCTTCTTTAATTTCAGGTTTCTTAATATCCAGCACTTCAATCTTATGTGCTTCTGGAATCATTATTGCCTTCATCTATACACCCCTTAATCTAGTAAACTTGGTAAATATAATGTAACTTGTGGAATAAATGCTACAAGGAGTAACACTAGAATCCCGACTGCAAAGAACGGAATTAATTCCCGTACGACTTTCCCCATCGACACTTTACCTATTTGCGCTGCCACAAATAGACATACCCCTACCGGCGGGGTCATCAACCCTAACACTAATGCCAATACCATAACAACACCAAATTGAACTGGATCCATACCAATTTGAGTAGCAACTGGTAGTAGAACGGGGAACAGAATTACAAGTGCTGCAATTGTTTCCATAAATGTCCCTACAAATAACAATAGTAGAAGAATTAATAGTATAACCACTACTTCATTCGGAGAAATACTAAGAATAGACTCTGCCACCATTTGAGGTATTTGTTCTCTAGTCATAATCCATCCAAAAAGGTTGGCAAATGCTACTAATAACATAATCGAAGCAGCACTCGTCATTGATTTCAGAACAACTCCAGGGATATCTTTAATGCTTAATTGTTTATAGATAAATAATCCTACAAATATAGCATAAAGAACTGCGATGATAGACGCTTCTGTTGGTGTAAAGTAACCACCTAAAATACCGTACAATATAATTACGGTCATAAATAACGCCCAGAATGACCCTGTAAAACTAGTCCAAACTTCCTTTAAGGAACTTCTTTCCCCTTTTGGATAGTTTCTTTTAACGGAGATGATATAGGTTGGAATCATTAAACCAAGGGTTAGTAATACACCTGGTATAATACCTGCCACAAACAAATCACCAATAGAAATCGCTGCAAGTGTCCCCACCATAATCATTGGTAATGATGGTGGAATAATTGGCCCAACAACGGAGGAAGAAGCAGTAACAGCTGAAGAAAAGCCAGCACCGTAACCCTGCTTTTTCATTGCGGGTATCATAACCGACCCAATACTAGCAGTATCTGCTAATGCAGTTCCGGAAATACCAGCAAACCCCATCGATGCTCCTACGTTTGCTAGACCCAGACCACCTCGAATATGGCCTAGTATACTATTTGCAAAATGAATAATCCGATCTGTTATCCCACTTGAATTCATTAAATTTCCTGCCAATATAAAGCCAGGGATACAAAGAAGTGTAAATGAGTTCAGACCTCCGAACATTCTTTGAGGAATAATTGATAGTGGTATATCTGCAATGATCAAATATAAAAGGGATGATAGTCCTAAACTGAAGGCAACCGGGATCCCTAGAAAAATTAACGCTATAAATGAGATAAATAGTAATGCAGCCATCTTATTCCTCCTCGTAACCCGGATCGAAGTTATACTGATTCTTTAAAATACGCAGGATTTGAACTAGTGAGTAATACGACAAAAATACACCCATAATTACAAATCCAAAATGGATAATAGACATTGGAAAGCCCATGGTTGCTGATTTCTGGCTTTGTCCAATTAACGTAAAATTATAACCTTGAAAAATAACAACAATATTCAATGCTAAAATTAATACGTAAATTACTATCTCATAATATTTACGTAGTACTGCAGGAAATTTAGTTATAAGTACGTCTACATTTATGTATTCCCCTCTTAATAAACCTAGTGGGGCACCAAAACATATAGTGTATATAAACAGGTACCTTGTTACTTCTTCCGTCCATACAGCTGAATACGGTAAATACCTTGACATAATTTGAACAACTACTGCTCCAATAACTCCTGTAAAACTGATAATAGTTAAAATACTTAGTACACGTTCTATCAGTTTATTCATTTCATATCTCCCTTTATTGAAATGGATATTTTTTCTATATGATACGTTGTAAATATAAGGACATGATCCACAAAGCGCATGCAGCTACCTGTTACTCAGTTGTGGATCATGCCCAAATAGTCTAATGATTTAACCTAGCTAATAATTCGTACTTATTCCACTTCAAGAATTCTATTATAAAGATCCAACTGTTCTTCTGATAATGAATCTTCTACTGCTGGAATCATTGCATCTCTGAACGCATCCTGATCTACATCAATAAATTCCATTCCTTTATCAATTAAATCGCCTTCTATCGCTTCGATTTCTTCTTCATACAATTGCGCACCAATTTCTTGTGCTTCATCTGCTGCTTCTAAAACAGCTTCTCTTTGCTCGTCATTTAGTGATTCAAATTGCTCATTACCTACTAATACATAGATCCAAGAATATACATGCTCTGTTCTATTAACATAATCCTGAACTTCATAAAGTCCGCCGCTTTGAATCAAATCAACAGGGTTTTCCTGTCCATCAATAACACCTTGTTGGATTCCTGTGAAGACCTCATTAAAGTCCATAACCTGTGGGTTTGCTCCTGCAGCTCCCCATGTATCTAAAAATAGTGGAACGTTTGGAACTCGTATACTAAAACCTTTCAGATCAGCTGGAGATTCAATTGGCTCATTAGATGTTAGGTTTCTAGGAGCACGGTTATGATAATACAATGCTGTTAATTGAGCTTCTGACTTTATCTCTTCTTCTATTTCCCCACCAATTTCACCTTCAACTACTGAAGAAACATGATCCATATCTCTAAAAGCGTACGGTACTGCTAATAATGCTGCTTTTGGTGCCCAGTTCTGTAACGTTTCCCCTGATATAACTAAATCTGCTGTTCCTGCTTGAATAGAATTAATTGTATCCGTTTCTCCACCTAGCGAATTGTTTGGATAAATTTCTATTTCAATTTCTCCATTTGTCTTTTCATTTACCAAGCTAGCAAATTCTTCTGCAGTTTTGTGCCAAATATGATTTTCATCTGATAAGTGACCCATTTTCCATTCGATTGTGTCAACGCTTTCAGAAGCGCCATCTTCATTTGAACTACATGCAGCTAATAAAATCATCCCTATTAATAGTGCTAGTAAACTAATCTTTTTCATGTAAAACTCTCCCTTGTTTTTTATTTAAGTAATCGTAAACTGTTGAAGCAATTTTAATTCCTTCTACTTTGTTCTTCTCTTCATTCAATTGTTCAATTTCCCCAGGTATAAGAACCTTATCAAACCCTTCAGCTGGACTTGAATTGTGGATCTCATCAATCATCTGATCCATATTCGTCAGGAAAGTTTCTGTATCCGTAAAATAGGATGGATTTATCACACAGAAATAATGGCCTAGATGACGGTGCTTATCTAAATCACCATACATTTTGTTAACATGTAGCCCGAATGATGCACCAGCTAATAAACCGGAAAAAATATCAACTACTAATGATAATCCATAGCCTTTTGGTCCTCCAAATGGACTTAGGGCCATAACTTTCGAAGGATCTGTCACAGCATTTCCGTCTGCATCAACACCCCAGCCTACCGGTATTTCTTTTCCTTCTTCTTTATGTTGCAGTATTTTACCTAGAGCTACTGTGGATGTAGCCATATCCAGTATGAATGGTTTATTTTTTTTTGCAGGTACACCGTATGCAATTGGGTTCGTTCCCAAGAAAGGTTCTTTTCCACCAAATGGTACGACGATCTTGTCTGTATGTGTCATCGCAATCCCAATAAGGTTTTCTTGAGCTGCCCTATTTACAAAATAACTTAGTGCGCCACAATGGCTACTGTTCATTGCTGTAACCATTCCAATACCATTCTCTTTTGCAAGATCGATAGCAACTTCCATTGCCTTATCAGCAATTAGGTGGCCGAAGCCATTATCTCCATCTACTACTGCTGTGACATGTCCAGACTTATTAACACTGATCCCTGGATTGGCATTTAAGCCACCCTTAGTTAATCTATTAATATAGTGTTCTGTTCTTAATACACCATGGGAACTAACACCTCTTAAATCTGCATGGATTAATATTTCTGCAATTTTTTCCGCGTGATTACAATTCACCCCTGCTTGTCCCAGCTTATCAATTACTAGATTCTTAACTTCTTCTGCTTGTACAACAACTGTACTCATTGATGCCTCCTATTCCAGATTACTATGCAATCTCTTAAACGTGGTATTGGTATCAGTCTCAAGCTGGCTATCAATTATTGCTGCATCCAATATTAAATGTACAGATTGGTCAAATTGATTACCTAATGGCTGAATTGTAGATGGTTCGCCTTCTTTTCTGGATTTTGTAGCCGCTTTAATTAAAAGTCCATTTTCACTTTCCAGCTTTGCAGGATTTGTAGTTACCAAGAATGCTTCAGCACCAATTTCGTTTGTAGTTTTTAATAAATTTACGATATTGCCTGTTGCAGCAGAACCAGAAACGATAATCAGCAGATCTCCTTCTTGTATAGCTGGTGTCGTTGTCTCCCCTACTACAAAAACCGTTTTACCACTGTGCATTAGTCGCATTGCTATTGTTTTAGCTATTAATCCTGATCTGCCTTCACCTACAAAGAAAAAACGTCTATCTTCTTTAAATTTTTCTACAAGATTGGTATAGTGTTCTTTGTTTACACTATTTAAAACGCTTTCCATTTCTCCTAGGATTGTTTTCAAGGTGAGCATCTACTACCTCCTATCTTTCCACTACCTTTTTATCACTTAAATAGTTCTCAACATCCTCCAAATATGGCAGCCCTTCATTATCTCCGGATACTGTTGTTACAAATGCCCCTACAGCGTTTGCAAATTTCAGTTTATCTGCGGCAGTCTTGTTATGTAGGTAGCTATAGACATATCCAGCATCAAAACCATCTCCTGCTCCAACCGTATCAACAACTTTCACAGGAAAAGCATCTTGATAAAACCACTGATTTCCTGTATATAACCTCGAGCCATTTCCTCCATCTTTGATCACTAATTCACTGATATTATTTTTCTTTGCAAATAGTTCCAAGTCCGTTTCACTTGATATCCCTGTAATTAACTCGATCTCATCTAAACCTGTTAATAAAATATCAACATGAGGGAAAATAGTATTATAAGCTTCTCTAGCATCTTTTATATCCCATAGTTTTAATCTGATATTTGGATCGAAAGAGATTGGAATATTTTTGTCCTTAGCAATATCTATAATTTTATAAACGATTTCCAAATTCTTTTTGTCTATTGCCATGTAAACACCTGTTAAATGAATTACTGACACATCATCGAATAACTCTCCCCTTATGTCTTCCGTAGTTAATGTTAATATTGGAGAGTCGTGCCTATAATAAAAAGTTCTACCTGAACCATCTTCATTTATTTCTTTAAAATTAATCGAAGTTGGGTACCCTTCCATTAGCTTTACATTGTTGGTGTTTATCCCTTCACCTCTTGCGAAATTATGAATATGCCTTCCAAATTCATCCTTACCTAAGCGACTGATCCAAGTGGAACTTAAGTTTAATCTCGCACAGGCAATTGCAAAGTTTAGTTCAGCACCACCAATTTTCCTCTCAAAATGTGACACAAATCTTAACGGGCCCCTACTAGCAGGATTCATAGTTATCATTGCATCGCCAATTGTTAATACATTATGATTGTTCTTCATTCAAATGCACCTCATTCATTGCTGCCTCTATCTATTTACTTTTGGTGAAAACCTTTTAATCTCATACTCTTGCTTTAGTTTTTCTTCGGTTATTAATTTTAAAAGACTTTCCGCTGCAAATTTCCCCATTTCAAAAGTCGGTTGCTTGATTACAGAAATTGGTGATGCTAATAGGTCGAGAAAAATGGAATAATCGATTGTAATAACACTTATATCTTCAGGGATATTTAAGCGCTTACTTTTTATAAATTTCAATAATTCAATAAGTGAAATATCATTTACCGAAAAAAAGGCTCTCGGTAAGTTATTTTTAAGATATAAAGTATCCAAATGTTCTTTTATTTCCGACTTACTTCCTGTTACTATCCAATCCTCGTTTAATTTCAGGTTCTTTTGTGCTAAAGCATCTTTAAATCCTTCTAATCTTTCTATTCTGGGAGTTATCCCCTTTTTTAATGGTGGTAATACGATACCAATTTCAGAAATAGAGTTAGTGTACAATGTCTCTACCGCGATAGTTGATGCATAATAATTATCTAATAGAATTGTTGGATAAATATTTTCATCAATCTTTCTATCCACAAAAACTACAGGAAAGTTTAACTTTTTCAGATATTTGTAGTAATCGAAATTTCCAGAGGTAGGGAATATGATAAGTCCATCTACTTGTTTAGCAAGTAAAATATCAATATAATTTCTTTCTTTCTCAGAATCATCATCTGCATTACAAACAAAAATCTGAAAGTTATTTCTCTCACATTCATCTTCAATAGAACGGATTACTTCATTCGTAAATGCGTGTAAAATGTTAGCTACTATGACGCCGATCGTCCTTGTTTTCTTTTGTTTCAGACTTCTGGCAGTATCGTTTGGAACATATTGCAGTTCTTCTATTGCGTCCTTTATACGCAGTTTTGTAGATTCGGACATGTACGTAAACCGGTTATTTATGTATTGCGAAACCGTAGTTTTAGATATGCCAGCTAACCTTGCTACATCAGCCATCGTTGCTTTTTTCATAAATTCCCCCCTCGAAAGCATTTGAAGATTATTAGGTAAACCGGTTTAGTAAACCGATTAACTAGATTATATTTGAAACCCCTTACATAATCAACCCTTTCTATTAAAAAATTTTAAATAAATAATTTACGTATACTATTTATGTTTATATAACGAGTCTTATTGTGGTGGGGAGCTCTCCTGGGAGGGGGCTGGTGTGGCCCGTGTTGGTAGGGAGCTCTCCTGAGTTGGGGGGAGTTCATCACATTTTACTCCTCCATTATTTGTCTTATAAAACCTATAACTTGTTTTCTATTGTTTATGTTAATTTTTTTATAAACTCTGCTTACATAATCTCTGACAGTTTTTTCTGGTAATTGCAGTTCACCAGCAATTTCTTTGTTTTTATAATTGCTGTATATTAAATAAAGAACATCTGAATCTCTAGAGCTTATAGAAATTCCTTTTAATCGTAATTTCTGTTTCATCTTTTCCTTTTCATCTGTACTTCCATATTGTGCCTTGCTTATCATTTTTTCAGCAATTTCTTTCGATAACACAAATTGATTATCGTATACATTTCGAATTGAGTATACAAACCCCTCCGCACTGATGTTGTTTAATAAAAAGCCATTCACACCTTCATAAATATCAAAACTGCCAGCATTTCTATAACCATTGGGAAACATCAAAATAATTTTAATAGAAGCATAAATTTTTCTGAGGTCGTTTATTATTTCTGCAAAGTTATTAGTATAATCATTTACGTGTATCAGCATGATATCTGGTATAAATTCATCTACTTTGTTATGAATAGTATTGCTATTAGGTTCTATTTCCAGTATCTCAAAATCATCATTCTCATCAAGAATAATGCGCAATCCACGATTAATTAGTTGATCCTTATCTATAATAGCTATTTTCATCATAAAGTTATCTCCGCCATTTTTAACCAATGCAGTTTGGTTAAATTCATATAGTGTAGTGTATTATATACCCGTAGAATGAATTGAAATAAGTATTTGCGTGTTAACCAGTAGAGACAGAGTGATCGCCTGCGTAAATATGCAAACCTCACCTTATCAAACGTATCCTCTACAATTTCTTTAACAAACAGTTGTTGTCTAATACTACCTATTATTAATCTCTCCTTTTATTTATATACCTGTCTTTCCCGTAAATACTAATTTATCCCTAACGAAATTATCTGCTACGTTATAATATGGTTTACTAGTTAATCACCACTCAGGGGCAATGAGGGAGTTAGTACTATATATTAAGGCTTTATAGATGATGTTGCTGCTGTAACCCGAGTTGGCGTGTGTGGTCTCCTTTTTCGGCGATGCTCTCTCCCGTTTGGCGGGGGTTCTCTCCCGTTTGGCGGGGGCTCTCTCCCGTTTGGATGGTGCTGTCTCCCGTTTGGATGGTGCTGTCTCCCGTTTGGATGGTGCTGTCTCCCGAGTTGGTGCGACTCTCTTCCGAGTGGGCGGTGCTATGGACCCGTTTCGCTACACCAGCCTAATTCAATCCACGCAGAAAAGTAGCCGGCACTCCCAAGAGTCCCGGCTACTTTTATTTTAAATTCATTTTATTAATTTTTTACTTTACTTTTTCCTTTTCCTTTACCTTTTGATCCCATTACTACTTCTTCTCTTTCGTTACCAGCATAGTCTACTGCGACAACAGTTACTACTTGGCTTGGGTGTAGTTCAGTCAGCTCATGATTTGTCTCGCCGTTTACGTAAGGTTCTTCAAGAACTGATTCGCCATCGACGTATACATCCCATGCAGCAACACCGCTTCCACCGTTGTCATTGACAGCAACTGTCATTCCTCTGTTTCCGCGGTAAATGTTCGCTTCTACTTCTGGTGCAGTTGTATCTAGTATTACTGGAAGCTCAATTGACTGCCATGCAGCACCTTCAAAGTCGATCTTTGCTTCTGCCTGCAGGTAGTACAGGCCTTCAGGTGCAGGTTGGCCATTAATTGTACCATCCCATGCACGTGTTCCAGTCAATGAGTACATTGCAGCTCTTCCACTATCATAATAATTCTTTCTGAGATTACTTTCCTCAGTAATTGTTTCTACTTTCTTTCCATCTGCATCGAGAACGTTAAAGTTAGCTTCCTTCGCATTTCTCAGGAAGGAGAGGATCATTAACGCATCATCCTGTGTTCCGTCCCCGTTTGGAGAAAATGCAATTTTTTCAGGATCAATCGCTCCTGTTCCTAAATTTTCACCAAGGAATCCAAAGCTGCCTTCTCCAAGTGATGTTACAACACCTGTCATTCCATAATAGGACATTGGATCCCACATAGGATCATCAAAGATTGGTGAGCTGTCCCATGCACCCTTGAATCCTGCATATGGTACGGTTAAACTAGGATTGTTGTCAGATGGGTCGGTTAATGTTACAAAGCCTTCTAACCAGTATCCGTTTGTGAAATACTCTGAAAGGTCTGCATCCCAATCACTAACATCAATAGTTACATTGAATGTAGTTGAGCCATTTGCTGGCACTTCGATTGAACTGGTTGATTCACCATTAATAGTGGCGATGTCACCAAGATCCAATGCACCGAACAAATTAGGTGCAACCACTAGTATGCCTGCATTTACAGGTGTATCTGTTTGTGCATTTGCTTCAACATCGTAGGATATAGCTTCGTCTGTAAAGTTTTCAGCTGTTAATTCAAAAGTCACTTCATTTTCAGTGATTTCTTTTAATGCCACTTTTGCTTCATTTGTTTCTGATTCTGTTACAACAACTGGTGTTGATAATGCTGAATGTAGCTGCATTAGACCAGCACCCTGACGACGTGGTGAAACATATGAGCCATTAAATTCAACCTGTTTCGAAGTGTTCATCATTATATTTTTCGCTAAAGCAACGCGATCTGCATTTTCATAGCCAAATTCCTCATCCACACGCTCCATTACAAGTGCTGTTCCGCCTGATACATGCGGAGCTGCCATGGATGTACCACTCATTAGACCGTATTGATTATCATTTAATGTGGAAAGGATTTGTCCTCCTGGTGCAGTAATTTCCGGTTTGAAGTCAAGGTTTGGCGTTAAGCCCCAAGACGTGAAACCACTCATTAAACCAGCATCAGGATTAGCGATATTCGCTTTTCCACCTGAGAATTGGACGGTCACTTCTTGCCCATCAATTATAGCTGCAGCCAGCCTGTCCCCATCACTTTTTAGCATGAATAACTGCGGGATAACAATAGCAGGATCTGAAGCCATGTTAACAAGTCCATCTGTATTGTTGTAAATAATTATTCCTTCTGCTCCTGCTGCTTGTGCGTTAAGTGCTTTTGTTACAAAATCAAACTCTCCACGTTGTACAAGCGCATATTTTCCAAATACATCTTTTCCTTCAAAGTCACCTTCTGCACCAAGCCCTGCCTCTACTACTTCAAATGTAGATCCATCATCAGGAGCCGATGTACTCCCAGCTGATAGGAAGGCCGCTAGAGCCGTTTCTCCATCAATTGAATACTCAAGTGCATCTACTTCCATATACGTATTTTCAAAAGATGCTACCTGGAAGGAATCATACGATACACCCGGCGATCCACTTACACCATAATCCGGATTAGATGCGTACGGATAGAAGAAGCCATCTCCAAATAATGCGGAGTTACCTGCTGAAATGGACATCATAATACCATTGTCCACAGCACGTGTTACTGCCTGTTGTTCCGGTGATTCTGAATCTACGAAACCAGCAGTTGCGCCTAGACTCATGTTTAACACATCAGCGCCAAGTTTAATTGCATCGTCGATCGCTTTAATATAAATGTCCCCGTACGTATACTGTAATGCAGGGTCATTACCGAAAACTTTTAATGCAAGCAGTTGTGTTTCAGGCGCTATACCTGCAATGCCGCCATTATCTTCGTCTCCATTTGCACCTACTGTTCCAGCAACGTGCATACCATGGTAGTTTGCTCCGGAATGAATTTCGCGGATTTCGTCATTTTCATCCATGTAATTGTAACCATATGGAACTTTTTCTGAGTAATATTGTCCTGGTAAGTCTTCCTCTTGGATCGTTTCATTTACAAATCCTTCTGTTAGCGCTCCTGTTTCATTGTCAGTCAGGATCATGTCACGGTGTGCCGGGTCAATCCCTGTATCAATGATCCCAACAACCATACCTTCTCCTTTATAACCATAATCGCGCCAAGCCTGCTGCGCTTCAACCAATTCCTTACTGTATTTCATGTCAGGTTCAGCAATTGGACGGTCATATTTATTAACAAGATGTACTGTTTTAACATTAGGTATTGCCTTGATTGTTTCAATATCGCCTTGCTTTACTTCTGCACTGAATCCGTTAACAACGGCATTAAACTCCTGCAGATATTTAGCATTTACATTCTTGCCTTTCATCTCATCCTTGATGCCTTTTTGCTTGGCCTTAGCTGCTTTTTCTAGACTCTTTCTTTCAGCTTTATCAAGGTTTTTAAACAACTTGCCTTTTTTCGTTGCAATTTCAACTGGCGAATTATCTGCTACTTCAACGATGACTCGTACTTCTTTATTGGGATCTTCCGTTTCCTTCAAAATTTCATTGGTAGGATTTATTTTCTTTTGATTTTCTGGAAGAGATTTGGTTAAAGATAATGCACTTACGGATGAAAAGTTACTTAATGCAAGTAAAACTATTAATGCTATGACCGCTAATCTTTTAAACATGTAGTTCCCCCTCGTATTTAATTTATTACTGAACACCTTATGACTGCTTGTCCTCCCCTCCACTGAATGGACTAAGACTTAATATTCAGATAGTATTAATCATACAAAGTTTCGGAAAATTTTACCAGTGTAAATAGACCTAGTAAAATAGAATTACTGTTTCTGGTTTATATGATAAATTCACTTATATATCGAGGGTTTTATGTGAGACTATTGGCCTACGTGGTTAGTTAATAGACTATTTTCGTTTATTGAATTGAGGTTTATAGTAGCAAAGCATCGGGTGTGGGCGGTCGGTTAGGCATGATGGATGATCGGTTACGCGTGGTCGTTGATCGCTTAGACCGGGATGGCGAGCGCTTAGGCATGCTCGTCGATCGCTTAGGCAGGATGGCTGATCGCTTAGACCGGGGTGGAGAGCGGTTAGGCATGATCGTCGATCGATTAGACCGGGGTGGCGAGCGCTTTGGCGAATCGTCGATCGGTTACGCCGGGATGGCGAGCGCTTAGACAGGATCGTCGATCGATTAGACCGGGGTGGCGAGCGCTTAGACAGGATCGTCGATCGATTAGACCGGGGTGGCGAGCGCTTAGACAGGATCGTCGATCGATTAGACCGGGGTGGCGAGCGCTTAGACAGGATCGTCGATCGCTTAGACCGGGCGGACGATCGGTCCTGTACAATGTCGAGGCACAAAAAAGACCAGCTACAGTGTAGCGGGTCTTTCTGCTTTATTGGTCTCTTTTTTTCCTGCCAATCAGCCTGCCGAGCATATCGAGTACGGGGCGTTTTCCGCCCATTACCAATCCAATTATTTCTGCGAATATATGTAGCAGGATTAATACGAACAGGGTGATGATAAGGGCTGTTGTTATGCTTGCATTGGAAAACAGGATGGCCATGGTGCCGAATAAGGAGCTAAAGGCGTAAATAATCAGTACTGTTTTCCGGTGACTGTAGCCTAAGGCGAGCAGTTGGTAGTGAATATGCTTGTTGTCGGCCATCATGATACTTTCTTTATTATATGCTCTTCTGATGATGGCGAATAGTGTATCAAAAATTGGAACTGCCAGTACGATAATTGGTATAATGAAACTGAACAGGGCGATATTTTTAAACAAGCCAAGCATGGAAACGACTGCAATCATATAGCCAAGAAAGTTCGATCCTGTGTCACCCATGTAGATCCTGGCCGGGTAAAAGTTATGATAGAGGAATCCAAGGTTGGAGCCGATCAGAATTATGCACAGATAGGCGACCATCACTTGGGCATCAATAATTGCCATGATGAATATACTTGTTAGTGCGATTGTCGTAACACCGGCAGCAAGCCCGTCCAAGCCGTCGATCAGATTAATCGCATTCGTAATGCCGACAACCCATAAAACCGTTATTAGCACACTGACGAATCCAAGCTCAATCGTTCCAATGAATGGCAATGTCAATTTTTCAATAATGAGGCCGGATGATACAAGAAATGTTGCTGCAATAAACTGCCCGCTGAGTTTAATCACTGGCCTGATGCTGTAGCGGTCATCCAACGCACCTGTCAGTAGAATAACAAGGGCACCAAGTACAATTTCTGGAAGGTGGGGGTGGCTGGGCCATAAATACAGTCCACCTGAAAAAGCACCAAGGAAAATAGCTAAACCTCCCAGCCTTGGCGTTATTTTCGTATGTATTTTTCGATGGTTAGGAAGATCGACAGCCCCAACTTTTATCGCAAATTTTTTCACTGGATAGGTTAGCAGAAACGTTGAGCCCAATGCAATGATAAAAGCGATGAATAAATCCATATAGTTTAACATAATATTCTCCTAAGCTTCTGATAGTCTCGGGTGTAGGCGCAAAATGTTGATTGTCGAACATTAACTGAACTCGTATCGATTATATCGAAACGTGGCACGTATTAGCAAATTATATTTCAAGATCGGATTGAGTAATTTTAAAGTATATGATACTATTACTTGATGTTTTTTTACAATTATCAAAATAAAAGGAGGATGAGAAATGGGACCTTATATTTTTATTACTGCTGCTGTATTAGCTGTTATCCCCATTTTATTTCTTTATAAAATAAATATGGAAAAATTAAAGGAAGATCCAAAGCAGATCAACAAAGTGCAACGAAACTTCATGATTGGGGTCGCTGTAAGTGAAATTATACCGTTAATACTTCTTGTTTATGGATTTATGAATTTAACACCAGTCAGTGGCATCGAAGAATTATTTTTACCTGGCATTATATTGTTGTTCCTTGTGGGTTATTCTATTTTCTTTGTTTTACTACAGAAGAATTTCGATGTGAAGCCGGAGACAAAAGCAACAATCAGTTCTTTTGCTATGGTGAGCCTGCCAATTACAATGGCATTTCCAATTATTGCATTTGTATCTTTGTTCCTAATGCTTCCATAGTAACAGAATGAGAGCCTGCACATTATGCAAGCTCTCTTTTTATACTGTCATTTCCCAATTCCGTTCATTATATAATCAATCGTTTGTTTGATTTCCTGTTCGTCGTTCCATTCAGCATTTGGTTGGATAATGAATCTAGTTATTAAAAATCCAATGATGCTCGGTACAGCCATTCGAATCATTGTTTGATTGGGTATATCCTTCAGGTCACCCCTTTTTTTATAATGATTTAACACTTCACACATAGCAGGATGAACTTTCTCAGTAAAAGCTCTTTTGTATGCGGCTTGTATTTCCGGGTGAAACGATAATTCCTGCAGGACAATTTTAAGTAAAGGCACATTGGTTTTAACGAATTCAAAGCGATTTTCCACAAAAGCATATAAAAATTCCTCAAATGTCTGATAAGATTTGCTGAACGCTTGGTCAACAAATTGCTCAGCAAAGAACGGTGCAGAGATATTTGTTACTACTGGTGTGACAATCGCGACAAGCAGGTCTTTTTTTGTACGGTAATGGCGAAAAATTGTCCCCTCCGCTACTCCTGCCTGCTTGGCGATTTCACTTGTTGAAGTATTATAATATCCTTTTTCAGAAATGATTTTGATTGCAGCTTCAAGGATTTGCAGCTGCTTTTGTGTCATCGTATTATCCTGATTAAGGGTTTCTACCAATTGCTTAAACATCTCTTCATTTGAATCTGACATACATAGGCCTCCTGGAGCATTGCTTTACTATATTATAACTTTCGGTGACGCTTTAAAGCTACTATATTAAGAATGATAAATACAAGTGAAAAAGCAACCAGCAAACCAATGTCAGTTAAAATATCGGGTATTTGCTGTCCGCGAATCATAATTTCCTTTAATGAATTTGCACCATAATATAGCGGCATCAGTTTCCCTATTCCTTCCAACCACGGTATCGATTCAATATGAAAGATACCTGTAAAAAACACCTGTGGGACGATAATTACCGGGATGAACTGTATCATTTGAAACTCGTTTTTAGCATATGCCGACAGCAATGTTCCAAGGCTTAAGGCCGAGATTGCCAGCAAGATAGTAATGAAAAGCACCTGCCAAAAAGATCCTTCCATATAAATACCGAGTACATAGATCGAGAAAACAGCTATGATTACGGATTGGATTACGATGAAAATTCCAAAGCCGCTTAGATACCCTACTACGATTTCCCATCTCCTCAGTGGAGTTGCCAGCAGTCTTTCCAGGGTTCCTTGTGTCCTTTCACGTAGGAAGGTAACCCCGCCGATAATAAATGTGAAAAAGAATACAAAAAATCCAATAAGTACGGGTCCTACATTATCAAATAAGTTTAGATCCATAGAGCCATGAAGGAAATCCATATTAAAGTCAATCTCCGCAGGATTTAATTGTTTCGACATATTGCTTAGTACACGCTGAACAGCTGCTGTCGCTTGAGGATCGCTTCCCTCTAACATTACTTCAATGCTGTTATTGTTAGTATCAATCCCCACATATGCATCAATTGTTTGATCCTGCAAGGCTTTTTCAGCATTGTCTTTACTCATTTTTTTAGTGATAGCATGCTGTGTTTCAATATTGTCCGCTAGCTGTGGAGGTACATCTGTGATGGCAATCGTTGGCTCATAATCCTCAGTATCTAATACAAGCCATAATAATGTCATAACAAATAACGGTGCAAACATCATCAGTGCAACGCTGCGCTTATCCCGTAAAAATTGCTTGATAATCCGTTTAATAATGCCTCGAATTCGCATACTTAGTACCCCCAATTATTTTTTACTTTTTCCATAGTATAAAAATGCTTCTTCCAATGTCTCGGACTCACTTGATTCTTTTAACTCACCAGGACTTCCCTGTGCGATCACATATCCGTCACGCAACAAAGCTAGTCGGTCACATTTATCTGCTTCATCCATTACATGCGTGGTGATAATAATCGTTGTACCTTCTGCTTGAAGCTTTTTCAAATCATCCCAAATAGAAGCGCGAAGTACTGGATCAATTCCTACTGTCGGTTCATCTAAAATGAGAAGGGACGGACGGTGCAATAATGCTGCAGCCAACGACATACGGCGCTTCATGCCACCAGAATAATTGTCTACTATTTTATTAAGATTATCGGATAAATTAACAACAGCGGCTGCCTCTTGGATGCGCTGGTCACGTTCTTTTTTTCCTATACCGTATATACTTGCAAAAAAATCAAGATTTTCTTTTCCAGTTAGATCATTATATAATGCATCCGATTGAGCCATATAGCCGATTTGCTGCAGCTGCTTAAGCGATGGCATTGGAGTGTTGGCAATCTGGACAGTTCCTTCCGTGGGAATCAGCAGACCGATCAGGATTTTCACTAAAGTAGTTTTCCCCGATCCTGAAGGTCCAAGCAAACCGAAAAGCTGCCCCTCCGGTATGGTTAAGTTCAAATCTTTTATTACTGTTTCGTCTGCAAACTGATGTTGAATATTGTTAAGCATAATAAAACCGGACATTTCATCTCCCCCTATTAAAATGAATGGTTGTTTGATTATCAGTGCCGTGTATGACTGAGTGCTCTGTTTAATTTTTGAATCGAACAGTTAGCGAGTGATTACTCACTTTTATTGTACGTTGTTTTATTCACCTTGTAAAGACACTTTTCGTTTCTCGTTATTTTATCAGCAATGTCACTGTTTAAGATTTTAACCTTCCATTCACACGTAACACGCTCTATAATATGATATAGACTTAATCAAAAAGGCAGGTGCAGCTATGAAAGAGCAGGTTATGATCTCGAAAGTATGTATGCTTGCAGGGAAAATTATGCTGGAAAGCGGCGCAGAGACATATCGAGTTGAGGACACGATGAACCGGATTGCCGCAGCCTTTGGATTGGAGGATGCGCAAAGCTATGCGACGCCGACTGGCATTAATTTTTCCGTTGATAGTGGAGAGCCTACGCATTTCAAAAGAATTTCCAATCGAACAAATAACTTACATAAAATAACGGAAGTAAACAGCATTTCCCGTCAGATAACAGCCGGCGAGATTAACATAAATGAAGCAATCTCTTTGTTGAATGGCGTTGGGAAAATGAGTTTTGCCAACTGGCAGAAGATTGTTGCTGCTGCATTTGTCAGTGGATCATTCACCATTATGTTCGGTGGTACTTGGCATGATTTCATTCCATCGTTCGTTGCTGGTGGGGCTGGTTTTGCGGCAATGCTAGGTTTTGAACGGATAGTGGAAATCCGTTTACTTGCGGAGTTTTTCGCTTCCTTTATTATTGGACTTGCTGCAGTAATTTTCATAAGCAACGGGCATGGCGTTATGTTGGATAAAATAATTATCGGCGCAGTTATGCCACTCGTCCCGGGACTTCATATTACGAATGCAGTTAGGGACCTGATGGCTGGACACCTCGTAGCTGGGCTTTCCAAGGGAGTCGAGGCCATACTCACCGCCTTTGCTATTGGCACAGGCGTGGCAGTCATATTTGCTTTTGTATAGTTATACAGGGAGGGAAAAATCATGATGATCATTGCTCAACTTGGAACGAGCTTTATAGCAGCCGCCGGATTCGGCATTCTGTTCAATGCGCCCCGACAAGCTCTTATTCAATGTGGACTTGTCGGTATGTTCGGTTGGATTTTATATTATATACTTGTTCAGCAAGGCATGAATGTTGTGCCATCCACCCTATTTGGCGCGATGCTCGTCGCTATCCTAAGCCAAATTTGCGCGAAGCTGTATAAAACACCAATCATTGTTTTCAATGTGTCTGGCATTATCCCCCTCGTCCCAGGTGGCATTGCCTATGATGCGATGCGCCATTACGTGGAAAACGACTATTTCACGGCCGTGCAGTTGTCCGTGCAGGTTATGCTACTAGCTGGTAGTATTGCGATTGGATTGATGTTTTCGGAGGTAGTGAATCGGATTGTAAATAAATTGGTTATGCGGAAAAGTTAACATAGTAATTCAATACAAAAGACTTGTCTAATTAAGCTAGACAAGTCTTTTTTCAAATATAATTGCGTTAAAATGTGGTTAATTTAAGTAGCATCGTGAGTAGCAGCTTTATCGTTGGGAGTAGGTGCATTACTCATTAGGAAGACTGCAGAGAGCATATGCTTGATTCACACCAACAACAGGGCTCCCATACTGTACTTGGAATCTTTATGCTGATTCTCTGTCAGGCATTAAACCGGTAATGAATAAAACAATTGCTGTTAAAACATGCATTAAAAAACCTACGAATGGGATCCACCCAATTAGCGATGTTATTATCCCTAATATACTTCCGGCGCTTGCCCCTCTGTCCCTTTTTGTCAAAACCAATGTTACTAAATGCAGAAATAGCATGAAAAACAGTGGCGCCCATGCATTTCCAATTATATAAGCCCCACCCAAAATAGGAATACCCAACAGGGCTTCGAGCGATCCTGTAATAAATTTCATTATCCGTGATAGTGACATGTTATTCCCTCCAGTCTAACTTCCATATTTAACATTCCCTAATTAGCTTTAATTGAATCTTTGCTGATGGAATTTCTGTGGATTTTGTTGCGGTGTGGGGTTTGTGGTGGTTTGGTGTTTGGCATGACCGCTGTCCCGCCTTGATTCAGCGATCGATACACTTAATTCAGCGGTCAACTTGCTTATTCCCGCGTTCAGACCAGTTATTTCAGCGCTTGTTCAGCTTAATCCCGCGTTCAACCCGATTTATTCAGCGTTCGACTCTTTGGGCATGAAAACAGACCGTGCTGATCTGCATGCGATTCGACCGTTTTGGGATGACACACGCCCTGCCTCCATTCAGCGATCGATACACTTTTTCCAGCGATCAGATTGTTTATTCCCGCGTTCAGACCAGTTATTTCAGCGCTTGTTCAGCTTAATCCCGCGTTCAACCCGATTTATTCAGCGTTCGACTCTTTGGGCATGGAAACAGACCGTGCTGATCTGTATGCGATTCGACTGGTTTGGCTTGACACACGCCCAGCCTTCATTCAGCGAACTGTCCACTTTTTCCAGCGTTCAGATTGTTTATTCCCGCGTTCGGACCAGATGATTCAGCGCTTATTCAGCTTTATTCCCGCGTTCAACCTGGTTTATTCAGCGATCGACTCTTTGGGCATGAATACAGCCCGTGCTGATCTACATGCGATTCGACCGGTTTGGCTTGACCGCTGCCAAGCCTTCATTCAGCGATCAGCCATTTGGGCGTCAAAACAGCCCGAACCACTCACAACCGACCATGCTACCACACTACACAACAGTAGAAGCTCCCCGCGGACGGGGAGCTTTGGCTTTATTAATCAGCTATGCTTTCTTTTTCTTTCTGCGTCCTACTATTTTCTGTGTTAAATCGTCAAATAATGAGTAGACAACTGGGATGAGCAATAGTGTGAATATGCTGGAGACTCCCAGTCCGAATATGATTGTGACGGCCAGTGGCTGCTGGGTTTCAGCACCTTCTCCTAATGCCATTGCCAGTGGCACCATTGCTAGTATGGTTGTTAATGTTGTCATAAGAATTGGGCGAAGTCTGCTTGTTCCTGCTTCAAGTATTGCTTCGTATCTGTCTACCCCTTTTCGCCGGGTAATATTAATGTAGTCAACTAGTACAATAGAATTATTGACCACTATACCGGCGAGCATGATAATCCCAATGAATGCTGGGATGCTTAGTGGTATTCCCACTACGAACAGTCCGACCATTACACCAACGATAGTTGCTGGTAGGGAAAACATGATGATTAATGGGAACAGGAAGTTTTCAAATTGAATTGCCATTACGGCGTATACCAGGAAGATTGAGAATACTAAGGCCAGTGCCAGGTCGGCAAATGAATCTGCCATATCCTGTGCTTGCCCACCGATCTCATAGCTGTAGCCTTCTGGTAAATTGATGTCAGCCAATACATCCTCTACATCTGAAACGACACTACCTAAGTCACGTTCCACCACATCACTTGTTACATTCATTTGTGGCTGTTGGTTTTGTCGCAGCAATGTAACAGGTCCGCTCATTTCCTGGAAGTCAGTTACTTCTTCTAATGGAAGTAGGGTTCCTGTCGGTGTTTGTATTTTCATATCCTGCAAGTCGCTGATCGTACTGCGCTTGTTCTCAGGATACAAAAGGGTTACATCCATCTCATGACCCGCTTCACGAAATTGTGTAGCTACTTGGCTTGTGAATTGCATTTGGATTTGGCCCAGAATCTGTTCCTGAGTTAATCCGTACATGGCTGCCTGATCATCGTCAATGATAATATTCAGCTGTGGTACCCCTTCTGATGCTGCTGATTCCGGATTGTAAACACCGTTGACTGATGAAATCTCTGCAACTACCTGTTCAGCCAGGTCTGTTAAAACAGCATGCTCAGGGCCGTTTAATTGGATTTGGATCGGATCACCCATGCTCATACCTGAGTCCATGGAGCTAACGGTTATTTCAGCTCCTGGGACGTCGCTTAGATCTTTATCTATATTTTGAACGATTTCGGTTGTTGTTTTATCACGGTCACTGGCTGGGACGAGCTGCAGCGTATAAGTGGCCGAGTTACTGCCGCCCCCCATTCCTCCACCAAAGCCACCGCCGCCAATGCTAACGTAATTTGTTTCGATGTCTTTTTCATAACCCTGCAGCCGTTCATTTACTTGTTCAACAATGCCTTCGGTATGGATTAGCGAACTCCCTGCATCTGTTTCCACACGGATTTCCAATTGGCCCTGATCGGCGGATGGAATGAATTCTGCCCCTATGAACGGGGTTAGTGCCAAGCTTCCTGCGATCGCAAGGAATGTACCTGCGACGGTTGTCTTCCTGTGATTCAGAACCCATTTTAAGACACTGCGGTATTTTCCTTTAACCCAATCGAGAAAACGGTCAAACCAGTAACGGCGGCCGCTGTCCTCCATTGCTTTTGAAAGCAATTTAGACGAGAGCATCGGCACTAGTGTGATTGCGATTACTAGTGACGCAATTAATGCGAACGATACTGCTAACGCGAGCGGTGTAAATAGATCAGATGCAATTCCTTCTACATAAACAATTGGTAAAAATACAACCAATGTCGTTGTGGTGGAGGCAATTACTGCTGGTGCCAGTTCAGATGCCCCTTTAATTGCTGAATCGACCAGACCGTAACCGCGTTTCCTGTAAGAATAAATGTGTTCGAGAATAACGATCGAGCTGTCGACCATCATTCCAAGCCCCAACGCTAATCCACCCAATGTTAGGATGTTCAGCGTCTCTCCTGTGAAATACAAAAGTATAAAGGTAGAGATAATTGCGATCGGAATAGATAATCCAATAACGATGGTTGCCCGGAAACTTTTTAGGAACAGGAGTAAGACAAAGATCGATATGGCTCCACCTATTAAGATATTCTTGACAACAGAATCGATGGACATTTGAATAAATTGCGATGTATCAATAATGACATCCAAATTTACATCACTTGGTAAACCTGCATTCAATTCTGCGATTCCATGTGTAATATTTGTAGCGACATCCACTGTGTTGCTATCTGTTTTCTTCAGAATAGATAACACGACTGATGGGGTGCCATTTACTAATGTCACCGATGAGGAGTCCTTAAATGTATCTTGGACTTCTGCCACATCCTCTACATGGATGGTAGCTCCCGCTTCGGTTTGCAGAATCGTCCGTTCAATATCCCCGATGGATTCAAACTCTCCCTTCACACGAATCTGAAGGTCCTTATTTCCTTTTTCCACCGTTCCTACCGATGCAGACTGGTTCGAACTATTCAGTGCTTGAACGATGCTTTGTGTGTTTACTCCGTACTGCTGCAGTTTAGATTGATCCAATACTACCTGGATCTCACGGTCTTTTCCACCTTCAACAGACACAGATGCGACTCCACCCTGACGTTCAAAATAAGGTACAATCTGGTCGTCAGCAATTTGCGTTAATGCTGCTGAATCCTTCCCGGTTAATCCAACCCACATAACAGGCAGCTGATCCGGGTTAAAGCGCATAATATTCGGCTCTCCTGCACGGTCAGGCAGGAATCCTTTTGTCTGGTCAATCTTCTCCCTTACATCAAGCAGTGCCTGATCGAGATCAGTCCCATTGCTGAACATCATGATTACCATTGATGACCCGGACTGTGATTGGGATTGAATGGTTTCAATTCCCTCTACAGTGCTAACAGCTGACTCGATTGGTCTGCTGACTAAATTTTCTACTTCCTGTGGCGCTGCGTCCTGATATGATGTGGCAACTACTGCGATTGGCAGATCAATTTCCGGGAACAGGTCGATTACCAAACTTCGCATCGAAATGATACCAAGTGCAATAATGGCAGCCACGATCATAATGACGCCAACTGGTCTTTTTACGGATGTACTAATAAGTTTCAAAATTATTCCCCTCTCACCACGTTGACCTGGTCGCCATCAGAAAGTGTCAGCTGACCACTGACAACTACCTGATCGCCTGCTTGGATATCGCCTTCAGCTGCTGTCTCATCTGATTGTGTATCTTTGATTGTAATTGTTGTTTTAACAGCTTGTTCATCTTGAATAACGTAAACAAACGTTTCATCATTTTCCTCCACCACTGCTGCTGTTGGAATAATAATCGCTTCTGTTATTCGTTTCTCCGCAACATACATCGTTCCGACCATTCCAGGTAAAATAGTTCCTTCTTTATTTTCAACTGTCGCCTCAACCGGGTATAGTCCCGTATCATCCGGCATGGTGCTGATTGATGTAATCTCTGCATCATAATCTTCATCGGCAAGCACGATCGTTAACTTATCCTCTTTTTTAAAAAGAGAACGGACATCAGAGGTCACCGAAAAAGTAACCTTTACCGAATCCATGTTAGCGATAACAGCTAGGGGCTCTGAATCGGAGATCATATCCCCTTCAGCCGCTTCCAGGCTGGTGATTTCGCCATCTCTTGATGCGCGGATGTTTTGCTTTCCTGCAGGTGTAGCGATGGTAGCAATAAGATCATCTTCCTCCACCTTGTCGCCATTTTCTACTTCCAGCACATCAATTTCTCCAGGCATTTGTACCATTACTGGTGTCGTGCTCATCGGCGAAGTTCTACCGTAGACAGATTTCTCAATAACTAAGTCTCCAACAATGACCTTTACTGTTTCTACTGATGTTACCCGCTCCGTTTTTTCCTCATTAGTATCATCCTCATTGCATGCAGCAAGTAAACCAATCAAAAGAACAGCTGCCACGCTTAACACGATTTTTTTCATTCTAATTCTCCTCCTATATAAGGTCATTTAATGTATAAGTTCTATATTTAATAATTGAGCAATCCGCTTACACTCCGGCATCAGCTCCGGTGATCGGCCAAAGTGGGCAAGCAGCCCTTGAATAATAAGCGGCTGCAGCTCTTTTTTATTCAGCTCAGCTTCTATCGCTTCAACTACCTGAGACAGCTGTGTCTTTTTATTATCCTGTACCTGATCTGTTACCTTCTTTTTTAATGCCATTATCTGTTCAGCCACCAGCGTCATTATATCTTTTCCGGTGTCTGCTTCATATTCTTCTGGAATATTTATTATTGTAACGAGCGGAGCTTCGTCCTGTTTGAGCATGCCACGAACGATGTCGTCCATTCGCCGAATAATAAACGGTCCGACCATGTCCTTTTCGATATGTATATCATCAATTACAATCCATTTAAAGTAACCATTCATTAAGCCCTCCACTTGAATGATTGTATCGAACAGAAGGTAGTCTATCGAGTCTCCATAGATTGCTTTCACACTATCCTTCATCCAGTGAAAGTTCTCTACTTTCATTTTGTGGATAAGCCTATCGGTATTTTGCCCAATTGAAATATTTTCACGTAAATGCATTACAATGAAATCCTTATGCTTATAAATATAATGTATGAGTACCGTAATTTGCTTTGCAAGGGTTTCTTTTGGGGACAAATTGTCCTGCTTCACCTTTTCTATTCTTTCCGTTATCTCTGTATGGAAATAGTGAAAGGATGTTGCAATAAAATCCTCTTTTGATTGAAAATATAAATAAAATGTACCCTTCGAGATGCCAGCCTCTGTAGCAATTTCCTGAATAGAGGTACTGTGATAACCTTTTACAGCAAACAACTTCATGCCTGCTTCGATTAAATTCATTTTCTTATCGTTCATCATTACCACCTGTTTCTTATACGATTTACTGTTGATTTTGTTTCACTTCGTTATGACTAACCGGTCAGTCATAACATTGCAATAGTGTAAAATAAATACTTTTCAAGTGTACACGTTAGAGCAATTTCCTACAAGTAATTAGTTGTTACAATTTATTGAGCTGCCGATAACGACGGGTTGGTGGGAAACCAACCCTGTTTATTTACCGAGAATAGGGCGACCTGCCAAAAATGACCGGTCGGTTCAGGGCAACAATTACCTGACTTGCACGCTTGTACTGCATGTCTATTGCCCTCTGGGAGATATTTACGTATATTCCTGATCCATCCCTAAATGTAATGTACGTATTTTCCCCATCTTGTTCATAAGCTTCAATATGTTCATAAGCCAGCCATACACGGTCCTTATTCTTAGTAGAAGCTGTTGGCAACATGTAGAGACCCTGCTCCACACTTACTGGGATAGGTAGCTTGCTGCTTGCGTTAAGAATAGATTTTACCACGGTTCTTCTGCCTTCTATAGAAGAAACATCCAGCAGACAATTGTGATCAATGATCTGCTCTGCGGTATATATAGATTTTTTCTTCGTATTTTTTTCCAGAATTAATGATCGGTAGTACGTGGACTCCGTAGTCAATATGGCTTTCGTAAGGGGACTAATAATATACACAGAACTTGCTCTTTGTTCCATCTCTGTATTCCTCCAGTTAGTAATAAAACTATTTTACTATTCTATTACCCTTTGGGCACGCTTTGAAGCAAAATTTAAAATAATTGTAATTAGCTAACGTTAGAACAAAAGCGAAAGCGCCCGTATAGGGACGTACGGAGGTGAAGGAAGTCTCGCTAGTCCCTGGGCGCTTGCGCTGGACGTGGCTATTTAAGTGTAAGAATTAATTACAGCCAAAAATTTCTTATCTTATAAATATTGGACCCACACCCTTCCCTCTGCTACGTGCCTTACCATTTTCCGCGAAGAGAAAAATTTCCCTAGTGGTAAAAAATGTCTAGTTTTCATTTTAAAATAAAGGGTAACTAAACCGATAAGGGTCGTCCAACAGAAAAAGGAGGTTTCAATGCAAGCACCTGAGAAACTCAAAGAAAACCCTAGAACAACTGCCCTGGCTGGAGGTGTAGGACTAGTAGCCTCCACCTTATTCATCCCTAAAGTAAGAAAGAGCCTAAAAGAGAAGATGCCGATTGTCACCAGAATTTTAAAAAAAGCAGATGACCCTGCAGATTTAAAAGAGGAAGTAGAAGGCGAAATAAAGGAAGAACTGGCTTCAGAAATGCGTGAAAAGTTTAAGGAAAGCATCCAATCTAAAGTTAAAGATGCTTCCAGTAAACTGCAGGAAAAGAAAGAGGAAAATGCAGAAAAAGTTCATTCCAACGCAAAAAAAGCTGAAGAAAAGACACAGAATGCACTACTCAAGGTCCGTGAAAAGGTATCTGGTGCAAAAGAAGCCGGAGAATCATTTCAATCTAAAGTTAAAGAGAAGACAAGTTCAGATGACAGAATTCCTGGAGTGAATGATATAAAAGGAACGAATCAAATTAAAAGCTCTACAGGAATTAAAAGCTCTACGAACATTAAGGGGCCGCAGCATGTGAAACATCATTCGGATAGGAGTTCCTAGTACATTTTGAAAAGCAGCAAGGTGGCTTTTTAAATAAAAGTTCATTCAGAGAGGAGCATGTTACGATGGCAATTCAAAAATCAACAGATAGTTCAGGTTTAGCAGAGGTTATTGACCGCATCTTGGATAAAGGAATTGTAATTGATGCGTTCGCACGGGTTTCCGTTGTCGGGATTGAACTGATTACGATAGAGGCTCGTGTCGTTGTAGCGAGTGTGGATACATGGTTACGGTACGCGGAGGCTGTCGGCTTATTACGTGACGAAGTGGAGGAAGATGGTCTATCTGACCGCTTATCCGCTCGTGGAGACAGTATCGATTATGAAGAAGAAGAAGCCAGCTAAAAAAATAGTGGTACAGGGCCAGGAGACTGGCTCTGCACCCTTCCCTATACTTAGAGAGCAGGATCTGAATAAATCAGACTACTGTTCTGGAATTGAACAAAAGCACAAGCGCCCGGTTAGGGACGTACGGACTGGACTGATCCGTAGGAGATTCACTCCAGAGTATAAGATTCACTAAGACTTTCGCCATTTCTGGCGATAAGTCAAGTTCATCTAAAAGGAAACACGGCGACCGGAGGAAGCCGATGTTGACTTATTGTACGGAGGTGAAGGAAGTCTGGCTAGTCCCTGGGTGCTGGAGCTGGACGTGGCTGTTTAAGTGTAAGAATTAAATGTAGCCAAAAACTTATACTTCTTACCCTTAATAAATTTTATGCCTCCTAATGAAAGGATGTGAAAGCAATGATGGTAATGGATGAAGTCACTGCGTTTTTCAAGGAACATATTGCTCCACCACATAAGATTATTTCTGTAAAAAAACAGGAGGAAGATGGTAAGAACGGGTGGCGGGCTCTGGTGGAAGTTATTGAGGAAAAAGAATACATGAAGAAATATGCCAATGATCAGATGGTAGGCTTGTATGAAGTTTTCCTTGATGAGGACAATGATGTCACGGAATTTTCCCGGATAAGCCTGCGCTACCGCAGTGATCTGGAAGAACAAGTGTAGAGGAACAGGAGGACCCACGATGACCGAGACCAAAACAAAGAAAAAGAAGAAGAAACATTTATATGATCAGTCGACCTACTTTAAGGGACTGATTAGGCGGTCGTTACAATACCTGAAAACCGGTTATCCTATTCATTTCACAGGTCCATCCGGCATCGGAAAAACCACACTGGCCATTCACATTGCCAAACAGCACAAAAGACCAGTGATGCTGATTAACGGAAACAGGGACCTGTCCAATCAGGATTTACTTGGCGCATTTAATGGGTACAAAAGCAATAAAGTGAAAGACAATTATGTGCGAAGTGTTTACAAAATAGAAGAAAATGTGACCGAGTCATGGTCTGATGGCCGTTTGCTTGAAGCGGTTAAAAACGGCTATACACTCGTTTACGATGAATTCACCCGCTCCCCGCCAGAGGCAAACAACATCTTTCTGCCTATTTTAGAAGAAAAGATATTACCGCTTTATGGGATGAAGAAGAAAAACTCCTTTATTAAAGTACATCCTGATTTTTCGGTAATTTTCACAAGTAATCCCGTGGAATACGCTGGTGTCTATGACTTACAGGATGCCTTACTGGACCGCATGATTACATTACCACTTGAACACATGGATCAAGAGTCGGAAGCCATAGCTGTTGTTGATAAATCAGCTGTTACTAAGGCGGAAGCTGAGGAAATTGTAGCATTCATGGCCAGAGTACGGAATCTGTGTACAAAGAAGCAGGCATATAATGGGCCCGGACTTCGTGCCTCCATCATGATTGCCGACTTGGCGAAGCGGTATGAAATTCCTATTGACGGCACCAACGAGGCATTCGTTCAATTATGCTTTGATATTACTTGGTTTCCTCTCCAGGCCTGTACAGATAAATCGGATGATCGCATCGAAAAACAGTTACTGGCAGAATGTAAAAAAATTAAAGCGGGGTGATATAAATGGAAGGTGAAAATGGGATATACGTATTTTGCGGGATCCAGACAGAGGAATCAAGCCACTCATTTGGGAGTATAGAATTCGAGGGCGAGGAAAGAGAAACCTACACGATTCATTATAAAGATGCAGCGATGGTAGTTGCTGATGTTCCGGTTAAAATCTACCACCCCAATAAAGATAATCTGATGATGCATCAGCAAGTTATCTCATCTGTGATGAAAGAGTCAGATACAGTAATTCCAATCAGCTTTGGGAATGTTTTTCACACTACAGAAGATGTCACTGTATTGTTGAAAAGCTTATATCCTCAGTTAACAGCCCTGTTCCCAAAGATTAAGGACAAGATTGAAATTGGCTTGAAAGTAATTGGAAAGAAAGAATGGCTGGAAAAGAACGTCAGCCAAAATGATAAGGTGATGAAGAAAAAGCAGGTTGTACAATCCAAGTCAGAAGCAGCCGGCTATTTTGACCGTATTCAGCTTGGTGAAATGGCCAAAGATTTTTTCCAGGCGATACAAAATGATATTCAAGAAGAAATTCATGATGAGCTCGCACCAATTGCTGAAGTGACTCAGACAAATGAGCCGATTGGTGAGAAAATGCTGCTAAACGCTGCTTATTTAGTTGATCGTGATAAAGAAGAGATCTTTGATGAAAAGGTAAATGAACTACATGAGAAATGGAAGGATAGAGTTAAATTTAACTACACAGGACCATGGCCAGCCTATAATTTTATTAATATAAAATTGAAGGTGGAGGAAAGCTCATGATCCAAAAAATATTCACTTCCCCAGTAAACCTGGTAGTAAAAATTGGCGAGAAGGTACAAGAAGAAGTAGAGAAGGAATATTATGATATTGAGCATATCCAAAAGAAACTTATTCATCTGCAAATGATGTACGACCTTGATGAAATCGAGGAAGAAACGTATAAACAATCGGAAAAAGATCTACTTATGAGGTATGAACTCGCCAAAAAACGGGAAATGGAACAGTGGAATGAATAAACAAAGGCGCAAAAGTGAGGAAATTACAATGGATAAGCTAATTTATTTGTATGGAATTATACCTGCAAATGCGGATAACGCCATCCCCCCCATGAAAGGAATAGATGAACACAACCCAATTTTCACCATCCCCTTTGGTGAAATAGAGGCCGTTGTTTGTAATTTAGATGAAGCTGAATATAGAGAAAAAGAACTCGAAGCCAAAACGAATAATATGGAATGGGTGCATGAAAAGGCCTTTCATCACCATGAAGCACTTATGACATTATACGAAATTTTCACCATTATCCCAATGAAGTTCTGCACAATTTATTCTGGAAAAGATAGTTTGCAGAACACCATTGTTGAACATAAACCGAAGATGATCGAGCTGCTCGATGTAATTGCAGGCAAAGAAGAATGGATTATGAAAATTTATTGTGACAACAGTAAGCTTAAGGAAAACGTTGCAGAAGATAATCCGACGATCGCTTCAAAACGAGAAGAGATTGAGCTGCTCTCCCCTGGCCGGCAATACTTGGAGAAGCGAAAGCTCGATCAACTGATTGAACAGGAAACAGATAAAGAAAAAGATTCATTTTCAAGCCGGTTGCATGATCAGTTCGCGCAGTTCAGTACAGACAGTGAAGTTAAGAAGAACTGGAATAAAGATGTGACGGGCAGAGAAGAAGACATGTGCTGGAACAGTGTATATATGCTGGAACAATCTACGGTAGAGGATTTCTTAGCTAACGTCCAAAAGGCGCAGGATAAATGGAAATCATCTGGCTGGTTTATCGAAGTAACTGGACCCTGGCCGTCCTACCACTTTTCAAAAATCAGCTAGAAATGGAGGGTGCTATGTCACAGCGGAAAGAGTTTGAAAATAAAGATGTAGCTTTGATCGATATCTTGGATGTGGTTCTGGATAAGGGTGTCGCGATCAAGGGAGATCTTATTCTCTCCATTGCAGGTATCGACTTAGTTTATCTTGATTTACGTGTTCTTATATCTTCTGTTGAAACACTGATCGAATCCAATCAGGAGACAGCCGAACAATTGTCGTCCAAACGATTTGATTACGAAAAGGAGGAGTTAGACCGTGTCATTAACGAATCTGGATAAGCGTCCTGAAAAAAGTGGGCGTATACAGCTTGATCCTGAGAGCGCAGAACAAGGACTTGCACAGCTCGTCCTGACAGTTATCGAGTTATTGCGTGAGTTGGTTGAACGTCAGGCATTACGCAGAGTGGATGGTGGAACGCTGACAGAACAAGAGATTGAGAACCTCGGGGTCGCGCTCATGAATCTTGATGTAAAAATGGATGAACTGAAAGAAGTTTTTGACTTGGATGATGAGGATTTAAATATCGATCTTGGTCCATTGGGAAATCTGCTTTAGAAGTTTTTTCAAAAAGGAGGGTATAGTTAATGGCCATAGAACAGTCTACCCGATCGAATAGTTTAGTTGATGTCCTTGAAACAGTGTTAGATAAAGGAGTCGTTATTGCTGGTGATATTCGAGTTGGAATTGCCGATGTTGAATTACTGTCGATTAAGATCAGGCTTATCGTTGCATCCGTAGATAAAGCAAAAGAAATTGGGATGGATTGGTGGGAAACAGATCCCTATCTTAACTCTCAATCGGCTTTACAAGAACAGGACAAGCTGAAAGATGAGAATGAACAGCTCCAAAAACGGTTGGAAAAGCTAGAAGCACAATTAGGTGAAAGCAGCCGGTAAAAGTAAGCAGGAACGTATTTCGTTTTTTAAATTGCTTAACCATGTAACAAAAAAGAATAATTAATCAAAAAAACAGGAGGAATTAAAAATGGCAAAGAACAAAGCTAAAAACACCAAAAAGGTAACAAGGAAAGATCTAGTAAAGGGTACTATTATCGGGAGTGTAGTGGGGGCTGCAACATCACTGTTACTGGCACCGAAATCCGGGAAAGAATTACGTGGCGATATAACAGACCAGGCTGTTACAGCTAAAGAAAAAGCCCTCGATAAAACCAAAGAGTATGGTGATTCCACGAAAGTTAAAATAAATGAATTAAAAACAGAGGCAACTAATAAAACAAAGCAATTAACAAGCAAAATTCAACTAAAAAACAAAGAAGCAGACGTTGATGGGGATGATAGTGAGCATGGTTCTCAAATGCAATCGAATGATATGGAAAAGGCACAGGGTAATGAAGACGGTAAGAAGACAGGTTCTACTAGTAAAGAGGAATTAGCAGCTTCACAAGAGGATAAACAAGATAACGATAAAAAAGACGACGAAAGAAAAGGTGATGAGAAGAAAGAGGTTAAAGAGGAAAAGAAGACACAAGAAAAAAAGAGTAATTCAAAAATAGCGCCAAAAACAGATAATAAAAAAAGCAGCACAAAAAGCAAATCAACACCTGCAGCTAAGAAAGATGATAGTACAACAAGCAGCAAATCATCCAATAGTGAAAAGAGCACAAAATCAAAAAGCACTGGGAAAACGGCCACTAAAAAAGATGCTGCCAGCTCTGAGAAATAAGTAGAAAGAATCAATATCTGAGAACCAACACTTAAAGACATCGACCGCTGGGGCTGTACGTAGCTCAATCTGTAGCTTACCTTGTAAAGCGGCTAGTTTTATACCCTCCTTTTAGTAAGAAGCCCCTTTAGTAACCTGACAAGTATGCTATACTGTCAGTAAGAATCAGGTTGCTAATAATGGAGGGTATCGAATGGATATTGCTGCACTATCTATTGGGATGGCTAATCAGCGGGTCCGCTCTGAAGCAGGCTTGGCTATCATGGGAAATGTGATGAATGTAATGGAACAGCAAGGGCTTCAATTAATGGAGATGCTCCAGCAGCCCATATCACCTGCTCCGCACCCATCTCTTGGTAAACAGGTTGATTTAAAAGGTTAAGTAGTACAAAAGCAGAACAATCTCAATACGCTTGAGTTTTGTTCTGCTTTTTGGTTGTCCATCTTCTAAAGCGTACCTTTAAAGATGATAGCTAGTAGTACACTACTGGTTCCCTTGACCGCCATCCATTTCGTTTTCATCTTGAAGTATACCATCGTCGCCTTCATTCATCCCGTTGCCGTTATTTTGATTATTTCCTTGATCTTGTTGTTGTTGATCTAGTGGAGCATCTTCTTCAACAGGATCTGTTCCACACGCAGCTACTAAGGAAATTGCCAACACAGATGCGCCTAATCTTAATAATATCTTTCTTTTCATAAAAGGTTTCCTCCTTTGAAATGTTCGCTATCGCCATTAGCTTAACCATTTGCAAAGAAGTGATACTTATTTTTTGTATTTTTTTTGACGTACTTATCCATCCGCTTTCCGTCGGCTATTTTATATTCTATTTCAAACGAAAGCTCTCTTCGTACAGATTTAGTTAACGACGCAGTGTGCGGTAAGCCGTAAGCCTGAGAAAAATCCCCTTTAATTAAAAAGAGGATTTATTTTTAAATTATTTAATTGCAAATGTAATTTCTGCTTCACAGGCAATTTCTCCATCTACCGTCGCGATTCCTTTACCTTTACCGATAGGTCCCTTCATTCTGGTGATCTCAACTTCCAATTTCAGCTGATCTCCCGGTCTTACCTGACGTTTGAATCGACATTTGTCCACTCCTGCCAAAAAACCTAATTTACCTTTATTTTCTTCTATCCCCAGTACTGCGATCGCGCCTACTTGTGCGAGTGCTTCAACAATTAATACACCAGGCATTACTGCATATTCTGGAAAGTGCCCTTGAAAGAAAGGTTCATTTGCTGACACATTTTTAAGACCTGCTACCCGTTTTCCTTCTTCCATTTCCGTCACCTTGTCCACTAATAAAAATGGGTAACGATGTGGAATAATTTCTTTAATTTGTTCAATATCCATTTTATCTCTCCTTCAGCATCACTGTGGTACAGCAGCAAGAACTGCTTCTCTATACATTATAACAAAGATATGTTTCATACTAAGTAAAAAGAGGTAATAATTAACTACAGCCCAGGTTATGTTTTTCAACAAAGATAATAATTTTAGTTGCCGAAAGGAGGATTTAAATAATGCTTTGGACCATTCTTTTAATTTTATTAATTATGTGGGCACTTGGCTTTGGTTTTGAAATTGCAGGTAATCTGATACACATCTTACTTGTAATTGCTTTGATTGTTTTAATTGTTCGTTTATTTACAGGTAGACGAGTCCCTTAAATAGCATCCCGTTTATCACTGTTTGCTTCCCGTACATCGCGGGCGAGTCGATGTAGCCACAGTTCTATATTTTTGTGTCGAATCAACAATATAGAAAACAGCCATTACTAAAAAGCATTTCACCTTTTACAGGTGAAATGCTTTTCTATAGGAAGTACGCTTTACTGTGGTTTTGTAACAATGTCAATAATATGCTGCCATGTGTCTTTTTTCAAGGCGTCACTTGGAGTACCATCACCAATTACACCATAACCAATCATTAATCCAGCTATTAAAGCAGCTGCACAAAATAGAAGAACGACAATCACACGAAGCCAGATCGGAAATATACGAAGTCTCGGCCTTCTGTTGCTTCTCTTTTCTTCTTTCTGTTTACGTTTTTGTTCTTTTCTTGTTTGTTTTTCTGTTGTGGAAGTAGCAGATGCCTGCTCATTTTTTTTTGCAGACTTCTTAGCAGCAGTATTTCTCTCCTGCTTCTGCTTTTTACGTGTCTGCTTTTCAACACCTGTTTTTTCTGCTTGTTTTGTGGTCATGGTTTTGTTTCTCCTTATTTCCTGAAAAAAATACATGGATCAATTTTTTACGTTCTTTTTTTATAACCTTAGGAATACTAGATAGATTTTATCACAGTAAACGATCTCATATCTAGTATTTTAACGCAATTGATTTATTAATCCCTGCATTTGATCTCCCATAGAAATAGTTCTTGCATTATATTGGTAAGACCGTTGGGCCATAATCATATCTGTCATCTGCTGTGAAATATCCACATTAGAGCTCTCTAACGCGCCGCTTTTCAATACGTTTGTATTCTGGGCAGCAGCCTGAATGATTTCACCCATGTTATAGCCCAGTTCAGCCAAATCAGGTAATCGGAATGCATTCTGTCCAGCAGATTCCAGTAGACGTGGTCGAACAGCTTCAACTACAGCTATGTTACCGGCAATCTCCGTTTGGTTGCCACGCTCTACGCTGATTTGTCCGTTGGCGTTGATAGTAATGGAATCAAAACCTTCTGCAATGACGATCGGCCCATTTTCTCCTAAGACAGGATTCCCATCACCTGTTGTAAGCATGACAGACTGATTATTATTAACCGGGTTCAGGTAAAATGCTCCATCACGTGTATAGCGTGTTTCCTGCACATCATTTTCAGTTACTTGAATTTGAAAGAAATGATTTTCACCAAGTAAGGCTGTATCCAGTACCCTTCCCGTCTCTGCTATTGCTCCCAAAGAAAAATTACTGTTCACAGATCCAAGCTTAGCTCCTGAACCGATGCGCACACCATCTGGAGTAAGGCGACCTTCCGCGTTGGCTGGATCTGTCATATTATTAATTTGCTGAAATAACAATGAAGAAAAGTCTGCCTGGCGATGTTTATAGCCTGTTGTTTGGGTGTTCGCCATGTTCTGACCAATTAAATCCAGCTTATTCTGAAGTTGATTCATTGTAACTGCTGCTTGTATCATCGTTCTTGACATAAGATCCCCCCTAGCCGAGTCGGCCTATTTCACTAACTGCCTTCCCCATACTCTCATCATACGCTTTTAAAACACGCTGATTTGTTTCAAACATGCGGTAGGATTCCATCATTTGTGTCATTGATTGCAGAGAGTCCACATTAGATTGTTCTAAAAATCCCTGTTGGACGGTAAAGGTAGCACCTGCAGGCACAGCACCGGCTTCTCCGTTGAAAAGGTCATTTCCCTCTTTCACGAAATCATTCGCGTTATCCGTATAGGCAATACCCAGTAGAATTGCCTGATCTTCTGTTTGAAGGAAACCGTCCTGTGTAACGATAAATTCCATACCATCTGTCTGGATTTGATTACCAGCCTGATCCAAAACATAATAGCCCTGGTTTGTAACCAATGCTCCTTGCCCATCCACCGTGAAATTACCATTTCTAGTGTAGCGCACTTCTCCAGCCTCATTTTGCACTGTAAAAAACAGACTTCCTGTTTCGTCTGGTATAACACCATTTACCAATGCCATATCTGTTGTAAGTCCTGTTTCTCTAACATCACCCTGAACATAGTTTGGTGCTGTTTCATGTACGTATACGCCTGTGTTCAATGATCCAATTGGATTTTGAACAGGTAAGTTAATCCCTTGTGTTGTCGGAATGTTCTTTTTTCCCATTTGTTGAATCAGCATTTCCGGAAATGCACGTAAGGATGCCTGATCCGCTTTATATCCAGGTGTATTTGCATTAGCAATATTATTTGATAATGCTTCCTGATGACGCTGCTGTGCAATCATTCCACTCGCTGCAGTATAAAAACCTCTTAACAAGACGCTTCCCTCCTTTATGAATTTTTCTATTATCAGGTTTATTTTTTAAAAATCCGGGTAATATCTGACTAGATGTCATTTGACGTTTTTTAAATACGCAGGCTGATCAGCGCAGTACCGGTTCATCCTTCCCATCTTCCTGCAGTGAAAGTTTCGTAAGCAGACTGGAAAGTCCGGGAAGTATTAAACGACTCGCCTGCGTTCAACTTTGTCAATATTTTCAAGCATAATTCCCGTTCCTCTGGCTACACAATTCATTGGCTCGTCAGCCATAAATACAGGAACCTTAAGTTCTGCCGCCAGTAGCTGATCAATTCCATGAATTAATGCTCCACCGCCTGTTAAAATAACACCCCGGTCAATAATATCCGCAGACAGTTCGGGTGGTGTACGCTCGAGCACGGTTTTGGCACCTTGTACGATTAATGAGACAGATTCTCGTAAAGCCGCTTCGATCTCATCTGAATATACCGTGATTGTCCGTGGAAGTCCGCTTACCATATCGCGGCCGCGAATATCCATTTCTTCTTTACGCGCATCTTTAAACACCGTTGCTACATTGATTTTAATATCTTCAGAAGTACGTTCTCCAATTAGAAGCTTATACTTCTTTTTTATGTATTGAAGAATCTCTACATCAAATTTATCACCGGCCATTTTAATGGATTCCGAAGTAACAATGTCGCCCATTGAAAGTACAGCAACATCTGTCGTTCCGCCACCAATGTCAACAACCATATTACCACTTGGCTGGAAAATTTCCATTCCTGCTCCAATTGCAGCAACTTTCGGCTCTTCTTCCAGATAGATCTTCTTTCCTCCGGATTTTTCAGCCGCTTCTTTAATCGCTTTTTGCTCTACTTTTGTAATATTTGTCGGACAGCAAATAAGCATTCTGGGCTTCGACAGAAATCCTTTAACTCTTATTTTATTTATAAAATGTTTTAACATCGCTTCTGTTACATCAAAGTCTGCTATAACTCCGTCCTTTAGTGGACGAATGGCTTCAATATTTCCTGGTGTACGTCCAACCATACGACGTGCTGCTTCCCCGACTTCCAAAACTTTACCAGTATGGCGGTCCATGGCAACAACGGCTGGTTCGTTCAAAACAATACCTTTACCTTTTACATGAATTAAAACGTTGGCAGTTCCAAGGTCAATTCCAATATCCCTAGAAAACATGGGTACATATCCTCCTAGCCTTAATTGCTATCTCGCATTTAAACATCATGCTACTAATATTATATTTTACCACAAATCTCTACAATTAACTGCCATTTTTTGAAAAAACGGCGAGGAATTTATAATCGTAAAAAAGGCTTATTCAGCATCTAGTTCTGTGCTGCAACAAAATGCGTTTCCGTACTGCTGTACTTATATTAAGCTGTATCCTAAGAACCCACCTGTGGCAGGTGGGTTCTTAGGATCAGGCGGATGTATTACATCTTCATTTTTTATCCTTGAATGAGGCAGCACCTCCTTACAAGAATTCGTCCCAGCTCTGTTATCCGACTGGCTTGACTTCATTTTTTTCAGACGTGTCCAGTTTGTACTTTTTCCTGGTTGCTTCTCCTCCACGGAGATGACGGATTGCTTTGTGGTACTCCAGTATTTCCTTTACCTGATTTGCCAGTTCAGGATTGATTTCTGGTAAGCGTTCTGTCAGATCTTTGTGGACTGTGCTTTTTGAAACACCAAATTCTTTAGCTATCATTCGGACGGTTTTTCTTGTCTCCACAACATAATTTCCTATCCTGATAGTTCTTTCTTTGATGTAATCGTGCACACCATTCGCCTCCCTAAGTTGGATATTTCCGAGGTGTGGTTTGAGACAAGGCGTTAATTTTGTTGTGACTTACCTAGCTATGGCAGATTTTCAAGGAACAGCGAAATGACTATGTAATTTAACTAGGCTTCTTCTTCTTTCACCTATATTCCGATAGTTGCAAAGGACGCAGATAGTAGTACATAAAGAGATCGATTAGTTGTGTCTGTAAATTTAAAGTCACACAAGCTCTCACCTCAGACATTTCTGAATGCTTGGTTTGTAACATTTTATTAACAAGCAGGTGTGTTTATGATTAAATTTACATCTTAAGGAAATGCGGACAAGAAGTATTTTATGAAAGAACTGTGATGGAAGGGAAACACATGTTGTGATGAAACAAGTAATGGAACCCACTGTATCAAGGAAAAGCAGTTTAAAATCTATATAAAGAGGTTCAACTTTTTCTTTCTTTTAAAAGTGAATAAAATTTTATTTTATACTTTTACTAAAATGGTACTGTAATCTGATTATGCACTAACTTTAAAATATTCCCCAGGTGGTAAAATATGTTAATCGATATCCCCCAGCCCTGGATCTTTAAGAATAATTTTTTCGTTAAGTAGTGGCTCTGGAGTTAGAAGTACTAAAAATACAATTGCAAAAATCAATAAAAAAGATGCAAATCTTTTCATTTTCTTTCCTCCTCATCAATTTTTTTACAGTTATTGAAAAAGTTAAACACTCTTATATATTTAATTGATTATTGCTTGTGTTGTAGAAATCTTTGAGTTGGTTGGTTAGAGGGGAAATTACAGCAATTTCCCCGGTTTGACAGCACTTGATTTTCAGTGCTTGAAGTTTTTTAACGCATTCAGTGGTAACCTGCTGAAGAAGTAGTCACTTCTTTTTTCAATGAAGTTTGTGTATGACTGAAGAAGGAGGTTTTTATCCTGTTTTGCTAAACCCATATAATATTCCTTAAACGGGCTGTCTATGGATACTTTTTTAAGTATGGCTAATGCTTTTGCATTATTCCCCTTCGCAATTTCAATATGTGCTTGTTCACTTTCGTCCGTCGAAGTAATTCCTTCCACTCGATTAAAGTGAGCTGATAAAAAGGGGATATTGCGTTGTTCTATTAGATGAATGTTAGCAGTAAGATTATGCTTTTTTGATAATTTCAGTGCTTCATTTAAATGAAACATACCCTGTTGATAGGTATCAAACGTATAAGAAACTCCCAGCTTGATATGTGTATTTACCTTCGTTCTCGTATTCGTTGTATGATTCAATATTCGGTAGGCATATTTTCTCGCCATTATTAACTCATTCCTGGTCAAGTAATAGGTTAAGAGAAGCTGATATAACCGTATATTAAAGTACGATATCAGCAGTTTGTCATCTATTGACTCAAATAATTTCGGCTGTACCGCTAAAAAGTTTCCTATGTTGCTGAATTCATTCATCTGATAAAATACTGTAACTCTTGCAAATTCAATTAAACAGACTAGTTCAGGTTCATCGGAGCTAAATTGATTTATACGGTGAAATAATTCCTGGGGGGTATATCGATTGAGTCTTCGGTCAATGAAGATTTGGTAGATGGCTGCCCATTCTCTATTAGAACAGTGCATTGACTCATTATTTTTATCAATCAACTGCTGAAGTTCACCATAAAATCCGTTAATATACAAAAATTCCATACCCTTTTTTTGAATATCATATGAAGTTGATTGCAGACAATAATTTCTCAAGAGCTCTATAACCGTTTGGTCTGTATGTTCCTGTGATAAAGTTTCCATTAGCTGCTCTAATGTTAGCTCATCTCTATTTGACATGTTCAGCGTAGATAAAAGCATGGGGGGCTCCTTTCCTGTAATAAAAGCAAGCTACAATCTATTAATTTAAATCAACAAAATCGTATATTTATTATTCACTATAATACCATAATTTTTGATAAAAACAGGAACTTTCTTTCGACAAATTATGCAAATTTATGAATAGTTATAGAAAACAAAAGAGAACCCAAGCCATAAGGCTGGGTTCCTCTCGTTATTATTCATTTTGGTTAAAACCATCAGATGAATGTACTTGCTTATTCATCTGACTCTTCATCTTCACCAATGGAATCTTCCTCTGGCGTTTCTTCTTCACCTGGGTCTTCCTCTAGCATATCCGAATGCTCGTCTTCTTCAACCTCAGAATTTTCACTTGCCTCAGCTTCTTCTGCATTACTATCCAGGCTGCTGACAGGCTGATTAAAGTATAATTCTGGATTCATGTGGTTGCCATCTTTTCTTAATTCGAAATAGACGTGTGTTCCACTGTCCTTCCCAAACAAGTTCTTTCCTGCACTACCTAATACTTCGCCCTGTTTTACCTTCGCACCAGCTTTTACTTGAACCTCACCTAGGCTTGCGTAATAAGTCATCACTTCGTTCTGATGTGATATAACTACTACATTACCTAATAACGGATCCTCTTTAACTTCAGTAACGGTACCAGTTAATGCGGCAACTACCTCAAACGCCTCGTCATCGGCTGCTGCAATATCAACACCTGTACTTTGATAATAGCGGTTGTTATAAAGAACCAAAGCATTTTCCTGGTCCTCCTGGTCTGCGTTGTAATCATAGAATTTAGTTACGATTTCTGCTTGATCTCTGTCCAATACAGGCATTTGTATTACCTCTTGCTGCTCCATTACTGATTGTGCATCTTCATCTGCAGGATGTGGGCTGAATTCATCGCTGGCTTCCTGACTTTCCTCCCGATCAAGTACCTCTGGAATTTGATTATCCAGATTCTGATACCATACGACCACTGACAGTAGAAGTGCGGCAATTGTTAAATAAACTGCTGGGAAAAACCACTTTTTCCGGAAAATGCGGCTCCACTTATTTTTTGAAGCACCATTGTTTTCCTCATTCATAAGATCATCACCTCAACAATCATTCTGATCAGAAAAAGGAAATTCTATACATCTTATGAAAAAAAATTTTCTTTTTCATGCATTATTTCTCAAAAACAGGGCAAA
This sequence comes from Virgibacillus tibetensis, assembly GCF_036026595.1. Lineage (NCBI taxonomy): Bacteria > Bacillati > Bacillota > Bacilli > Caryophanales > Bacillaceae > Virgibacillus > Virgibacillus tibetensis. Next base: position 144,421 of record NZ_JARZFX010000006.1, on the reverse strand, counting down.
TTAAATGATTATTTCCGCAAAAACAGCTCTATTGAATAAGGAATATACTAAACTTTAATCTTGTAGTTTGCCAGGAAGTACTTCTGCTGTTAGCTGGTTGATCAATTAGTTGCTGCGGATTATAACAATGAAAAAACCCTCGTTTATTTTGATACGAGGGTTGGTGCAGTATCGGTAACCGTACTTACTTCTACATCCTGGTAGTAATAATCCACTATTTCAAGATAGGTTTTACCTTCTTTGGCCATTCCATTTGCGCCGTATTGACTCATTCCGATGCCATGCCCATAGCCTTTAGTTGTGAAAATTAAATGATCATTTCTTTGTTTAATGGTGAAGTCGCTTGATTGCAATTCTAGTTTTTCCCGAACCGCTCTTCCAGAAAACGTGTGGCCGTTTATAATTAATTCATTCACTCGATCACTGCTTGTTTTCGTTACTTCAATAGGAAGTGGCAGCTTCGCTGGAAGGTCTATTTCTAATGCATTTTCCACATCTGCTATCGAGAATACTTGCTGATCTAGAAACTTTGGTGACTCCTCATCCCAATGACTTTTTACACTGCGCAGGTAGGGGAGCTCATTTTCCCAGTAATCTTCTGAGTTTTCGGTGAATCCATTGCTTGTGGAGAAAAATGCCGGAAAGATTGGTGTGCTGTTATGGGTAATAATTTCACCCTCAGTGGCTGCTACTGCTTCTCTTATTTTTCTCATATTGTTTGTATAATTGCTTCCCCATTCTTTTTGTAATTCCTGCTCGTTTCTGAAGACCTGATCATTTACTGTATCTGTTAAGTCATAGTTTTTACTGTTATTATCCTGGAGTAAAAGGTACAGCGTATATGTTCTTGCCGCGATTGCTTGCGCCTTTAATGCTTCTATTTCAAAGTTTGGCGGCATTTCAGATGCAACAACACCCGCAATATACGTTTCCAATGGCACATCTTCAACCGTGTCGGATACATCCCGCATGACAGCTACTGAAAATGGGGATGGATCATTGCCAGCTGTATACTCCTGTTCCTTTTCTAAAGTAGTGCCTTGAACTTCTTCATCCTTCCCAAATGGGATGACTATTAAGGTAGGGATAACCAGAATAATGATAATCAAGCTAGACAACAGAAAAATTGCCGGGACCTTCCATGCTGTTATTTTTCTGTTAAAATAGTATGGTTTCTTATGCTTGGATGGTTTGATTTCTTTTAGACCAGGGCTTCCTGCAGGTGCTGCTGATTTCATTGCGTTTGCTTTTTGTCTTAATTTAATTTGTGTGAGCGTAGAAGGTTTCTTTTTTTTCCATGCCTTCGGACGAGAACTGGAATGATATTTATGATTTCTCATGGATTTCCCCCTTGTTATAGGATTTATGCTTCCTTCTCTAGCATCCCTACTATTAAACTTATACAAAAAGAGAAATAAATAGACCACTATAATTAAAAAAAACCTACATATTGCTAGCAATCAGCAACAGATAGGTTTATACGAGTGAATTTTAAAAAATGTTATCCTGTGAGGACTCTTTATCATCAAGCTCATCAAGCCCTGTCCTCTTTAAGTGCCTTAAGTGCTTGATCTATTATTTCACACCAGCTAAGTTTCTAGCTTTCTCTGTATCTTCCAGATTCTCATCATATAAATGGCAGGCAACATAATGATCTTGCTCTACTTCCTGCCATGTTGGGTTTTTCAAGGAGCAGACCTCCATCGCCATCGGACACCTGGTACGGAAAACACAGCCGCTTGGCGGATTAATAGGGCTTGGCAGATCCCCTTCTAAAATAATGCGTTCCCTGCTTTCCTCAATATCCGGATCGGGAATGGGAATGGCAGATAGTAATGCTTGGGTATAGGGGTGCAATGGTTTTTCGTACAGCTGAGCACTTTCTGTAAGCTCCATCATGTTCCCTAAATACATAACACCGATTCGATCTGAAATCTGCTTAACCATTGACAGATCATGTGCTATGAACAGGAAGGTAAGTCCCTTTTCCTGTTGTATTTCTTTTAATAGATTTACTACCTGTGCCTGAACAGATACATCCAAGGCGGAAATTGGTTCATCGGCAATGATGAAATCCGGATCTAATGCCAATGCTCGGGCGATGCCGATACGCTGACGTTGCCCACCACTGAATTCATGAGGATAGCGATTTGCGTGATCACGGTTCAGACCAACTTCCTCCAGCAGCTGGTAGACTCGGTTAAGCTGCTGTCGCTTATCCTTATATAACCCGTGGACTTCCATTGGTTCAGAGATGACCTCTTTTACTGTTGAACGTGGATTTAGAGATGCATATGGGTCCTGAAAAATCATTTGCATGTTGCGATAGTATGAAAACTTTTCCTTCTCAGTTAACTCATGCACATTTCTCCCATCGTAAATAACATCCCCATCCGTTTTATCATAAAGCCCGAGGATCGTACGTCCTATTGTCGATTTACCGCAGCCGGATTCTCCTACCAGTCCAAATGTTTCTCCTTTATTCACATGAAAGCTTACATCATTAACAGCTTGTAAAACCTGGCCTTTTCCTACTACAAAATGCTTTTTCAGGTTACGTATTTGCAATATTTTTTCATCCATATTATTTCTCCCCTGCTCTGTTCCAATAACGTCTAGCGGCACAGAGCTCTTTTTCATAGATCGTACCTTCTAAGCTGACAATCTCTATTCCTTTTCCTGTCTGTGGCGAATGGAGCATTTTCCCATCACCATAATAAATCCCAACATGATGGAGCTTTCCCTTTCCTTCTTCATAAGCAAAGAACACAAGATCTCCCGGTAAGAGCTGATCAAAGGGCACTTCCACACCCGCATCCGCCTGGTCACCTGCATCGCGGGGAATCTGATAGCCATTGGCCTTATGTGCAGCATACGCCAGCCCTGAACAGTCAAAGCCAAATGACGTCATCCCGCCCCAGAAGTAATCCAGGCCTGTGTATGGTTCTCCTGCTTTTACTATATCCTCTCCGGTACCTTTATCGATTCCTGTATCCGTTGGAAATAACAGAACGGCCTCTTGCGGCAAGTAACTTCTGCCATGGGGCGTTTTTACTTCCACACGATCTGCATGTACCTCAGCTACCGGCAAAAAAGTCATGTAGCTGAGCTTCACTTGTTTTTCACCGTTCTCTGCTTCCAACCAGGCTTTATCCTGTATAACCGTTGCTGTCGTCGGACCTTTCCAGTCTGCCTTAGTCACTTGTGTTAATTGCCCTAACGGTACCCATCCCGGGTAACCACGTTCATCTTTCTTTGACGGCTGGGAAGGTACAACTACATGTGCCCAATTATCTATTATCTCCGTTACGAGAACAGGTTCTCCGTAAACCAGTTGGGATTGCACCCGGTTTTCATTGCATAGTGCCAGGCTGGTTTCGTAGGTTAATTCATCTAGCCATTTATCTATATTGCTGGGGTTTTCTGTTCCCGGTAAATCAATCTCCCTCGCAGACTCTTTTGATGTCCAAATGGTTGCTACTTGAACGGCAGTCACCCACATCTGCTCTGGGAAAATATCAACTGTCTGATTCGTCATTTTCGGTGTGCTCCTTTCGTGATTATGTTTTGTCCCTGTTGTTTGGCAGCCAAGTTTGGTGAGGCGGTCGGTCGATTTGGCGGCGTGCACCTTCCGTTTCAGCCCCTAACTCCCCGCCCGTTCACGCTTAGTCCACAATATATGTCGAATCTATTCCTGTAATCCCCATTCCCAATCTGCTGCCTATTTCTATCTTTCTACCTTTATACTGAATTCCGCCACCCTCGATTAAATCACCTGACAGCATTAATGGTGCGTCGAAGTCATATCTTGTGACATTTGGCTGGCTTGCTGCAAAGTGGGCTGCGGCTGTAATGCCGATTTTGGTTTCTATCATACTTCCAACCATGCATTCTACGCCATAACTGGCTGCCAGCTCAGCAATCTTAAGTGCTTGGTGAATACCGCCGGATTTCATTAATTTTATATTAATTAAGTCCGCCGCACCACATTCCAGCACCCGCTTTGCATCCTGCGGGGAAAACACACTTTCATCAGCCATGATCGGTGTATCGGTATTTGCCGTTACATATTTCAGGCCTTCGATATCATCGGCCCTCACTGGTTGTTCAATTAACTCAATAGTTAAGCCAAGCTCTTCCATTTTGCGAATCGCCTGCACCGCTTCCTTTGCTTTCCAGCCTTGGTTGGCATCGAGACGGATCAATGTGTCTGCGCCAATTTGATTGCGGATTGCTTTGATCCGCTGAATATCTGTCTCAATCAGATCTTTTCCGACCTTTACCTTTAATACAGTAAATCCATCATCTATATACTTTTGCGCATCGCTTGCCATCTCTTCCGGACTGTTTACACTTACTGTATAATCTGTTTCAATGGAGTTCGTATAGCCTCCGAGGAAATTTGTAAGTGGCATGTTAGCCTGCTGTGATATACAGTCATACAGCGCCATATCAATAGCTGCCTTTGCACTCGTATTGCCTACCACACTGCGATGGATTTTTTCAAACACACGCTCACGATATAAAAGCGATTCTCCGATCAGGAGCGGTTTGAAAATTCCCTTAATCACATAGTCGATACTTTCAAGACTGTCTCCTGTGATCACATGGGTTGGTGGTGCTTCCCCCCAACCAATTATGCCACTTTCACAGGTGACTTTTACTATAATGGATTCTGCTGTCATGACTGTTCTAAGTGCTGTTTTAAAAGGGGTGTGTAATGGAATTGCTGTTCGAAATGTTTCGATGTTTTGTATAGTCATCGTCTTACCTCCATCACGTTAATAAATGCCTGCTTCAATAGTCATTAATTTTTCTTTTGTTGACAGTTTTGCTTTGGCTCCTAAAGGCACAGCGAAGTGTGGCATACAGTGACCAATTTTAAATCCGGCGAGCACTGGTCCCGGCAGTTCAGCCAGATAATCCTGAAACACCTGATCCAGTGTCAGGCTCGAATCTACGGTTGGTTCCGCGTCAGCGAAATCGCCAACAATAATTCCTGCAGCATCCGTCAGTTTTCCAGCCAGTTTTAATTGATTTAACATTCCATCGATCCGGTAAGGCTCTTCGAAAATATCTTCAATAATTAGCAGTTTACCTTTCGTATCAATTTCGTAAGGCGTTCCGAGTGAACTTACAAGTAACGAGAGGTTGCCGCCAACCAGCTCTCCCTTTGCAGTACCCGGAGCAATCACTTTTAATGGGGAAATCTTCTCGGTGTAGTCATATGTTTTCGGTTCAAAAAGCTGTTGAAACATTTCTGCAGAAAGCTCGTCAAAATCTTCTTTGCCGATATCCGAAGCAAGCATTGGACCATGAAATGTAACCAGACCGGTAGCTTGGCGGATAGCAGTATGTAAATATGTAATGTCACTGTATCCCCAAATAATTTTCGGGTTTTTTTTAATCAACTCATAATCCAGATTTGGCGCAAGTCTCCCTGTTCCATAGCCACCACGGGCAAAAATAATTGCTTTTATCGCTGGGTCGCCAATCATATCATGTAAATCTTCCAACCGTTCTTTATCCGTACCTGCTAAATAACCATGAGTCTTTTCGATATGCTTTCCCAGTTTTACATGGAGTCCCATTTTTTCAAAAAAAGGAATGGCATGCTTTAATTTGTTCTGATCTGGTGGACCGGCTGGGGCTGTTACACCAATAGTGTCGCCTTTGCTTAAACGTGCAGGGCGTAACATGAACATCCCTCCTCATTCTATTGAGCCATCGTGTTCGTTTATTGTTATGTATGGAAAAAGGAGCGGCTCATATACTTTCGCAGATGAGCCATTCCCCTAGTAATTTTTTTACTTTTTAATCTTAGTTTTTATCTGCATATTTCAAGTCAAAATAACCAACTGGATGACGTAAAATTCCAGTCACACCATCTGCATGCAACACAACGTTATTATAGTAACGGATAGGTGTTGCTACCATTTCATCAGCAAGCATTTGCTCTGCTTCATATAAATACTCCCAACGCTTTTCTTCGTCGACTTCCGATTTCCCATTAGCAATCAACTCATCATATTCCTCACTGGAAAAGCCAGTACGGTTCATGTATGAATCTGTGATAAAGCTTTCCAGGAAGTTAACTGGGTCATTGTAGTCATTAATAAATGAACTACGGGATAATTGAAGCTCTAAATTCTGCTGGGCTTCTGCAAACACATTCCATTCCTGATTTTCAAGCGATACTTCCACACCAAGGTGCTCTGTGAACATATCCTGCAGTGTTTCAGCTACTGATTTATTCAAGTCACTTGTATTGTACGATAAGGCGATAGATGGTAATTCATCGTATCCTTCTTCTTCCATACCTTCTTCAAGCAAGCTCTGAGCTTTTTCCGGATCAAATCCTACTAGCTCTCCATTTGCTTCACGGAAATCGTCACCTGTAGGTCCTGTAAATCCTGGGTTAATGTAGCCATATGCTGGTTCTACCCCATTTTTTACAACATATTCAGCAATATCATCTCTGTTTATTGCGTAAGAAAACGCCTGTCTGATCTTCTTATTCTGGAAAGGTTCCTCTGTAACATTAAAACGGAAGAATTCCAATCCGCCACGATCACCAATAAAGACATTATCACCGTCAATCAACTCATCAGATAACTCTGGTGGGATTGCTGATGTATCAAGGTCTCCACTTTGAAACATTTGATACGAGGTATTGCTGTCATTAACCATTGCCCAGTGGATCTTATCTAAATTTACAGATCCTGCATCCCAGTACTCTTCATTTCTGGCAAATACCATTTCACTGTCATGATCCCATGACTCAAGCATGAATGGGCCATTTGCTACAAATGAGTCTGCTTCTGTATGCCAATCAGGGTTTTCCTGGGCTACCTGATGGTTTATCGGGAAGAATGCTGGATTCGTTAACAGATCCAGGAAGTATCCCGTTGGTGCTTCCAATACAACTTCCAATGTTTTCTCATCAACTGCAGTTACGTTCACATCATCTACTGAACCTTCCCCACTGTTGTATGCTTCTCCACCTTCTACCGTGTAAGCAAGGAATGCTGCTGGAGATGCTGTCTCTGGATCAAGCATATGCTTCCACGCATAGACGAAGTCTTCTGCTACTAATGGGTCTCCATTTGACCAGTTCGCATCTTCTCGGATATGGAACGTGTAAGTCAACCCATCATCTGAAACATCCCATGACTCTGCTGCGCCTTCTTTGGCAACATGATCTTCATCCAAGCGAGTTAGACCTTCCATTAAGTTGTTTAATGGATCCCATGAAACACTATCAAAACCGATAGATGGGTCAAACGATGTAGGTTCTTCAGAGTTATTCAACTTGAGTACCTTTTCTCCATCAGCTGTTTCTGTACCTTCTGAATCCTCATCCGTTTCTTCCGTTTCCGGGTCATCAGCAGGCTCTTGTCCAGCGTCCTCGCCAGCTGTACAAGCTGCAAGAACAGCAATTGTTAACGCTGCGAGTAGTAATAATAAAAACTTTTTCATCCTTTTTTCCCCCTAACGTTTATTTTGCGGCTGTAGCAGCCAAAAGCTGTTTAGCCCGTTCATCCTGCAGCCAGCAATCGACTTTGTGTGAATCAGTAAGCTGGGATGAATTGGGATAAACTTTATTACACACTTCCATTGCGAATGGACATCTGGCAGTAAATGGACATCCTTCTGGAGGTGAGAATAAATCAGGTGGTGTGCCTTCTATTGGGGTCAATTTCTCCCCTTGCAAATCCAGTCGTGGGACGGAATTCAGTAATCCCTGTGTATACGGGTGCTGTGGATCATAGAAAATTTCCCGCTTTGTTCCCACTTCAATAATTTTACCTGCATACATAACAGCAATTCTATCGGCGATTTTCGCCACAACTCCTAAATCATGGGTAATCAATATAATGGAAACGCCCATCTGATTCTGAATTTTTTCAAAAAGCTCAAGAATCTGCGCCTGAATCGTAACATCCAGTGCTGTGGTCGGTTCATCAGCAATTAATAGTTCCGGCTCACAAATTAACGCAATCGCAATAACAATCCGCTGGCGCATACCACCACTAAATTGGTGAGGGTACTGTTTCAGTCGCTCTTCCGGATTAGGAATTCCTACCAAATCCATCATTTCCAAAGCCTTCTCTTTTGCTTGTGAACCCGTTACATCTTTATGCTGGCGGAGTCCTTCCATTAGCTGTGTGCCTATCGTCAAGGTAGGATTTAATGCAGTCATTGGGTCTTGAAAAATCATTGAAATATCCACACCACGAATGGAGCGCATCTTCTTTTCGGAAACCCTCGTTAAGTCTTTTCCTTTGAAAAGTATCTCCCCATTGGAAATCCTGCCGGGTGGATTAGGAATTAATCGCATAATTGCATTCGAGGTAACACTTTTGCCACATCCGGATTCACCAACAATGGCCAGTGTCTCCCCTTTATTTAAATAAAAATCAACACCACGTACTGCTTTTACCGTGCCTCCATAGGTTGTGAAGGTTACGTGCAGATCTTTTACTTCCAGAATCTTTTCCATGGTTTCACCTACTTTCTCAACTTCGGATCTAGTGCGTCCTGAAGTCCGTCACCTAATACGTTAAAAGCAAACATTGTAAAGGATATAAAGAATGCCGGGAAAAACAGTGTCCACCAATTCCCTGATAGAATCGCACCTAACGAATCATTGGCCATGACACCCCAGCTTGCATATGGTGCTTGAATTCCTAAACCGATAAAGCTTAGGAAAGCTTCTGCAAAAATAGCAGATGGAACAGTAAGTGTCATTTGTACAATGATCGGACCCATTGAATTGGGCAATAGATTTTTCCTTATAATCCGTGATGATTTCGTTCCAAATGATTTAGAGGCGAGGACAAATTCATAGTTCTTTATTTGCAGCACCTGTCCCCGCACAATTCGGGCCATGCCGACCCATCCTGTAACTGTGAGTGCGATAATAATGGTTGTTAAGCTGGGTCCCAGAACAACAAGTAATAAGATAACTACTAACAAGTACGGCAGACCATATAATATTTCAATAATACGCATCATAATGTTATCTGTACGGCCACCTCTATAACCGGATATCCCTCCGTATATGATACCAATGGAAACATCAATTAAGGCTGCCATCAGTCCGACAAATAAGGAGATTCGTGCACCATACCAGGTTCTTGTAAATACATCGCGTCCAGCGGCATCAGTTCCAAACCAATGCGCAGCAGATGGCGATTGGTACTGATTCGGCAAATCCTGCCTGTTTACTTCATAAGGGGATAAAATGGGTCCAAAAATGGCCATGGCGGCAAGTAGTACTAAGAATATCAAGCCCATCATTGCAAGCTTGTTTTTGGTCAGCCGTTTCCATGCATCATTCCAATAAGATAAGGAGGGCCTGGAAACCACTTCAGCAGCGCCTTTATCTTCTTCCTTCCAATTAAACCACTCATTTGGGATTTCAGAAGGAGAATGGGTTGAGTTAAGCTCATTTGTTGTTTTCATATTATTCCCCTCCCTTTTTATGCACTTTAATTCGAGGATCAAGTATGCCGTATGCTACATCTACCAGGAAAAGCATAAAAATCAGAAATGCACTGTAGAAAACTGTGGTTCCCATAATTACCGGGTAATCCCGCTGATTAATACTTTCGACAAAATACTTACCCATTCCCGGAATCGCAAAAATCTGTTCAATAACAAATGTTCCTGTCAAAATCCCTGCAAGAAGTGTTCCCATAATTGTTACTACTGGCATTAATGCGTTACGAAGCGCATGCTTGAACGTAATTTTCCATGGGGATAATCCCTTGGCACGTGCCATTTTAATATAATCCTGCGTTAAAACCTCAAGCATAGTAGATCGTGTTAGTCTTGCTATAATTGCCATCGGCCCTGTGGCCAGCGCCAGAACGGGAAGAATCATATGTGCTGGACTTGACCATGTAGCAACAGGTAGGAGGCCAGCTTTAACAGCTAATTGCTGGATTAACAAGGTTGCTAAAATAAAGTTTGGTATGGAAATACCCAATACGGCCAAAGCCATTGCTATGTAATCAATGACACCATTATGTCTGAGTGCAGCTATAATACCTAAAATAATTCCAGAAATGACTGCTACAATAATCGTAATTATTCCTAACTCGAATGAAATAGGAAATCCCCTTTCCAATAAATCATTTACGCTTTGGTTAGGTTGCGTATACGATGGCCCAAAATCGAATGTAGCAATTGACTTGATATAAAGTAAATATTGTATGTAATAAGGTTCATCCAGATTATAATGTTTTTCCAGGTTCGCCTGGACAATTTCATTTGAAGCCCTCTCACTATTGAATGGAGAACCTGGGATACTGACCATCAGTACGAAGGTTAGTGTAACAATGATCCACAAGGTTACCAGCATAATAAGTAATCGTTTACCTATGTATTGCAGCATTCATTTCCACCTCCATAAAACTTTTGTTGGACATCTCTTTCTATGATTCACTTATGTTTTTTGTTAGAATATTAGCTCTTCTTTTTCTAAAACCGTCCAGGGGATTTTAGAGATTGTTTATGTATATCTTCTGCTAGGAGAAAGTCGTTCGCATGGCAAGTTCAGTCATTACAAGCATGGCTTTGTAGGCTTCGACGATATCTTTTGCATGGAATTTTACAATTGTAGTCCCCTGTTCGATTTCTGTACCAGGCATTAAATTAGCCCACTCTGCTTGACCGTAATTCGTAAATTCTATGCGCAAGACTGGGTTTTCCGGTGGTAAAAGTGGCTTGACATTTTCTTTATTTCTTAATGCTTCCTGTACTTTTTCTGTTAATAATTGTCCAGCCTTTTTCGGTGTTAAACTCTTAACAGCGGATCGTGATATAGTTTCTTTTACGGCTGCAGTCGTTACATTCGGTATAAGTTCCTCTGCCTCTTTTGCAGCTTGATCATCGCCTGCAACGAGTAGTATAGGTACTCCATAGTGACCAGCGACGTAGGCATTAAATCCCATTTCTCCAATTACATGATCATTTATGTAAAAGTTTCTAACTCCATGAATCATCGCATGTGACATAACTCCAAATTGCCCTGCACGTGCATGGTATCCAATAAACATTGCACCGTTATATGTATCATCCAGTCCCTCTACCATTGAAAGCGATTTCACGTCACCTGTAATTAATTTGGCTTCAGAATGCAGCTGATCTACTAGTATATTATTCATTTTCGAATGACTGTCATTTACCAGAATGTCATTACATCCCGCTTTATATGCTGCATCAACGACATAGTTCGTTTCTTCTGTCATAATTGTACGGCCTCGTTCATAATTATGCATACTGGAATCTACAAAACTATAATCTGCTAATCCTGTGATTCCTTCCATATCAACCGAGATATAAAGTTTCATGATGGTTGCTCCTTTTGCCGTTTTTTATGTGTTAGTAATTTTCTTTCAATTTTACCATACAAATAATGAAATTAAAAGATGAAATAATGGGATAATTTGTTGCTATAGATATACACGGTGACAAAGTGAAAATTTAAGTTTATATATATATATTACTTGTTATGGGCGAATATTTTTGAATAAGACCCTATTTTTTTAAAAATAGAAACAGCTGGGGTGATAGTATTTTGCACACAAAAACAGACAGGTCTTTTGACCTGTCTGTTACTGGTAAATACAAAATTATAGTTTAAAATCATTTCAGTTATTTAAGCTTATGAAAACTCAGCTACGACTTTATTAGTCTCGTATTCTACTTGTACAAAAGGGTTTATTGAATCGCCTTGTTCATTTACGCGCTCTATATCTGCCCCTAATGAAGCTAGTTTACCCGCCAGGTCAACATAACCACGATCTAAGTGCTTCAACTCTGTAACACGCGTATACCCTTCAGCGTTCAAGCCAGCCAGTATAAGCGCAGCTGCAGCACGAAGATCAGTTGCAGCTACTTCCGCTCCTTGTAGCTCACTAGGACCTTCAATAATCACACTGCGACCCTCAATTTTCATTTTAGCATTCATACGGCGAAATTCTTCCACATGCATGAAGCGATTTTCAAAAACCGTTTCGGTAATAACACTTGTACCTTGTGCACATAGCATTAATGTCATCATCTGTGATTGCATATCAGTAGGGAATCCAGGATGCGGCAATGTTTTAATATCAGTAGCCTTCAGTAGCTCAGGCCCGATGACACGAATCCCTTCCCCTTCTTCCTTAATAATAACGCCCATTTCTTCCATCTTTGAAATAACAGAACGCAAATGCTCACTTACTGCATTTTCGATTAAAACATTACCACCCGTTATTGCAGCTGCAACCATAAATGTTCCTGCCTCAACTCTGTCAGGAATTATGGAATGTTCTGCACCAGTCAATGTTTCTACACCTTCAATACGAATAGTTTCTGTTCCAGCACCTACAATTTTGGCACCCATTTTATTTAAATAGTTTGCTAAATCCACAATTTCCGGCTCTTTAGCACTATTTTCAATAATGGTTTTACCATCTGCTAATGCAGCTGCCATCATTATATTTTCAGTAGCACCTACGCTTGGCACATCTAAATAAATCTTTGCACCTTTAAGACGACCATCTACACTGACTTCGACAAAGCCATTTCCTACATGAACATCAGCTCCCATTGCTTCGAAGCCTTTTAAGTGCAAGTCGATAGGACGTGATCCAATGGCACATCCTCCAGGCATCGCTACATTTGCATGGCCATAGCGGGCCAGTAAAGGACCCAGTACCAAGACAGATGCGCGCATTTTTCGTACATATTCAAAAGGTGCTTTTGTTTTTAATTTATTTGAAGCATCTACATATATTGTATTATTTTCAAATTTCACTTCTGCATTTACACTGCGTAAAACTTCATTTATAGTGTATACATCAGCCAGTTCGGGGACGTCTGTAATCGTACTCTTCCCTTCACTTGCAATAAGGCTTGCAGCAATGACAGGAAGTACTGCATTTTTGGCACCCTCTACTCTAACGGTGCCACTCAATTGGTGTCCGCCTCTTACGATGATTTCATCCATATTTCAAATCTCCTTCAGATCCAATTTCATAATATTAATATTCATTTATTAGGATAGGTGTTCCAATTGTGTATGTCCGCTCTCCTAATTCTTGTTCAATAATAGCTATTTGTACATTTTGTGGTACTTTCTCTATAGAGATTTGTTGATTCCATAGTGATATATACCCGTAAATTATTTTTTTAACCCTAGAATTTTCAACTGTGTCGTATTGTGTATTTATGTGTTCTATATTGAAATGTTCTATTATATTAGTTAAAAGACTATCACTATCCATTATACCATTATCTCCTACAGAGAGACAAGCAAACTTTTTAACAGATTTAGTAAAATACTTCCTTTCTATTGATTCTACTACTGTAAGGTACTCCTTTTTAATAGATTCGTTCCAGAATTCCCCTTCAATAATTACAATCAGCTCTGCATTATGTTGTTCATTTTTAGGCATAACGACATTATATGTTTCGGAAACATCTCCTGATAGTAGGGTGTTCCTAAAGGAATAGTTTATACTGTTCTTCTCTTTTGTAATAGTGACTAAATGACTATTTTTTAAATCTTTTATAATATCGTCACTTTTTTCCCTGCTAATTGTTTCTTTCCATGTAACCTGCCAATTTTCAAATAACAGATCCCTTTCTGTTGCAAATTCAGCTAAGTCAATCATCTCATCCGATGCCGCGCCTTGGGCCACCGTTTCCGTTGTGATCACTAAAAATAAAAGTATGATAAGTACCATTTTTCTCATATTAAAAATCCCCCAGTTCCGACTATAATATCTATAGTATGAACTAGGGGATTATATTACATACTGAACAAATTGTGACAAAATAATAGATTGCTCGCTATACTGGCTTCAGCCTAGAAAAGAAACATAATATCTCTTGACCATTGCATAAAATCGAGGAAAAATCTACTTACACCTGTACCTATAACGATGGTTACGAATAACAAAAGTATTCTTGCTTCTGTTGCTCGTCCTTTTCGTATTATCGGGTCAAAGTTTATCGTCAGAACTACCCGCCATGTTATATAAATAAATAATAAATGGGATATCATACTTACTAATGCTAATTGTCCAATTGAAAACATAAGAACCACCTTACTATTTGTTTTGCTACTAGTAACTTTGCCATTTCCAGTGTGAAAAGTCAATGGATTGCTGTTATTGCAGAGTAAAGTTATTGCAGAATCTACTATCCGTTCGTTTTAAGACTTTATTCGCATAATTTGTTGCTAATGATTTAAACTGCCACACAGTGAAAGTTATCTTACGTAGGGCTTTTTCTCTTTCTAATGAAGATTTAGTGCTTGAATTCGCTCCGGAAGCATACTTCGCATTTCACAGTACTGGATTAGCGCTCATCTACTAAAGGATTGGAGGAAGTCACACTAAATTACGTCACATGTATATATAAATTACCAATTAAGATTGAATACTTTAGAAGCGAGCCTAATTAAAACTATATATACATCAATCTCCTTCATACTGCTACATCCTACAAAAATCTTTTTGTATGAGAATTAGCACGAAATTAGCAAAACTGACTTCCCATTTCCCGGGAAATATCGACACAGAAAGCAACTATTTTAGATCCATTAAAAAATCTCTTACAACATATTGTCATAAGAGATTTTGTCTGTTTGCTAATTACCGACATTTAAGCGGTTTAATGCTCTTTTGAGTGCTAATTCTGCCCGTTGGAAGTCAACATTGTCCTGTTTAGAGCTGAGACGGCCTTCTGCGCGTGCCTTTGCTTCTTTGGCACGTTCCACATTAATATCAGTAGGTTTTTCTGCAGATTGAGCTAAAATTGTAACTTTATCTGGCCTTACCTCCATGAATCCACCGCTTACAGCAAGTCTTTCCACATTATCATCCCGTTTCAAGCGAACCGAGCTGATCGTTAATGGAGCGACAAGTGGAATATGACCTGGCAGTATTCCAAGTTCTCCACTTTCTGCTTTACAGCTAACCATTTCAAAGCTGTCTTCCAATACTGGACCATCAGGAGTAACAACACTCACAGTTAGTGTTTTCAGGTGTAACCCCTCCTTAGACTGGTATGAAGTAACCATAAAAGATATGCCGTCATTTGAACATGCTATAGACAATCTATGGTTACTACTTAACCTTTATCCGGAAACTTCTACCGTATGTTTATTATTCCATGCTTTTTGCTTTTTGAACTACATCTTCGATACGGCCTACCAGACGGAATGCATCCTCAGGTAAGTCATCATATTTACCAGCCAGAATTTCCTTGAATCCTTCAACTGTTTCTTTAACAGGTACATACGATCCCTTTTGACCAGTAAATTGTTCTGCTACGTGGAAGTTTTGAGACAGGAAGAATTGAACACGGCGTGCACGGGAAACAATAAGTTTATCCTCGTCACCAAGCTCGTCCATACCCAGAATTGCAATAATATCCTGTAATTCCTTATAGCGTTGAAGCGTACGCTGTACTTCAAGTGCAACTTGATAGTGATCGTCACCTACAACTTCAGGATCTAACGCTCTTGATGTGGATGCTAAAGGATCCACAGCAGGATAGATTCCTTGCTCTGATAGCTTACGATCCAGGTTTGTTGTTGCATCTAAGTGAGCGAAAGTTGTTGCTGGTGCTGGGTCAGTGTAGTCATCGGCAGGCACATAAATAGCCTGAATAGATGTTACTGAACCTTTATCTGTTGATGTGATCCGCTCTTGTAATTGACCCATTTCCGTTGCAAGTGTCGGCTGGTAACCAACAGCAGACGGCATGCGGCCAAGAAGTGCTGATACCTCAGAACCTGCTTGTGTGAAACGGTAAATGTTATCAACGAAGAACAATACGTCCGCGCCTTGCTCATCACGGAAATACTCAGCCATTGTCAAGCCAGTTAATGCAACACGCATACGTGCTCCAGGTGGCTCATTCATTTGACCAAATACCATCGCTGTTTTAGCAATAACTCCAGAGTCTTTCATTTCATAGTAAAGGTCATTACCTTCACGTGTACGTTCACCAACACCGGCGAATACGGAAAGTCCTCCATGCTCTTGAGCAATGTTGTTAATTAATTCCTGAATTAGTACTGTTTTACCAACACCAGCTCCACCGAATAAACCAATTTTACCACCTTTAATGTATGGCGCTAATAAGTCTACTACTTTAATTCCTGTTTCAAGAATTTCAGTCTCTGTAGATAGGTTTTCGAACTTTGGAGATTCACGGTGAATTGGATCTTTACGTGTATCTGCAGCTAATGGCTCATCCAGATCGATATTTTCACCAAGTACGTTGAAAACTCGACCAAGTGTAACTTCACCTACTGGAACAGATATCGCGCTTCTTGTATTTTCAACTGCCATACCACGCTTAACGCCATCTGTTGATGACATCGCAATCGTACGTACACTATTGTCACCCAGATGAAGTGCAACTTCCAATGTAAGACTGATGGTTGCCTTCGACTGATCTTCAGACTCGATTTGGAGTGTTAAAGCATGATAAATTTCTGGAAGCTGTCCGTCTTCGAATTTTACGTCAACGACAGGTCCCATTACTTGTGTAACGTGTCCTTTGCTCATCGGTTTCCCTCCTAACTAACTTTCAAAAATGGCGGGAGAGCTACTCCTGTGCAGCTACTCCACCAATAATTTCCGTAATTTCCTGTGTAATAGCCGCTTGACGTGCGCGGTTATAAGACAATGTCAAGTCACCGATCAGGTCATCTGCATTATCTGTCGCACTTCTCATTGCCGTCATACGTGCAGCATGCTCACTTGCTTTACCGTCAAGTAATGCCCCATAAATCAAGCTTTCAGCATATTGTGGTAAGAGAACTTCCATAATCTGCTCTTGATCCGGTTCGTATTCGTATTGGCTGGTTGATCCACTCATTGATTCTATATTTGTAATAGGCAGCAATTTTTTTGTAGTTACTTCTTGTGAAATGGCGCTTATATAATGATTGTAGAAAATGTTCAATTCGTCAATTTCCTCATCAATATACATTTGTACCGTCTCTGAAGCCAGTTCTTTAATTTCAGCAAAATTCGGCTGATCTCCCAGACCCAAGATACTCTTAGCTACTGGAATATCACGCTTTCTGCAGAACTCAAAGCCCATACGCCCTATTGCAATTACAGTGTATTCATCAGGTGATGTATGACGCTGTTGAATCGTTTGGTATAGATGTCTTAATATACTGCTGTTATATGCACCTGCTAAACCTCGATCTGAGGTTATCACAAGGTAGCCGGTTTTTTTAACGTCACGTTTACTCAGCATTGGATGACTAACATCCATATTATTGTTAGCAATACTTGCTACAACTTCCTGGATTTTGTCACTGTATGGTACAAATGCCTTTGCATTCTGTTCTGCTTTACTCATTTTCGAAGCAGATACCATTTCCATTGCCTTTGTAATTTGTTTTGTTTTTTTCGTCGAATCAATTCGACCTTTAATATCTCTTAGTGACGCCAAGCTTTTCACCATCCTTTCCTCAAAAGGCTAAGTGCTCCTCACCCACGTCCAGCTTCTGGTGTCCAGAAGACTTCCTACCCTGTATCTTCGATAAGTGACGCCCTGAAAGAAAACCTCTTTCAGAATTCCTTTATCTTGAACTGGAGGGGATGTTCGATTAAATAAACCGCTTTTTCTCGGTGACATCGAACCACCCGCGATGCGCGGGCGCAGTCTTTACGACACTAACCAGTCGCCTTTCGCTTTTGTTCTTACTTTTCTGTAGGTAAGAATGTTTTCTTAAATGTGTTAATTGCATCATTCATTAAATCAGCTTCTGGAAGGTTACCAGTATCTCTGATTGAATTTAGTAATTCTTTGCGGTTACTGTCCAACCACATATGAAGTTCACTTTCAAAACGGGTAATATCTTCTAAAGCGATGTCGTCCAGGAAGCCTTTAGTTAGTGCATAAATAATCATAACTTGTTTTTCAACAACTAATGGTTTATGCAACCCTTGTTTAAGTACTTCTACAGTACGTGCACCACGGTTAAGCTTCGCTTGTGTTGCTTTATCAAGATCTGAACCAAATTGTGAGAATGCTTCAAGCTCACGGAATGAGGCAAGATCCAAACGCAGTGTACCTGCTACTTTTTTCATTGCTTTAATTTGGGCAGAACCACCAACACGTGATACGGAAAGTCCTGCGTTAATCGCTGGTCGAACCCCTGAGAAGAATAGATCAGATTGCAGGAAGATCTGTCCATCAGTGATTGAGATTACGTTTGTTGGGATATATGCAGAAATATCGCCTGCTTGTGTTTCAACGAATGGTAAAGCAGTTAATGAACCGCCACCTAATGCGTCACTTAATTTTGCTGCACGTTCCAGTAAACGGGAGTGCAAGTAGAATACATCCCCTGGGAATGCTTCACGACCTGGAGGACGACGTAATAGCAAGGAAAGCTCACGATAAGCTGCTGCCTGCTTGGATAGGTCATCGTATACAACAAGTACATGTTTCCCGTTATACATAAATTCCTCACCCATTGTTACACCTGCATATGGAGCCAGGTACAATAATGGTGCCGGATCTGATGCACCTGCGGATACAACAATTGTGTAATCCAATGCACCGTAACGACGGAATGTTTCAACAGTATTTCTTACCGTTGATTCTTTTTGGCCGATTGCTACGTAAATACAAATCATGTCCTGATCTGCCTGATTTAGAATCGCATCAACCGCTACAGTTGTTTTACCAGTCTGACGGTCACCGATAATAAGCTCACGCTGTCCACGACCGATTGGAACAAGTGCGTCAATCGCCTTAATACCAGTTTGTAATGGCTCATCAACTGATTTACGATCCATAACCCCTGGTGCTCCAGACTCAATTGGACGAGACTTTGTCGTTTCAGCTGGTCCTTTACCATCAATTGGCTGTCCAAGTGGGTTAACAACACGTCCAATCATTTCTTCCCCAACTGGTACTTGCATGATACGTCCTGTGCGACGAACTTCATCGCCTTCTTTAATCTCTGTATATGGTCCCAGAATAACGATACCTACGTTGCTTTCTTCCAGGTTTTGTGCCATACCCATAACGCCATTTGCAAACTCAACAAGCTCTCCGGCCATTACATTATCAAGACCGTGAGCACGTGCGATACCGTCCCCAATTTCAATAACTGTGCCGACATCACTTACTTCAATATCTGAATCGAATGTTTCGATTTGCTGCTTAATCAGCTTGCTAATTTCTTCAGCTTTGATGCTCATACCATTTCACCCCTATCGTCATTTGTTTGCAGTTACAATATTCCTTTCGATTCTTTTTAGTTTTCCACTAACAGAACCGTCATAAATCGAGTTACCCATGCGGATTTTGATTCCACCTATAATGGAAGGATCGACTATGTTTGTCAGCTGGATTTTTCTTTTGTTAAAACGCTTGGCAAAAGAAATTTCTAGCTCCTGTCTTTCCGAATCCGATAGTTCACGAACAGAATATACTGTTGCTTCTGCAATTCCTTTTGCATCATTCACTAGTTGAAGAAAATGATCAATAATGGATGGAGTGATCTCAACACGATGGCGTTCTACAAGTAACTTCAATGTATTTACGACATCTGTCTGCAGACCTTGAAACACTTCTTCCAGGAACTGTTTCTTTTTCGCATTATTAACACGAGGATGCTTTAGGAATGTATATAAATTTGCATTTGTTTGAAATACTTCTTTCACTACCTGGAGCTCTTCAACGAATTGTTCCAGAACAGCTTTTTCGCTTCCAAGTTGGAAAAGAGCGTCTGCATAACGTTTAGCAACTACTGCTTCACTCATAGCTCTTCTCCTACCTCTTTGATGTAATCATTGATCAACTTCTCTTGATCCTGTGCACTAATTTCTTTCTCAATAACTTTACTGGCAATAAGCACAGATAGTGATGCCACTTTATCTTGTAACGCTTGAAGTGCTTTTTCTTTCTCGTTCTGTATGTCAGCTTGAGCTGCTACTTTAATGCGGTCCGCTTCAGCACGGGCAGACTGAACAATATCCTGTTCCTGTCTGACACCAGCATTTTTTGCATCCTCAATTATTTGTTGTGCTTCTTTTTTCGTCTGTTGGAGCTGTTCGAATGCTTCTTTAGAAGTCTTCTCTGCTTCGACACGGCTTTTCTCTGCAGCTTCTATTTCATCTGCAACGTAATTCTCACGCTTCTCCATCATGTTCATTACTGGGCCCCATGCGAACTTCTTCACTAATAAGAGCAATACAATAAAGAAGAACAATTGCATTAACATATCGCCAACACGAAAACCACCAAGTACTGCGTATATCATCGAATATTCGGTGAATGCTTGCACATAATTCACTCCTTTCACTTTCATTAGCGATCATCAATTATAATAATTAATTTTTTTACTAGAATAGTGTATAAGCAACGGCGAAGGTTCTTTTGAAGATGATCTCCGCCATTTAAATTATTACTCTATTTAAATTACATAACCATTAATGCGATTACTACTGCGATGATAGGCATCGCCTCAACTAAACCAACACCAATAAACATTGTAGTTTGCAGTTGACCTTTTAATTCTGGTTGACGGGCAATCCCCTCAACTGTACGACTTACGATTAAACCGTTACCAATACCAGCACCTAGTGCACCTAATCCTACTGCAATTGCAGCTGCTAAAGCTCCCATAATATAAATCCTCCTCAAAATAGTTATATAAGTTTTTTAATAATTTCCGGTTCCAATAGTTAACTATTAAAACTGGTTAATTAACAATACTAATGCTCTTCACTAACTTTATGCGACATGTAAACCATTGCCAGCATAGTGAAGATAAATGCTTGTATTCCTCCAATAAATATACTGAAACCTTGCCAAGCCAAGAATGGTATTGCTCCACCCACAAAGCCTAATACACTTGAAGTTGTCAGTCCAACGAGCAGTGCCAGAAGAACTTCCCCTGCATACAAGTTACCGAATAGACGCAAACCAAGTGTCAGCGTATTCGCGAACTCTTCAATAATTTTAATTGGAAATAAAAACGGTAATGGCCGGAAATAATCTTTTGCATATTCTTTTCCGCCACGTAATTTAATTCCATAGTAATGCGTCAACACAATAACCATTGTGGATAGTGTTAATGTAATACCCGGATCAGCTGTCGGTGATTTCCACCACAGGTCATGACCGAACACGCCGTTCGTCATAACACCTAACATGTTCCCAACTAGAATGTAAGTAAATAATGTTAGTGCCAGCGGCAGGAAAACCTTCCCTGTCCTCCAATCCATCGTGTCATTAATTATTCCTTTGATAAATTCAAGGATCCACTCCATGAAGTTTTGTGCACCAGTCGGTTTCATTTGCAGCTTTCTGGCACCCAGCACACAAAGAACAAACACAATCAATGAAGTTATAGCTATCATAAGTACATTTGACAAATTAAAGTCAAGCCAGGATATTCCAAATACGTCTTCTACTATTGGTGCTCCATGATCCACCTTATTCACCCCTCTTTCAAGCACTAATCCCTATTTCTAAATAAAGCAAAATCTATCATAATGACCAGGTAGGATGTCATTAATCCAATTAGAACAGCAATGATGTGAAAATTCTCTTCGTAACGAATTGCGATGATTACTACCAATGCGGCGGCTGCAAACCTCGATACCGTCCCAAGACCCCTTGGGGAACGCTTTTGGGCTACAGCATCTGTGAAGTCAACAATCTTCTTTTGCAGGAGATATAAGTTATAGAAACTTACTGCACTACCCATAAGAAGTCCGAGAAAGATACGTGGGTAAGGTGTAAAACCGGCTCCAAGTATCAGAATTGCGAGGAGGTAGTACATCCACTTGCGTTGACGTGCTATCATATTTTCATATTGCGACATAATTCCCTCTTCTCTCGTAATTTACCGAACCATTGAATTTTACCAGTCTGCCCAAGAAAAAAACCCACTATTCTAGATAATGGTTTCCTAGATAGCTTGTCTCCATTCAATTATCACTCTCACCGCGCAGATTTTCCACATTCATTTTAAAAAAAGGAAGTTAGTGTGCGAAAAGTCACTGCATTTGTAAAAGGTATTCGATATAATTATGTAAAATCAACTACCAGAGAACACAATTATTGCAGTATAAATGTAACCCTTGTCACACTAAGTAAGTGTACAATAGCCAAACCTTGTTGTCAATTGGTTTGAGGCATGTTCCACATTTAACTAACTTCCATTATATTCAATCATTTTTCTGAGCATTCCAACGTATTCACACATGTGTTTTTAGCCATCTTCTGACAAAAACACACAAAGGGAAACAGAAGCTGTTTTTATGGAAAGATTACTTCTGCTTCCAGCGGGCTTTTTAGTCGAATACATCGTCATTAAATCGAATGACTGAAGAAATCCATCTTCTATTATAAAGGAAATAACAAGCTACTAACGTGACATTTTTGTGAACATCCATTATCTATTATTCACTACCCCGTTCTATGGCTCAATGTACAGAACAGACTCATAACTTTCATAGGTTCCATCCTCTAAATAAACCGTGATCAGCGCCGTATATTCTCCTGGTTTACCGAGTTCAGACTGATCCAATTGTCCTTCGTTCATCCCCACGTGAAGATCATCTTTTTCCAAAAATAACCGGTCAAACAGGAGTGTATCCTGATCGTACAAAGCAATCTCTACACGTCGGGCAGGATCTGTAATATAGATCTGATATAAATAATTTTCGTCAGAGAACGGTTTTAAAGTGAATTCAAACCCCATTACCTTTGGATTATCTGCTGTTTTATTAACAAACAAGTAAGGCAGGTGATAGGTTTGGTCATATTGATTTAATGTAAGCCACCCTTGATGCATTCCTTCACTCAATTGTCCTGCTGTAATGCTTATCTCAATCGGAATCGTTTTTCTTTCCTTCTTATTTAACGTGAATGACTGGGGCATCTTCCACTGAATCCCTTTTTGTTTTTTTGGTATGTCAAAGGAGTACCTCTGAGCTTCATCAGTCGTATTCTCAAGGGTTACCTCGATCGTCTTTGTTTCCATGTTGTTATTTATTTTTCCAAAAGCCAATAAGGGATCATAAATAATTGTTTCCGCTTCAATTGCTCTGCCTGGCTGTATCTCCCCCATACCTTGAACAATTGGCTGGTCCGGATAGCCCTCAGCTGTTCGCATGCGAAGTGCGGTTGTTTTCAATGAACCAATAATCTGTTCATTCGTCCATTCCGGCTGTGCTTCTTTTACTAAAGCAATGGCTCCAGCAACGTGGGGGGCTGCCATACTGGTTCCTTGCAATTCTTGATATCCTCCTGGGACCGTGCTTACAATGCTTGTTCCAGGTGCGAGAACATCTGGTTTGATGTCCCAATTAACTGTTACTGGTCCCCGCGAACTAAAATCAGCTATTGTATTCTCTGTTTCAATATAGGCTGTTTCCAGGTAGAAGGCACCTTCTTCCAGCTGCTGGTATAGCCATTCCCCGTCTTGCTTGGTAATCGCCGCAACGGGAATTGTAACCGGATTGGGATGATCGATCATCCCCTGGAGAATTCCTTCTTCGTTATTATAAATAACCACAGCTGCAGCTCCGACTTCCTCTGCCCGCTTTGCTTTTTCATAAAAGGGGATTCTTTCATCACGTTTATAAAGGGCTATTTTCCCTGCTATGCTCGTTTGAGGATCATCCCCTTTTACTATTGGATATGTTTTCGCCAGATTCCACGGTTTTGATCCGAGCATTACCTGTAATGGAATAGACTTATCTGTTGTTGCTTCATACAGATAAGGAATGTGCTGTGGTGGCGTGGATGCGCCAACGGATAACGCCTTTGTTGCGGTAGCTGGGGAACCAACTGTCCAGTTGTTCGGTCCATTATTCCCATTTGCTATGACGACAGCCACCCCTAAGTCAACGGCTCGATCAACCGCAACGCTCGTGGGATAATCAGGACCATTGACACTATTGCCTAAGGAAAGGTTCATGACATCCACCCCGTCTTTTACCGCTTGCTCCATCGCTGCGATAACCTGCACTGAAGTTCCACTCCCACCAGGACCCAATGCACGGTAGGCGTAAATATCGGCATCAGGTGCCACGCCCTGTAAATCTCCGTTCGCTGCAATAATACCTGCGACGTGAGAACCATGTATCGTCGGAATTCCATCCTCTCTCCCGGTTTCCATGGGATCATCATCCAGATCCACCAGATCAAAACCAGCCTTATAATTCTTAATTAAATCCGGGTGGTTGTAATCAATTCCCGTATCAATAACACCTACTTTTACCCCTTCTCCCGTATAATTTGTTGTATTAAAGTCAGATGGAAGAATGGCGTTGGGTCCTCTTTCTGATAGTTTATTAAAGGTTAGGGATGTGGTTAGGACTGTTGTTTCATAGGTTTGTACTGTATGTATCGCTTTTATAAAATCAAGGGATTCCATTTTTGCCAATCTGTCAGGGGTCCCCTGCAGTGCGAGCCCATTGAATAGCTGCTCATAGGTTGCAATTACATCAATAAACGGATGATATATTTCAATATAGGCCTTGTGGTCGCGCGGGTTCCCTTCAACTTCGATAATGACTGATTGAATATCCTTTTGTCTTTCTAACGCCTCTGATTGGAGAGGGACAACTATGAGTGCGGTTATGATGGTAAGCAAGGAAAGGATTCGGCGCATGATGGAAACTCCTTTTTTTCTTTTAGCTTTTGGTATAAAAGGGGAGAATATACGTGAGTTAATAATTTAGAAAACAAAAAAACACTGTTCTCTCTAGTATTGAGAGAACAGCTCTTAGCAATCCATTACCTATTAAAATATTCGACAATAGCGTCTGCTATTCTGCGTGATGCCTCTCCATCGCCGTACGGATTAGAGGCCTTCGCCATTTTTTCATGTGCTTCTTTATTTGATAAAAGTTCATTAGCCATATTGAAAATCGTATCTTCTTCCGTCCCTGCCAATTTCAGGGTTCCTGCTTCGATCCCTTCTGGGCGCTCTGTTGTGTCGCGCAAAACCAGCACAGGTACACCAAGTGATGGAGCTTCTTCCTGAACTCCACCAGAATCAGTCAGAATTAAATGCGCTCGAGAAGCAAAGTTATGGAAATCAACTACTCCCAGAGGGTCGATCAGTTGAATTCGGTCATCATTGCCCAGGATGTCACTCGCCGTCTGTTGAACGGCAGGGTTCAGGTGAACGGGATAGATGACATGAATATCATCATGTGCTTCAACTAAGCGTTTGATTGCACGAAACATTTGATGCATATTACTACCTAGATTCTCTCGGCGGTGAGCGGTCATTAAGACAAGCCGCTTATCCCCCAGGGCATCAATTATCGGGCTGGAATATGTTTCGTCAACAGTGGTTTTCAATGCGTCTATTGCCGTATTGCCTGTTACAACAATGCGGTCAGCTGGTTTATTTTCATCCAACAGGTTTTTCTTTGAATTTTCCGTTGGAGAAAAATGCATGTCTGCGATTACGCCGGTAAGCTGTCGATTCATCTCTTCAGGATACGGGGAATACTTGTCCCATGTACGCAGACCTGCTTCTACGTGTCCAACCGCAATTTGATTGTAATAGCCAGCTAATGAAGCCGCAAAAGTCGTTGACGTATCTCCATGCACCAATACGATATCCGGCTTCGTTTCCTTCATTACGTCGTCAAGACCCTCTAAGGCACGGGTTGTTATTTGAGCAAGCGTCTGCTGTTTCTTCATAATGTTCAGATCATAGTCTGGCGTTATATCGAATATTTCGAGCACCTGGTCAAGCATCTCGCGGTGCTGTGCAGTCACTGTAACAATTGATTCGAATTCCTCTGTACGTTTATTTAATTCAAGCACGAGTGGTGCCATCTTAATTGCTTCAGGTCTTGTCCCAAAAATTGTCATCACTTTAATGCGTTTACTCATTATATTCACTCCATTAATCATAATGGGAGATCACTATTTTGTACCGAATAGTCGGTCACCAGCATCTCCAAGTCCAGGGATAATATATCCTTTTTCATCGAGCTTATCATCTAATGCGCCCAGGTAAATATCGACATCAGGATGCTCTTCTTTAATTACTTCCACGCCTTCTGGTGCAGCGATCAAACACATTAAGCGGATACTGCGTGCGCCGCGTTTCTTTAAAGAATGAATCGCATCATTTGCAGATCCTCCTGTAGCGAGCATCGGGTCTAATACAATTAGTTCACGTTCATTAATGTCTGATGGTAATTTAATATAGTATTCAACCGGCTGTAATGTGATTGGGTCACGGTATAATCCAACATGTCCCACTTTAGCTGCTGGGATCAGGTTTAGCATACCGTCAACCATACCTAGTCCGGCACGCAAAATTGGTATAAGGCCAATTTTTTTCCCGGCCAGTACTTTAGCTTTTGTTTCCATTACTGGTGTTTGAATTGTTTTATCCTGCAGCGGTAGATTTCTGGTGATTTCGAAAGCCATCAATGTTGCTACTTCGTCCACAAGCTCGCGAAATTCCTTTGTCCCTGTGTCTTTATCTCTTATGTACGTTAATTTATGTTGAATTAACGGATGATCCAGTACGAAAACTTTTCCCATTGCCGATCACTCCTTTTATTTAATTGCATCTTTAAAATTGTACTCAAAAAACGACAAGGTTTCAAGTTAATACAAGATAATGCCGTTTATTAATTAAAGTTCTTATCGCAAGTTATGTTGCTTTTAATTCTCGTAGTTGATATAAAAGACGATGTAATGAAAATTTGAATTCATGACACTTTTTCTCTTTCTAATGATGGTTGAGCTCTTCATTTCGCTCCGGCAGAATACTTCGCTTTCCATGGGCACGGCCTCAGCCTCCTCAGAAGCAAAGAACGCTTCTTCCGGGGTCTTCAGACACGTGCTGTTCCCATAGGATAAGGAATGCTTCAGCGAAAATCCCTCGCACGAAGAAAATTGCCTTTTATTTTCAAGGAGTCTGCGTATTCTGCCTACGCTGATAAAGATTTCTTGATTAACAATTAGTTATAGTCCATAAAATCAACGTTTCATGTGTGTCTTTTCACCCTAAAAAGAAAGTTATATTAGCTACGGGAAAATGTAAAACTCCTCGAAAAATACATCCACTTTTTTCTTCGTGTGATGTAATACTGCTGAAGCTTTACTGTGGTGGTCTTCAGTTGATGCTTTCCGCAGGAGTCGACTACTGTCCTACGTTCCAATCAACAATAACAAATAGCACGTATTTGTCCACTAAAACAATAGATAAATATTATGACAAGTAAAACACCAACGGAGGAAAAACACGAAGACTCCTGCGGGAATAGCGAAGACGCTGAGACCCCACAGTGAGCGTACTTTGCGAGCGAGGAGGCTCAACGCGAGCCCGCGGAAAGCGTAGTGTATTTTCCGCAGTGGCAGTTAACAATCTATTCCAGAGTTACTTCGTCTTATATATATTATGTGTCGCAAACAACTAGTATTTTCGGTTTTATGCTTATAAAGGTAAGTAAATTTGCTATTGCCTTTATTTATCAAGAGAAAAAGGTGTTCCTATACTACGGAACACCTTTAAGTATTTATGCATATAATGGAAATTTACTAGTTAATTTCATCACTCGATCTGCAGCTTCTTTTAGAATTGCTTCATCTTCATAGTTTCTTAGTGTAAGAGAAATAATTGCAGCAATTTCCTTCATTTCCGCTTCAGCAAATCCACGAGTAGTTACCGCTGCGGTACCGATACGAACACCACTTGTTACAAATGGGCTTTCTGTTTCAAAAGGAATAGTATTTTTATTTGTGGTAATTCCAATATCATCCAGTACTTTCTCAGCAACTTTACCAGTAAGCTCCAGGCTAGTTACGTCCAACAATAATAAATGATTATCCGTTCCGCCTGAAACGACGCGAATCCCTTCATTCCCAAGTGCTTCTCCAAGCGTTTTTGCATTTTTAACAACCTGCTTCGAATAGCTCTTGAAATCATCTGATAGTGCTTCTTTGAATGAAGTTGCTTTGGCGGCAATGATGTGCATTAATGGACCACCCTGCATTCCCGGGAAAACAGACTTATCAATTTTTTTCGCATATTCCTCTTTACATAAGATCATTCCGCCACGTGGGCCACGTAATGTTTTATGCGTTGTCGTTGTAACAAAGTCAGCATATGGTACTGGATTTGGATGAAGTCCGCTTGCTACCAGTCCAGCAATATGCGCCATGTCTACCATCAGGTACGCCCCAACAGCGTCTGCAATCTCGCGGAATTTAGCAAAATCAATAATACGCGAATAAGCACTCGCACCAGCAACAATCAGTTTTGGCTGCACTTCTTTTGCCTTTGCAAGCACAACATCATAGTCAAGCTGTTCCGTTTCTTTTTCCACACCGTAATCAACAAAGTTATACAATGTACCACTGAAATTCACAGGGCTGCCATGTGTCAAGTGACCGCCATGATTAAGATTCATTCCTAATACGGTATCACCTGGTTCCAATATAGTAAAATACACTGCCATGTTTGCCTGTGCACCTGAGTGTGGTTGAACATTCGCATGTTCTGCACCAAAGAGCTCCTTCGCACGGTCACGAGCCAGATCTTCTGCAACATCGACATGCTCACAACCGCCATAATATCTTTTTCCCGGATATCCTTCTGCATATTTATTCGTCAGTACAGAGCCCATTGCTTCCATAACTGCTTCGGATACAAAGTTTTCTGATGCGATCAACTCAATCTTATCCTGCTGGCGTTTCTTCTCCGCTTGTATTGCTTCATATAGTTCATTGTCTGCTTGTTTTATGTGTTCCATGTTAAAAGCCTCCTATGTATATTTATTGTTTTATTTACAACTACTATTAGCCTTCGTGCTATCATAGCTTGCACGCTGCCCGCCAATCAGTTTAGGGCGCGTACGTGCTGCAGCAACACGAGCATTTCCGACAAAACGCTGTTTAAAACGTAATGGAACGGCTACATGCTTTAACTGCATACCAATCATGGTTTCTCCAATATCCATACCGGCATGAGCCTTTACTGTTTCAACAACTACAGGATTTTTCATATTCCTATAAGCATAGGATGCCATTGAACCACCTGCCGAAGGAACGGGAACGACGGATACTTCATCGAGATGATAGGCTTCGAGTGTTTCTTTTTCCATAACTAAAGCCCTGTTCAAATGCTCACAGCACTGAAAGACGAGATGAACATCTTTTTTCAGTTGCAGCTTTTTTAATGCATTAAAAATGATGGCAGCAACATCCATACTGCCGGAGGTTCCGATGTTTTCCCCAGCAACCTCACTAGTAGAACAACCTAGTACAAAGAGATCGCCTTTTTTTAAAAAATCATTCGTGACCCATTCTGTTACGACAGCTTCCATATCCTGTTGTACTTTCTCCTTAAAGTCTACCATAAAACATTCACCTGCCATAATAGAATCTAAGGCAGACTCGTTTATAATTGCCTGCCCTGCTGCTTGTTACTGATCTTCATATGAAGTAATTTTCCCTATACGGTTCGCATGACGGCCTCCATCAAATTCTGTTTCCAGCCATACTTTTGCTACTTCACGAGCCAATCCTGGACCAACAACCCGCTCTCCCATAGCCAGTACATTTGAATCGTTATGCTGTCTTGTCAGTTTTGCACTGTATACATCATGTGTTAAGGCACAACGGATTCCTTTTACTTTATTCGCAGCAATTGACATACCAATGCCCGTCCCGCAAATAAATATTCCACGGTCAAATTCACCGCTCGCAATACGCTTAGCAGCTGGCAGTGCGTAATCCGGATAATCCACGGATGTCTCGCAGCTGCACCCCGCGTCTTCGTGTTCAATGCCCATTTCTTCTAATAAATTCTTTACTTCATTTCGGACAGTCATGCCCGCATGGTCTCCTGTAATTAAAACTCTCATCATGTATTGCTCCTTTCTAAGATGGTTTTATGAAACATTAAATTGATTGATTTGTTTATTTAAGCTTTTTGCTTGTTCCTCCAGCCCGTGTGCCAGAATATCGACTCTTTCAATTGTAGCTGCCTGTTCTTGGATTGAGGCGTTAACCTCTTCTGAACCAGCAGATGTTTCCTCTGCAATGGCTGCAACCTCTTGTGATTGTCTCACCGTATCCTGGATCGATTTCAACTGCTTATTAACTAAGTTCTCTATCGTACCAATTCCAGCAGCAACCTCCATTACTGTACCCGACATTTGCTCAATTGCAATATTCGTATTGGCGCCATGTTCTGCTTCCTTTTTGGCATAGACAACATTTTCATTTATTTTCTCAACAACTCGTGCTACATCCTCTTGAATTGCTGTGATTAAACCAGAGATTCGCTGAACTGCCTGAGCACTCTGATCAGCCAATTTACGGATTTCCTCTGCAACCACGGCGAACCCTCTGCCATGTTCTCCAGCACGAGCTGCTTCAATGGATGCATTTAGTGCAAGCAGATTTGTCTGTTCAGCAATATCCCCAACCATAGAAATAATTGTCTCGACCTGCTGTGCGTTCTGCTTTAAATGATCGACATCCTTTAAGGATATCTCTTGTTCATCTGCCAGCTTTTGAATACCCTTTACTAATTGGTTTACCACATTCTTGCTGTTCGTTAACGTAACGAGCATCTTTGTGGACATCTCTTTTGATTGCACTGCTTTTTCCTGCACTTCACCAGCAAGCCCTGTTGCTATTTCAACAGATTCAGCGGTATGCTGCACTGCCTCTGACGAGCTTTCTGCGCCTTTTGAGATTTCATCGATTGACGCACCGATTAAGACGGAATGCTGGGCAGCCTGGCTTGATGCTTCTTTCATTTGAATGACCGAGTTATTTGTATTATCGAAGTGCTTGTCTATATTATGCACCATATTCGTTAAATTTTTAAGCATGGTATCGAACCCAATGGATAAAGAACGAATTTCATCATCGGATTTAGGGATTTCAATGGTTTGATTTAAATTACCATTCGCTGCTTGTGAAGCAACATATTCTAACTTCTCCAGTGGTTTGGTAATCATACGTGCTGCAAAAAAAGCCAACGCTCCAGTCCAGGAAATTCCCAGAAATAATGTGACAATCGTAAAGGCTTGCTCGGAAACCTGCCAAAAAGACTGAATATAATTAAAAATAAAGTAGAGAAAAAACGCACTAACAGAATATGTAATTATTGCTAAAATTGTAACAAATAGCACTAACTTTACCCGCAGACTAAAACGGTACTTCTTCTTCCCCATTCCCTTTCCTCCGATTATTCATTTATTTTACTTTGTAATAAATCAACGTACTTTTCCATTTCATCAAGCGTTTCCTTGTATATTCTCAGGTCACCACCAAATGGATCTGATATATCATAGTTAATCAGATTTGCCTCCAGTCGCTTAATCTTTTCCAGGTCCTCCTTCATATATTCTTTGAGTTCCTTGTCCAGACGGTTACTATCAAGCTTGTGTTGGTTCTCCTGGATAAATAGTGATCTTTTTTCTTCATAATTGGCATAGGTCTGTTTTAATTCATCCCATACCTTTTTATCAGCGTCGGAAACATATTCCTTCAGCGTGAAGTATTTCTCCTGAAAATTCGGGTATTCCATAATCAGCGATTGTTTATGCTGTGTAGTCATGGTTAAAACGATATCTGCCCAATGCAACAATGTATCAGTCACCGGCTGAGACTTGTGATTCATTCGAATCTGGCGCTGCTTTAATACCTCTATAGTATGTTTATTAGCCCGCTGATTTTCTCCAGCAAATATCCCTGCGGACTTCACCTCCACATCAGGTATTTTATTTACAACTAATGCTTCAGCCATTGGGCTTCGACACGTATTTCCCGTACAGATAAACAAAATCTTCATCGGTGTACCTCCAATATTAATCTCTACTCAAATATATCATATAATGCAGAACATTGTCAGATTAATTAGTCTGATTTAACGGCACTCTTCTCTAACAAAAGTGCGGGGCGCCTGTTTATCACCGTATGCACTGCCCTCACACATCGCGGGTGGGTCGACGTTGCCACTTTGTAGCGGCGTAGTTTGTAGTTCTTCCACTGTGACATGAGAATCTTATCTTTTATAAAATACTTCGAGTCTTCTCGTTCCCCTGAATAAAGGTTGTTTTCGAAATAAAATAAGGCTGCCTTCCAGCATAAAAAAAAGTGATTTTCTCTGTGAAAGGGAAATCACTTTTCATGTGAAGCTGCCTTATCATCCAAATACAATTGTCAGACCAAAGGCTATTAAAATGCTGCCACCCAGAATTTCACTGTATGCCCCTAATAAGCCATGTACTTTTCTTCCGATAAACATACCAGCCCATGCCAGAAGGGTACTTACTACAGCAAACAAAAATAAAGCAAGGGCTGTTTTTACCCCGGAGATTCCTAATCCCAAGCCAACAGAGAACCCATCGATACTTACACTGAAAGCCAATAAGAATAACCCGGCTCCGATTGGCTGAATTATTTTCATGGATTTGTAATTAAACGAGGAAAAGAGCATTTGGGATCCAATTCCAATTAATAGCATGCCACCTACTAATGTTGTGAGATGACCAATCTTGCCTGAAATGACCTGTCCTAAAACTATCCCAATAAACGGCATAATTAAATGAAATAAGCCAATGGTAAGACCGATAATCGCAACGCGCTTCAAGCGCATTCGTTGCATCCCTAACCCAAGACTTACAGAAAAGGCATCCAGCCCAAGAGCAATTGCCAAAAATAATAATGATATAAATTCACCAACATAACCAGACATCCATCACCCTCCCCGGACATGCTTATAGAATATATGCCTGTCCGGGAATGAATATGAATACCTGTTTTCAGCTTTATTAAATTAAAGTGTCAAATGGGTGCTTGCAGCTTTTTTCAGTCGATTCATTACAGCTTGTCCGATACCTTCTTCTGGGAATGCTTCACATATAATAATATCTACTTCACCTTGCTTGAAGGTTCGTAATGCTTCGTACAGATTGGCAGCTATTTCCCTCATTGTTTCTCCAAGCGGTATGATTTCATCTGCTTTAAGAACCCGCGCTGTTTTCACACTTGCCAGGATACCAATACGGAGGCCGCGCTTCTGTTCTTGATTAATCATTTCCTGAATTCCTTGAGCTGAACCGTCCACCAACCACAAGGGTACTTCCGGTGAATAATGTGTATATTTCATCCCTGGGGATTTCGGTTGTTCCTTCTGGTCGGCCAAGGCTGGATCCATCATTACAGTTCCAACCACCTCTTCCAACTGTTCTTTGGTTACACCGCCCGGGCGGAGAATAACTGGGATTTCCTGTGTACAATCTATTACAGTTGATTCCAGTCCAACACCAGTAGGACCGCCGTCCAATATGCCCGCAATTCTTCCATTTAAATCATTCCATACGTGACCTGCTACTGTTGGGCTTGGTTTTCCAGAGATATTAGCGCTCGGTGCAGCTATCGGAATAGCACAATTTGTTAATAACTGCTGCGCAACTGGATGATCAGGGATTCTAACTGCTATAGTTGATAATCCAGCTGTAACATTTCGTGCACAAGTTCCATTACTTGGAAGGACGAATGTTAATGGTCCTGGTGTAAAGGCATCAATTAAGTTTTCCACATATGGGGATAACTCCATTACCAGCTGTATCAGCTGCTGTTTATTGGCTACATGGGCGATTAGTGGATTATCCTGTGGACGACCTTTTGCTTGAAAAATTCCAGCAACTGCTGCTTCATTTGTTGCATCAGCTCCCAAACCGTAAACAGTTTCTGTTGGGAAGGCTACAGTATACCCATTCTTTAACAGCTCTGCTGCTTCTTGCATTGCCTGCTTACTATATGTCTTATCCGTATTCGTTAGATTCCAGTGTTTTGTATCCATCATTGCAGTACCTCTTTTCTACCTTATATAATTATAGTAGTAGAATGGTGCGTATTTCGCAAAAATTGCGTACAAGAACAAAGGCGCAAGTGCCCGTTTAGGGACGTACGGACTGCGCCCACGCATCGCGGGTGAATTCAGCCAAAAAATTTCTTTTCTCTGCACAAAGTCCCTGTGGATAACCTTATCCACAGGGACTTATTGATTTAACGTAATTAACAAGACAGAACAAAAGACTTACACACAGGAAAATTATTTTATTAACAATTCCCCAACAAGTTACTAACAATCGATTGTGGATAATGTGCATATCTACTATGAAACGCTGTAAGACCACCAACTACCTTCGTTCACATCGTACTTATCCACGAAAACTCTTTCTTTCTGTGGATGAAATTGCAGCGCTTCCAATAAAATATCCACTACGGGTTGATGACTGTGCACATAGATTAGTTTAGCTTGCTGCTGTTTGGCTAAGGTCAGTATTGATTCTAATAAAATTGGCAGCTTAGCCGCTTCTGATTTTGTGATATAAAGCTGCTTTAACCAGTACACTCCTTCTTCCATTGCTTCTAAAATAAAACAACCCTCTATCTTTTGATTAATTTCAACTACGTATCCTTTTTCAATCAGGCTATGTTTATTAACATTATCGTTGTTCTTTAAGAAAGAATTGATCTGTTCTTCTGTAGCTTGGATTGCCGGAATCAGCTTCATTTTATTCACCTCTATTATTATTTTAGTAGGTTACCTTCTATTACTTTATTCTATGCATTTATTTAAGAGTTTATGACCAACCAAACCATTCAAAAAGAAAAAACTTCACCTCTGCTGATTCCTCTTCTTCAACTTCTTCTGTATCTACAGCAGCTACACTTGTTCCGTTGGAGAAATCCAGGAAACATAAAGGCGGGAACAATACACACCACCAATTGGCGCCTTTGCCTTCACCAATTGTAATTAAGACTGCCTCGTACTCTCCAGCCGGGTATAAAAATGAGCCATACAGCTTGGTTGGAAATGCGACATTACGGTCATATTCAATTCCAACCTCATTATCATTTCCTTCTTCTTTAATCACAGCTTCCACAATAGCTTCGATCTCTGGTATACGTAACTCTATTAATCTACGAGCCTCTTCAATATCAGTAATGTGCTCGACCCAGTCTGTTATTTCCTCGTTCACACGATCCCGGACCAAGCGCTTAAGGTCCTGATCAGCCTCATTGTCACTGTTTGCAAGGATTCGCAATCGAATCGCATCATCCGGTATTACCTGATATTCTTCAAAAGAATCAGTCGTCTGACTAATTCCCTGTTTAGGAAATGTAATAAAAATAATTATAAATATAAATGCAAAAAATACTAGTTTCTTCATCATGACTTCCCCCTCAAACTGATTTATCAACAGTATAGTCAGGCGGTTCTGATTTTAAACTAGTATTCTATAAAAATAGTTTTAAGTTAGCCACAATTAATTGGATGGGTTACATTATAGTCCAATACGTTAGAACTTTTACGGGGGAAAAAACGCAAGGCTTTTCCAGCCCGATAGCTCAAGAAATCGGTTATTCCTTTAAAGCTCTGCTGCTACAATTCGGTCTTTACCGTTAATATCCTGAATTGTTTTCACCCTGCTGTTTGGAAAGGCAGTCTTGATTAATGAAGTGACTGACTCACTTTGCTGATGACCAATTTCAAAAGCTAAGATGGTGTTCGGTTTTACTACTTTTTGTGATTGGATTATGATTTTCTTATATGCTGCTAATCCATCATCATCGGCAAAAAGGGCAAGCTCCGGATCGAAATTTTTCACTGTATCTGATAACGCTATTTCTTCTGTTCTTGGAATATATGGAGGGTTTGAGACAACGACATCTGCTTGAATATTTTTGTCGATCAATGGCTGTAAAAAATCCCCTTGGTGAAAATTGATATCGGCTTGAAGGTCTGCTGCATTATTTTTAGCGACACTCAATGCCTGCACGGAGATGTCAGTAGCATAAACCGTGGCGTTCGGCAGTTCAAGTGCCAGACTTATGGCTATCACACCGCTTCCTGTACCAATATCCACCAGGCTCACAGGTTCGCTTGGCTTTGATTGCTGGACAGCCTGGATAACATACTGAACAAGTTCTTCGGTTTCCGGTCTTGGGACAAGTACATGTTCATTGACGGAAAATTCACGGCCGTAAAACGATTCCTTCCCAATGAGATGTTGTACTGGCACCCCTGTCTCCGCATGTTTTCTAATTGCTTCTTTATACG
This sequence comes from Virgibacillus tibetensis, assembly GCF_036026595.1. Lineage (NCBI taxonomy): Bacteria > Bacillati > Bacillota > Bacilli > Caryophanales > Bacillaceae > Virgibacillus > Virgibacillus tibetensis. The sequence continues at coordinate 108,285 of NZ_JARZFX010000006.1, read as the reverse complement.
GAATAATAATCCTTTCCGGGATCACCTCCCGCATTCCCATGTAATAGTTAGTACGGGACACCCCCAAAAAGTGCTGAAGGAGAATTTCAGCTACTCGTGCTTCCCGATTATGTTTTTCTAAAAAAAGAGAAGCCCATTGAAGGACTTCGTATTGTTTTGTAGTTGTCATATTATTCACCTATTTGTTCAAGCTTCTTCGTTTGTTCTTCTATACTCAGGGCATCCACAAAATCATCCATTTTCCCCTGAAGAATTTGATCCAGCTTCTGAATCGTTAACCCAATACGGTGATCTGTTACCCGGTTTTGCGGGAAATTATAAGTGCGGATCCGTTCTGAACGGTCCCCTGTACCAACTGCAGACTTTCTATCTGCATCAATTTCAGCTTGTGTCTCCTGCTGGATTTTATCATAAATACGCGCACGGAGAATCTTCATCGCTTTTTCCTTGTTTTTAATTTGAGATTTTTCATCCTGAATAGATACAACAACACCTGTTGGTTCATGCGTTAGGCGAACCGCCGACATAGTTGTATTAACACTTTGTCCACCAGGACCACTGGATGCAAAAGTATCTACACGGATATCTTTTTCATGAATATCGATTTCTACCTCTTCTGCTTCGGCCAGTACTGCCACTGTAGCGGTAGACGTATGGATTCTACCACCTGATTCTGTTTCAGGTACACGCTGCACACGATGGGCCCCATTTTCATATTTCAATTTCGAATAGGCTCCATTCCCATTTATCATAAAAATGATTTCTTTATAACCACCAACTCCAGTAGAGTGTGCTTCCATTACCTCCGTTTTCCAGCCATGCGCTTCAGCAAAACGGGTGTACATACGGTATAAATCACCAGCAAATAATGCTGCCTCATCACCACCAGCAGCTCCACGGATCTCCATAAATACGTTCTTATCATCATTCGGATCTTTTGGAAGAAGAAGAACCTTCATTTTCTCTTCCAGATCAGTCTTGTTTCCTACAAGCTCAGCAATTTCTGCTTTTACCATCTCATGCATCTCATCATCCAGACTATCTTCAAGCATTTCTTTAGCATCTTTCAACTGAGAACTTACTTCTTTATATTCACGGTAAGCCTGCACAACATCTTCCAGGCCAGACTGTTCCTTTGAATAATCACGTAATTTAGTTGTATCATTTATAATTTCAGGGTCACTGAGCATTTCATTCAATTTATTATATCGATTTTCCAATGATTGTAAACGATCTAACATCACGGCCACCTCTTTCTGATTAACAGTATAATTATAATATACTCACGGGGTGAGGTCAAAGTTATTTCGGTTGTGTGGGATTGAGGGGCGCCGCGGGGGAGCGCCATCTTGCGAAGATGTCGCCACCTTTCAAGGGGAGCACGGCCTCTTCGATTTCAGCAGTCAGCCTCATTTATTCCGCGTCCGATAGATTAATTCAGCGTTTGGGATTGTTCAACCTACGGTAACCGGTGCTCATTCAGCGCTTTAGCTCGTTTATTCCGCGTTCACCTGGTAATTGCTGAAATGCAGCTTATACAACTTGCCTTTTGTGTTACCAACGGATTGGAACTTTTCCATTTTTAATAGTCTTCGCGCAACATCTGGGGAGTTTACCTGCAAAAATTCTCGAGTTTCCCGATTGGATATCATATCTCCTACAAGCAATTTATATTCATTTAGAGCCCCTGCGTGTGCAGTTACTGACGTGTAATTACATGTTTTACATAGCCACTTCCTCTTCTCTCTTACCATACGAGTTGAAGAGCATTTCGGACAAATAACACCTTTAATTAGGTCACTTTTACTTATACTATACTTTTTCAATATATCTGCTTTAGGGGGTGTATGTGAGTCAATTAAGTTTTTAGCTAAATTCATCAGTACTGTCTTTTTTAAAATTGATTGTGTATATATTTGATCTAAATCCTGAATTCTAAAGAACAAATGATTGTTATGAATAACTTCTTTGGGGATTTTATTGTTTGGATTGAGGGGTTTAATAATAGTACTGGGGAAGCTGATTACTACGAAGAAATCAATGGGGACGATGGGTATATCGCATTTTCTTAACCACTTTTGGAGACGATATTGTTGTATTCTTGCCTGAACGACGGGGTCTGGAAAACCTTCTTCCTTTTGATCGTCACCAATGCGAATCACTTGTCCATCCTCAGAAAACAACAGTGTACCGTACCAATTTTTAACCTCCAGGATCAGTATGAAATTTTTTGTGAGGATCAATGTATCTATTTGAAAATATCCACTTTCGTCGGTCAGCCTTAAGTTATGAAGAATGATATAGTGCTGATCATCTAAAAAATGAAGGGGATAATCTACCTCTTTCTCACCTCTAACTTCCGTCTTTTTTATTTTAAAAGCATGTTGCACAAGTTCCTTTTTGGGATGGAAGATCTCTAATCTATTATCCAGAGCTTCCAATTGTAATACTTCTAACAATTTGTCATGTTGTTTAAGAATCATAGTACCTATCACAACCTTCATTTTATTTTATACGTATAGTAATTCAACAGAAATGGCAGTTTCCCCTTTATTTTATATTATTTATTTAAGTTTGCTGTGGGCGGATTCAGCGTTGGAAGAGGTTTTTCCAGCATTGAGGAGGTTATTTCAGCGTTCCCATACGTTTATCCCGCGTTCACCCTCGGGATTCAGCGATAATTGCAATTTATTCCGCGTTCAGCTATTTTCAAGCGGGTTATCCCCTCGCGTCACAACTCAACCACGCAAAAAGTTCGACATCAGTGTTACTGGTACTAGCCTAGGTAGCTTCCCAATGATGATTTTTCAATATTTATATACCTTTGCTGTGGAAGGATTCAGCGATGGAAGAGGTTTTTCCAGCGTTGGGGAAGATTATTTCAGCGTTCCCATACGTTTATCCCGCGTTCAACCATCGGGATTCAGCGATAATTGCAGTTTATTCCGCGTTCAGCTATTTACAAGCGGTTTCACCCCTCGCGTTCCAACACGATCACGCAAAAAGTTCGGCATCTGCTCTGGTACTACGCCTAGGTAGCTTCCCAATGATGATATACCTTTGCTGTGGAAGGATTCAGCGATGGGAGAGGTTTATCCAGCGTTGAGGAGGTTATTTCAGCGTTCCCATACGTTTATCCCGCGTTCAACCCTCGGGATTCAGCGATAATTGCAGTTTATTCCGCGTTCAGCTATTTACAAGCGGTTTCACCCCTCGCGCCACAACTCGATCACAACTCAACCACACAAAAAAGAGCACCATAGGCGCTCTTTTTAAATGCTATTGGATAACCCTTTAACTGATTGGCTGTTGGGTTTGTTTGGTACCTCATGGTGATGCCGGCATCTTGGTTCATAGGACTCGGAGGCACCGACAAGTATGATGGGATCATCATAGGATGCTGGCTTGCCGTTAATCAGACGTTGTGTTCTGCTGGCTGGCGAGCCGCAGACGGGACAGATAGCGTTGAGTTTGGTTACAGATTCACTGAGCGCCATCAGCTCAGGAACTGGTCCGAATGGCTCCCCGCGGAAGTCTGTATCCAGACCAGCTGCAATTACACGGATTCCCTGATTTGCCAAATCGTCCGCAACATCAACAATATTTCCATCGAAAAATTGCACTTCATCTATTCCGATGATATCTATATTTTTTTCGATATGTTCGAGGATTTCATTTGAACTTGCTACAGGGCGGGCAATTGTTGAACTCCCGTTATGGGATACAACGGATTCTTTATCATATCTATTATCGATTGCCGGTTTAAAAACACGTACAGATAAATTGCCATAGGTTGCTCTGCGAACACGGCGGATCAGTTCTTCTGATTTCCCGGAGAACATGCTGCCGCAAATCACTTCTACCCAACCACTTTGCTTCATTACATACATGAACAGGGTGCTCCCTTCCACATTGTTTTCTATGTATATAGGTTAGTTTACCACTAAAACTACAATTATTAACCTGATTTATTACTATTTTAAAAATAAAAAAACAGGCAAAGTATAGACAATTTGCCTGTTTTTTCTAATAGGTTTATTCGACTACTTCAAGCAGTCGCTTCAGCCTTTTATAATCCAGCTTCAGCTCCTAAAAGCTGCCGTCATAAGCAATTGACACTTCAAACGCCAAAAACAGGCGTTCTGCGGTCCCTTGCTTATGCGTCCGCTTCTTAACAGTCGCTTCAGCCTTTTATTTCATATCGTATTTTTTCTTGAATCGGTCTACACGTCCGCCAACTTTGTCAGCTTTTTGTTTACCTGTGTAGAAAGGGTGAGAATCTGAGCTGATCTCAACACGGATTAATGGGTACGAGTTACCATCTTTCCACTCAATTGTTTCTTCTGAGTTTTGTGTTGAACCACTCAAGAATTTAAAGTCTGAGCTTGTATCAAGAAATACTACTTTTCTGTAACTTGGATGAATATCCTTTTTCATGTTCTTTCCACTCCTTTTTGCCCTGAGTCCTTTAGAAACAGAGTTTATTACAAGAGCCGTCATAGGTGCAATACCTTATTAAAACTCACATAGAAAGATTATAACAGTCTCATGTTTCGAATGCAATAGCCTCGATTTAAAAAATATTGCTATGAATTAACTCTTTGTACCACGGCGCTTCATTTCCTCATCCATTAATTGGAAAAACTCACTGTTATTTTTGGATGCCTTCAAGCGTTTCATAAAGCGCTCAAGGAAATTATTGGAATCCTGCATTGTTTTACGAATGGCCCAAATTTTATCAAGATGATTTTTTTCCACCAACAATTCTTCTTTACGAGTCCCGGAGCGTAAAATATCAATTGCCGGGAAGATTCGACGTTCTGCCAGATTACGATCCAGATGCAGTTCCATGTTACCAGTACCTTTGAATTCCTCATAAATAACATCATCCATGCGGGATCCTGTATCAACAAGTGCAGTGGCCAAAATTGTAAAACTGCCACCTTCCTCGATGTTTCTAGCTGCACCAAAGAAACGTTTTGGCCGATGGAATGCTGCTGGGTCAATACCACCTGATAATGTACGGCCACTTGGAGGTATAACCAAGTTATAGGCACGTGCTAACCTTGTAATACTGTCCATCAGAATGATGACATCCCGTTTATGTTCAACTAAACGCATCGCTCTTTCCAGTACTAACTCTGAAACTTTAATATGGCTTTCCGGTACCTCGTCGAACGTTGAACTTACAACGTCAACATCGGGATGTACAGATCGTTCAATATCTGTAACTTCCTCTGGACGTTCATCAACCAGCAGAATGATTAATTTTGCTTCTGGATGGTTTTTCGAAATACTGTTAGCAATATCTTTTAACAGCATTGTTTTACCAGCCTTGGGCGGGGCAACAATTAATCCACGCTGCCCAAAGCCAACTGGTGTCATCAAATCTATAATTCTTGTTGATAATGTATTTGTTTCACTTTCGTCTTCTAGCTTCATTAGTCTGTCTGGATATAGTGCTGTTAATGCTGGAAAATGAACACGCTCTTTAGCGGTCTCCGGGTCATCCCCATTGACTGCATCTACGTGCAGCAGACCATAATATCGTTCATTTTCTTTAGGCGGACGAACTTTTCCAGACACCTTGTCTCCATTTCGCAGATCAAATCGGCGAATTTGGGATGCGGAAATATAAATATCTTCCGCGCTTGGGGAGTAGTTAATCGGACGTAAAAAACCAAAACCTTCCGAAGGGATTATTTCTAAGACTCCATCCATGAATAAATAGCCATCTTTTTCTGCTTGTGCTTTTAAAATTGAAAAAATAAGTTCTCTTTTTGTCAGTTTTGCATAATAAGAAACTTTGTACTCTCTCGCTAAAGTATAGATTTCCTTCAATGTTAATGTTTCCAAATGAGAGATTGTTAATGCTGCCAATAGAATCACCACGCTTATTTGTTTTTACATCTTAAAGATCAGCTAGCTTATCGCTAATATGATCATTATTATGATAAGTTATTTCACTTCTTAATGGAAGGTCTGTCCTTGTAGAAATGAAGATATGTTAGAAGCTAGAATAGAAGTTGTGTTAATCATTCTGTGTTAAGCATATACCATATTACTCTTTTGATTAGTAATATTCAACTCTATTTTTACTTTTTATATACTTTTATATAAATGTTTAATAGAAAAGGAAGCCAAGTTTGTAAATGGCTTCCCTTCTTCTTTTCTTTAGGAAAGTAAGTATATATTTTATACTGTTTATTTATAAGCTACACTGTCAGCTGCGCCCAGCCCCGACGGACAGGACAGGGAAAGCTACATCAACAGATACATCGCAGGAAGAAAAAGCTGATCTCCCTTTTCAATAATGTGATGTTTCCATCGACCAGCGACCAACGACTAGTGGACTTCCTTCTGCTCTTACGATAAATCAACATCGAATCGCTTTTGTTTTTTAGGAAAGCAATTATTTTCATCTTTAACCAATTATGACCTTTTCATACGCTGTTATGGTTTAAATACGAGGTTTGGCTTTAACTTGAGACTGTGCTCTCCATCGATAAAACGGACGGTGCCGCTTTTAGCACGCATAACTACAGTTTGGGTTGTCGCCTTATGACCTTTAAACTGAACCCCTTTGAGAAGTTCACCATCAGTTACGCCGGATGCAGCAAATATCGCATCATCGCCACTGCAAAAGTCATCCATGTAAAATACCTTATTCATATCAGCTATACCCATTTTTTTACAACGTTTTATTTCTTCGTCATTTGATGGAATCAGCTTGCCTTGGATTTCTCCGCCCAGGCATTTTAGAGCAACCGCTGAGATAACTCCCTCAGGAGCGCCCCCGATGCCAAACAATATGTCCACACCTGTATCATCAAATGCAGTATTAATTGCACCAGCTACGTCGCCATCAGGAATCAATTTAATACGTGCACCGGCTTCACGGATTTCTTCAATTAATGTTGTGTGACGTGGACGATCCAGTACAACTGCCACTACGTCTTCTATCGCTTTATTTTTTGCTTTTGCTACAGCCTGCAAATTCTCAAGTGTTGTAGCATTGATATCAATCTTACCTACCGCTTCAGGTCCAACAGCAATTTTCTGCATATACATATCTGGTGCATGCAAAAGGGTCTTTTCATCAGCAATGGCAATAACGGCTAATGCATTCCATGTGCCTTGAGCAACGATGCTGGTACCTTCCAGCGGATCAACGGCTACGTCTACCCCTGGTCCATTACCTGTACCAAGCTTCTCACCTATGTATAACATGGGTGCTTCGTCCATTTCACCTTCGCCAATAACTACTGTTCCTTGCATTGGAATTGTATCAAAAACATCACGCATTGCTGATGTTGCAGCTTCATCTGCTTCTTCTTTATTCCCTCTACCCATCCAGCGGGCTGATGATAATGCTGCTGCCTCAGTTACGCGAACTAATTCCATTGTTAGACTTCTTTCCATGTAAATCTCTCCCTTTTTTTATAAAATATCCTCATCCCAAAAGGAGTATTTATTTTTTGAAAGGAGGAGCGGGATATAGAGCCAACCCGCTCATGGACTAAGAATTCTGAAATTGACTTATTTCGTTCTCTGTCATCTCTTCTCGCCAGACGTTCGCACCGAGGTTGGTTAATTTCTCTGTAATTTTTTCATAACCTCTGTCGATATGTTCAAGTCCAGTTATTTCTGTAATTCCTTTAGCCATTAAACCAGCTATAATAAGTGATGCTCCTGCTCGAAGGTCGCTTGCCTTTACTCGTGCTCCCTCCAGTTGAACAGGGCCGGATACAATTACTGATCCGCCTTCCACTTTTATTATAGCATTCATACGCCTTAGTTCGTCAATATGCTTTAATCTAGCAGCATAAATTGTATCTGATACCACTCCTGTATTTACAGCTTTTGTTAAAAGAGTAGTGAAAGGCTGTTGGAGATCTGTTGGAAAGCCTGGATATACCAGTGTCTTAATATCTACACTTTTCAACGGATTTTTAGGTATGATCAGTAACTGTTCATCGCTTTCCTCAATAAAAACACCCATTTCACGCATTTTGGCCAGTAGTGACTCCAGATGCTGTGAAATCACATTATCAATTATTACTTCTTTTCCTTGTGCGGCAGCTGCAATTGCATACGTACCAGCCTCAATTCGATCCGGAATAATTGTGTGTGTACAGCCATGCAGGGAAGTGACTCCTTCAATTCGGATAACATCTGTCCCCACGCCTTTTATTTTAGCGCCCATATTTGTAAGTAATGTTGCTACATCAATGATCTCTGGCTCTTTAGCAGCATTTTCAATGACAGTTTTCCCTTTGGCCTTTACTGCTGCGAGCATAATATTAATGGTTGCACCTACACTCACAACATCTAAATAGATCCTTGCACCTCTAAGCTCTTTGGCCCGCAGATAAATCGCACCTTGTTCGTTCGTAACCTCGGCACCAAGTGCTTCAAAACCTTTAATATGCTGATCAATTGGGCGAGGACCCAGAAAACAACCTCCAGGAAGGCCGATAACAGCTTTGTTGAACTTTCCTAACATTGCACCCATAAAGTAATAAGATGCACGAAGCTTCTTCACTTTTCCATTAGGTAATGGCATGGAGATCATTTCTTCTGGGTTAATATGGACTGTTTGCCCATCCCAGGAAACATTTCCGCCAATTTCTTCCAGCAGGTCACCCAGTGTATATACATCCGAAATTTCTGGAAGCCCCTCAATCGTTACTTCAGAATCAGCCAATATTGCCGCTGGTAATAAGGCTACAGCGCTGTTTTTGGCTCCACTGATCCGTACTTTACCTTGTAATAAATGACCGCCTTCAACTAACATTTTTTGCATTTGGAAAACCCCACTTTTTAACGTACTGGTCGTACTAATGCCGGCGCCTGTGAAAAGCATGTCCTCATCTGTTTCCCCTGCCTATGCTTCTCGTTGCTGAATAGCCCTATCGCCTTTGGCTTAGTTTATACATTTCTTCCAAATTCATGTAATTATTTTTGTTTATTCCAGTCAGCCAGGAACTTTTCAATTCCTTGATCAGTTAATGGATGCTTCACAAGCTGCTCAATTACCTTCATTGGAATTGTTGCAATGTGAGCACCATTTAATGCTGCATCAATTACATGCAAAGGATGTCTGATAGATGCAGCTATAATTTCTGAGTGGATATCATGACGGTCGAAGATTTCTGCAATGGTAGCAATTAAATTCATTCCGTCGTGCCCAATATCATCCAACCTGCCTAAGAACGGCGATACATAGGATGCACCCGCACGCGCTGCAAGCAATGCTTGGTTAGCATTAAAAATTAACGTAACATTTGTTTTAATGTTAAGATCACTTAATTCTTTTACTGCCTTTAAACCTTCCAGTGTCATGGGAACTTTTACTGTAATGTTAGGAGCTATTGCAGCAAGTTCTTTTCCTTCACTGATCATACCTTCTGCATCTTCAGCAATAACCTCAGCACTCACAGAACCTGATACTTCTTCTGTTATTTCACGCAGGCGGTCATGAAAAGATACGCCTTCTTTTGCAACTAAGCTTGGATTTGTGGTTACTCCAGCTAATATTCCAAGTGCATTAGCCGTACGAATCTCTTCAATGTTTGCAGTATCAATAAAAAACTTCATTAATGTAAACTTCCTTTCTTTGTTAAAATATCCATATTGAATTACGCTTGTTGGGAAGAACCAAATTCTTTCATTTTCCCCTTGACAGTAGCCTTAATTGCCTCTGTACCAGGTCCTAAGTATTTACGTGGATCATAAATGTCCGGTTTTTCATTGAGCACTTCCCGAACTGCTTTTGCCTGTGCAATTTGACTCTCTGTATTCACATTGATTTTGGAAGTACCCAAAGAGATCGCACGTTGAATATCCTTTGTAGGAATCCCTGTACCACCATGCAATACTAAAGGAACATCAACAAGGTTCATTACTTCTTCCATACGATCAAAACCAAGATTTGGTTCACCTTTATATGGACCGTGAACAGATCCTAGTGCAGGTGCAAAACAATCCACATTTGTTTCATTAACCAGCTTTTCACATTCAGATGGGATAGCATATGCTGCTTCTGCATCGTCAACAATTAAATCATCCTCTTGCCCACCGATGCGGCCCAGTTCTGCTTCAACAGAAACACCGTGAAGATGTGCCAGTTCCACTACTTTTTGAGTAAGGGATATGTTTTGCTCCAGAGGGAAATGTGATCCATCAATCATAACTGATGTAAATCCAGCATGAATTGCTTCTGCACACTTCGCAAAGCTTGAACCATGATCTAAATGAATCGCTACGGGTACCGTAGTTCCGTATTCTTCCATCAATGCTTTAACCATTGCCACGACTACTTTAAAGCCGCCCATATATTTTCCTGCACCTTCAGAAACACCAAGAATAACCGGAGACTTTTCCTCTTCCGCTGCCTGGAGAATAGCCTGTGCATATTCCATATTGTTTAAATTGAATTGACCAACTGCATAACCATTTTCTTTTCCTTTTTCGAGCATTTCCTTCATAGATACTAATGGCATTCGATATCCTCCTCTAGATGAAACGTTCATCTGTTTAAAAAATTTAACTACAGTATAAGAATACCAACTACAGCTTAAAGTCGCAACAATGGTGTTAGTTAAGTAAAGATTTGACACTTATACAAATGTCCTGAATATTAAATGGCTTAGCTAGTACCTCTTTTACCATAGTATACTCTTCTGCTTCGGTAATAATATCTTCTGCCAAACCGCTCATTAGTATTGCAGGAGTTCGTATATTATCTGTTTCCATTTGTTGTAAAACTTGGATGCCATTAATTATCGGTAAATTATAATCAATTATTAATAAATCAAAAGATCTAGAATATATTTTATCTAATGCTTCTTTTCCTGTATTTGCTGTAGAAACCTGAAAACCCTCACTTATAAGTATGTCTGTCAGCAGTAGACGGATGCCCGGTTGATCATCGACTACCAGTATTTTCTTTTTTCCCATAAACTGAGCTCTACCCCCTTCATACAACCACACGTTTCTACCCTATTACCTATATTAATTCTCTATTCATCCACTAAAGTCCTTCTATCTCTGCCAAAAATATCGCTTTTAGGATGAAAAAAGCCAAATAAAGAACCTCCGTTCTTCATTTGGACAATTTTTTTTAATCAAACGTTTATTTACTTGTAGATTGATTCTCGACTGATGCCCCGATAAAACCAAGGAAAAGGGATTGGGCATTTGTAGGGCGCGACGTAAATTCTGGGTGAAATTGGCAGGCAACAAACCATGGATGATCTTCAAGTTCGATCGTTTCCACTAATCGTCCATCAGGACTTGTTCCTGAGAAAATAAAACCACTAGCTGCCATTTGTTCACGATATTCATTGTTAAACTCATACCTGTGACGGTGTCTTTCTTGAATTAAATCAGCACCGTTATAGGCTGCCTTTGCTTTCGTATTATCCTGCAGTTTACAAGGATATAAGCCTAATCGCAGTGTACCGCCCAAATCTGAGATATGTTTTTGTTCTGGTAAAAGATCAATGATAGGATGCGGTGTATCAGGATCTATCTCTGCTGAATGCGCACCTTCCAGACCTAGAACATTACGTGCATACTCAACGGTTGCCAGCTGCATACCTAAACAAATTCCAAAGAAAGGGATGTTATTTTCCCGGGCGTAGCGAATCGCCTCAATCTTCCCTTCAATTCCTCGATCACCAAATCCACCAGGTACGATAACACCGTCAACATGGGAAAGTTCTTCTTGAATCGTATCTTTATCTAATTTTTCGGAGTTAATCCAGTGAACTGTAATGTCTGTATCATACGTAAATCCTGCATGCTTCAAGGATTCTACTACGGATATATAGGCATCAGGCAACTCCACATACTTCCCGACGAGTCCAATATCGATTTTTTTAGAAAGATTGCGCACTTTGTTTACAAGTGATTTCCACTCATCCATATCTGCCACATTACAATCCAGCCCAAAATGATCACATGTTAATTGATCCAGGTTTTGTTCTTGTAATGAAATCGGCACCTGGTAAAGGGTATCTGCATCTCGCATTTCTATAACTGCTTTTTCATTAATATCACAAAACAATCCAATCTTCTCTTTCATTTCTTTACTGATTGGATGCTCTGTACGTAAAACAATAACATCAGGCTGAATGCCCAGTGAACGTAATTCCTTTACACTATGCTGGGTAGGCTTTGTTTTCATTTCACCAGCAGCTTTTATATATGGAACAAGTGTGCAGTGTAGATACATAACACGGTCTCTTCCAACATCGTTCTTAATTTGACGGATTGCTTCCAGGAACGGCAATGATTCGATGTCACCGACAGTACCACCAATCTCAGTAATAACCACATCTGCGTTGGTTGCTTCTCCTGCACGGAATACCTGTTCTTTTATTTCATTTGTAATGTGGGGAATAACCTGAACCGTCCCACCTAAATAATCTCCCCGTCGTTCTTTTCTAATAACACTTGAGTACACTTTACCTGTTGTAATATTACTGTATTTATTTAAATTAATATCAATGAATCGTTCATAATGCCCTAAATCCAGATCAGTTTCTGCGCCATCCTCTGTTACAAAAACTTCCCCGTGCTGATAGGGACTCATCGTCCCGGGATCAACATTAATGTAAGGGTCGAACTTTTGAATCGTTACTTTTAAACCACGATTTTTTAATAAACGCCCTAACGAAGCAGCCGTTATTCCTTTACCTAATGATGATACTACCCCACCTGTAACAAAAATATAATTGGTCATTATACATCCTTCTTTCTTCAATAATTCTATCTTTCTTTCGATAGCTTCGACTAACGCACAGGACAAGGGATTCTTCTCTAAGAAACACCTTACACGAGCACGATATTTTCTCTTAAGACTATCCGGATCTTACCGGATTCCCCTGTATCCAGCCTTACAGCCTATGTTTCGTTTATTGTGTACCAATTTGCTGAAAAAATAATAAAAGCGCTTCCCCATGGTATAGGGGAAACGCTTTGATAGTCTAAATTTAAAGAGCCCAATAAGAATTGTACTCATTCAACTTAAAAAAGTCAAGCCAGCTTTATTTCTTCTTTTTTCCTTTGCTTTCTTCTTCCTCTTCATCTTCGTCTTCATCTTCTTCTAAGTCTTCGTCCAAGTCCTCATCCAGGTCTTCATCCAGATCGTCTTCGAACTCGTCTTCATCACTTTCATCGAAAAGCTCTTCAATATCCTCATCCACGATATCAAGCTCTTCTTTTTTCTTTTTCTTCGCTTTCTTTACAGGCTTCTTCTTTTTTGGTGGCGCTTTTACTTCGTCATCCATCGTTTCAACAGGGTACCAGCGTTTTAACCCCCACATATTAGAACCAATAGTTATGAAACGGCCATCCATGTTCAAATCCGTGTAACATTGAGAGATATTTTCCCTCTTGTCTTTAGCTGTAAATTCTTTCAGCTTAGCAATTGTTTCAAAGATATCTTTGAAATTAATAGCTTTTTTTTCATCCAGTAAGATTAAATGAGCCAATTCAATCATTGACATTTTTTTTGTATCTTCGTGGCTGTAATTCTTCAAGCTCACGTAACGCACTCCCTTTACTTATATAATAAGGCTTGAGTGTATAGTTTCTGTTTGTTAGTCAAGCCAGCCTCTTAAGTTACTGTCTATATTATACCTTTTTCCTGCAGGTTAAACCATACCATACATTATAAACAAATAGATATCGATTATGCTAGAGATAATATAAAAAAGTTGAGAAAAGCCTTTTAATTTCTCAACTTTTTTATTATCCAACCCTTTAAGTTCGCCGCTGATCAGTCGCCTACGCTTTTCTTCCTGGCTAGCTTCAGTGCCTAGCCCCTCGAGGTCTTAAGTCAAGCCCTTTTTGTAGCACAAATCACTACAACAGGGCTTGGCTTAAGCTTGTCGGGGCTGAGCAGGCACTTCAGCCTTTCTCTCTGGCTAGCTCCGGCTCCTAGCGGCTAGTGGACTTCCTTCTCCTCCTTACGATAAGTCAACATCTTTATCTCATGCGGAGAAGTCCACTCCATACGCCGCTGAACAGTCGCCTATGCTTTTCTTACTGGCTAGCTTCAGTGCCTAGCCCCTCGAGGTCTTAAGTCAATCCCTTTTTGTAGCACAAATCGCTACAACAGGGCTTGCTTAAGCTTGTCGGGGCTGAGCAGGCACTTCAGCCTTTCGTCACTACATATTTCTTCTGTATTGGCCGCCTACTTCGTAAAGGGCGTTTGTTATTTGACCTAAGCTTGCTACTTTTACCGTTTCGATCAGTTCTTCAAAAATATTTCCGCCGGAGGATGCTACTTCTTTTAATCGGGTGAGTGCAGCATCGGCATAGTCTTCATTAGCATTCTGAAATTGATTCATTTCATTAATTTGATGTTCTTTTTCTTCTGTTGTTGCACGTGCCAATTCCATAGAGTCAATATCATCCTCAGATGGTGGATTCGGGTTTAAGTACGTATTCACCCCAACCAGCGGTAATTCTCCGGAATGTTTCTTTCCTTCATAGTAGAGTGATTCCTCTTGTATTTTACCTCGTTGATACTGGCGCTCCATTGCTCCAAGTACGCCACCACGATCATTCATTTTTTCAAATTCCTTAAGTACTGCTTCCTCCACTAAATCGGTTAATTCCTCGATTATAAATGAACCTTGCATGGAGTTTTCATTTTTAGTTAATCCGAATTCCTTGTTAATAATCATCTGGATTGCCATGGCCCGACGAACGGAGTCCTCTGTCGGCGTCGTAATTGCCTCATCATACGCATTCGTGTGCAGGGAGTTCGTATTATCCTGAATGGCCAGCAACGCCTGCAGTGTTGTACGGATATCGTTAAAGTCAATTTCCTGTGCATGCAGAGAGCGTCCGGATGTTTGAATGTGATACTTCAGTTTCTGACTGCGTTCATTGGCACCATACTTATCCCGCATGGTAATTGCCCATATACGTCTAGCTACACGACCGATAACCGCATATTCAGGATCTAATCCATTGGAGAAAAAGAACGATAGATTTGGTGCAAATTTATTAATATCCATTCCTCTGCTCAAATAATACTCTACATACGTAAACCCATTGGCTAATGTAAACGCAAGCTGTGTTATCGGATTTGCGCCAGCTTCAGCGATATGATAACCAGAAATCGACACCGAATAGTAATTACGTACATTTTTATCAATAAAATATTGTTGAATATCACCCATCATGCGCAAGGCGAATTCTGTCGAGAAGATACAAGTATTTTGTCCTTGGTCTTCTTTTAAAATATCTGCTTGAACAGTACCACGAACAACAGCTAGTGTGGCTGTTTTAATCTCGTCATACTCCTCCTCGTTTGGCTCACGTTGGTTTTCTTCTTTAAACTTAGTAATTTGCTGGTCAATGGCCGTATTGAAAAACATAGCCAATATTATTGGTGCAGGCCCATTTATCGTCATCGACACGGAAGTTAATGGGTTGGTTAAATCGAAACCAGCATACAACTTCTTCATATCTTCTACGGTACAGATGTTTACTCCACTCTCTCCAACCTTTCCGTATATATCCGGACGATGTGCAGGGTCTTCCCCGTACAGTGTCACGGAATCGAAAGCGGTTGATAATCGTTTGGCTTCATCATTTTTTGATAAATAGTGAAAACGACGATTCGTGCGTTCTGGTGTACCTTCTCCCGCAAATTGCCTGGTTGGGTCCTCCCCTTTTCGTTTGAATGGAAATACGCCGGCTGTAAATGGAAATGCACCAGGTACGTTTTCCTTTAGAATCCAGGTGAGACGCTCTCCCCAATCCTTAAATTTAGGAAATGCTACTTTAGGGATTTTTAATCCTGCAAGTGATTCTGTGACGATATCCATCTTAATCTCTTTATCCCGTACAGAGAAGGTTAAGGTTCCCTGATTATAACTTTCCTTTGTCTCATCCCACGCTGCAAGTAGTTTTCCTGCCTTTGGATCAAGCTGCTCTTCGTATTGTTCAATCGTTTGATTAATAACCGCAGTCGATTCTTTATCTTGAATTATTTCTTTCGTGCCCTCCAGCTGATAAAGTCTACGGGCAATCTCGCTCTGTTTTTCCGTGTGCTGATGATAGTTCCGGATATGTGTCGCAATTTCAAGTAAATAATGGCGACGATCATTCGTAATAATCATGTTTTGCTTCTCAGCAATAATATTGCGTTCAAAATCAATTTTCTCATCCCACTTGTATCTTTCATTCAGCGTATCAATTAGTGAGGCGAATAGTGCGTTCGTTCCTGCATCATTAAATTGACTTGCAATTGTCCCGAATACAGGAAATTTTGATTTATCCTGATGGAAAAGCATATGACTGCGCTCATATTGTTTACGGACCTGGTTTAACGCATCCTCTGAGCCCTTTTGTTCGAATTTATTTATAACTATAAAATCCGCATAGTCGATCATATCAATTTTTTCCAGCTGGGATGGAGCACCGAACTCTGCTGTCATAACATACATGGATAAGTCTGTTATATCAGTAACCGCTGCATCTCCCTGACCGATTCCGCTTGTTTCAATAATAATAAAATCGAATCCAGATGCCCGAACAACATCGATCACATCCTGGATGGATTTTGACAGCTCGCTTCTGGAGTCCCTTGTCGCCAGGGAACGCATATAGACACGTTCCGTGAAAATGGCATTCATACGAATTCGGTCTCCAAGTAGTGCTCCACCTGTTTTCTTTTTCGTTGGATCAATGGAAATTATCGCTATTTTCTTGTCAGGAATTTCATTTATGAATCGACGAATCAACTCATCTGTCAGTGAACTCTTCCCGGCTCCGCCAGTTCCGGTTATACCAAGTACCGGCGTATTTTCATTTCCCTTTTCACGTAAAGAAGTTAGAACGTTTTGCTTTTCAGTTTCGTCGACTTCATTATTTTCCATATATGTTATGAAGCGTGCTATAGCCTGCCTGTCACCTTTAACGAGTTGATCCTGATCTTTCACTACATCTACCGGCGGAATAAAATCACATTCTTCCAGCATCAGGTTTATCATTCCCTGAAGCCCTAACTCCCGTCCGTTCTCTGGTGAAAAAATATGCGAAACCCCATAATTATGAAGTTCTTTTATTTCACGCGGTATAATAACACCGCCGCCACCACCATATACTTTAATATGGTCTGCACCGTGCTCTTTCAATAAATCTACCATATATTTAAAATACTCAACATGCCCTCCTTGGTAAGAGGATATTGCAATTCCCTGTACGTCCTCCTGGATTGCAGCATGCACCACATCTTCTACAGCACGGTTATGGCCTAAGTGAATAACTTCCGCTCCACTTGCCTGCAGGATTCTTCTCATAATATTAATTGACGCATCATGACCATCAAATAAACTCGATGCTGTCACAAAACGAACCGGGTTTGTCGGTTTATAAAGCTGTGCTTGTTCCATCCTGTAACCTCCCAACATTATAAAACATTTTCACTTTTCACTTCTCCTATCAGTTTTTATCTGATGTAGTTTCTATTGCTAATCCCCGCAAAAGGAAGTGAATTTGTCTGTTTACATATTCTTCCAGCGTAAATTGCTTTTGAAGCATCCAGCGCCTGAATCCCCACATTTGTCCTTGGATAAAAATATTATTTGCTAAAAGCTCCGCATCCTGTTTTGTTATTTCTCCTGGCAAACAGGTAACAATCAAACGTTCCAGCATGCCAACCATGTCTCTTTCCTTTTGGAGAACGTAGTCCTGTGTATCCTTGTTCAGGGATTTAACCTCCTGATACATAATGAGAACTTCTTCTTGCATTTCATCCATCAAAAAGAAATAAGACCGAACAACTTCTGTAAAGTTATCGATCGATGGATTTCTCAGATCAATCTTGGCTTCCAAGCGATCGCGAACTTGATGGTAGATGGAATCACATACAAGAAACAGGACGTCCTCCTTTGTGCGGATATATTCATAAAGGGTACCAATACTAAAGCCGGACTCCTTAGCTATCTCTCGTGTTGTAGTCCGATGAAAGCCCTTTTCCTTGAAAAGGGTGATTGCACCCTTAATCATTTGATTGCGTCTTTTTTCAATTAGTTCACGGTCTTTTACGGAAGAAAGGATCTGGTCTTGTTCCATTTAGCATCCCCCTTCTTTTTTCCACTTTTCAAGCCAGTTACTTGCTAATTCGTATGGATCGCTGTCAGCTTGAATTGGCTGCAGTGTATCATTCGTTTCAATGAAATCTCTTACATCACGCCATATCTCTTCGCGGATCAGCTCATATACTTCAAGTTCCTGCTGTGCCTCTCGGCGTTTCATACCTTCCTTGGTGCTGTATAAGTAGTCGTGATGTTGCTTAATCTTTTCCCAGAGCTTATCGATTCCTTTGTTTTCCGTTGTAATCGTTTTGACAATAGATGTTTCGTATTCATCGGTTGCGGACATCATAACGAGCTCTTTCAATAATGCTTTAAGCTTACCTACCCCATGCAGATCAGCTTTATTAATAATAAATAAATCGGCAATCTCCATAATTCCCGCTTTAAATATCTGTAGCACATCTCCACTGTTTGGTGTTAATACAACTGCGGTGGTGTCGACAATTTTCATAATATCGAGTTCGGATTGTCCCACACCGACGGTTTCGACAATAATCACATCAAATCCGTATGCGTCACATATTCGGATGGCATCTTTCGTAGCTCTTGCCAGACCACCGAGACTGCCCCGTGTTGCCATACTGCGGATGTAAACACCATCATCGGTAAAATGCTGATTCATTCGCACACGATCACCCAACAGTGCACCTCCGCTGAACGGGCTAGTCGGATCAACAGCTATAACCGCAACCGTTTTACCTTCATCACGTATGTATGTGATTAGACGGTTTACAAGCGAGCTTTTCCCCGCTCCTGGGGATCCTGTTATTCCGACATAAAGCGCATGCTTTTTAAGTGAGAACACATCACTCATCAGATCGAGTTTCTCCGGGTGGTCGTTCTCCACCATCGTGATCGCTCTGGCCAGTGCGCGTACGTCCTTTTTTTTCATCCGTTCAACCATTTCGTGCATGTGGGTACATCCTTTCTTGTGATGCTGTCTCCCGGCTTGGCGGTGCGCTCTCCCGTT
The DNA here is from genome assembly GCF_036026595.1 of Virgibacillus tibetensis. NCBI lineage: Bacteria > Bacillati > Bacillota > Bacilli > Caryophanales > Bacillaceae > Virgibacillus > Virgibacillus tibetensis. Next base: position 89,187 of record NZ_JARZFX010000006.1, on the reverse strand, counting down.
TGAGGGATGCTGTCTCCTGATTTCCTGGGTCATCTGTCTTTAGTTTCTATTTCGTCAACATACGTCCGATAACAAGCCGCTGTATTTCGTTTGTTCCTTCGTAAATTTGCGTTATTTTTGCATCACGCATGTAGCGTTCTACTGGATAATCCTTCGTATACCCATACCCACCGAATACCTGAACTGCTTCTACTGTAATTCGCATTGCTGCGTCCCCAGCGAACAGTTTTGACATAGCGGATGCTTTTCCATATGGAAGACCTTCTGATTCCAGCCAAGCAGCTTGATAGGTTAATAGACGGGCTGCTTCAATATCTGTTGCCATGTCTGCCAGTTTAAAAGAGATACCCTGGTTATTTGCGATTGGCTTACCGAATTGCTCGCGGCTTTTTGCATAGTCTACAGATGTATCCAATGCACCTTGCGCAATACCTAATGCCTGAGCTGCAATACCATTACGGCCGCCATCCAGTGTAGACATGGCAATTTTAAAGCCTTCACCTTCTGCACCCAGCATGTTTGCTTTTGGTATACGGCAGTTTTCAAAAATCAACTCGGTTGTAGGTGAAGAACGGATGCCGAGCTTCCTTTCTTTTTTACCAAATGTGAAGCCTTCCGTTCCTTTTTCAACAATAAATGCACTGATTCCTTTATGTTTTGCATCTGCATCCGTTTTAGCAAACACAATATAAATGTCTCCTACGCCGCCATTTGTAATCCATACTTTACTGCCATTCAATACGTAGTAGTCTCCAACTTCTTTGGCTGTAGTTTTCATTGACACGACATCACTGCCTGCCCCTGGTTCAGACAATGCGTAGGCACCTAATGCTTCCCCAGTTGCCAAGCGGTAAAGAAATGTCTTCTTCTGTTCTTCATTACCATAGGTGTAAATAGGCCAGCTCGCTAATGAAAGATGTGCTGACAGCGTAACTCCTGTAGAGGCACAAACACGTGAAAGCTCTTCAACTGCAATAACATAGCTTACATAATCCGATCCAATTCCGCCATATTCTTCTGGCCATGGAATACCAGTCAAACCGAGTTCTGCCATTTTATCAAAAATTTCACGGTCAAAGCGTTCTTCCTCATCCCGTTCTGCTGCTGTCGGTTCTACATCTTTTTTTGCGAAATCCCGCACCATTTTACGCAGCATTTCCTGTTCGTCTGTTAATTGAAAATCCATTTGTGTTTTCCCCCTTAGGCGTTCAGTAGCTGTTTAGCAATTACAATATGCTGTATCTCATTCGAACCTTCATAGATCTCAGTAATTTTTGCATCCCGGAAAAATCGTTCTACTGGATAATCTTCTGTGTAGCCATAACCACCATATATTTGTACTGCTTCAATAGCATTATTCATTGCTGTTTTTGATGCAAACATTTTTGCAATTGATGCCTCTTTAACACATGGAATACCACGTTCTACAAGTGAGGCTGCGTGATACACAAGCAGTCGCGCTGACTCTGAAGCTGTTGCCATATCGGCGAGCTTGAAAGAAATTCCCTGGTTTACTGCAATCGGCTTGCCAAACTGCTCACGCTCTTTCGCATAAGCTACGGCATGCTCCATAGCCGCTTCGCCAATACCGAGTGCCTGTGCTGCAATACCGATTCGTCCAACATTCAGGTTAGCCATCGCTATTTTAAATCCATCGCCTTCTTTTCCTAATAACTGCTCCTTGGGCACAATACACTGGTCAAATGTTAAAGGAACTGTATTTGATCCGTGAAGCCCCATCTTCTTTTCTTTCTTTCCAACAATGAAACCTGGCGCATCTTTTTCAATGATGAAAGCGCTCAGACCTTCAGTGCCTTCCCCAGTCCGTGCAAACGTAATGTATGTGTCTGCAGCGCCACCGTTTGTAATAAACACTTTGGAACCATTTAAAATATAATTGTCTCCATCTTTAGTAGCTCTTGTTTTTAAACTTGCAACATCTGATCCTGCACCTGGCTCAGTTAAGGCAAATGCACCGAGATATTCCCCACTTGCAAGTTTGGGCAGGTAGCGCTTCTTCTGTTCTTCATTTCCAAAATAGAGAATTGGATTTGTACCCACAGAAGTGTGCACAGACAGAATAACACCTACTGTTGCGCTTACCTTTGAGATTTCATGAATTGCGCTAATATAGGACGGGTAATCCATCCCACTCCCACCATATTCCTCCGGGATTGGGATTCCCATTAATCCAAGCTCCCCCATTTTTTTAATAATCTCTTGTGGAAAGCGGTCTTCTTTTTCCATTCGCTCGATATCCTTCGTGATTTCCTTCTGAGCAAAGTCACGAACCATCTTACGCATCATGTTCTGTTCTTCCGTAAAATGCATGTTCATCTTTTTACCCCCTCTCTGCTGATTCATGATGTCTTAAATTAACTGTATTGGTAAAACCCACGGCCTGACTTCTTACCTAACCAGCCTGCTTTGACATATTTACGAAGCAGTGGGCATGGTCGGTATTTACTGTCTGCAAACCCTTCATGAAGGACTTCCATAATGGAAAGACATGTGTCCAGGCCAATAAAATCAGCTAATTGCAGAGGCCCCATAGGGTGATTCATACCTAGTTTCATTACTGTGTCGATATCTTCAGGTGATGCTACACCTTCATAAACAGTATAGATTGCTTCGTTAATCATAGGCATGAGTATACGATTGGATACAAAACCAGGGAAGTCATTTACTTCTACAGGTGTTTTGCTTAATTCCTCCGTCATCGTTTTAATAGCTTGATAGGTTTCATCACTTGTCTGCAAGCCACGAATTATTTCCACAAGCTTCATTACTGGTACCGGGTTCATAAAATGCATCCCAATAACCTGTTCCGGGCGTTTTGTTACAGCAGCAATTTCTGTAATTGGAAGTGATGATGTATTTGACGCCAAGATCGCATGTTTTGGTGCAAAGGCATCCAAATCACTAAATACTTTTGTTTTTACTTCCATATTTTCTACAACAGCCTCAATGATAAGATCACAAGACTGCGCATCCTGTAAATGAGTTGATGGAGATAGTCTGTTTAATGTATCTTTTTTATCTTTTTCTGATATTCTTTCTTTTTCTACTGCTCGCGTGAGCAATTTCTCAATATTTTTCAGACCTTTTTCGATCGCTTCTTCATTCATGTCGTTCAATAGAACCTCGAAACCGGATTGGGCACAGCTCTGAGCAATTCCAGCCCCCATTTGACCTGCTCCGATTACCATAACTTTTTTTATTGACATTGATGGGTCCTCCTTTGAATTGCGTTTTCGATCGCTCGTGTGGTGGCGCTGATCGCTCGGAACGTTTTGTCGATCGCTTTGAACGTGTTCTCGATCGCTCGTGCGGTGTTGCCGATCGCTCGCATGCTGGCGATGATCGTTCATGCTATGTTGCTGATCGCTCGGAACGTGTTCTCGATCGCTCATGCGGTGGCGCTGATCGCTCGTGTGGTGTTGTCGATCGCTCACGCTGTGGTGCTGATTGGTTAGCCTTTTGGAACTTCGATCAATACGGCGTCACCTTGGCCGCCACCACTGCAGATTGCAGCAATCCCCAGTCCTCCACCACGTCGTTTTAATTCGTGAATTAATGTAAGAATGATACGAGCACCACTGGCACCTATAGGATGACCTAATGCAACTGCTCCACCGTTTACATTTACTTTTTCATTATCAATTCCAGCAATTTTTCCACTTGCCAATGATACGGCTGCAAATGCTTCGTTTATCTCAAATAAATCAATATCATCTTTCGAATGGCCTGTTTTCTCCAGTAATTTATTGATTACCAGTCCAGGAGTTTCCGGGAAATCTTTTGCTTCTACCGCAACTTCCGCATGACCTAAGACAGTAGCTAAAGGTGTTTTACCCAATGCTTCCGCTTTTTCATCTGACATTACTACAAATGCACATGCCCCATCATTGATTCCAGGAGCATTACCTGCCGTAATTGTTCCATCTTTTCCAAAAGCAGGGCGGAGTTTAGCAAGCTTTTCTACACTTGTGTCCATGCGCGGTGCCTCATCGGTATCAACTACTACCGGATCCCCTTTGCGTTGGGGTACTTCTACTGCTACAATTTCTTCTTTGAATTTGCCTTCTTGGATGGCCTGGCCAGCACGCTGATGGCTGCGGTACGACCATTCATCCTGTGCCTCTCTGGTCAACTCATGCTTTTCTGCAGTGGAGTTGCCATACGTCCCCATGTGTACACCTTCAAAGGAACAGGTTAATCCATCATGAACCATCATATCCTTTACACTTTTATCACCCATACGGTTACCCCAACGCGCATCAGGCAGGAAATACGGTGCATTGCTCATACTTTCCATTCCACCCGCAATGATTACCTCTTCCTCTCCCAGACGAATAAGCTCATCTGCTAGTGTTACACTGCGTAAGCCGGAAGCACAGACTTTGTTAATTGTTTCCGTTTTTACGGCCCATGGAAGTCCCGCTTCTCTGGCTGCCTGCCGGGAAGGAAGCTGTCCTTGCCCACCCTGTAAAACAGTACCCATAATCACTTCATCAATTTGCGATCCTTCTAGTCCAGCACGTTCCAGTGCTGCTCCAATTGCTCTTCCTCCTAGCTGTGATGCAGTGAATGGCTTTAAAGCTCCTCCAAATTTACCAAATGGTGTTCTTGCTCCTGAAACAATAACAGTTTTCCTCATACGTAAAACATCCCTTCTTTTTTATGTGTATTTATTTAATAATGCTCTTTTCCTGCAAATTGGTGCTATTAATTGTCGCAGTTGATATAAAGTGCGACGTAACTTGTTACCGGAATAGCTAAACGCTCAGGAAATATACTTCGCTTTCCGCGGGCTCGCGCTGAGCCTCCTCACTCGCAAAGAACGCTCACTGTGGGGTCTCATCGTCATCGCTATTCCCGCAGGAGTCTTCATTTATTTCCTGGGCTGATATTGTGTTTTGCAACAATACTATATAGCTGCTTTCACTATTACGATGGTTTTTTGGAGCTACGACTGTTGACTCCTGCTCAGAATAGCACGTGTCTGAAGACCCCACTGAGTGGGTTTCTTGAGGAGACTGAAGCCGTGCTCTGCAAAGAAAACACCGCAAAGCAAACTAAGTAAAGGCTGAACAGATGTGCACTTGTACCCGGAGTAGTGAAAGCGACTGCCCGAAGTAGTAACCAATATTGCATTTTAAGTCATCTTTTATAGATATTGTGTCAAATACAACAATAAATTTCGGTGGGGACGAGTAGTCGCAGTTTCATTCTATTAGAAAAAAGTCGTCATTAACAATTGAATTAGAACTTCCAATTTCCCCTGTGTCTCCTTTTTCAAGTTCTGCGTATTGGACAACCACAAATTGACAGCGCTTTCTTTATAACGATTGAACGCTCGCTCAATATCACTTTAGAATAAGAGGGGTACATGTGTACATGAATACCCCTCTATTATTCTACCATATTTTTCCGTTTTTTCTAACTTTATTTTATTTTAGGCTGTCTTTGCTTCTTCTTCTGTAAATACAGATAATGCCAGAATTTCCGCTACATCCAATGTGCTGATATCTTCTTCGACTTCTTTCGCTTTTGTCCCATCACTTAACATGGTTAGACAATATGGACAAGCACTTGATATCATCGTTGGTTTTACTTCCATTGCCTGCTCTGTACGGGCAACGTTAATGCGGTTACCTGTTGTTTCTTCGGACCACATTAGTCCACCACCAGCACCACAGCACATGCCATTTTCTTTGCTGCGTGTCATTTCAACTAACTCAATTCCTGGGATAGAAGTAAGAATCTCTCTTGGCGGATCATAAACGCCATTATATCTTCCCAGATAACAAGAATCGTGATAGGTCAAGCGCTGATTAATTTCACCCTGTGGTTTCAGTTTTCCATTCATCACGAGGTCATAGAGCATCTGTGTATGATGATAAACTTCTGCCTCATAACCGAAGTCAGGGTATTCATTTTTGAAAATATTGTATGCATGCGGATCAATAGTGACGATCTTTGTTACATTATTTTTCTCAAATTCTTTTATATTTTTTTCAGCGATTTCCTGGAATAAAAATTCATTTCCGATTCGGCGTGCTGTATCTCCAGAGTTCGCTTCCTTATTTCCAAGAATCGCAAAGCTGATACCTGCTTGATTCATAAGCTTTGCAAAAGCTATAGCGATTTTTTGACTGCGGCTGTCATAAGCACCCATTGAACTTACCCAGAACAGATACTCAAATTCTTTATCTTCCTTTTTCAGTTCCTTAATTGTTGGGATAGATACCGACTCGTCAACCTCACGCCATTTAATGCGATCTTTTTTAGATAGACCCCAAGGGTTACCCTGACGCTCAATGTTCATTACCGCACGCTGAGCATCCGGATCCATCTTACCTTCTGTCATTACTAAGTAACGGCGCATATCAATAATTGTTCCAACATGCTCGTTATTTACTGGACATGCATCTTCACAATTACGGCACGTTGTACAGCCTGCAAGTTCCTCTTGGGTAATAACATCCCCGATCAGACTTGCTGTTTGGATAGTTGCTGCAGCCTCATTTCCAGCACTTGCCTGGTTTCCTTGTGTTCCTGAGAATGCATAGGAAGGTACCCATGGTGATTTTCCAGTTATAGCTGCACCTCTTTCCGTAAGATGATCCCGAACTTTGATCATAATATCCATTGGTGACAGCATTTTACCAGTGCCCGAAGCTGGGCAGACATCTGTACAGCGACCGCATTCCACACATGCGTAGAAATCGATCATCTGATGCTGCTCAAAGTCTTCTACTTTTCCGACACCAAACGATATATCTTCCTCATTTTCTTCCGCATCTTCATCTATATCAAAATCTATCTTTTTTAATTTACCAGGTACACGTTTACTTAAGAAAACGTTAATTGGTGCTGCAATTAAGTGAGCATGTTTGGATTGCGGAACATAGACCAGAAAAGTGAAAAGCGTAATGGTATGTATCCACCATGCGATAAAGAATGTAACCATAGCAGCAGTTGGTGACATCCACCCAAATCCACCAGCTATAAAACTGGCAACAGGCTCTGTCCATGTTGCTGTATGACCGTGCCATATTTGTGCCATTCCATTACCAACTAATACGGAAACCATCAAGGTTCCAATGAATATAAGTACTAATCCTGCTTTGAAGCCGCGCTTTAAGCGTACAAGCTTTTCCATATAACGGCGATAGAACGCCCAAACCACTGCAACAAGGATCATCAGTGTTACTAGTTCCTGGAAAAACACAAAGCCTGGATAGAAAATACCAAAAGGCAAATGATGATCCGGTGCTAATCCCTTTACAATGAAGTCAATAGCCCCGAATTGGACAAGGATAAAACCGTAAAACATCATCACATGGATAATTCCTGATTTTTTATCCTTTAAGAGCTTTGATTGGCCAAAGACAATCGTTCCAACCCGACGGAATCTTTCTTTAAATTCTCCGTCAAATTCAGACTTTTTCCCAAGTCTGATATATGCTATTCGGGTTGCCACTACTTTAGCGAATAAGTATAGTGCATATAGTGTGATTGCTATAAATGCTAGTAAGTTAATTAGCAAAAATGTTTCCATTATCTGCTCTCCTCCTCTTGATTGTGTGATTAACAGCTCTTAAACATTTAAACTAGTATACCAGTTTAATAGTGTACATTTAAATGATAACGATTTCATTTTTCCGAAAAGTAAGTTATCAAAGAGTGTAGAATCTTCATAAAATTACTTACGTTTACTTTAAATGATGAATGATCGTTCAGTCAACATGTAATTTGCGAAAGTGGTAATTGATAACCATCGCATTCCCTCTGATAAAAGCTATCCCCCCACCACTATGGTAAGGGGAATACTTCATTTTATTACATTTTTTCCGGTGCATTAACTGCGATCAATGATAAGGCATTGGCCAGTGTAATGCGTACAGCTTTCATTAGCGCAAGACGAGCATAAGTTTGTTCCTTATTTTCAGTATCAAGTACTTTTTCTGCGTTATAGAAACTATGCAGCAGTGTCGCTAAATCAAATACATATTGTGTCACCTTATGCGGTGTATGCTTTTCCGCAGCTTCTGCGACCGTTTGTGGGAATTCACCCAGCTTCTTGAGAAGATCGACTTCCTTTTCAGCTGTTAACAGCGCTGCATCATATTCGTCAACTGCAGTAAATCCTTTGGTTTCAGCTTGTTGCAGCATCGTGCATATTCTAGCATGCGCATATTGTACGTAGAAAACAGGATTGTCGTTTGACTGTGATCGAGCCAAGTCCATATCAAAGTCAAGCTGCGAATCATTGGAGCGTGTAACGAAGTAATAACGTACTGCGTCTACGCCCACCTCTTCCATCAGTTCACGTAATGCGACGGCTTTCCCTGTACGCTTGCTCATCTTTACTTTTTCGCCATGCTCGAACAGGTTAACCATTTGGATAATTTTCACACCCAGCTTCTCTTTTTCATAGCCAAGCGCCTGAATTGCAGCTCCCATTCGTGCAATATAGCCATGGTGGTCGGCTCCCCACACATTAATGATTTTATCAAAACCACGTTCAAGCTTATTCTGATGATAGGCAATATCCGGTGTTAAATAGGTATAGCTGCCGTCCTGTTTAATTAACACGCGGTCTTTATCATCCCCGAAGTCAGTCGTGCGGAACCACGTCGCGCCGTCCTTTTCATAGGTGTGGCCGCCAGCTTCCAATGTTTTAAGTGCGTTCGTTATCTTATCACTTGTATAGAGAGAACGTTCAGAGAACCAGTGGTCAAACTGCACGCGGAACGCTCTTAAATCCTCTTCGATCTTACCTAGTTCATATTTAAGTCCATATTCTTTAAAAAATGCAAGGCGTTCGTCGCGTTCTTTAACCGCCCACGTATCCCCGTACTCGACGCCTAATGTTTTGCCTATTTCAATGATATCCTCGCCATGGTAGCCATCTTCCGGCATTTCTGCATCGTTGCCTAGTGCTTGCAGATAACGCGCTTCAACAGATATAGCCAGCTTATCTATTTGATTTCCGGCATCATTAATATAATACTCCCGCTCTACCTCGTAGCCGGCAGCTGCGAGCACATTGCATAGCACATCACCAAAAGCAGCTCCTCGAGCGTGTCCCAGATGCAAATCACCAGTCGGGTTTACAGATACAAATTCTACTTGAACCTTTTCGCCTTGACCTGCGTTTGTTTCACCGTATGTCTGGCCAGCTTCTAAGATGGTTGGAATAATCCCGCCCAGGAAATCGTTTTTCATAAAAAAGTTGATAAAGCCTGGTCCTGCGATCTCAACCTTTTTAATCGATGCCTTTGATTGATCCAGATTTCCGACAATGTCCTCTGCAATTTGGCGAGGTGATTTTTTTGCTATACGTGCAAGCTGCATGGCAATATTCGTCGCAAAATCCCCATGTGATTTATCCTTGGGCTTTTCTAAAATTATACCAGGCAGCTCTTCGTTGGTTGCAAGCTTGGCCTGTATAACTGATGTGGCAATTTCCTGTTTCAATATCTCTTCCGTTTGTGCCAAGACGTTCATTGAGAAACCTCCTCTTTATATACAAGCTCCATATCGTGTCTCCGTGCTTCTTGTCCGTTCAATTTCACTGTGTATGAAATGGTTAAGCGTCCTTCTTTTGTTTTACTGACCGATTGGTAATTTATTAAATCTGTGAAGGTTTCCATATGTATAATTCCATGCGGGTGCTGGAGTACATTTTCAGTCTTATGATTTGCGCGGAACTGTTGATTCATTGTAACATTACCCGACCGTTTAATGCTCACCTTATCTGGCTGGATCGTGATTAAATTCTTAACAATTGATTTATCTTCCGCCTCTTCTTCAAATGTTAATACATCCAAGTTATTTTTCTTGTAGAAATTTCCTGAATGCTTCATATTGTTGTACTCCATCTGACCATTGTCATCAATCGTCGTAGAGAGTTCAATTCTGATTTTTATTTGTTCTGAACCCATGACATCGCCTCAACTTTTTATTTATATCTATAGTATATTATAGCGATAAATGAGGGGGTTTATCAATATAAATCTGTAAATGATAGTCTATTGGTGCACCTATTGTTATAACGCAGGGGAATTTCGTCCTTATCCAGACACTGCTTTGAAAAATCTGTTAGGTGGCTTCTTAAAAATACATCTATTTTCCGATATTTTGTTTAGTACTCTCTTTCTTTTCCCATAATGTGAGTAAGTACACATATTGGAGCTACTAATTATGAAGCCTATACGTATAAAGAACCGTTTTATTATAAAAGTTATAATTGCCGCCTCTGGGATGATGATCGCCCTTTTAATAGGGGTTTATTTGATCAGTTTTCTTTTGGGCCCTCCTACATTACTAAATGACCAAAATACGATTTACTATAGCAGCTCTGGGGAGGTCATTGGGAATGAACGCGGGTTGCAAAACCGCTACTGGAAAAATTTAAAGGACATGTCCCCCCATATTGTTAATGCCACGTTAATAATTGAGGACCAGAACTTCTTTGATCATAATGGATTTGACTTCAAACGAATTGCCGGTGCTGTTATAAAAGATCTAAGGAGTCTTTCTTTAAAAGAAGGGGCAAGTACATTAACCCAGCAATATGCCAGGAACCTATACTTAAACCATGAAAAAACATGGAGCCGAAAAATAAAGGAAGCATTTTACACGGTACGGTTAGAAATGTTCTACACAAAAGAAGAGATTCTCGAGGGTTATTTAAATACGATCTATTATGGCCATGGTGCTTATGGCATTGAAGCTGCCAGCAACTATTTTTTCTCAAATTCTTCTGCTGAATTGACGTTGGCTGAAGCCTCCATGCTCGCAGGGGTTCCAAAGGGTCCTACCTACTATTCTCCTGTGAATGATTTGGAAAGAAGCAGATTAAGGCAAAGCCAGATTCTCAGCATCATGTTAACTAACGATGTAATAACAGAGCAAGAACAATTCCTGGCAACAAGAGAGCATTTGATTTATTCGGCAGAGAACGATTCGGAAAAAGGAAATACCGGTCCACATTTTCAATACATTGCTTTGAAGGAAGCGTCTGAAATTCTTGAACTAGAAATGGAAGAGATACGTGCCGGCGGATTTGAAATTTATACTACATTGAATAAAACCTATCAGCAACAGCTGGAAGAAAAAATAAATCAGGTGATAAATCCAACAAGCGATATTGAAGTTGGCGCCTTATCCATCGACCCTCATACAGGGGGAATCCTTGCTATGGTCGGCGGGAGAGATTATCACACGAGCCCATTTAACCGGACTACTTCTGCAAAGAGAATGGCTGGGTCGGCCTTTAAGCCTTTTCTATATTACGCTGCGTTAGATAATGGATATAATGCCGGAACGATGCTAATGAGCAAGCCGACCGTGTTTGAGCTAGATGAGGGAGAATTATATCAGCCCAGTAATTTCAATGGGTACTATGCGCATGATACCATCACCCTTGCACAGGCAATTGCCTTATCTGACAACATCTATGCAGTGAAGACAAATCTGTTTCTCGGCTCAGAAACGCTTGTAGAAACAGCAGGCGAGTTTGGTATAGGCAGTAAACTGCCGGCCGTACCTTCTCTTGCGTTAGGGACAGCTTCTGTATCCGTTGTAGAGATGGTACGAGGTTATGCGATGCTAGCAAACGGCGGTCATGAACTCACCAGTTATACTATTGAGAAAATTATTGATCGTAACGGAAAGAACGTGTTTGAAAAAGAAAATAAAAAAAGCAAACCCGTTTTAGATCCCAAGAAAGCATTTATTTTAACCCATATGATGACAGGTATGTTTGACCGCGAGTTGGATGGCTATATGGCTGTGACCGGGTCAACCATTGCGAATGAGCTCACGCGGCTCTATGCTGGCAAATCCGGTACAACGAAGTCCGATAGCTGGATGATCGGGTACAGTCCCAGTCTTGTCACAGGGATCTGGACAGGGTATGACGACAACCGCAATATGGAGATTGTCGCAGAATCAGCCTATGCAAAACAAATATGGGCCCGCTTTATGGAGGAGGCACATAAAGGCTCCCCGCAGGAAAGTTTTCCTGTGCCGGCCGGCGTAGTCGGGGTACCTATTGACCCCTCAACTGGTGATCGTGCCACACCCTATTGCAATACAAGTCGTGTGATGTATTTTGAAAAGGGTACAGAACCTCAAGCCTATTGTACGGATCATTTTCACGATACGGATGATGAAAATGAAAAAAGTATGGTGGAGAAGCTATTTGATTTGTTTAATTGAATGGATGGTGGTCTTAAGGGAAGAACAAAGGCGCAGGGCGCTCGTTTATCACCGTATGCGCTGGACGGAATCGTATAAGATAAAGGAAACACAATGAGTGTAACGAATTGGTTTATGTTGAGTTAGATTAAGAAGAGTCCGGAAGGGCACTAGGTGATGGGCGCCCTGCGCTGGACGTGGCTAGATAGCTTAGTTTGCTATCCACAGGCCTCAAATTTTATATTTTTCTAGACAATAAAAAAGCCGACTCCAGCAGGTTACTGCCTGCTTTAGAGTCGGCTTCTTTTTTGTCCTAGTAATACATGAGTGCCCATGTATTCATATTTTACAAACTTCTATTACAAAGTACAAGACATTCGGTAACTTTCATGATGAAGTCACAAAATGTTCATAATTTGCTTTTCCCTTTTTTAATCAGAAAGTGCGTTTTTTAGCTCTTCGGTGGAATTGTTCCACATTTCCTCATTAAATTCCTCAAGAAACTCTTTTAATAATTTTTTGGACTGGTCATCCATATTATCGACAATAATTTTCCCTTTTAGTGACTTTTCCATATGTGTAACATGTTCCGCCATGGACTTGTAAGCACGTTTAATGGAACGGTCGACACGAATTTCACTTCCTGCTACGCCTGCGTAGTATGGCCCATTCTCCCCGCGTTCCACATTTACCCACACAATCCAATACAACAGCCCGTTTGGAACCTCATCGCGGTTTGGCAGGAACTTCACACGACGTTCAATTTCACTGCGTGCATGCATCGCGCCCATATCGACATACGCTTTATTTCCATTGGGGTCCACAATGACCGGTGACATATTTTCCAAGCTGATCGTACCTGCCCCGTAACCGCCATGTCCATCTGTAGAATCATCTTTTATTATTGTAAATGCATTATTCTTCTTTTTATTTGAAGATTGATCTGAACTCATTATGATCCTCCTTCTTTCTCAGTTGGTTCTTATTGTAGCATAGGTGGTTGTCTGTTTTCATGCATCTGATTCGGCTTCATTTTTTCTATAAAATCAACAGCTTCCCGAATTTCTTCCATCGTGTAATTTTGTTTTGGTTTTAGTAAATGAACCTTTTCAACCACTTCTTGAAGTCGCAAGTCTTCAAAGAACAGCATTGTTGCCACCAGCTCCAGAAATCGGGAGTTTTTCCCTTTCATTAATTCAACCTGCTGAGAAAAATCGGGCAGATTTAGTGGGAATTGATTTAAAAATTCCTGTCCATCTGCTGTAATTGTATAATTATATTGATAATAATTGCTTTTTTCTTCTTTCATTTCTTCAATGAAACCTAGATTACACAGCTCTTCCACCCGTAGTGTCAACTCTTCTGAGTATGGTCCATAAAAATGAAATTGATACTTTTCTTCAAATGGAACACGGCATTTTTGCAATATATAAATCATCTTTTGCAGCTTCTTGCGACCAGTAACTTCCTTCGCTACTGAAAAAAACTGCATCAATTTAGCATGATTAGTTAACATCCTTTACCTCTCCTTGACCATATAGTATCTCTTTAATCCGCTGTTTTACCTGTGTGTCGGGGAGCTCTTCCAACAGATCCTTTGGAAAATATAATTTATGATCTGTTCGTTTTTTACCAGAGATAGCTTCCACAATGTCCGAATGTCTGGAAAGCTCTTTTAATTCACCATTCGGCATCAGAAGATGGATCGGGAGCCGCTCTTCCTCTTCCCCAGGGCGATAGAAATCATAGGGTAGGTCGGAAGACGAATCGACAACAAGATAATATTCCGGATCAATGTCTGCCTCCTGAAACAATCGGTGAAGCTCCATCCACTCTTTCATCTGCTGGTTTGGGTTGAATTCGATATATTTAAACAGACGGCGATTCGTGAACCGTTCACAGAGGTCGCTTAGAATCTCGTCATCTTCATCCTGCCACAATTGAAAATAATAGGAAACGATTCCTTCATCAAGCTTTAAATAGTCTTCCAGCTTTACATCCCCTGAGAAAAATGAAAGAAAGTGTGTAGGCTCAAGTTTAAAGGTATAGTCCCCTGCTTGGTATAAATGCTTGGCACGATGAAGAATCTTGGATAATATCACCTCTGCACTTCTAGTCACTGGATGGAAGTATACCTGCCAGTACATTTGGTAGCGGCTCATAATATAATCCTCGACCGCATGCATACCCGTAGATTTAATAACTACCTGATCCTCAATTGGGCGCATTACACGTAAAATACGTTCCATATCAAAATGTCCATAACTGACACCTGTAAAATAGGCATCGCGCTGCAGGTAGTCCATACGATCCGCATCAATCTGGCTTGAGATCAAGCTGACTACGAGTTTATCTTCGTAGGTTTTTGCTATTACGTCAGCCACCTTTTGAGCAAATCCCTCTTCAACGCGCTCCAATATTTTATTAATAAAGGTGTCTCCTAATATGATTTGCTGGGTAAAATATTCATGATCCAGCTTAAATACTTTCTCAAAGGAATGCGAAAATGGGCCGTGTCCCAGGTCATGCAACAACGCAGCACATAGACACAGCAGGCGTTCATCATCATTCCAATGAGGCCTTCCCTGGAAATTGTAAATAATTCTTCGGACTATTTCATATACCCCAAGCGAGTGATTAAATCGGCTGTGTTCTGCTCCATGAAACGTATAATTTGTTGTACCAAGCTGTTTTATTCTGCGCAGCCGCTGAAATTCCGGTGCTGCTATCAAATCCCAAATAACCTGATCTTTTACATGAACATACCTATGCACTGGATCTTTGAATACCTTCTCCTCAGATAATTGCTCATCCTTATATCCCATTGATTTCACATCTCGTTTCTTTTCGACGATTTTCATTTATTATATAATAGATAGTAGAAGTAAAAAAGGGATACAAAGGAGTTACTTATGAAAAACTGGAAAGAAATCATCCGTCATACGACTTTTCGATATATCGATCATTCAACACACACACATATTAATGGTGAAATGAATACGGCATTAACCTCATTCGCTATAGATGACGCACTTGCCATATCGGTGAGTGACGAGGTCTCCCCACCCGTAGTCCGTTTATGGGTACATGCAGATACAATAGTTCTCGGAATACCCGATGCCAAACTCCCCTACATTGAAGAGGGTGTTCAGCTTCTGAGTTCGCAGGGCTATCGTGCAATTGTCCGTAATTCTGGTGGACTTGCTGTAGCGCTGGATGAAGGGGTGTTAAACCTTTCCCTTATACTGCCTGGCGTCAAACGGATATCTATCCATGATTGCTATGAAGCGATGGTTAGTCTTGTGCAATATATGCTCCGTGATTTAACAGATGATATTAAAGCCTATGAAATCGTAAATTCCTATTGCCCAGGCGATTATGATTTAAGCATTAATGGGAGAAAGTTTGCCGGGATATCGCAGCGACGTGTAAAGGATGGTGCTGCGATTCAGATATACTTGGATGTGGAAGGAAATAGTTTGGAACGCGCTTCTTTAATCCGACGTTTTTATGAGGTCAGTAAAAAAGATGAGGAAACAAAATTTAACTTCCCTGTCGTCGATCCAGCTGTTATGGGATCACTGTCTGAGCTGCTGAATACATCATTAACGGTAACGGATATGAAAAAGCGTGTTCAGTCAGCTTTGAGCGATTTTAGCAATGATGTCGTCTTCCATGACTTTTCCAAGCGTGAACTTGATTTATTCGAAAGAAGGCTTGAACAAATGAAGAAAAGAAACGAAAATATTTCAAAGATGCATTGATAGAGCAAAAATGCACTTCGTCCCATCGAAAACATTTGTCCGTCGAAGCCCGGACATGGCTGTTTAATTATAAGAATTAATTCAGCCAAAATTTATACTTTCCTATTTCTCGAAGAAAAAAAGATTGCAATAGAGCTACCGGCTCCATTGCAATCTTTCTTTTACACTTCCGATTGTGCTGCTGTAATTAACGCTAATTTATATACATCATCTGCACTGCAACCACGCGACAGGTCATTTACTGGCTTATTCAAGCCTTGCAAAACAGGACCAACTGCCTCGAATCCACCAAGGCGCTGCGCGATCTTATAGCCGATATTCCCTGCTTCCAGGCTAGGAAATATAAATACAGTTGCATCACCTTGCAGCGCTGAATCAGGTGCTTTCTTCTTTGCAACACTCGGTACGAAAGCAGCATCAAACTGGAATTCCCCATCAATAACGAGCGACGGATTCTTTTCTTTCGCAATGCGCATTGCTTCTACCACTTTTTCCGTTTCCTCTGATTTTGCGGAACCCTTTGTAGAGAAGCTAAGCATGGCTATACGCGGATCGACGTCAAATAACTGCCCTGTGACAGCACTTTCAACAGCTATTTCCGCCAGATCCTGGCTATCAGGAGAAATATTAATTGCACAATCAGCGAACACGTATTTCTCCTCATCACGCACCATTATGAATACTCCAGAGGTTTTCTTGGTACCTTCTTTTGTCTTAATAATCTGCAGTGCCGGACGTACCGTGTCTGCTGTAGAATGTGCAGCACCACTTACCAGCCCATCTGCTTGATTCATATAGACAAGCATGGTGCCAAAATAGTTCTCATCAAGAAGAACATCCACGGCATCTTCCTTTGATACTTTTCCTTTACGTCGATCAACAAATGTTTCTACCATTAAATCAAATTCCGTAAAATCACGAGGATCTATTAATTTACAGGAAGAGATATCTACTCCAACCTCTTCTGCCCTCTGCTTCAATTCAGCTTTACTACCAATTAAAATGGGTGTAAGTATTCCAGCAGCTCCCAGCTGACTTGCCGCAGTTAAGATTCTCTCATCCATTCCTTCAGGAAAGACGATCGATTTATTTTTAGATGCTATCTTTTCTCTTAATTGATTAAATAATTGACTCATTTTTATAAACCTCCCATTTTAACTACACTATACTTAAATAGTAGATGATTTTATAACTTAGATAAAGTAATAGGATCTGTATATAAAGGTATTCTTGACAGACCTATGACATTATTTAGTAATTTTTGTTTTTAAGTCTTTCTGTCAACAAGCTCATGTATGATTATCCTACCCCAATTATGATATAGTAAAAACATATTAGGATACTTTATTTAAAAAAGGAGAGATATATATGGTAGAAGCAGTAGAAACCATGGATGGCTGGTACAGCCTGCATGATCTGCGCAGCATTGATTGGAATGCATGGAAGTTAGCATCTGAGGAAGAGCGTCAGGAAGCAATAGTCGGATTTGAGAAGTTACTGACAAAGTGGGAAGCGGTGGAAGAAAAGAAAAATGGCAGCCACGTACTCTATAAAGTTGTAGGGCAAAAAGCCGATTTAATCTTTATGTTCCTGCGCCCGACAATGGATGAACTGACGGATATCGAAACGGAGTTGAATAAATCCAAATTTGCAGAGTTCTTACTACCTGCACACTCGTATGTATCTGTCGTTGAACTTTCAAAATACCAACCACAAAAAGATGGAATCGATCCAGAAACATTACCAGAAACACAGGCTCGTTTAAAGCCAATTCTTCCTAAATGGGAGCATATCTGTTTTTACCCTATGGACAGACGTCGTGAGGGTGAGGAAAACTGGTACACATTAGAGAAAAATATAAGAGGTAAGTTGCTTTATGAACACAGTAAAACAGGCCGTAAATATGCAGGAAAAATTAAACAAATTATTACCGGATCCATTGGTTTAGACGATTGGGAGTGGGGTGTGACCTTATTTGCCCACAATCCATTAGAATTCAAGAAAATTGTTTATGAAATGCGCTTTGATGAAGTAAGTTCACGCTATGGTGAGTTTGGCGAGTTTTTCATTGGAAATAACCTGCCGAAAGAAGCTGTCGCAGCATATTTAGCCGTATAATTGATATATAGAAGGTCTTCTATTCCGATCGAGTAGAAGGCCTTCTTTTTATTTGTCATAAACCCACTTTTGGAAACATACACATAATTAGTGAGTTATGCATCACGATTGTACAGAAACGAGGTAAGGTTATGTCAGTTGTAGCACACAACGAAAGATGTTGATGTGCTAGCAAAGCTAATGCGCGCTGAAGCTGAAAGTAATGGAGATTTGGGCATGCTGATGGTCGGTAATACTGGTGTTGATCGGTTTATTGCTAATTGTCTCGATTTCACGGAGATAAGATCTAGTAATTCAAGGTGAACGGCAGCACCCCGCCTCAGATTCATTGTAGTTTTTCATGCCACCAGGGAAGCTGTCCGGGCTAATGGTTTAATCAATGGAATGTGGGCAGGTATAAATCACATTGTTTTTATGCACCCACTGTAGCTGACTATCCAAGGGTATGCCTATAAATTACGGGCAAAGCACGCTGTTCAATTAAGAAGAATTAAACAAGAGGAGGTTTTTCAATGAGTGAAAAAAAGGAAGGTACCAATCAGACTAACCCTAATCAATATCAGCAAGCTGCTTATCCATACTACTATTATCCACAGGCATCCCAAGCTTATTATCCATATTTAACTAATACGAGACAACAATTTCCTCAGCAGACACCACAAGCACCATCCCAGCAACAAACCCCTGTCTCTGCCTTGGATCATGGTATGCTGCCGGCAGAACAATCCTATATAGAGAATATTTTACGGCTGAATAGAGGTAAGCGTGCAACTGTTTATATGACTTTCGAAAACAACCCCCAGTGGACGGCAAAAATATTCAAAGGGATTATTGAAGCAGCGGGAAGAGATCATATCATATTGAGCGATCCACAAACAGGTAAACGCTTCCTGCTACTAATGGTATATCTTGACTATGTAACATTTGATGAGGAAATAGTTTACACCTATCCATTTGCCGGTACCGGAAATGGGCAGATTGCAGCATATCCGCCGAGATAGTTCTTATAGCAAAAGGATGACACCCTAAAATCTGTGTCATCCTTTTTCACCTGTTAAGCACTTCAGTTACTTTCGTTATGGCTAATCATTAAACCAATTCAGCGTTTGGGCTTTTATTGATAAAGGAGCAATCATATGCGACATCCCTATGAAAAGTTCATTCGAATTGAACTCCTGTCTCTTGCCAGTGCTATATTGATCGGTATAATAGCACTCGCACAAGGATACACACTACTTATTTTCCTGTGCCTTTATCTGCTGGCACTGAGCTTAGCATGTAATGCACTAATTGAATTGCATAGGCACGAAGCAGATCAGGCCGGAAAACAAATTCTGCGTGCGATCATGTTGTTCATCCTTGCGTCATTTATGCTTTTTCAATTATAGGTATTTTACTACTGCAGTTCCCAGAATTACCCAACCAATCAAAAACGCTACTCCGCCAAGAGGAGTTATCATGGCAAAGGTCTTAATTGCAGTTGTTGAATAAATATATAAACTCCCCGAAAATAAGAGAATACCGATAAAGAACATCCAGCCAGCCCACACCATGCCACCACTATGAAATTTAGCGAGCAATAAGCCCGTTACGAGTAATGCAACGGTATGAAACATTTGATAACTGACAGCCTTCTCCCAGGTTTTCAACGCTTTCTCAGATACTTTTCCTTCTAGCCCATGAGCACCAAATGCCCCCAGTGCTACTGCTATAAATCCATTCACAATACCAATCAGTATAAATAACTTCATATCCTGTACACCTCTTTGTTAAAAATCAAAAATTGAATCGCCATTTGCGTCATCTTGCATAATGGAAGATCCGCTGTGTGTTTTAGTAACGCTTTTTTGTTCACCAATCATAGCCTTCATTTCTTCTTTTGTGATATTTAATTCCGGCTCTTTTTTCACTGCAGAATCTTCCTCTAAAAATAAATCACAAAGTAAACGAACATTCGCTATATGATTTACCACTTTCTGCTGATCCGATTTTTCTTTTGCTTCTTTTAACTCATTGATCATTTTTTCAATGATCGTACTGTTTGCAACTGCCATTACTGACGCTCCTTATTTACCTTCTAAATTATGTACAAGTATAACATGATCATATTAACTTTTGACTTGAAAAGCTTCAGAAAATTGATGTTGATTTATCATAAGAAGAGTCTGAAAAAGGCAGTGCGTTATGGACACTTGACTTGGCCCTTGCTTTCGGAGAATTTTATAAAGCCAGATTTATATACTTCTTATCACAAAAAAGACTTGGAGACTCCAAGACTCAAGTGATTACTATAAATAAATGTATATCAACTAAAAATTCAACAGGTTACCTGCTTATATTCTGAAGTACCCCGCCTTTTTGTTCATCAACATAGCGTTCATACATCCACTGCAAAAATGCAACTTCTCTATCCTGCAACTGTCTGCCAAGCTCCTCTTTTGTATCCTCACATATCTGTAATAAGCTTTCCATAACGCTATTAATCCCCCTATTGCAATAATTAACGATAGTTTATTTTCCTATTATATAGTTAATTCCCTTTGGAAACAATATATAATTTTAAATTTGCAGAATATACAGTTAAATACTTTTTTTCCGACATATAGTACATTTTAAATACGACAATTACCTATTTTAACAGGGGATTTGAGAAGTAGAAGTATTTCAAGGGAGACTCCAGTGGGAGGAAAGACATGAAAACCGTCAATCTGGTCTGCACACGATTCGAACGTTCTAGCATGACCGCTGCCCCTGCCTTCATTCAGCGATCGCTACACTTTTTCCAGCGGTCAGCTTGCTTAATCCCGCGTTCGATCCAATTTATCCAGCGCTTGTTCAGCTTAATCCCGCGTTCAACCCGGTTTATTCAGCGGTCAACCCTCTACATCGTCCGATCTGATACGTGTGCAGTACGAAATTTTTGGCATGACCGGTGTATCGGTGAGACCCCGCAGTGTGATAGCCTGACCACTGAAAAAATCCGTGATGATATTACAAGAGTGTATACGGTAGCCATTGCTTTCGAGTTGAAAACTTAAGTTTTTCAGTGGCCTCGTGATAGCACAAGGTGGCTCACCAGCCGACATCAGCAAAGAAAACACTGCAAAGTGAAGCTGAGCAGATGTTGCACTTGTACCTGGAGTGGTGAAAGCGACTGCCCGCAGTGGAAATCACCCCTGCTAATGTCGCTTTTGTTAAAAGGTAAGAAAGTATAAATTTTTGGCTGCAATTAATTCTTACACTTAAAGAGCCACGTCCAGCTCCAGCGCCCAGGGACTAGCGAGACTTCCTTCACCTCCGTACGATAAGTCAACATCGGCTTCCTCCGGTCACCGTGTTTCCTTTTAGATGAACTTGACTTATCGCCAGGAATGGCGAAAGTCTAAGTGAATCTTATACTTTGGAGTGAATCTCCTGCGGCTCAGTCCAGTCCGTACGTCCCTACCCGGGCGCCCTGCGCTTTTGTTCTATCAAATGCAATAATAAAAAGGATAGGTTAAGCGGCATGTTGCCGTTTAACCTATCCTTCATTTCTATTCATCTACCGTTTTCTTGCATCAATTCTCATTTAATCTTTCTTCCAGCTCAGTAATCCGAGCACGTAATTCATTAATATCTTCCTTCGTTGCTAAACCTAACTCTTTTGCCATTTGTTGGGTTTGTCCCATTTGCTTGGCATTCCATTCATCCTTCTTCATTTCCCCTTTATCAACAAAGTTTTGCATAACTGTTCTTGCCTGTTCTTGGGTCAATTCATTCTTTTCTACAAGCTCCTTCAGCTTCTGGTCAAATTTTTCCTTACTGCTTACTGCAGCTCCAAGTCCCAAAAGGAAACCCCTTCTTAATAATTCATTCATTTATAACATCCTCCCTACGTTTTTTTTCGAATCATACGGTAATGCTTCAGTAAGATTGTATTCATAATTAGAATAAAGAAAACAGTTACCGCTATGGCACTGATTGTCAGAATAGACATTCCCAGATTGAATCCGTAAAAACTAAAAGCAATCCCAACTATTACCATAATAAAGCTCACTGCCTCGAGTAATAAATAAAAGTTTTGTTTCCATTGCTTTTCCTGCTTTTCTTTATCCCATTGTCTATCTCTTTCCCCACTTTCCAGCCAGTTTAACATCGCTTTGGGTAAAGATAAGATTGGCTCGGCTGCATCCTTAGCGTATTGCTTATAAATAGATTCTACTAAAGATCGGTCACCAAACATCTTCTTGATCTTTGGTTTTGCCCATCTTTCAATATCTATATCAGGGTAAATGGCAAATAATATACCAAACACAATAGATATTGCCCTTCCCAAGTAGGCATATTCAGCCGATAATTGAATCGGTTGATCCTTTATAAAAATTCGAATATCGTTTCTTAACTGATCCATTACATGCGCATCTATATTTTTAAATGAACCGTTTCGGTATAATTCAATGGTTTGTTTAATCATCCGATTTAATTTGCTCTTGTCTGCATTAGGCAAGATGAAATTCATTTCGTCCAGCGTTTCGACTATACGGTCATAATCATCCATAATTAGACTCTTGATAATCCGCTTAAAATAATGTGTGTCCTGTTTTCCTACTTCACCGATCATCCCAAAATCAATGATGGATATCATGCCGTCCTTTTGAATGATAATATTTCCTGCATGTGGATCAGCATGGAATTTACCCTGATTCAGAAATTGATCAATATAAAAATCAAACAGGGTCTTCGCTGTCTGTTGTATGTTAATCTGATGACGATTCATGAATTCCAGGTCGGTTATTTTAGCCCCATCTACCCAATCCATCACGAGAACTTTTTTTGTGCTCAGTTTTTCATAGTAATTGGGAATATGTATGGAGCTATTATCTTTATAGCGTTCCTTGAAATAAGTTCCATACTCAAGTTCTTTATGAAAATTTAATTCTCTGTCCATGACAGTTATAAGTTCTCGGTATAATGCTTTTAAATCCGCTTTCTTCCCAAAGCCAGTAAATACAGATAAAATCCAAAACACCATACGCAATGCTTTAAAATCCATTTGGAAAATCTGCTGAACCCTGTAGCGCTGTACTTTAATTGCTACTTCAGTACCACCTGATAATTTTGCCCGATATACTTCACCAATGGATGCAGATGCTATGGACGTTTCATTAATTTCCGCGACATAGTCACCTATTTCGCCTCCCCATTCTTCTTCCAGCAGCCGCTTCGCATAATCGAATGTCATCGGCGGTACTCGATCAACAAGACCAGTAAGCTCTCTGATGAAAACGTCAGGCATAAAATCCGTTCTGGTACTCAGAAATTGCCCTACCTTAATGAGAACTCCCCCAAGTTCCACTGCTTTTATGCGATATTCTTTTGCCTGCTTTACTAATAGCGCATTCCATTTCTGCTGTGTTTTCTCATCCCAAACACTATGTCTCATAGTAAAGAAATAGATTTGGAAAATAAATTTCACCGTCATCCAGACGATAATTGTGCAGCGGTAAATAATGTTATATTTCAACGACTCTCTCACGATAAACACCTCGATAAACTTTACCCGCCAGGTCCCATGAACTAAACAATTTATTACCCTTTATTTAATTCTATTTTATTTCTCTTGGCGTTATACCTATATTCACTTATAATGATTAATGATAGATACACTAGGGGGAATTTATTTGAATAAAAATTCTAATAGTCTGAATAATCACTTAAAATTTATCCTTCCTTCTTTAATAGGTATAGTCTTATTTATGACTCCTGTTAAAACTGAGGATGGGTTTTCCATCCCAATAGCTGTCCTGGCAGATCTCGTTCAGGAGTTGTTGGCCAATCAATTGTCAGCAATCATGATGGTTATAATTATTATTACTGCATTTATGACTGTTCTGGCAAAAATCCTGGGAACGGGTGTTTTTGCCAGTACACCTTTTTTTCAAAAGCTTTTTGATGTTAGTATTTTTTGGACAGTTACCAGGGTCGTTGCTGCTGTCTTTGCAACTATGGTATTTTTCCAGATCGGACCTGAAGCAGTAATCGGGCCCGGTACCGGCCAGTTATTATTGGATGACCTCTTACATGTTCTGTTTGCAGTCTTCCTCTTTGCCGGGTTATTTTTACCCTTATTAATGAACTTTGGACTACTAGAACTGTTCGGTACATTAATGACAAAAATTATGCGGCCTTTATTCAAGTTGCCCGGCCGTGGTTCAATTGACTCCTTAGCTTCTTGGATTGGTGATGGAACCATTGGTGTTCTATTAACGAGTAAACAATATGAGGGTGGCTATTATACTAAAAGGGAAGCTGCAGTTATTGGAACGACATTCTCTGTTGTTTCTATTACATTTACACTAGTGGTAATCTCTTATGTTGACCTTCAGCATATGTTTGTACCCTTTTATGCAACAGTGCTTATAGCAGGATTTGTTGCTGCATTAATCATGCCGAGAATCCCGCCATTATCCAGAAAAGCAGATACGTATATAAGTGAGTCTGCAACTGGTATTGATGAAGAAATTCCTGAAGGATACAATACCCTTACATTTGGGTATCAAAAAGCACTTGACCGAAGCAAGAAGGAAACAAGTGTTGGTAAGTTCTTTAAAGAAGGCGGCCAAAACATACTGGATATGTGGATGGGTGTAGCTCCGATTGTTATGGCGTTCGGATTAGTCGCATTAGTCATTGCTGAGAACACACCATTATTCCAGTGGCTTGGAATGCCTTTTATCCCATTACTGGAGCTGATGCAGGTTCCACACGCAGCCGCAGCTTCTGAGACGATATTGATCGGCTTTGCTGACATGTTCCTGCCTGCTATATTTGCAGCAGATATTGAAGCAGAGATCACCAGATTTATAATCGCAGCTTTATCGGTAACTCAATTGATCTATATGTCTGAGGTCGGTGGCTTGCTGCTTGGTTCCAAAGTGCCTGTTTCCTTTAAGGATCTGGCGATTATCTTCCTATTACGTACGTTAATCACGTTGCCTATTATTACATTGATCGCACATATTATTTTTTAAGGCTCTATTCTTCTAGTTTGTTGCTTATTGAAATTTATACTGGTTAATAGTAAAACAGACGACCAAATCTTGGCCGTCTGTTTTATTATTTTAAAGGGGGTCATTTATTAGTACGTTCTAACCGGACTTTCGTTTCATTAATTCTGCAATTTTATCTGTAATTAATGAAGTGTTCTTTGGTATTTCACAATCTGCCTCTTCGTACTCGGACTCTTTTTCCACATGATCCGGATTGTAGCCCAATTTCTTTGCTGTTGCTCTCATGAATTCATAGTAACTTTGATTGTCTTCAGACCCTGTATTGAAAACACCTGTTACGTCATTTCGCACCATCTCTGCAATGATTCCTGCCAATTCCTCTACATGCACAAAAGTTCTGATTAAATCATCCCGAAAGGCAATCGTTCTCCCGGAGCGCAAATGATAAGACAATTTATCGGTCTGCTCATCCAGTGCACCAATCTGATTTTCTCCATATACTGGGCCGGCTCTTAAAATCACGTAGTTAGACAATTCATTTGTTATAAACCGTTCTGCTTTTACTTTGGCATTCACGTAATTACTGATCAAATGATCGTCTGCCAGCGTAGACAAAGGGTCCTCTTCCTTATATGGACCATTTCCGGCACTGTAAACAAAATCAGAGGAAATATAAATCAGTTTCGTCTGTGGTGTCAAATGTGTTATCAGATGCATTAAACCTCTATCTGTTAATTCATGTTCCTGAGGTCCGTCCATCACAGACCAGACCACTACGTCAGGCTGTTCCCTTTTATAGTATTCAGAAAAAGACTCTGCCTCATTAATATCCAGCTTTTCTAAATCATCATACAGTGGCGGATCATTTAAAAATGTTCCACTAACCTCAATTGCAGAATCCTCTTGTAATAGTTTATAAACAGATGTTCCTACATAACCACTAGCGCCAAATACACAAACCTTCATACATACACCTTCCCTTTTTAAATAATGAATTCTAGGCGTGTTGATTCTTGTTTGTCTTCTGGCTGTATGCCTCTTTCATAATGGAAGCTTTTCCCTCTATTAATGGCTGCCATATGCCAAGAATAGGTCTACTTGATAAAACAAGTACAATAACTGCAGATAAGGCAGCAAGACCAACTAAATCAAACAGATTGTTAATAACAAACATGTCAGCCTGGCGGAAGAATTGAATGATAAATCCGTGCAGTAAATAAACATATAACGTACGTGTACCCAGACTGGTCAGCCTATATTCGGTTTTAGGGATCCACGTCAGTACACTAACCACCATAATGGCAGCAGTCAGGTAAACTAAAAGACGGGCAAACATTCCATATTCTGCCATCCCCAAATCGCCGTATGACTTAGAGGCAAGTAACCAACCAGTATTAATTTCCGGTAAATAATAAATGGCTGCAGCTAAAGCAGTCATTACGGCAACAGAACCAATCCTGACAGATTTGCTTCTAATTGACATCATTTGTTTTTCTGTAATTAAATAGCCAATCAGGAAAAACGGGAAGAAAACAAATGTGCGTGACAGGCTGAATGTGTGTCCTATTTCGCCAAAATAACCAACCACTAATCCTATGACTACAGCCAGACTGACACTGGCCCCAGCCGGTATCTTTTTAAACCAATATAAAAGCAGATGCCAGCTGAATAAACTAAATAAAAACCACAGCGACCAATGCGGATGAAACAGTCCTGTTTGCCAACCTGATTTTCCAATCATCAAATAATAGCCTGAATATAGTAACTGGAAAATAATATATGGCAGTAACAACTTTTTCATTAAATTGAGGATATAATTTATGTTCCCTGATCCTTTAGCAAAAAAACCTGCCAGTAGTATAAACGCCGGCATATGAAATGTGTAAATCCATGTGTAAAGTGTATTCATGCCTCTGGATCCGTCAACAAAAGGCTGGATCATATGACCAAAAACGACCAAAAATATCAGTAGTACCTTAGCGTTATCAAAAAATGCATTTCTCTCCATGCTTCTCATCCCTTTAATCTTGTTGTGATTTATCACTATACCCGTTTCATGAGAGAAATACGTAGGCAATCCGTAAATTTCATAGTGTTGTAACTGCATTGTAAGAGGAATGAAATGGTTGGGGCAGAAATATGGAATGGGTAGAGCAATAAAAATAGCCTCCAGGGAGGCCATTTATGTTGCTGTTTTCTTTTTTTGTGCAGTTGTTTTCGTTTTTCGCTTTGCGGGCTGCTTTGGTTTTGGTTTGGCTTTTTTTGCTCGTTCCAGTGATTCCTGAAGTGCGTCCATTAAGTTATCTGCAGATTTTGGTGCAGGTTTATCTTTTGCCGTAGTTATTTCTTCATTATTTTTCTTTGCTTCGATCAGATCAAGGAGAGCTATCCGGTAGTCATCTTTATATTTTTCCGGGTTGAATTCAGTAGTCAATTGATCAATCAGCATTTTAGCAGTATCCAGTTCTTTTTTTGCAGTAGCTGTTTCCTCTGGCACATTCGGTACGTCCCGTACATTGCGTACTTCATCCGGGTAATGAATGGTCTCTGCAACCAATGTATTTTCATAAACACGAATGACTGCCAATTGTTCTTTTGAACGGATTATCATTTTTGCTACACCTATTTTACCTGTGTCCTTTAATGCATTTAAAAGTAATACATAAGCCTTGCTGCCACCTTCATTTGGCGATAGATAATAACTTTTTTCAAAATATATCGGATCAATTTCTTCCAGCTTTACAAAGTCAACAATCTCCACTGCTTTATCAGCCTGTTCTTTCTGTAAAGCTTCCAGATCCTCTTCATCCAACATGACAAATTTATTTTTGGCATATTCATATGCCTTTACGATCTCTTCTGATTGAATTTCTCGGTCACAAACTGGACAGACCTTTTCATATTTAACAGGCGACTGACATTCTTTATGCAGCTGCCTTAATTTCACATCTTTATTTTCCGTTGCAGCATGCATTTTGACAGGAATATTTACAAGCCCAAAACTGATGGTACCTTTCCACATTGTATGCATTATAACAACCTCCCTTGCTATGTAGTTTGTCAGTCTCAATTATTTTTATCCTGATAAGCATAATAAAACTGTGCCACTATGGAAAGATAACTTGCGAAGGAGTTGTGTGGAATGGACATCATGAAACCAATAGCTAGTGAAGAAATACCTTATGGCAAGGAGTGGTTATATGAGGTAAAGTACGATGGTTTTCGTTGTGTTTTACATTGGGAAAAAGACAGCATACAGCTTATGAGCAGAAACAAAAAGGATTTAACTGCTAGCTTTCCGGAAATAGTGACCTACTGCCAAGCACAATATCCACATGTCAGCAGCTTTCTTCCGCTCAAATTTGATGGTGAATTAGTCGTTTTAAATAACGCTTTTCAGGCAAATTTCTCGTGGATTCAAAAAAGAGGACGATTGAAAAAGACAGAATCCATTATGAAAGCAGCTGAAGCAAGACCTGCCAGCTTTATGGCATTTGATATTCTGCAACAGGCTGGTATTAGTTATGTAAATAAAAGCTATGAAAACCGCAAGTCTGTGTTAACTAGCCTTTTTTATAAATTTCATTGGGACAAGCAATTACAACTAGTTCAAGCATCTGAGAATCCAAATGAATTATGGGAAACTATTTTTAACTATATGGGAGAAGGGATGATTGCGAAGCGTAAGCAAAGTCTTTACAATTCAGGGAAGTCTCATCATGATTGGTTTAAAATAAAAAACTGGCGAACAATTCAAGGCTTCCTTACAGATTTCCATGTAAAGAATGAGTATTTTACGTTCCACGTTTATAACAAGGAGGAATCAGTTGAAATTGGTAAATGCAAGCACGGACTCCCACCTGAAGATTTCCAGACATTAAAGAATCTCTTTTTGGAAAAAGGCGATTACCGTGATGGTGTCCATAAACTTCCCCCTGCTATTTGTGCTGCAGTAAACACATTGGATTTATATAAAAGTGAACTCCGTGAACCTGAGTTTGTTTCCTTATTGCCACATGTGTCTCCAAGTGAATGCACGATTGAAAAGCTTGGTATAGATATGGCTATGTTTCCGGAAAATGTAGACCTTACCAATACGGAAAAAGTCTTTTGGCCAGAGAGTGGCCTTACTAAAGGAGATTTACTTGTATACATAAGGGAAATGGCCCCATATATGATTCCTTTCATGAATGAACGGGTGCTGACCATTATCCGGTCCCCGGACGGTGTAGAGGGTGAATACTTTTTTCAGAAGCACCTTCCCGATTATGCACCTTCCTTTATCAACAGTGTGCTATCTGAAGATAAAGAGAAGCTTATAATTTGCGATGAGCTTAACGCGTTAATCTGGTTTGCTAATCATGGAGCAGTTGAATATCATCTTCCATTTCAACGCGCAGGTAGTATTCATCCAATTGAAGTCGTCTTTGACTTAGACCCCCCAGACAGGGAACGTTTTGGTCTGGCTATTGATGCAGCTATCTTAATCAAACGTTTGCTTGATGACCTGGAGCTCCTTTCTTTTGTAAAAACCTCTGGTAATAAAGGCTTGCAGATTCACATTCCATTAGTGGAAGGCTCCCTGACCTATGATGATACCGCCCTTTTTACTCAAGCAATAGCTTATACGGTAGAGGGAGCACATCCTGATTTATTTACAACAGAGCGGATGAAGAAAAAAAGAAAGGAACGATTATATATTGATTATGTACAGCATGGGAAAGATAAAACAATAATAGCACCCTATTCCACCAGAAAAACAAGAGAAGCAACCGTTGCCGCACCGCTGTATTGGGAAGAGGTTACCCATGCACTGAGACCGGAACAATTTACGATAGAAAATGTTGCGGAACGTGTGAAAACTGCAGGCTGTCCCTTTACTAATTATTTTGCTGCTGGCAAAGAACAGAATTTAAAAGAGGTATTAAGGCTGATCAGGAGCTGAATTAGTTTTGGTGAGTCGCATATAAATCAAAGAGGTTGGGACAAAGGAGGAATTATTCAGGAAAATCCGAACAATTAACGCCTGGGCAAATGTACCGCTTCGGCAAAATACTTCGCTTTCCGTGGGCACGGCCTCTTGCTCTGCGGCTGAAAGTCTTTATTCCCGATCTTGGCCTAAAAGGCCCACCGAATGGGTCTGCAAAGCACAAGCCCTGTTTTAGTCGGCCTTCCTTTATTTTCTCGATTCGATGTTGACTTCGATTAAGGAGGTTTCCGGAAGGGTGCTAGGCAATGTGCGTTGAAGCCGGCCGAGGCTGATTCGGATGTTAATTTATCCACAATCTCAAAATTTTATAGTTTCGCTAGACAATAAAAAAACCGCTCCATCAAGGAACGGCTTCATTTTTTAAAGTGACGTGCTTTCTTCTATTTTGTTTTTATCATTAAATGTTTCGACATTCAACTTCTTTAAAATTCTGGATGTCAGTGTACCTGAAACCATCGAGCCATTTACATTCAGTGCTGTACGTCCCATATCAATCAGAGCTTCAATGGAGATCAACAGACCTGCTAATGCAACTGGAAGGTTCATTGAGGACAACACAATGATTGCTGCGAACGTTGCTCCCCCACCGACACCGGCTACACCAAATGAACTAATACCAATAATTAGCACCAATTGAATTAGGAAACCTGGCGAGAGTGGATCAATGCCTACAGACGGCGCAATCATTACGGCCAGCATTGCCGGATAAATCCCTGCACAGCCGTTTTGGCCCATTGTAGCCCCAAAGGAAGCTGACATGTTGGCAATTCCCTGGTCAACACCAAGTGACTTCCTTTGTGCTTGAATATTTAATGGAATGGTACCAGCACTTGAACGGGATGTGAAGGCAAACCCCAATACTGGCAAAGCCTTTCTTAAATATGTCATTGGATTTAATCCAAACACACCCACCATAACTAAATGCACAATGAACATGATGAACAATGCCACATAAGAAGCTAGCACAAATTTACCTAGTTCTAATACTCCTCCAACATCAGTATTTGCTACAGTGTTCGCCATGAGGGCCAGTATACCAAATGGCGCCAAGCGTAATACGATCGTTACGATGCGCATAACGACACCATAAAAAGCATTAACAATTTTAGTGAACATTTCTGCCTGTTCCGGATTTTTTCTGCGCAGACCAAGAACTGCAACCCCTACAATCATCGAAAAAATAACAACCGCAATGACTGATGTAGGTCTGTCCCCTGTCATATCCAAAAATATGTTAGACGGAATAAAGTTAAGAATTCGTTGAGGTGTTGATTGATCCTGCACATCACCTAAACGTGTTTCCAGCATCGTTCCTCTTTCACTTTCCGCTTGACCAGCCTGAATCTGCTCTGCATTTAAATCAAATAACGTAGCTGTTCCAATTCCAATTAGAGCTGCCACCATAGTAGTACTGATTAATATGCCGATGATCCATGCTGACATTTTTCCCAGCTCAGCTGTTTTTTCCAGATTAATAATCGACTGGATAATTGAAACCATAACTAAAGGTACGACAATCATCATAAGTAAACGGATATACCCACTACCTACAATACTGTACCACTCTGTAGTTTGAACCAAGACTTCTGAACCTGCTCCGTAAATAGCCTGCAATAAGCCACCTAATACAATACCAAGACCCAGCCCTGTAAATACACGTTTTGTAAATGAGACGCGCTTCCTTTGCATGTAAATAAGTAGTCCGATGATAGCTAGCAAGACTGCGATATTAGCTAAAATAAATAATAAATCCAT
Organism: Virgibacillus tibetensis; assembly: GCF_036026595.1. NCBI lineage: Bacteria > Bacillati > Bacillota > Bacilli > Caryophanales > Bacillaceae > Virgibacillus > Virgibacillus tibetensis. Next base: position 57,355 of record NZ_JARZFX010000006.1, on the reverse strand, counting down.
AATTTTTCTTCCTCCCAATATTTATTGCTGTTGTTTTTTTCCTATTATATGCAGGATTTCCAGCTATGGTTCTCTCTTAATATCAATAATTCCGATGAATTTAGTATGACTTATATAAGATACAATGATTTAGATGACGTGTCAAGAATAATTCCTGTTTTATTTATGCACAGTTTTCCGCAAAATAAACGTCAGGCTGGCTATGTTAATCCTTTTAAAAAAGATGCTGAACCATTAATGGTCAGCACCTTTTTCACTTGCTATTTGCTTGAACTACTATTTCAACATTGCCTTGGACAGCTCGTGAAATCATGCAGCTCTTTTCTGCTTTTTCAACTAATTTATTTAATTTATTATAATCCTCTTCTACACCCTCATCTGTTAAGACTACAGTTGGTTTATGAATGATTTTCTCATATGTGAAAACACCATTCGTAACATCTACAATTCCTTCTGATTCAAGTGACATACTTAAAAGAGGCAAAGCAGCCCGTTCAATCATCGCAGCTAACGTTATAATATAGCACGTAGATGCAGCTCCCAACAGCATTTCATCTGGATTGGTCCCAATACCAGGTCCTCCCATTTCAGGTGGGATGGAAATTTTGGTCTTCAGGTTACCTGTTTCCAGATACCCATCACTGTTTCGGCCACCAGGCCAATCTGCTCTTAAATAAAAATGATGTGCTGTCATGTAATAACCTCCACTAAGTATTTCTTATGTTATACAAAATCAAAAAAATAAGCTATCCCCTCACCTGCTACAATACCGATTATGACAATCATCCAGGCTGGTAATTTCCAAAAATGCAATAAGGCGAACAGCAGGAGGGCCAACCCAAAATGAGCGCCGTTATTAATAGATGTTGTAAATACAGGATTATAAAAAGCTGCCAATAATATACCTACAACACTCGCATTTACTCCTGTTAATATCCCTTGAAAGCTTGATCGTTTACGTAATTCACTCAGAAATGGAAGTGCTGCAACAATCAGAAGAAAGGAAGGCAGAAAGATAGCAATTGTCGCGACTACCGCTCCTGTAATCCCACTGATCATGGTGCCTAAGTATCCTGCAAATGTGAACAACGGTCCAGGTACAGCCTGGGCCATTCCGTAACCAGCCAGAAAGTCATCTCCTGTCAGGAGTCCGATTGGAACAAGCTCTTGTTCCAAGAGAGGCAACACTACATGACCTCCTCCAAATACAATAGAGCCTACTCGAAAGAATATATCGAAAATGGTTATGTAGCTATTCGATAGAGTCTGCGACAGAATCGGCAGTATGACTAGTAATAATCCTAATACAGATAAAGAGATCAGTCCTTGTTTTTTTGTAACAGAAACGGAGAACGACTTTACATCCGTCTTCCCTTGTTTAGAGAACATAAAATATCCAAGCAGCGCAGCACCTGCAATAATCGAGATCTGTACAATTGCTGATGGAAAAAGAAGCATGATCAAAGCCGCTGCTATGGCTATAGCAATCCGTGGTCTGTCTGGAGTAAGCTTTTTGCCTAAACCGATAACAGCATGTGCTACTACCGCCACTGCTACAATTTTTAAACTGACGATCCATGCAGCACCACCTAAGGTAAACGATTGGTAGGCAAGTGCAAACAATACGAGTACCAGTACAGATGGAATCGTGAATCCGAACCAGGATACAAAACCACCCAGAAATCCACCCCGCAACATACCGATTGCGATTCCAACCTGACTACTGGCTGGACCGGGAAGAAATTGACACAATGCAATAATATCTGCATAGGTCTTATCATCAAGCCACTTTTTCTTATCTACGTACTCATCTTTAAAATAACCCAAGTGTGCCACAGGACCACCAAAGGAAGTTAATCCAAGCTTCAATGAAGTTAGTAAGATTTCCATTCGCGAATGATTCTTAACTATAACCACCTCCAGCATATTCTCATTAATACAAAAATAACATAGAAATGCTTAGAGATAGTGAAATTTACATAATTAAAATAAAAAAAGTTTGTTTTCCTTATATGAGTGGAAATGCTATACTATCAACAGGGATTGTAAAATAATGTACAATCCTTCTATGTAAAGGATGTAATAGATGGATAAAAAGACTGTCGAATCTGCTATAGCGAGTTCCACAGGAAGACTGTTGCGTGATAACTTCGGCAAGGGGCCGGGCTCTATTTACGTAACTGTTGTGAAACCGTTTATAACCATATATTTAAAGAGCTTTCTGGCACCAATGGAAAGAGTGCTTCTAAACCAGGATAATACTTTGCGGGTTCAAGAAACACGGGACATATTAATGAACGAATTACTTCCAGAGATTAAGCTGATTTTCTCTTCAGAGACAGGAACAAAGGTTTCACGTGTATTTTATGACTGGTCACTGGAGAATAAAACTGGAATGATTTTTGCTGAAATGGATTCCATTGAAAATGAAACGGATGAAGAGTTTCTTAGTTATCAGGCAAAAGACGAAGTCCATAATGAAATAGATCGCTTTACAAAAAAGGCACAGAAATCGCCAAGAGAGCTTCGGTCATTTAAGCTTAATTCCCGAACCATTATATCAAAGCGTGAGGATATACTCGTGCGTATTGAGCAGGAATTAATTGAATCCGGGTTCGAAAAGCAACTGAGGATTTCCAAACGACGTCTTGAAAAGAACCTTATTAATCGAGGCTTTTTGGAGTCTGTTTTAAATCAGGAAATACAAGACATTTTCGTTGATTGGGATTTTCACAACGATATAGGTTATGTGATATTTGTACTTCTCCCAGATAAAGTAAAGCTTAAAGAAGAAGATTAACATTAACATCACTGCTTGCGAAGCAGTTACTAACATAGATAGGTGGGAATGTCTGGACGATTGTGCCAAGACATAAGCCGAAAAGGTATTAATCCTTTTCGGCTTTTTTTATTGAATAGTTTTAGGGGGGGAAGTAACCGTGTATAAAGTAGTTGCAATTGGAACAAATAAAGTACGTGCATTCTTAGCTATGGAAGAAAAACAAATGACATTCAAAACATATCGTGAAGCAGAAGACTTTCTAATAAAAACGAATGAAGCTGGGATTTTACCAAATAATTATAGCTTAACTATTGAAAAAACGATCAAGGAATTATAATTTAAGAATACCCTTTCTTATTGGTGGTCATGATTTTTCTTTAATACAATCCATTATGCTTTATCTCAAAAAAAATGAAGCAACCACTTCCCTCGTGGCTGCTTGCAGAAATTAGTTATTCACATTATCCTTCATTTTTTTAACCGTACGGCCTGACAGGAACCAGCCGAAAACCGCAATACCGATTAGCACTGTATAAAACAGTACCTTCCATAATGTTGAATGCGGGAAATCATGCGGGATCCAGGCAACGTCTTCATGTGCTAAAACGATTAAGGCTAATTTCACTCCAACCCAGCCGACAATTACAAAGGCTGCTATTTCCAGACCCGGGCGCTTATTAAGCATTTCAACAAATATATTAGCCGCAAAGCGCATGATTATTAGTCCAATCATACCACCAGCAAACACAACTAAGAATTGACCTGTATCCAAGCTGCCTACTGTCCCAAGTCCAGAAGGCGGAAGTGCCACGGCTAAAGCTACTGCTGCTAAAATGGAGTCAACAGCAAATGCTAAGTCAGCGAATTCCACTTTTACAACCGTCATCCAAAAGCCACTACCTTCAGCACCTGCAGGTTTGTCCTTTTCCTGCACTTCTCTCACTGGTTTAAGTTTGTCATATAAATGCTTAATTGACATAAATAATAAGTAGGCTGCTCCCAGTGCTTGTACCTGCCATACATCAACGAGAAATGATATGACAAATAACGAACCGAAGCGTAATACAAATGCCCCAGCCAGCCCATAAAACAACGCTTTTTTACGTTGTTTTTCCGGAAGATGTTTAACCATAATTGCCAAAACCAATGCATTATCTGCTGCCAGCAAGCCTTCAAGACCTATTAAAATAACTAATACCCATAAATACTCGATAAGTAATTGTACTTCCAATTTAAGCTCTCCCTATAAACAAAATGGTCCTGCATACAGATAAGAACCATCAAAAAAAGACCCTTACCTGTTCAGTGGTAAAGGTCTCGCAAACAACGTCCGTTGCCAACCAAGCCGGAGATATTATCTCGTAATGACGACTTAAGCTGTACAGCTACTCCCCTTTAGGAATATTATATTACTTTATTAAAACTCTTTAAGAAAAAAATGTCAACTGCTATCTTACTTAGTTATAGTTTAACCACCCATGTTTCCAACTATTCATTTTGCATAAATAAGTTGATCAATCATCTTGTCCATTGTTTCTTTTATAGAGGCCAGTTTCTGTTTACTGTCTTCCGGACTTTCTCCACAAACACCGTAATAGCATTTAATCTTCGGTTCTGTACCTGAAGGACGCAAACAAACCCAGCAGTTTTTTTCCAGGACGAATTTCAGCATATTTTCTTTCGGCAGTCCAATAGTTTCTTTTACATGCAAATTGCCATGTAACACGCGCTCACTTGTTAAATAATCCTCCGCTTTCTCTACTTGAAAATCTGCTATTTCAGTTAATGGATTTTGACGGATCCCGTCCATTATTGCAGCTATTTGATCGGATCCTTCTTTTCCTTTCAGTGTTAACGAAGACATACCTTCTAGGTAGTAGCCATGTTTCTCATACAGAACATCTAGTGCTTCAATAAGTGTCTTCCCTTGTTTCTCCCAGTAATATGCCATTTCACAGGCCATCATAGCTGCTTGTACAGCGTCTTTATCACGGGCGAAACTACTGATCAAATACCCATAGCTTTCTTCATAGCCAAATATAAAGGTTTCTCCAGTTGAGTCAAATTGGCGTATTTTTTCTCCAATGTACTTGAATCCTGTTAATGTATCAATTGTTTTTACTCCATATGAATCAGCAATAGCCCGACCAAGTTCAGAGGTAACAACTGTTTTTAACATACGTGCGTTCAGTCTTATAATGCTATCACTGTGTGAAAGAATGTAATCGAGCAGCAGAGAGCCCAATTGGTTCCCTGTAAGTACTTGATAGTTCCCTGTTTTATCCTTTACAGCAACACCTAAACGATCGCCATCAGGATCCGTACCGAGCAGAATGGACGCATTTGTTTGCTTGCCCTGTTCTATTGCCAGCTTAAACGCCTGATGTTCCTCTGGATTTGGTGATTCTACCGTAGAGAACTCAGGGTCTGGTTTCGCTTGCTCTTTTACAACCTCAACATTTACAAAGTTTAATTGCTGCAATCCTCTTGTGACAAGATCGTTTGCTGTCCCGTGGAGAGGGGTGAAAACAATTTGCGTACCCTTCTCTTTTCCATGTTCGGCTGGATCAAGTTTTGAAATCAAAATCAATTGTTCCAGGTAAGCATTATCAACTTCTTTTCCTATCCAATTAATTAACTCGTCTTCTTCCAGTTTTTCTTTCTCCATAACAGGCACTGTAAACTCGTCCTCTGTTTCTTTAATCGACGCAATAATTTCTTTCGCTTCATCGGGGGTAATTTGCCCACCATCTTCATTATATACTTTTAAACCATTGTATTCAGGTGGGTTGTGGCTTGCTGTAATCATTATTCCTGCCACTGTACCTAAATAGCGTACTGCAAACGAAAGAAGTGGAGTTGGGCGTAACGCGTCAAAAACGTGAGTCTTTATCCCATACGCGCCAAAAACTTTGGCTGTTTCCACCGCAAACTCCTGTGACATGTATCTGGAGTCATAGGCTACAACCACACCTCGATCCTTTACATTTACTGTATTTTTTAATAAGTAACTTGCAAGGCCATTAACTGCTTTTCTTATCGTATATATATTCATCCGATTGGTTCCAGGTCCAAGAACACCCCTGATGCCCCCGGTTCCAAAAGTAAGCTCTTTATAGAATGCATCCTCTAACGCCTTGTTATCCCCTTTTAACTTATCCAGATCGAGTTTCAAAGATGATTCCAGATTTTGAAATGTCTTCCACTTTTGATAGGCCTTTCCCCAATTGCTGCTCATATAAATTTCCTCCACTATGTATAGGTATAATATGCTCAAATTTTAGCATACTTCTAGTGAATATTCTATCTGTTAGAAAAACTTGACGTTTATGTCATCCATATTGAGGAAAGAATTAATAAAAAAGTCAGGCATTTACTTCCTATTAGTTGATTTTACAGTTAGAATAGAATGTATATAAATTGGATAAAGGTTGTGGTGTTCCATGTTAAACAAACGCTGGTTTCAAGTGCTAGTATTTTTTATTTTAGTCTTTCTATTAATCTTGCTGATTTCTAATACAGGATTCATATTTAATCCGTTTTTACAATACATTGGGGCAGTAGCACTTCCTATTATTGGAGCTGGCATCCTTTATTACTTAACAAAACCGCTCATGCATTTCTTTGAACGTTTTAAAATCCCGAGGATCGCCTCCATTGGGCTGGTCTTTCTTGTACTGATTTTACTTCTATTCCTATTTATAATATATATTGCGCCTATTACCCAGAGGCAGTTTAACAACCTCCTCGATAATATTCCAACATGGGTAAAAGGTGTAGAGATTTTCATTGATTATTGGCAGGCGAATTATACTACCCTTCCAGATCAGGTTCTTAGCGCAATTAATAACTTTACAGAAAATCTCGAATCCTATCTTGAAAATATATTAAACTCTTTATTTGGGTTTATCGGCCAGCTTATCAGTATCGTTGCTGGTATTGTATTGGTTCCTTTCTTCCTCTTTTTCATGCTTAAGGATGGGGAAAAGCTGGTTCCATTTATTACCCAGATTTTTGAAAAGAAAAAAGCTGAAAACATCCGCAGCCTACTGGGGAAAATGGATGAAGTGCTAACTGCTTTTATCCAAGGTCAGCTTATTGTTAGTTTCTTTGTCGGTGTATTATTATTTATTGGGTACTTAATCATTGGATTGGAATATTCTTTAACACTTGCTTTATTCGGTTTGATTATGAACGTTATTCCTTTCATAGGGCCGTTCTTATCTGTTATCCCTGCAATAATTGTTGGTGCATTTCAAGATCCGATGATGATGGTGTGGGTAGCTCTGGTTATGATTGTTGCCCAGCAGATTGAAAGTAATCTGATTTCGCCTAATGTTATGGGTAGGGCATTGGAGTTACACCCACTAACCATTATTACCGTTATTTTAGCCGCAGGCAGCATTGCCGGATTCCTTGGCATTCTGTTCGCCGTACCGTTCTATGCTGTGCTTAAAACGGTAATTGTTCATTTTTATAAAACCTATGAGAATTCTAAAAAAGAAAAAGATGATGCTTTAATTTAAATGCACTTTTCGTAAGTTTTGTTGCTTTTCATTCTATGTAAGAGTCAATTTCAAAAAAGGCACCCAGTACTCATTTCACAGTACTTGGGTGCCTTTTTTCAGTCTTCAAAATGATAGACAATGGATGAACCTACTTCATAATATCCAATTTTTTTATAGATATTATTTGAAGTTGAATTTAGCTTATCTGTATATAAACTGCAAAATTGAAAACCTTCATCCAGCAGTTTTTGACTTAATGCCGCTACACTATTTGTTGCATAACCATTTCTTTTATGCACATCTGGTGTGAATACCGCATTAATTGTTGCTCCGTTTCTCGTTTCCCTTGATCTATTCACCATAGAAACAATCCGCCCATTAATTTTCCATAGATAGGCAGAACCATTTTTGATAAAATTCGATGCAAGGGTTTGCGCTTGCGGGATAGAAATTATTTCATTAGCTTCTTCTCCAAATTGATACAACCAGCCAGCTAATAGATTGTTATCTTTATCAGTGGCTTGAATTAATTTTCCCTTTGTTGATGGTGATACTTTAACTGCATCTAATTGATATATTAATTGGTTCATATGAACTGTGGATTTTTCATTTCCCCACATACCAATAAACGCATCAACATCTTTAACAGGACCTAAAACTCCGGGCACTTTATATTTTCCCTCTTTAAGGAAATTTACTACTGCTTGTATCGCGCGAAGATCAACGTTCTCTACATCAGATAGAATCCAATTATTCGGAGGTGTTTGCATAAATGCGTAGATAACCCTCCCATTATCTTCAACATAACCTAGAATACTGTCGACTTTACTTTTCGCAAGTCGACCCATTAACCCAAGCATTAAGTTGTTGCACGCTTCTTTTTTTAGTAGCATGTATTCCACTTTCTCACTATAGCATTTCACAGTCGGAGCAATGTTCACTATCATCTGTCTGCCTCCCTTTTCTACTAATACTAAAGAATTCTCTTGTTTTGTAAAGCCAAAATCAGCTACACTAATATCAGAGGTGAAGTTAATGAGTAAACAAGCGTTACAAGCTAAACTGGATGAATTAAAATCAGATTATGTCCGTATTCAAAGTGATATGGATAAGTTAGAATATGTCCGGGGAAGGGTTTCTTCTGCTGAAGGACAACTAATCCGGTTAGAAAAAGAAATCGCTGAGGTCAATCAAAAGCTTGATGAATTGGATTAACGGAACAAAGGCGCAAGCGCCCGATTAGGGACGTACGGACTGCGCCCGCGCATCGCGGGTGGGTCGACGTTGCCGCGCAAAGCGGCGTAGTTAGTCGATCTTCCACTGCCGCAGGAGATAAAGGAAACACGGCGACCGGAGGGAGCGATGTTGACTTATCGTACGGAGGTGCAGGAAGTCTCGCTAGTCCCTTGGCGCTGGCCGATGAATACGCCACGTCCTGTGGCTTCATCGGCACTAGGACGTCCTGTCCGTCGAAGCTGGACGTGGCTGTTTAAGAGTAAGAATTAATTGCAGCCAAAATTTTATACTTTCCTACTTTGTTAGAAAACTTGGTATCCGCCAAGTCTTTGGGCGATGCCTTAGTTGCACTTATGCAGAAAGAAATATGGTTATACTTTCTTTACTGCCGAGAAATTAAAAGAGTGAAGCCAGCGGGCTTCACTCTTTTAACTTTTTATCAGGTTGCATTGCCATTACCTGTAGTGTTACGCTGATTCTCAAGTTTTGCTTCAATCTTAGCTTTTTCTTTACTAGGTGGTGTTAAGCTTACAATTGTATCACCGATTACAGGGACAGTCCGCATCTCTTCTGAGTAGAACTTAATCTGTCCTGAGCGTTTAATCAAATAGAGGAAAACTGTCGAGTCTTCTCTTTCTGCTACATATTGTTTGTAATTATATTGAGAAGTAAGGGTTGTTTGTCTAAAGACAAACCCGTTGTTCAACTTATCATTCAAGTCATCCATTGAAAATTTCTTATCAAATAAAATCCTTCCGCCTACTTTAGAGACAATTTCAGTAGAGCTGCCTCCCTTTAATTGCTGATGCGGACTAATCTTAAATACATTCGTTCGACCATATTCAGGCATAAACGTCGTGCATACTAATGAATTAAAAGCATGATCGTCAGTTAAAGTAATCAGATATTCATATGGAATGGTGTCAAGGTTATACTCTGTCTGCTCAGACAGCATATTTCCATGATAAAAGGCAACTCCACCTTCACGTGCTTTACGCAGCCTTTCCCATGAATGATCGACAATAATTACAGGCACCTTTGCCTTAGATAAGGATTTTGCAAGTTCAACCGTAAACGGATTGCTTCCTACAATCAAGGTACCAGGTCTTCCTTCCATGGATAAGTTCAGCTTCTTCGCCAACCAGCCGATAGAGAAACCATGTGCAAGAACAGTAAAGAACACAAGCCCAAACGTTAAGGTAGTAAGAATATTTGCATCTTCATACCCGGCTTCCAATAATACATTTGCAAAGTAACCAGATACTGTTAGTGCAACAATACCTCTTGGTGCAATCCAACCAACCAATGCTTTTTCATTCAAGGACAATCCAGTTCCTATTGTTGACAGGAAAATGGATAAAGGACGAACGATAAACATCATTAACAGCACATAGCCTATAATACTCGGGCTGAAAATCTGCATTAATATTTCCAGTTGCAAGGATGCCGTCAGCATAATAAATATTGCTGATATTAATAAGAGTGAAATATTTTCTTTAAAGTGACGCATATCTGAAATGGAACTGATTCCCATATTAGCAAGCGTAATTCCCATTGCTGTAACAGACAGCAATCCTGTTTCATGCATAATTTCGTCAGCTACTGTGAAACACATAATAACTACAATAATAACCGCCGGAGATTTTAGGAATTCCGGGATGTGGCCTGTTTCAAACATCCAGCCAATTCCTTTACCACAAGCCCAACCAAATACAGCAGCAAAAATGGATGCAGCAAAGAACAACGTAAGCGCCGCACCATCTGGGTCACTAGCAGTTATATAAGTTATAATTTCAAAAGCAAATACAGCTAGAAGTGCACCTATTGGGTCAACAATGATACCTTCCCATTTCAAAATCTTAGCCGGTCTTGGCTTCAGTTTTGACTGTCTTAGTAAAGGCATTATTACAGTCGGGCCTGTAACTATAAACAAACCACCGATAACAAATGCCACAGCCCATGACAAGCCTGCTACATAATGTGCAGCCAGAGAGCCAAGTATCCAAGCAATAAATGCGCCGACGGTCGAAATACGAAAAATCGGTTTACCTAATCCACGTAGCTCTTTAAAACTTAAGTTTAAGCTACCTTCGAATAAAATAATTGCAACAGCAACAGAAATAATCGGACTATATAAACTGCCAAAGTCTTCTTCCGGATTAATCAAACCTAAAATTGGACCGACCAGCAAACCTGTAATGGCCATTACTACAATAGCAGGCATTCGATATCGCCAAGCCACCCATTGCGAACCAATCCCTAAGAGACCAATCAGCATTACTTCAAATAAAAGAGATGGTACCATCAGTTACCTCCTAACGAGAAATATAGGAACATTCTATAGGTGAATGGATGGAATGTAAACAATGTAACTCATTTTCTTCAAAAAAGTAATTAATCAGACTTTAAAGAACAGTCACAGAATGTTCAATATTTGCCTTTTTGTTACATTGACAACCCCTAACAGGATTGTTAAGATTAATTTTGCTTTTTGTTTTGTATAAAATATCAGTCGAATTATCTGATAATATTGAAAATAATTTGTTCTTTATTGGACATATTATTAACTAGCTTTTTATTTTTTAATGGTTTTTATTTTGGGATTAATTTCCTACAAACATCTAGGAGGACTACTTTATGAATAAAGACACCTTTATCATAGGCTTTATGCTTTTTGCATTATTTTTTGGTGCTGGAAACTTAATCTATCCACCAATACTGGGAATCGAATCGGGAACTTCTTATTGGGCCGCATTTGCCGGATTTGTTATCACCGGAGTTGGCTTACCAATTCTAGCGGTTACAGCTATTTCTTTTGTTAAAAATGATGCTAGAGAGCTGGCTGACCGGGTACATCCATTATTTGGACTTGTTTTCACTTCCATGGTTTACCTGACAATAGGACCAATATTTGCTATTCCGCGTGCAGCTACTGTCGGATACGAAATGAGTATAGAGCCATTTATGGGCGGTGCTTCCTCCCTTGCTCTATTAGTCTTTACAACCATCTTCTTTATATTAGTATTTATTGTCAGCTTAAATCCTTCTAAAATGGTGAATCAAATAGGTCGTTATTTGACACCTATATTACTAATCGCTATTCTAGCTTTAGTAATTGGCGGATTATTATTATTGGACAGTCCCCTGGCTGAACCACTCGAGCGATACGCTACTGCTCCATTTTTTACTGGCTTTGTTGAAGGCTATTTAACAATGGATGCCATTGCAGCATTAGCATTTGGAATTATTGTAGTAAATGCGTTAAAAGAGCGTGGTCTTACTACGAAACAAGAGCTAGTAAGAGCTACATTAAAAGCGGGGGCAGTAACAGGAGTTGCTCTAACTACCGTTTATGCGAGTATTGGATGGATTGGTGCAAAAATGGCTGCAAATGGTCCATACACAAATGGTGGTGCACTCTTATCCGATGCAGCGAATAACATGTTTGGCACATTTGGAACCCTGTTACTTGGAGTAATTGTTACACTTGCCTGTTTTACTACTTCCGTCGGTTTAGTGGTTGCATGCGGGCAATTCTTCAATCGAGTAACATCTATTCCATATAAATGGATTATTTTAATCACAACGTTAGCAAGTTATTTAATTGCAAATCAGGGACTAGCTACCATTATTAATTTCTCTGTACCTGTACTTGTATTTATTTATCCAATTGCAATTGTTCTAATTATACTTACATTCATGCATAGGCTATTTAACGGGGCAACTGGAGTCTACCGGGGAGCGATTGCAGTTACTGCTGTCATCAGTTTATATGACGGCCTAACCGCGTTCGGATTTGATTTTCCAACCATCTCCCCAATAATGGAAAGTCTTCCGTTTTTCGCTCTTGGATTAGGCTGGCTTGTCCCAGCAATCATTGGTGGTTTGATCGGATTACTATTTAAACAAGGTAATCAGCGTGTACAAAATAGTTAAGACAATAGCATATATCATGTACAAGGGCCATATCTTTTCCAGATACGGCCCTTGTTCTATCTAAAGGATAGGTAGGAATGTAACATTTATTAACGATCTTAACCAATTTATCCCGCGCTTGTTCAGCTTTATCCCGCGATCAACCCTTTGAGCGTCAAAAGGGTCCAATCTTGTACGTGTGCCGACTCGACCGTTCTGGCATGACCGCTGCCCCTGCCTTCATTCAGCGGTCGCTTCGCTTAATCCCGCGTTCAATCTGGTTTATTCAGCGATCAAGCCTTTGGGCGAAGTGTATTTTTCCGTAGTGGTAGCTAACAATCTATTCCAGAGTTACGTCACCTTTTATATATTTTGTGTCAAAATCAATAGCAGGACGAGTAATCAATGTCTCCCCTGGAATACTGCTATGCTTTTGTACCGAGTAATCGCTTGTACAGATAAGGGTACAGTCTCAATCTTTTAGAAACCAGTCTTTATATAAACTACCATTTCAATAATAAACACGCGGTTTTCAAAAAAATATGTTAGGATTATTTTTAGAGGAGGATCGTTATGACTGTGAAAGAAGAAAAAATCCTGCAAACCTATTTTGGCTATGAGTCGTTTCGCCCTGGACAACAAGAAACGATTGATCATATACTAAATTTAAATAACACGCTTGCCGTCATGCCAACAGGCGGAGGTAAATCCCTTTGTTACCAAATACCCGGTCTATCCATGGATGGTACAGCAATTATAATTTCTCCGTTAATATCGCTGATGAAGGATCAGGTTGATGCACTTCATTCATTAGGAATTCCAGCTACCTATATTAACAGCTCGCTAACCCCAGCTGAGCAGCAGACAAGACTTCAGGATGTTGCTGCAAAGCGGTATAAATTCGTGTATGTTGCACCAGAACGATTTGAATCGTCCTACTTTATAAACGTCATAAAAAGCATTCCCCTGTCTTTAGTAGCCTTTGATGAGGCTCATTGTATTTCTCAATGGGGGCATGATTTCCGTCCCAGTTATCGTTCCATCGTTCCTAATTTAAAGAAACTATCCAACATCCCTGTGTTCGTTGCTTTAACAGCAACTGCTACAGAAGAAGTGATTACAGATATTCAGAATTTATTACATATTGACCATTTAATAAATACTGGTTTTAAACGTGAAAATCTTTCTTTCCATATTGTGAAAGGAAAAGACAAGGCTTCTTATATCCGCTCTTTTTTAGAAGAACATCGAGACGAGTCAGGAATTATTTATACAGCAACACGGAAACAAGCTGATGCCTTACATGACCAGCTGAGTAAACGGGGTGTAACGGTTGCTAAATACCATGCCGGATTGTCCGAAAACGAACGTAAGGAGTCACAATCCGCATTTATCCATGATGAAAAAGCTGTGATGATTGCTACGAATGCATTTGGTATGGGAATTGATAAATCAAATGTCCGTTACGTCATACACTATGCTATGCCAATGAATATCGAATCCTATTATCAGGAAGCTGGCAGAGCAGGGCGTGACGGGGAGCCAAGTGATTGCATTCTGCTCTTTTCGCCACAGGATATTCAATTACAGAAATTTTTAATTGAACAATCTTTAATGGATGATGCCTCGAAACAGGGAGAATACCGGAAACTGCAAGCAATGATTAATTATTGCCACACACATAGCTGTTTAACGACATTTATACTAGACTATTTTAATAACACTATATCCAAGGATATATGCAAACAATGCAGTAATTGCGTTGAACGTCAGGAAAAAGCCGATATAACGGAAGAAGCACAAATGATACTATCCTGCGTAAAACGAATGGGAGAACGCTTTGGCGTTGGTATGACGGCGAAGGTTTTAAAGGGATCCAAGGACAAAAAAGTGAAGGAGTTTCGTTTAGACAGGGTTTCCACATACGGCATATTATCTGCTTACACGGAAAAAGAATTAACCGAATGGATTCACTTTCTTATCGCAGAACAGCTGCTTGCTACGGAAGAAGGGAAATTTCCAACCCTTAAACTAAATCAGAAATCCATTGAAGTACTAAAGGGAAAACTGCCCGTGTGGATGTATACTGCTCCCATGCCGGCAAGTGAGGATGCTGATTATCACGAAAGTCTATTTTCAGCACTGAGAGCATTACGAAAACAAATAGCTGATGAAAAAAACGTCCCACCATACGTATTATTCTCAGATGCTACATTAAAAGAACTCAGTCGTTACTTTCCAGTAACACGGGAAGATATGCTTGAAATAAAAGGTGTTGGTGAAAGGAAATACGAACAGTACGGGGAAGCCTTCCTTGCTGTGGTTCAGGAATGGCGTGCAGATAATCCCAATGTGAATGAAAAAATAAGAATTTCCGATATACCTAAGCCTAAGGAGAAAAAGACTGCCGATGACCGTCCAAGTCATTTAATCAGCTACCAACTGTTTCAATCTGGAAAGTCGTTAAAAGATATTGCAGTAATCCGGGATATGTCACAGCAAACAATTGAAAGCCATATCTTTAAAGCGTTTAAGGATGGTCACCCAATTGCCTGGCAGATATTTTTTACAGAAGAGGAAGAAGCCGCAGTACTGGCTGTTCGTGAAACAATTGATGAACCAAAACTGAAACCTCTGAAGGAAGCGCTGCCTGAAGGGTATAATTATACGAAGATTAAGGCTGTTTTAGTAAAACACGAATTAATGTAGCTTTTGCCAATTTTCCGACAGACAAAATAATAGCCATGCTCCCACGGGTGCATGGCTATTTTCACTTATACTAGTTACCTGTTACATCCAGCGCCCATGTTCCGTTACGGAATACAGCTTCTGTTGTACCGTCTTCTTTCACTCCATCGATGTCCAATTCCTCAGAGCCGATCATGAAATCAACATGTGTGAGGCTATCGTTTACACCGTGTTTGTCCAGCTGTTCTTCATCCATTGCAGATCCACCCTTTAAATTTGTAGGGTAGGCTTTACCCAAGGCAATGTGGCAGGATGCATTTTCATCAAATAATGTATTGTAAAAAATCAAACCTGATTGGGAGACAGGAGATTCGTGCGGCACAAGAGCTACTTCCCCTAAGCGTGTTGCACCTTCATCTGTATCCAGTAAATGCTTCAACGTACCTTCTCCTTGTTCTGCTTTGAAATCAACTACTTTGCCATCTTTAAATGTCAGGGAGAAATTGTCAATTAAACTTCCACCATAATTAAGTGGTTTTGTACTTGAAACAGTTCCGTTTACACCATACTTATGTGGCATAGAAAATACTTCTTCTGTCGGCATATTCGGGTTAAACGTTACGTCTCCCTCCGTTTGTGCAGACCCACCTTTCCAAATATGTCCTTCTGGCAATTCCATTTCAAGATTTGTCCCTGGTGCTTTAAAAATCAATTTTTTATAATTTTTCACATTTAGAATTTCACGTGCAGTTTTTAGTGTTTCGTTATGTGCATCCCATGCTGCATTTGGATCTTCCTGATCTACCCTTACTATTTTCACAATTGCATCCCATAAGTTCTCAATCGCTTCTTCTTTAGATTTATCCGGGAAGATTTTTTGTGCCCAATCTCCTGTTGGTATAGAAATAATAGACCACGCTATTTTGTCGTTCATCGTGTATTTCCTGAAATTTGTCATTGCCTGTGCTGCTGCTTTGTTTGCTTTGGCGACTCGGGAAGGGTCAATATCTTTTAAGAGATCAGGATTTGTTGAACGGATATTTAATACCGCTCCACCATCTTCTGCAAAGCTGTCATGCAGCTGTACTTTCCAGTCAGGGTACGTAGCAAGGACTTCATCCGAAGCATTTTCATATTTTAACAAAGTCAATTCATCATCAACCCAATTAATATGTACGTCCTTAGCTCCTAACTCGTAAGCTTTTCGGGCAACTATTTTCGTAAACTCTGCCCCCTCAATAGGTGCATTAATCATTAATGCCTGGTTCTTCTGTAAATTAACCCCTGTACGTAATGCAAGGTCTGCATACTTTTCCTTTGTTTGTTGGCTTACCACCATAAAATTTACCTCCACTTATTATATTTATTTCGTATACCGTTATTATTTCATAAAATCACTTAAATTACCAAATAACTTTTTTCACTAGTGTGAAAACAGTTCATATCCTGCCTTTCCCTCCTTTTGTATCTATTTACGCAATAGCTTGTCTGTGTTATCATGTCAAAAGGTTACTTTTTGTAATTACTGTTACTTGTTTTGTTTTATGTTTTTATTTTGACGGATGATATAGAGTTAGTCATTGGATATTTTTCCTCCGGTTGATTTGCGATAAAATAGAGTGAGGTGATAATCATGGAGAAATTGTGTCCACGTTTTGAAAAAGCTATGGGTCTTCTTAGCAAACGCTGGGTCGGCCTTATAATATTTGAACTTTTAAAAGAGAAAAAACGTTTCTCCGAAATGGAAGCTGATTTACCAATCAGCGGGCGATTACTCTCTGATCGATTAAAAATGCTCGAAAAGGAAGGTATCGTTGAACGAAATATATATTCTGAATTCCCCGTCCGCATTGAATATGCATTATCCGATAAAGGAAAAGCTTTGGAACCCGTAATTAGAGAAATTCAAACATGGGCTGATGGTTTTGTTACAAATGAATCTGACCAGCAAAATGTTTAATATATGTGCTGTTATCTAAAGTAAGTCAATATACAGCTGAGCTATGTGTAGAGAAGGCGGAAATCTTTAATTATATGGTAGACCTATTTTTAAATTAATAACAGTAAGTGCAACACCCTAAACTATCCGCCATAATATACAGACATAATTAGCATAGCCAGCATCACTTTTATCCTATCAATTCACAAGATGACAGAATCAATTGCTGCCTTGTAAATTGATAGTTTTTTTGCTATTTTATTTTTTTCACCGATAATGAAACTACTAATGGCCCATTTTTACTTTTCCCACGTTTATGCTCAGACCGTTTGAAAGAGACGCTTATTCTTTCTTGTTTTTCCCTTTCATAAACTGCAGTATTACATAGGCAGCCACCCTGCTTGTCATGTTACGAATATCAATCGTTGGATCGATTTCTACGATGTCCATAGCTTTTACTTTTTCATGCATACCTGCAAGTAATACGCCATTTAACAAAGTTCTACTGTCCATTCCACCAGGTCCAATTGCAGGGCAGCCTGGAGCAAATGCCTGATCAAGAACATCCATATCTACAGATAAGTAAATCACATCAACTTTTTCGGCTAATCTCTGTAGCTCCTGTTCAAGTATTTTTGTAATGGATAGCTGCTCTACCTCACCCATTGTATAAACAGCCACCCCTTTCTCTTTTGCATAATCATCGTATACCTTCGCATTGGTAAAGTCCCGAATTCCTATTTGTACCAAATGTTCACCTCTGATTATCTGATCTTCCAGCAAACGGCGAAAAGGTGTCCCGTTCGTCGGTCCGCCATCATCCGTATTCCGCAGGTCATGATGGGCATCAAATTGAATAACTCCAACAGACTTATTTTCTGCAAAGGCTTTAATGGAAGAGTAACTGATCGAATGATCGCCACCCAGCAGCATCCAGTTTTTTGCAGCATTTGTTTTAAAAACATCAGAAAGTCCTTCTTCGATACGGTGCTGATTTCCGGTTATATCTATTGGGTCCATATAAATATCGCCGAAATCTATGATAGGTTCCATGAAATCCAATTCTGCCTCCGCAGAATAGGTTGTATAACTCTGCATTGCATCCCGAATAGTACCCGGTGCAAATGAGGCACCGGAATGGCTAATGGATGGTTTTGATAGAGGTAATCCGACAACAGCAAACTCGCTCTTTACGCCAGGAGAATAAGGTTGCAGTAACTCTTTTGCTTTCGTTGTATACCTATCTTTAAAAATTGCTTCGCCGGCTGGCTTTAGATGCCGTAACTCTTTCATCGTATCTCCTGCCTTTCGTATAGAACGGCTCCTTCTTTAATTACTGTGTTAACATGGTTAACTCCATAGTGGTATGGAATGTACATATAATTCGGCGCATCCCAAATCACGATATCTGCTTTGCGGCCAACTTTAATGGATCCCGCTTCCTTTCCTCTTCCTATTGCGTGGGCGGCATTAACAGTAACTGCATGCCATATCTCAGCAGGTGACATCTTTAATTTTAATGCAGCAATTGACATAATTAACTGTAGGTTTTCCGTAACAGAACTACCTGGATTAAAATCTGTTGATATTGCAACTGCTGCACCAGCATCGATCATTTCTCTTGCTCTTGCATACGTATCTTTTCCGAGATAAAAGCTAGTACCCGGTAAAATGACACCAATCGTAGAAGAAGCAGCAAGTTGACTAATGCCATCATCTGAAGCGACAGCAAGATGATCTCCACTAATAGCACCCATTTCTACTGCAAGTTTTGTTCCGCCCAGTGGAT
The DNA here is from genome assembly GCF_036026595.1 of Virgibacillus tibetensis. NCBI lineage: Bacteria > Bacillati > Bacillota > Bacilli > Caryophanales > Bacillaceae > Virgibacillus > Virgibacillus tibetensis. Next base: position 38,498 of record NZ_JARZFX010000006.1, on the reverse strand, counting down.
CAATCTCATCGGCATGTAGTTTAACAGCAAAGCCTTTATCTTTAGCTCTTTGTAAATAACGTCTTGATTGATCAACCGTAAATACGCCTGTTTCGGTAAAGATATCGACAAACTCTGCCAGATCCTCTTCTTTTATCTGATCGAAAAGCTCGCTCATGCTATCAAGAAAGGCTTCCGGATCCTTCTTGTATTCAGGAGGGATTGCGTGTGCGCCCAAATAAGTGGAGACCAGATCCAAAGGATGATTCTCACCAGCCGCTTTCGCTACTTTTAATTGTTTTAACTCTGTTTCTTTATCCAGACCATACCCGCTTTTTGCTTCTACTGTTGTAATTCCATGCATTGCCATTCGATCCAGATGAAATAAAGCCTTATCCAATAAATCATTATAGGACGCCTGTTTCGTGGCATTCACAGTAGCTAGAATTCCTCCACCATTTTTTAGTATTTCTAAATAGGGCACACCTTGCTGCTTAAGTGCCATTTCATGCTCGCGTGAGCCTCCAAATACCAGATGTGTATGTGGCTCAACAAGGCCTGGCGTTACTAATTTTCCCTTTGCATCAATCGTACGATCCGCATTCAAATCATTTGCTTCTTCTGCCGTTCCAATCCACTCCACTTTTCCATCCTTCATTCCAATCGCTGCATTTTCTAATATAGCTAAATCATTCATGTCTCTGCCTTTTACCGGTCCTGTATTATCCATTGGTAATAGCTGACCAATATTTGTTAACAGTGTATCTACTCGCATTTATTCTATCATCCTTTCTACTTTTTCATTGGGACAGTTATTTCATTTTCTTCAGCAAAGTTAATTGCAGTTTCATAGCCGGCATCTGCGTGACGGATTACTCCCATACCTGGGTCAGTCGTTAATACCCGTTTCAGGCGCTCTTCTGCCAGGTCCGTTCCATCTGCAACAATTACCATTCCTGCATGGAGAGAATAACCCATGCCTACCCCTCCACCATGATGGAAGGATATCCATGAACCTCCTGCAGCCGTGTTGATTAATGCATTTAATATTGCCCAATCCGCTACAGCATCACTGCCATCCTTCATTCCTTCTGTTTCACGATTAGGCGATGCAACAGACCCACTATCCAGGTGGTCACGTCCAATGACAATCGGTGCTTTTAATTCTCCATTACGAACTAATTCATTTATAGCCAACCCCATTTTCATGCGTTCCCCATAGCCCAGCCAACAGATTCGGGCTGGTAAACCTTGAAATTCAATTTGTTCCTGTGCCATATCAATCCAGCGAATTAATGCTTTATTTTCTGGGAAAAGCTCTTTAATCAATTGGTCTGTCCGATAAATATCTTCCGGATCACCTGAAAGAGCTACCCAGCGGAATGGCCCTTTTCCCTCAGTGAACAATGGGCGAATATATGCAGGGACAAATCCTGGAAAATCAAATGCGTTCTCAACCCCTTCATCCTTTGCTACCTGACGAATATTATTTCCATAGTCAAACACAATGGATCCGTTCTGTTTATGCAGCAGCATGGCTTCCACGTGGTCAGCCATACTTCTCTTGGAATACTTTGTATAGATATCCGGGTCATTTCTACGTAATTCAGCGGCTTCTTCAATAGAATATCCGACAGGTACATAACCATTTAATGGATCATGCGCTGACGTCTGATCTGTGACTATATCTAGTTGAATATCTTTTCTTAAAAGCTCATGGTGAATTTCGGCAGCATTCCCGAGTAATGCAATTGATAATGACCTTCCTTCTTGTTTTGCTTTATTTGCCAGATTAATAGCTTCTTCAATATCACCAGCCATTACATCACAGTATTTTGTTTTAATCCGCTTATCAATCCGGCTCTGATCTACTTCAACAGCGATCACCACACCATCGTTCATAGTGACAGCAAGTGGCTGGGCACCTCCCATACCGCCAAGCCCTGCTGTTAAGGTGATTGTGTGCTTTAACGAGCCATTGAAATGTTTCTTGGCAAGTGCAGAGAAAGTCTCATAGGTACCTTGAAGGATCCCTTGTGTACCAATATAAATCCAACTTCCCGCTGTCATTTGCCCGTACATCATAAGCCCTTTTTGATCCAGTTCATGGAAATGCTCCCATGTAGCCCACTTTGGAACCAGCATAGAATTTGATAAAAGCACACGTGGAGAATGTTTATGTGTCTTAAAGACGCCAACAGGCTTGCCTGATTGAATTAGCATCGTCTCATCATTTTCCAAGTTGCGTAATGTTTCGACAATCTTATGAAATGATTCCCAATTTCGTGCTGCTTTCCCTATTCCGCCGTATACGACAAGCTCTTCCGGATTTTCTGCTACTTCCGGATCGAGATTGTTATACAGCATTCGCAATACAGCTTCCTGCTCCCAGCCTTTACATTCCAATTCAAGTCCTGTTTTTGCTTTAACGATATCCTTACTCATACGCAACCCCACCTTTTACAGTATTTTTTCTTACATCACTTGCATCACTTTTCTCTAACCAGTCTGCAATTTTTTCAATATCTGCAGAAAAAATACGATCCTTTATAATACTCGGTACTATCTTGCGTGCTTTGTCATATAATTCCTTTGTTGCTGTCGACATACCTGTAACCCCGCGATATTCCACTGCCTGCATGGCACATATCAACTCAATTGCAACGACGTTTCTTGTGTTTGCCAGCATCTGCAGAGCATGCCGGGCTGCAATGGTGCCCATACTTACATGATCTTCCTGATTTGCAGAAGACGGAATTGAGTCAACACTTGCCGGATGTGCAAGGGTTTTATTTTCCGAAACAAGGGAGGCAGCGGTATACTGCATAATCATCGCACCTGACTCCAATCCTGGATTAGGACTCAGAAATGCTGGTAAATCATTGAGCTGGGGGTTCACCAGCCGTTCAATCCTCCGTTCCGATATATTCGCTGTCTCTGCAATTCCCAGCTTTATAAAATCCATTGCAAAAGCAATCGGCTGTCCGTGGAAATTCCCTCCGGATATTACTTTATTTTTCTCTGAAAATAGTAACGGGTTATCTGTCACAGCATTAATCTCTGTTTCAAGCCTCTCCTTTGCATATAAGGCAGTTTGCCAGCATGCTCCCAGCACTTGCGGAATACATCTTATCGAATAGGCATCCTGAACACGAAGCTCCCCTTGCTTCGTTGTCAGCTTACTGTCATTTAAAATTACACGAATTCTTTCCGCCACATCCATTTGTTCCTGATGGCCCCTTACTTGATGAAGATCCGAATCAAACGCATCCATTATTCCTTGGAGACCTTCCATAGTCATCGCAGCTATATGCTCACTTTGATGCAGCAGCTTCTCTATTTCCAGATAGGTGATCACACCTGTAGCAGTCATTGCCTGTGTTCCATTTATTAAAGCTAATCCTTCTTTTGCTTTTAACTCTATTGGCATAAGACCGGCCTTATTTATCCCAATCATTGCCTCCACTCGTTTGCCTTGATAAAATACATCGCCCTCTCCCATTAGCCCCAATGCTAAATGAGACAAGGGTGCTAAATCACCACTAGCACCAAGCGAACCCTGTTGGGGGATCACTGGATGAATCCCTTTATTAATAAAATCTATTAATTGATTAATCAGTTCAGGGCGAATTCCAGAATACCCTTGTGCTAAGGCGTTTGCCCGCAGCAACAGCATAGTTCGACTGATCTTTTCAGAGAAAGGTTCTCCTACTCCACATGCATGAGAATGTATCAGGTTCGTCTGAAGGTCATCTAAATCCTTATCTTCGATGATGACATCACTAAATTTCCCGAAACCTGTATTTATCCCATACATGGTCTTCTTTTCTTCAAGCATTGCTTCCAATGTGCATCTGTTTGCTTGTATATTTCTTATTGCAGCATCATCTATTGCAGCATATTCTTTTTTCTCAACTACTCTGTATATTTCATTCAATGTTAACGTTCTACCTGTTAATATAACCATCCTGCACCTCCGTAGCACCGCTTTACCATAATAAAGCGAACAAAGTAAAAGGAGGCATTGGTTTGATAAACCATGCCTCCTAAATCAGCTTCATATAAAAATTTCTTAGGTCGTTGCTTAGATAAAGACATCTGACCACCCTCAACAGTAAAAATATTCTTAAATTATATTGTAAGCGCTTACTTTACTTTTAGCAACTAAAAAGACTGCCCAATCTCCTGAGAGGTTAGACAGTCTTAAGTAAAACTTTGATCTGCCGGGCGACTATTCGTCCATTAAATCAGTATTCTTTTTCAGAAGTCTGCTCCCTGCCCCAGAATTCTATCCCATCCTGATTATCCAATGTATCGCGATAAAAGACGGGGTCTTTCCCTGCTTTACGCTGTTCCATGTAATCCTGTAAAACACGATTGGCAATTTTGAAAAGTTTCGTAATCGCATACAGGTTAATCAGCGCCATGATACCCATAGTCAGGTCCGCAAGTGCCCAAACGAGATCAAATGTAGCCACTGCACCAAACACAACCATTCCAAGGACAGCAATTCGATAGATAAATAAAGCCACTTTACTCTCTTTTATATAAGCAATATTATTTTCTCCGTAAAAATAATTCCCCAAAATTGAGCTGTAGGCAAACAGGAAAATAGCAATCGCTATAAATATACCAGCCCAATCTCCTATGTGAAACGCAAAAGCATTCTGTGTTAATTGAATTCCATCTGCTTCACTTCCTTCGTATCCACCTGCAGAAATAAGAATAAATGCCGTTGCACTACATATGAGGATCGTATCAAAGAACACTCCCAGCGCCTGAATAAAACCCTGTTTAACTGGATGTGATACTTCGGCTGTAGCGGCCGCATTCGGTGCACTACCCATACCAGCTTCATTGGAAAATAGACCGCGCTTAATTCCCATCATAATCGCGGCACCAAACCCACCACCAGCAACTTCTCTTATTCCAAATGCATTTGCAACGATCAACGATACCATGGCAGGGACAGCAGTGATATTGATCAGTAATACATAGATAGCGATTCCTAAGTATAAAACCGCAACTATCGGAATGATAATTTGAGTTACATTTGCAATGCTTCTTAATCCTCCAAAAATTACGATTGCAGTTAAAAATACTAAAATAACAGCCATGATATTTGGGTTAAAATCAAATTGTCCAGCAAAAGCTAAACTGATTGTATTGGATTGGACTGAGTTAAATACGAGCCCATATGTAAATGTAATGGTAATTGCAAATACCACTGCAAGCCAGCGTTTTTTTAACCCTTTTTCCATGTAATACGCAGGTCCACCGCGATATTGGTTTTTTTCAGGAACCTTATAAACTTGAGCCAATGTACTTTCCACAAAACCTGTCGCCGCTCCCAGCAGCGCAATAATCCACATCCAAAAAACAGCTCCCGGTCCACCTATAGCCACTGCCGATGCCACTCCGGCAAGATTTCCCGTCCCGACTCTGGAAGCGGCACTAATGGCAAATGCCTGAAAGGACGAGGTCCCCTTTTTCCCTGCAGCACTAATTGTGCGCTTATCGAACAGGACGCGCACCATCTCCGGGAGATACCTGAATTGCACAAATCCAGTCTTTACCGTGAACCATAAACCCAAACCAATTAAAATAATAATTAATAAATAGGACCATAATACCTCATTAATTTCCCCAACCAAGTTCTCCAAAATAGCCAATTTGCCAATTCTCCTCCCGATAAAAATAAATTGAATTATTACATATACCCCATACCGCTCATTTTAACCAAAGAGGCGATTATAATGCAAAAGAAGCCTTAACATGCAAGGCCTCTCCATTAGGACAGTTTATCACAGACCCCTGTTCCAAGGAAAACTTGTACCAAAGTTTACGGCTAACTCTTTAGATTGCTTTCTGCGCTCTTTACGATGCTTTGCCCTTATCGATGCACCTTCATGAAGCATCTTTTCTAATTCCGTTTCAGGATATATTGATGGAACCGGCACAGGTTTACCAGCATCATCAACCGCCACAAATGTCAGGAAGGCAGTCGTACATACTCTCCGATTTCCAGTAAGTAAATCCTCTGCAACTGCTTTAACAAAAACCTCCATCGATGTGCTATGTGTCCATGTTACAAATGCCTCTACACAAATGGAGTGCCCTTCTTTTACGGGAGCCAGGAAATCTACTGAATCCGTTGATGCTGTAACTACAGGCTTCCTCGCATGCCTCACAGCAGCAATTGCAGCTACATCATCAATATGGGCCATTAATTTACCACCAAACAATGTACCATGAGTGTTTGTGTCAGGTGGCAGGACATGAGAAGTTTTGACTGCCAGTGAATTCGCACACGATTTTTCTTTCATGTTAAATTTCCTCCTATTTGTGTACTGTTGCATTATTTATAATACAGGTGCAATCAGTCTGGCTATTGACTCTTTGAATCGAATACCCAACGAACGCTGTTCATATAATTTTTTAGTCATTTGTGTTGATAACATTATATCATCATTGAAAGCTTCTACCAGTTGTTGTGTAAGATCTTTACTGTATAAGAAAGCATTCACCTCAAAATTCAAACGGAAACTTCGTACATCAATATTAGCTGTTCCTACTGAAGCGATTTTCCCGTCTACGATCAGTGTTTTTGCATGCAGAAATCCATTCTGATAAATGTAAACCTCGGCTCCTGCATTCATTAAATCACCAACCGAAGACAGGGTTGCCCAATAGACAAAGGGGTGATCAGGTTTATTTGGTATCATCAATTTCACTTTGACACCTGACAATGTGGCAATACGCAACGCATCCCGAAGACTTTCATCTGGAATAAAATAAGGTGTTTGAATATAGACAAATTCTTTTGCTGACAGAATCATTTTTATATAGCCGTTTTTAATTTGCTCCCATTCCGAATCGGGACCACTTGAGACTATTTGAACCCCAACATCGCCAGCTGGAATTGCAGCATAATACCTCTCCTCATAAAAGATATCATTTCGAGAAGCCTGGTTCCAATCCAGGATAAACCGTGTCTGCATATTACGAACGGCATCCCCATAAATACGCAGATGGGTATCCCGCCAGTAGCCAAATTTCTTATCTTTTCCAAGGTATTCATCACCTATATTAAACCCACCAATATACCCTATTTTCCCATCAATAATTGCCAGTTTTCGATGGTTTCGAAAATTGATCTTAAAGTTAATTTTCGGGATTTTCGGTGGAAAAAACGCTTCAACCAACGCTCCTGCATTACGAAGCCGTCTTATATACTTCCGGCCTAATGAACGCGAGCCCATATCATCAAACAATACACGGACTTCCACGCCTTCGTTTGCTTTTTTTATTAGCACTTCTGCCAGCCGCTTCCCTAATTCATCATCACGAATAATATAATATAATAAATGAATATGGTCCTTCGCTTTTTCCATGTCCATAAATAAGGCATCAAATTTTTTAACCCCATCGGTATACAGATCAACTTTATTATCCTGTGTAAAGATAGCATCATCATTTCGTAAATGAAAATAGAATAAGTCTTCGTATTCCTTCCATTCTTTATGTTTAAATGTAAAGTTTTTCTCTTCAAGTGAGCGCAGTTGGGATTGAACCGCGGTTTTAACCCCTAATCTGCTTTTTGTATCCCAAGTAAAAATACGCCGATTACTTATCGGTTTTCCAAAAATTAAGTACAGAAAGAAACCTGCTATCGGGATAAAAAGCAATACCATCAGCCATGCCCAAGTGGCACTGGCATCTTTTCGCTCAAGAAAAATAATAGAAATACCTAAGGCAACATTAAAAATCATGATGAATCCAAGCAAGTATGAAAGTATTTCCATTACCCGTATCCTCCTCTAAAATTGTAAGTAAAATTTCCCAACTAATTAAGCACCAATACTAATATAGCACAAAACCTCTCTTTTTCGTTAATCAACCAAACCGGACAGACTGTACATAACAAAGGAGCGAAGGGCTATAAGTCATTCACAGTGGACTATACAAACTACCCCTTCCTTGTGTTCAGCAACTATCCTAATCAGCTGGATTCATGACAATGTGTCTAAGGATATATATCAATTATTAAATAAACAATATACTATTAAGCCTACTGCAAATCGCTTCCGATTATTCCATATACAGGGAGCGTCCTTAATATCAAAAAAGAAAACACATCTGTACCTGAAATTGCCAGTACAGACGTGTCTTCTATTAATAGATTATAACAGTAGAGAAAAGGCATATTCTCTAAACTTTATTTAATGCCTGTTCTAAATCGGACCAGATATCCTCCCACGCTTCCAAGCCTACTGATAAACGGATGAGCTGATCTGTTATTCCCATTTTTTCACGGGATTCTTCCGGAATGACTGCATGTGTCATCGTTGCAGGATGCTCAATAAGTGTTTCCGTATCTCCAAGACTGACTGCAATTTTTAAGAATCCTAAGTTGTTTAGCAGTTTTTGGGCATCTTGCCTGGTTCCCTCAATATCAAAGGAGATAACTCCGCCGCCACGCTTCATTTGCTTCTGTCTGATTGCAAAATCCGGATGGCTTTCATCGTTTGGATAGTAGACATTAGCTACTTTCGGATGATTACGCAGTTTCTCAAATACTTTTTCAGCGTTATCACAGTGTCGGTCCAACCGCACCGGCAACGTTTTCAATCCTCTGATCAACAGCCATGCATCAAAAGGCGCAATAACTCCACCAATATCTTTTTGGGTTGTCATTGCAACAGAGTCCATGAAATCCTTTTTTCCTACTGCGAGTCCTGCAACTACATCACCATGACCACCAATATACTTTGTAGCACTGTGAAGTACTACATCGCAACCAAGATCCAGCGGGCGCTGTAAATAGGGAGAAGAAAATGTATTGTCAACCACAACCGGAATATCGTATTCCTTTGCAACCTCAGCAACCATTTTCAAGTCAATCAACTTCATTGTTGGGTTAATTGGGGTCTCTACATAAATACACGTTGTTTCAGGTCTGATCAATGAACGTATTGCTTCTTTCGAATGCATAGCAGATAAATCATGTGAGATATTATACTTTTCCTTCATCATCGTTAATAATCCAAAGGTACATCCGTACAGGCCAGAAGAGCACAGTACATGGTCATTTGCTTTTGTTAATGCAATTAAGACAGCGGAGACCGCAGCCATTCCTGAGGCGAATGCCAGCCCGCGTTCCCCATTTTCCAATGCTGCAATACGTTCTTCCAATACAGTTACCGTTGGATTACCCAAACGCGAGTAGATATACCCTTCTTCTTCACCCGCAAAGCGTCTTTCTCCCTGTTCTGCAGATTCAAACGAATAGGTTGATGTTTGGAATAATGGTGCAGATAAGCTTCCAAGCATGTCTTTAGAGTCATAGCCTTCATGTATAACAGCCGTTTCAAAATGTTTATGTTTTTCACTCATAAATAGTCCCCCTTATACCAAAAATTATTGAAATCATAATCTTCTTTATAACTATCATAATCTATAACACTTCCTATTGAAAGAGTTTTCCTATTTCTCTTAAAAGCATTTAAATTGCTTTTTATAATTTTAACTCCTAAAATTAGCTTAATTTACTTGAGAAATGAGGCTCATAGGATGGAACAAAGGCAGGAAAAGCTGGGAATTCTATATACATCAGGTGCTTACTTTTTGTGGGGCTTTCTGGCAATCTATTGGAAACAAGTCGATCATGTTCCTGCAGGTGAAATCCTGTCCCATCGAATCGTCTGGTCGTTTGTCTTCATGATAATTGTTGTGCTGCTAGTTCAAAAGTGGTCCTTATTTATACAAGAATGCAAAGCGATCCTTAAAAGCAGGAAAAAACTGCTTGGAATTTCTGCAGCGTCTATCTTCATAAGTATTAATTGGCTGCTCTTTATCTGGGCAGTAAACACTGATCATGTCATTCAGGCCAGCCTGGGATACTATATTAACCCACTTGTAAGTATTATGCTAGGCATCGTTATTTTAAAAGAAAAACTAACAAGGAGACAGCTTCTTTCCTTCATACTTGCTGGAATAGGCGTTACATATCTTACTGTCAGTTACGGTGTTTTCCCATGGATTTCACTACTGCTGGCTGCGAGCTTTGGATTTTATGGATTACTAAAAAAAACAGTAGATATTACTGCAATGAATGGTTTAACGATCGAGACCATGATTGTTGCACCGGTTGCACTGATCTACCTCGTTAGCATACCAGATAGCTCATTTTCAACAGATAGTCTATTTTCTGTTACTAATTTATTGTTAGCAGGCGCTGGTGCTGTTACTGCGGTCCCTTTGTTACTTTTTGCTGTCGGGGCGAAGAAGATTCCACTGGCAATGGTAGGCTTTATACAATATATTGCACCGACAATTATGCTGGCCCTTGGCGTGTTTCTGTTCCATGAAACATTTACCCGTGCACATCTTATCTCTTTCGCTTTCATTTGGACAGCATTAATTATTTATTTAGGATCTGTATATCGGTTGCCAATCCGCAGGTTGAAGGATAAAGCGCTAACTAAATAACCTCACTCTTATAGGCTACTTTCTAAAATATTGGGCTGTCCCTGTACTTGCGATTACTCGTTACAAAAGCATAGCAGTATTTCATTGAGCATTTTCGGTTACTCAAAACACCGAATAAAAATTGTTGCTTTCCGTAAGAGTCGGCTGTCCACAGCGAAATTTATAAAGCATTAAGTGAATTTTTTATAACATTGCACAATGCTTAGCGGAGGAAAAACACGAAGACTCCTGCGGGAGGAAAGGCATCGGTGAGACCCCACAGTGCGATAGCACGAGGAGGCTCACCAGCCGCCCAGCGGCAAAGAAAACACTGCAAAGTGAACGAAGTGAAGCTGAGCAGATGTTGCACTTGTACCCGGAGTGGTGAAAGCGAAGTGTATTTCCGTAGCGAAGTTACGTCAGTAACAAGTTACTTCTCCTTTTATATCAAATGCGAGATTTTAAAGAAACAAAAATTGCGATATATTACTTTTTTTAAAAATACCATTGACAAACAAGTGGTAAAGGTTATATAATTTAGAATAATTTAATAAAGATAATAAATCTCTTATCTAGAGTGGCGGAGGGAATAGGCCCTGTGAAGCCCGGCAACCTTAAAGTAAGCTATATTTGCTTTTTACGGTGCTAAATCCTACAGATCTATGGTGGATCTGGAAGATAAGAGGAGGACCGTTAAATATACGCCCTCTTCTTAGGAAGAGGGCTTTTTGATTTCCCTCCTCTTCCACAGTTAAGAAAAAAATACAAAACATTTTAAGGAGGAATTATTTATGTCTCAATTTAATTTTCACAATCCAGAAACTGTATTACTACACGGTGGTCAAGAACCAGATCCGGCAACAGGATCGCGAGCTGTACCTATTTATCAAACAACTTCTTATGTGTTCCGTGACACGGAACACGCACAAAATCTTTTTGGTTTAGCAGAAGCAGGAAATATTTACTCACGTATTGGAAATCCCACAGTCGACGCTTTCGAACAGCGCATTGCTCAACTGGAAGATGGGGTAGCTGCGGTAGCAACTTCTTCAGGAATGGCTGCTATTTCATTTGCAATCTTAAACTTAGCTAGTGCGGGTGATGAAATTATCGCTGACAGCAATCTGTATGGTGGAACATATAACTTATTTGCATCAACCCTCCCACGTTATGGAATTAACGTTAAATTTGTTGACGGCACTGACCCGGACGCCGTTGAAGCTGCAATTACTACCAAAACTAAGGCCGTTTTTGGTGAAATCATTACCAATCCTAGCCTTAACGTTTTTGATGTCGAGGCAATCGCTGCAGTGGCACATGCTCATAACATCCCTTTAATTATTGACAATACATTTGCAACACCTTATCTTACAAAGCCATTAACATGGGGCGCCGATATTGTTGTTCACTCAGCCACAAAGTGGATTGGTGGTCATGGTACTACTATTGGAGGAATTGTAGTTGATGGGGGACGTTTTAATTGGGATAACGGTAAATTCCCGGGCTTTACAGAACCAGACGCGAGCTATAATGGACTTCGTTATGTTGATGTTGGTCCAGCCGCCTTTGCGACGAAGCTGCGAGTGCAGTTATTACGTGATATTGGTGCATGCTTAAGTCCACAAAGCGCCTTTTTATTGCTGCAGGGCTTAGAAACATTGCATTTACGTATCGAGCGTCATACCAAGAATGCGGAAGTGGTGGCGGATTATTTAACTAAACATCCCGCCGTAGAATGGGTGAACTATCCCGGTCTTGAGCAGCATCCTTCTCACCAGCTAGCAAAAAAATACTTGCGTAATGGCTATGGTTCCATTATAACGTTTGGCATTCAAGGTGGACGCGAATCTGGAAGAGCTTTAATTGATAACGTGAAATTATGGTCTCATGTAGCAAATGTAGGAGATGCAAAATCATTAATCATTCACCCGGCTTCAACAACCCACCAGCAGTTGGGTGAAGAAGACTTACTGAAAAGCGGAGTTTTCGAAGAGCTTATCCGCCTATCCATTGGCATTGAGTCTACAGAAGATATTTTACTTGATTTAGATCAGGCAATAGCTGCCGCTGTGAATCAGCCAGCTCTTTTTCAAAACACAGAGGAAGATGCCATCAAGTGGTTAGTGTCATCTCCATTTGATCGCTCCAATGGAGATGTTCGCCAAAAGGCCATCGTTGTTATTGGTTCTGAAGATAACAATGATGCCAAACAACTAAAATCTTTAGGATTTAATATCATAGTGGTAAATGAATCGTCTGAACTTGCAGATGTTCCTTACGAAATAGATGCTGTTTGGGTAAAACAACAGACTATCTCTTCACCGATTATTGAACAGTTTATTACTAAACAAGGGAAAGTTCTTTGGGTAGAAGAACCAGGTGAGAATAGCAATGCCCTGGAAAAAGCGCAATCTGCCGGCGTTACAGTGATTACTAATAAATACCTTTATGAGGAAGTACTGCGCTGGAGAGGAAATCTCTCAGAAACGGTTAGCATTTAAAAAAGTTTTGCGAGAAGATTTTAACAGGCTTGGAAATAATGGGCATTCACGGTCAGTGAATGCCTGGAGGTGAAGTAAATGAAGGCCATAAATGTAGCTTTATTAGGTCTTGGTACAGTAGGGAAAGGTGTTTATCAAACCATTAACACACATCAAGAACGCCTGCGGGACATAACTGGTTGCTCCGTTCATGTTTCTACGTTTTTAATTGAACACCCAGAAAAGCATGCAACTGTGAACGGTACTACGGTAACAGATATCCGCACAATTACCGAGAACCCCGACATCGATATCGTATTTGAAGCAATTGTTGGAAAAGAGCCTGCGTTTTCCTATCTCAAAAAATGCATTCAAGCAGGAAAACATGTCATAACTGCAAACAAAGAAATGTTCGCAGTTCATGGAAAAGAGCTGAGAGAACTGGCAAGGCAGCATCATGTATCTATTGGCTACGATGCTACAACGGCTGGAGGAATACCAATCATACAGATGATCCAGCACGTACTCCAGGCTAATAACGTTCTAAAGGTCCAAGCTATATTGAATGGAACAACTAATTACATTCTAACAGAAATGAGAGATCAGAATGCGGCCTTTGAAGATGCCCTGCAACAAGCTCAACAGCTTGGCTATGCAGAAGCAGATCCTACCAATGATGTTGAAGGATTTGACGCATTTTATAAATTAATGATATTGAGTGAATTGATTTATAACGAACAGCCCAACTGGAATGATGTAAAACGAATTGGAATTACCTCGATATCGGAAAAAGATATTGCGGAAAATCAGTTAACAAATAAAAGGATAAAACACATCGCGTCCATTTGGAAGGAGGATGGCAGGATCTTGGCTAAGGTCGAGCCGGTAAGCCTTCCCAGGGATCACCCTCTTTACGCTATCGAAGGAGTGGACAATGCGATCAACATAGAAACAGATATTCTAGGTGAACTTACTTTAAAAGGTCCCGGGGCAGGAGCCCTTCCTACTGCAAGTGCAATGATTGAGGATTTCTGCCTCATCTATTCCGGTAAATCCCAAAAAGAAAAATCAACTGTAGTAGTATCTTAGGTTTATTTTTCAGCAATAGGGGGAAAATAATAAATAGTGTATCATGTACCCCATGAATTTCAAATCGCCTTTAATTAAAAGGCGATTTTTTTATCTCTTTACTGTACGGAAAAAAGTATACTATTTTCAATTAAATACTTTCGGATTTTTACTATACATGAGACAATTCATTATATCGTATATATAACATAACAGCATGGGTGTGGTAAGCATGAAAAAGGTTAGTTTGATCATTACTGGTATCGCATTACTACTGATTGTCACAGGGATCTTTGTGCTAATGAATAAACCTGCCTCCACTTTTGATAATGTCACCATTCCAGAAGAGGATGAAATAGACGAAGAGACACCGGAAGAGCAGCCACAGGAAGATGAGGAAGACCAAGAACAGGCAGAGGACAATGAAAATGAAGAATCGGATCCAAGGCAGTTTACTACGGTAATTGCAGAAGCTGTTCAAAGCACCATTGACTTCTTTTCAACGCGGGAAACACATGTAGTGGCGATTGGCGATTCACTGACACAAGGTGTGGGTGGAAACCAGGAACAGGGTGGATATGTTGGGATTTTGGACCGAACAATAAATGAAAATGAACAACTCGTTACTTTTGATAACTTTGGCGTACGCGGGAACCGTTCTGGTCAATTATTAGACCGTCTGGATAATCCCGAGATTGAGTCAGCCGTTGCAGACTCAGATATCGTACTAATTACTATTGGCGCGAATGACATCATGCAAGTTGTTAAAGAAAATTTCGCTAATATAAACTTGGGTGATTTTGTTGAAGAACGAGCAAGATATGAAGAGAGACTCGAACAAATCCTGACTAAAATCAGGAACATCAATCCAAATACAGAAATCTATTTAGTAGGGTTTTACAATCCTTTTGAACAATATTTTGGGGATATTGAAGAACTTGGTATTATTGTTGAAGATTGGAATAGAACTGGAAGAACAATGGCTGGAAATCGTGATAATGTAACGTTTATTCCCACTGCTGATCTATTTGAAGGTTCTGATGAAGTTTTATTTGCAGAGGATAATTTCCATCCAAACGATCTCGGCTATAAACGTATAGCTCGGCGTGTGTTGGAATATTTAACTAATTAAAGGGTGAGAGCTATGTCCATAAGAAAAAAGCATCATACTAGTAAAAGTAAGTGGAAACGGTTGTTTTATAGCTTGCTAGCTTTCAATTTCGTTTTTTTCCTTACCCTTGTTGCACTTATTTTCTGGCCAGTTTCTGATGCGGACTATTCATCCTACCAAGAACGTGAACCCGATGAGAGCTCCGAGTTTATTGTTCGAACAACGAAGCAGAATTTAAATGAATTAATAAATGCTTATATCAGTCAGTTGCTGGGTGACACAAGACATCAATACAGCATTGAACTGGAAGAGGACGTCCACTTACTAGGCGAGTTGCCGGTTTTCTCCAGCACCGTCCCGTTATCCGTCCATTTTGAACCAATCGTCCAGGACAATGGGGATATAATATTACAGCAAAAATCGATCTCTGTCGGATTGTTGGAGCTGCCTAATAAAAAAATAATGGAGTATATGGGTCGCTATTTACCTATGCCCGAATGGGTGACTGTTAACCCATCTGATGAAGAAATATATGTAGCTTTATCAGAGATGGACATAAAAAGTAACTTTGAAGTCGGTGTGGAGTATATTGATCTGGAGGCAAACAACATTGCCTTTAAAATCAGAGTACCTTATCGAACGTTGGGTATCGAGTATAGAGAACAGTAGAAATTGGGGAGGAACTAATCACCATGCGCGTGGGTTTATGTAGTTCTACCTCTCCCCTATCGTCCTGCTTTCTTATTCATATACTTCCGTCATTTGCTTTATTTTATCTTTCACACTTTTCACAAGATGATCTGGCTCTAATACCTTTGCCTGATTTCCCCACGTAAGAATCCAATTCACCAGCCCATCTGACAGCTTAGCTTTGGTCTTTAAAATGAAATGTTCTTCACCAATGTTTTTAATATCCGCATCATGTCCGAAACGATCTAGCACGACATTGACCAAATTATGATGAAACCTGATTTTAATCCAAATTTCTTGCCCGGCAAACATATGAAAGGTTTGATTGACGTAATTCTTTAAATTAAAGTCACCTTTTGAAAATGTTTCTTCATTAATTCCCACATTACGTATCCGGTCAAGACGATAGTGTCGCATCTCATTATTTTTCTTAAATCTGCCTATAAGATAATAATAGTCATTTTGCCAAATTAGTGCGTAAGGCTCCACACTGTACTGCTCACCTTCGCGGTTGTATTCAAACTGTTTATCGACATTAAATTTTCCGTACTGATACGTTAAAACCCTGCGTTCAGAAATAGCCCGATGCACAAAGTCAATATTCAATTTTACCAGCTCATAATCGATATTAGCAGATTGACTGAAAAGGACTGGTTCGGGCAAGGTGCTGCCAATTGCTTTACTTGTTAGCTGTTTTACTTTTTTAATTAACTTTTTCTTTTCATTCGTCGTGATAAATTTCGCTGATAAAATAGCATCAATAATCAAACGGAGCTGATAGGTTTCAAATAATCGTGTTTGATGGCTATATAATATTTTCCCGAACTTCCCTTTGTTGCGAACAATCTCGAAATCCATATCATCCAAAATTTCCAGGTCCCGTTTAATTGTACGATTATCAAATGATTTATCTGGTATCATATTACGAAGTTTTTCACTTAATTCGTCAATGCCCAGCTCATTAATGTCATCGGTTTGATCAAATAAAATATCTCTGATTTTAAGTAGTCGGTAACTGCTCCCGCGTTCCATTAAATCCACTCCCAATAATTTATAGTAAAAAAAGAACCATCTACAATTTGTATATGGCTCTTCCTATCTGATGACAAATCGTTTTACTTTTGAAGATAATAATATTATAAATGATTGCTTTGGTAAGATTTGTTCACCTTTAACTAATTTTCTGCCACTATTTACAATGTGAAGGCAATAATCTTCTAGCTTTCCTTCAAAAAGTAAATTCATACCTTCATGCGAACGAATGTCTGATGGTGTAATAAAACATGCCTTTTTTGTTAATCTAATCGTCTCTGCATCTTTTAATACAGTCGCTACAAACTGCGAGCAAAACATTGCGTCTTTACGTTTAATTTCCACCCCGAGCAATACACCAAATAAACCAATGAAATTGTATTTATAATTACTCTTCTGTGCTTCAATAGTTTTAATATTCCTCACGATACTTTCATATTCGGCTTCTGAAGTTGAATAACTGTATATTGCACACTTGGCACTTTTTAGAAAATCACTGTTTACATCCTCTTCCACAAAGCCGCCGATGAATGGGTTCCTTGAGCGTTTGCGGCCAAAGCTGTATACTTTCCTCAATTCATTATCAAACCCAATTGAGACATGATTTAAAGACTTCTTGGTACAATAATTAATAGCTTTAGCTAAATATGTTCCTGTATCGGTAAAGAGAAAGTATATCGTCTTTTCCCCCATTTGATTCCCCCTTCCCAATCTGTTCTTTTTATAGAATGGGTAATGTCTAATTGTGACATATTTCCAATTATAAATACAGTCTTATTTCTACTATTACAAAATTTTCGCAATTATACAAGCTAATTTTTACTATTTTCTTTAAAAAACACTTTCTCTTATATATATATGATTGTTTTGCATTGACGAAACCCCCTAAATACCGTAAGCTAACGATGATTGCTATTTATTTTAATGGAGGATATTCTACGTATGATAAATGTAAATAATGTTAGTTTACGATATGGTGACAAAAAGTTATTTGAGGAAGTAAACTTGAAGTTCACTCCCGGTAACTGTTATGGATTAATTGGTGCAAACGGCGCAGGTAAATCCACTTTTTTAAAAGTTTTATCTGGTGAAGTAGAGCCCCAATCCGGAAATGTTTCTTTCTCACCTGGTGAGAGACTTACGGTTTTAAAACAGGATCACTTTGCATATGAAGAACATCAGGTTCTTGATACTGTTTTAATGGGTCATGAGACTTTATATAAAGTAAAACAGGAAAAAGATGCGATCTACATGAAAGCTGATTTTTCAGAAGAAGATGGTATGCGTGCAGCAGAACTTGAAGGTGAATTTGCAGAAATGAATGGGTGGGAAGCTGAATCTGATGCTGCCGTCCTGTTAAAAGGTCTAGGCATTGACGAATCACTCCACATGATGCAGATGGCTGATTTGGCTGGAGATCAAAAGGTAAAAGTACTACTTGCGCAAGCATTATTTGGTACGCCTGATATTTTACTTTTGGATGAGCCTACAAACGGCTTGGACATTCAGGCAATTCAGTGGCTTGAAGAGTTCCTAATTAACTTTGAGAATACAGTAATTGTCGTTTCCCACGACCGTCACTTCTTAAATAAAGTTTGTACACACATTGCAGATGTAGATTACGGTAAAATCCAAATTTACATTGGCAACTATGACTTCTGGTACGAATCAAGTCAGTTGGCTACCCAGTTGGCTCAGGAAGCAAATAAGAAAAAAGAAGAAAAAATAAAAGACTTACAGGCCTTTGTTGCACGATTTAGCGCAAATGCTTCGAAGTCAAAGCAAGCAACATCCCGAAAAAAATTGTTGGATAATATTACACTCGATGATATCAAGCCTTCCTCACGTAAATACCCGTATATTGCCTTCACGCCTGAACGTGAAATTGGTAATGACCTATTACGTGTAGATGGATTGACAAAATCAATCGGTGGCAAAAAAGTACTCGACAATCTCAGCTTTACAATGAGTGCAGATGACAAAATTGCACTTGTAGGGAAAAATGACATTTCCAAAACAACATTATTTAAAATTTTAATGGGTGAAATGGAGCCTGACGCAGGAACATATAAATGGGGCGTGACCACTTCCCAATCCTATTTTCCAAAAGATAATGCAGCATACTTTGAAAATAACGACATGCCTCTTGTGGACTGGCTGCGTCAGTACTCACCGGAGGATCAGACAGAAACATTCCTGCGCGGCTTCTTAGGAAGAATGTTATTTTCTGGTGAAGAAGCATTAAAGAAAGCAAATGTGTTATCCGGTGGAGAAAAAGTTCGCTGCATGCTATCGAAAATGATGCTAAGCAATGCAAATGTATTATTATTGGATGAACCAACAAACCATTTGGATCTGGAGTCGATTACTTCGTTGAATAATGGTCTAATCAAATTCAAGGGTTCCATGCTATTTACATCGCATGATCATCAGTTTGTTAACAGTATTGCAAACCGTCTAATCGAAATAACACCAAATGGAATTGTCGATAAAGAAATGACCTATGATGAATATGTACGGGATAGTAAATTACAGAAGCAAATTGCTGAAATGTACGCTAGTTAATGATCAAAGGCGCAAGCGCCCGATTAGGGACGTACGGACTGGACTGAGCCGCAGGAGATAAAGGAAACACGGCGACCGGAGGGAGCCGATGTTGACTTATCGTACGGAGGTGAAGGAAGTCTAGCTAGTCCCTGGGCGCTGGAGCCGGACGTGGCTGTTTAATTGTAAGAATAATTGCAGCCAAAATTTTATACCTTCCTATTAATGAACAAATGATTGAGCGCTTTCCCCTGTGGAGAGTGCTCTTTTTGTGTTGCTTTTTGGTTATGCGATGTCCGGTTGGTTGAGCCGGTTTTCGGTTTGTTGATTCCAGCGGTCGTAGCTCTTTATACAGCAGTTACTGCAATTTATCACGCGGTTGTAGTGCTTTATCCCGCGTATTTGGAGGATTATCAGTGCTCCACTCTCATTATCCAGCGTTAGCGGTATTTACCGCCGTTCATGACCGCTTATCCAGCAGCCACATGCTACTAGCATCTCTCAGTCAGCACGCCAAATTAAAAAACGTCCCCTGCTTTGCAGCAAGAGAACGCCCAGCAACAAACTATTTATTTTTTTCTGTGAGTCTATCCAGCATTTCTTTAGTCATCTTATCAAGATCATATTCTACTTTAAAGCCCCACTCTTTTGCTGCAGCAGATGAATCTATGCTGTTTGGCCAGCTCTCAGCAATTGTTTGCCTAATGGGATCCACTTCATAAGACAACTTGAATTCCGGAATATACTTCTGGATCGCTTTACCAAAATCCTCTGGTGCTGCCGCAATTGCTGATATGTTAAATGCATTGCGATGCTCCAGCTTGCCTGGGTCTGCCTCCATTAACTGAATGATTGCATTCAGTGCATCTGGCATGTACATCATATCCATAGAAGTGCCTTCACCAATGTACGATGTATAAGCCTTGTTTTTAACTGCCTCATAATAAATCTCCACCGCATAGTCCGTAGTACCTCCACCAGGCGGAGTTACATGTGAAATCAGTCCCGGGTAACGAACGCCACGTGTATCCACTCCGTAACGACTATAATAGTAATCGCATAACAGCTCACCTGCAACCTTGTTAACTCCATACATAGTAGTTGGACGTTGCAATGTGTCTTGTGGTGTATTATCTTTCGGAGTAGAAGGACCGAATGCCCCAATAGAGCTTGGTGTAAAGAATTGCAAGTCCAGTTCACGTGCTACTTCAAGTGCATTAATTAAACCACCCATATTTAGATCCCAGGCTACTTTTGGCATTGCCTCTGCAGTTGCTGATAGTAACGCTGCTAAATGCATAATTGTATCCACGTTATGCTCTTTTGCTACCGTAAACAGTCGATCGCTATCAGTAACATCAACAACCTCAAAAGGCCCCTCTTTATGGTCGTCGTCCATTTTTCTTATATCTGTAGCAATTATATTTGACGCTCCATACGTTTCACGTAATTTTCTTACTAGCTCTGATCCAATTTGCCCCCGAGATCCTGTAACTAGAATTTTTTTCATTTTCAATACCCCTCTTTATCCCAACAAGAATACTTTTTGAAAGTTACCGCACACATAACTAACATTCAATAGAGAGCCTCTAATGAATGTTAGTTTTTGGTTTTTATAGTAAGCCCATTTCCTTGCCAACTTTTTCATAAACAGCGATTGCCTCATCAAGCATTTCCTTTGTGTGGGCTGCACTTGGCATATTTCTTACACGTCCAGTCCCTCTTGGTACAGTTGGGAATACAATGGATTTAGCATATACGCCTTCTTCATACAATCGTTTACTGAATTTTTGTGTATCGCTTTCTCCACCAATCATACATGGCGTAATCGGTGTATCGCTATTTCCTATATCAAAGCCTAATTTTTTTAGTCCTTCTTTTAAATAATTTCCATTTTCCCATAGTTTTTCATTTAAATCTGTGCTTTCCATTAATATTTCAATTGCTTTCGTACTCGCTATGGCGTCTGCAGGAGAAACCGCAGTAGAAAATAAAAATGGACGGGAACGTACTTTTAACCAGTCAATCAAATTTTCTTTACCAGCGACGTATCCTCCGATTACCCCAATTGCTTTTGATAGGGTTCCCATTTGGAAGTCCACCTTATCCTGCAAACCAAAGTGTTTCACTGTTCCTGCGCCTTTACCAAACACACCAGATCCATGGGCATCATCCACATAGGTTATAAGGTCAAATTCTTCAGCGATTTCAACGATTTCAGGAAGTTTAGCTACATCGCCATCCATAGAAAATACGCCATCTGTGATAACCATAATTTTATTATACTGACCAGACTCAACAGCTTCTTTAGCTTTACTGCGAAGGTCTTCCATATCAGAATGATTTACGCGGATTATTTTAGCTTTTGATAATCGACAGCCATCAATAATAGATGCATGATTTAACTCATCAGATAGAATAGCGTCATTTTTATCCATTACAGCTGAAATAGCTGCCATATTACAGTTAAACCCAGATTGATAAGAGATTGCTGCTTCTGTTCCTTTAAATTCTGCAAGCTTCTTCTCAAGGTCTATGTGAAGATCCAATGTGCCGTTTATTGTACGGACTGCACCCGCTCCTACACCATGGGAGTCTACTGCTTGCTTGGCTGCTTCCTTTAAACGATCATCTGTTGCAAGGCCTAAATAATTATTTGATGACAAATTAATTAACGTCTTTCCGTCAATTTTAATTTTCGGTCCATTTGGTCCTTGAACAGGATCAATTTCGTTGTATAACCCGCGTTCTTTTAAATCCTTTATATTTTCATTTAAGAATGTATCTAATGTTTTACTAGCCATTAGTTAATTCCTCCTTCTAATAAGTACACTTTATCCGTTTATTTACTGCTTCACTTAAATTAAGTTTAACATAAACATTTTCAAAAGTTTACCTGCAGCCAAGGGAATGAAAATAGTAAAATAATTTTGTGATTAGTGATTAGAACTACAGTAGTTAAAAACTAGTCTGCCTAGAGTTCGGTTATTCGAATTCATCTTACAATAACGTAAGATTTACCTAATCAAATGTCACTAAAAAGATAGTTATTTATTCTACTATTTATTATACTTATAGTAGATACGAATAGTTTTGGAGGCGTTAAAATTAAAATGAAGAAAGTATTAATCGCTCTTTTCGCGGTACTCATCATCAGCTTCGGTATATTTGGTTATACCAAGGCAGACGAAACAAATGAAATCATAAATGAAAATGGCCACTCTACCACAATAACATCCTAGTTTTTTACTAGATTTTATTTCTATATATGTTTAGAGTAAATAAAAAAAAGGAAAGCATCTACTATAGATAGCTTTCCTTTTCATTATTGGTTTTAAAATTAATCTACTATAGTTACTTCAACTGTACGTACGCCCCAGCTGTAAGCTTCGTCTTTAGTTGGGACATGAAGATCGATTTTGTTTCCTTTAATCGCACTACCAATATCGCCAGCTACTGCATGACCATAGCCTTCAACATAGACTTTTGAGCCTAATGGAATAACTGTAGGGTCAACTGCAATAACTTTTGCGTTCGGGTCCTCGTTTAAGTTTATTCCTGTTGATGTAATTCCTGAACATCCATCACAACCCGCAGTATAAGCTGTAGCTGTTACAGATATTGTTTTTCCTTCTGCTTTTTCTTGCTCTTGATCAGCTGTTACTACTTCACTGTTAACTGTATTATCTTCATTCGTCTCCGTGTTTTCAGTAGATGCTGTTGTTGCAGCTGGTGCAGCTTCCTGTTCAACATTAACACCTTTTATTTTTAATACTTGTCCTATTGTAATGATATCAGAAGATAGGTCGTTCCATTCTTTTATGTCCTCTACCTTAACATCATATTCATTTCCGATACCAATTAAGGTATCACCTTTTTTTACTATATATTCTTCGTTGATAAATAGCGTTTGTTTAGGGTGAATCGTTGTGGATTTCAATTCATTTATATCTACTAATTCTTCAACCGAAGTGTTATATTCTTTTGCAATATTCCAAAGGCTGTCACCTTTTTGGACTTCGTATTCCTCCGCGGAAACATTTGATACAGCTGCGCCAGCAATGATAATTCCTGCAGTGATTGATACTACTAATTTTTTCAAAAGTAGTCCCTCCTTTAATTTCTGACAATGCCTATCGTATCACACACACATAAGCAATGCAGTTACAAGACTTTTAAGAGTCTATTACAAGGATTACCAAAAAAGCAGAGAAATATTACAATTATAATAGATTCGTGACAAAAGTATTAGTTATCGCTCGTTTGTATTACTATAGTCACAGTATAGTAGTATTGCAACAAATCAAGCACACCCCTATTCCATGGATGTGCTTGATTCTTACTATTTTTGTTTTTTATAGAGATATATTCCTGTCAACATGACCAATATGGATAAGATCATTGCTGTAATAAACATTTGCGAGAACCCGCTTCGGATTATTTCTGTTGCTGCCTCTAACATGTTCGTTTGGACTAACGGATCTTCAAATTGACTAATGCTTTCTATTAAATCACCATAATTTCCATTTACCGCTTCTATAGTTTCCCCCGTACTCTCCTTTATAGCGGGCTCTACTTTAGTAAATGCACCAGTCATAAATCCAGCGTAGATTGTTGGAAAGAGAGTCAATCCTATTTGACGAATCAGCGATAATGTACCTAATGCAGATCCTTGCTCGCCTTCTTTTGCACTTTCTCCCACTAACACATTCAGTGGCGCACCTAGTAGAATACCTAATCCTATCCCTGATAGAATACTTGCTATCAAGAAGGTGAAAAAGCCTTCTACTATCAGTGGGAATAATGCGAACCCGATTATTCCCATAATTCCAGAAAGAATAACCGTTCTAGTCGCTCCATGCTTATCCGTCAACATTCCTCCAAGCCCTGCCCCAATACCAGATGCAATTGCAAGCGGCGTAAGCCAATATCCGGCATGTTCTACAGGAACGTGTAATGCTTGCTGCACGAAGGCTGGAATAAAGATAATACCAGCCAGGAAACCACCGGATAATAACCCAAGTAGCAATGTTGTTTGAAACTTTCGCTGTCTCATTAAGGAGTATGCCAGGATTGGGTCTCCACCTAATTGTTCAACTCGCCGTTCATGAACAATTAAAATTATAAATATTATTATAGCACCTGCTAGAAATGGCAATACATTTGGCTGCATGAGGCTAGTCAGAAATGCAGTACTGTTTAGTTGCGTTATTCCATACATAAAACCTAGTATACCTAATGCAAGCAATAGTGTTCCTTTTATATCCAGTGGCTTTGCAGTCCCTGGATTTGACTCCTCAATCTTTTTAAATCCAAAAATAATAAGAAAAAGTGCAATTGGTATGTTGATCAGAAACATCCAGTGCCATGACCCAGTTAAACTCAATATTACAGCACCCATGTTTGGTCCGATTACTGCTGCCAGTCCGTGCATTCCACCTAGCATACCGAGCGCCTTTCCTTGTTTTTCCTTCGGCAGGGTAGAGAGGATGTAGGAGCTGCCAATAATAAATATTCCCCCTCCACCAATTGCTTGAATAAATCGCGCAGTAAGAAGGAAAGCAAAAGTAGGGCTCAATGCTACCAGCAGGGAGCCAACTCCAAATAGTGCGATTTCCACTATAAAAAGGCGCCTTCTGCCATAACGGTCTGACAGTTTACCTATTATAGGGACACTGATTGCTATACCAAGAGTATAGAGAGTTATACTCCAGGCTCCCCATGATGGAGAGACATTAAAGGAATCATTAATTGTAGTTAAGGCAGTACTTATAATCCCATTGTCCAGCCCAGCCATAAAAACACCTATTGTAAAAAGGGCCAGTGCCCACCTATGAGAGGTTTGTTTTTGCTTTTCCATTAGATCACTCCATACTTTTACAAGAAGAAAAGGACCCATTTACGAGTCCTTTTTCTTCAGTTAATACCTACTAATTAAAAAGTCCTTTTAGAAGACCACTTAACGATTCGAAAATCTCACTGAAGAAGTTTGCTACCTTCTCCCAGAACCCTGGATCTAAACCCAGGTCATCAATTTTATCTTTAATTGTAGTAGCAATATCTTCTAATTGATTTTTCACTTTATCAAAATCGATATTCAAGTCACGCATTTTCTCAAAAAGATTGACCAGCATTTCTCGATCCGCTTCATTTAAGGATATTTCAAGCTTATCTAATTGTTCTTTTACAATCCGCTCAACATCCTCTTTTGTTGCAGGGTCCTGATCAGCGATGGCTTTCTTGATCTCGGTCAAAAGTTCACTGACCTTTTCCTGACTCATTCCATCTTTTTCAGCAAGATCTGTTGCTACATCCAATTCCTCATTGGCTAATTCCATTCGTTCCTTATCCAGCCCTTCACCTTCAACATCGTAGGCTTTGTAAATCCCTGTCAGTGCTGAATGACCACTTACTTTAACAGGAGATGCAACATCTACGGTAGCATTTTCTACCCCGGCAGTCAGCAGAGCATTAGCATACATTTCCTTTGTAACCGCCGTTATATTATCGGGTGTTACGATATTAATTGTTAAGCCATTTCCTTCTTCCTGTCTAACAATTTTAGCAGAAGAATACATGTTTGAATTTGGATTGCCATCGATATAATTCGCAATATCCTGACCAGTTACATCATATTCCTGTACCGCATCAGCCTCCGCCACTCTTAGTAGATCACGGACTTCAGCCTTCTGTGCATCTGTTAGCGTATCTCCATAAACAACAATCGGTACGCCAAGTTTTTCATTAATACTGTCAGAATCACTCGCACCACCATCATCCGCCATTACAGGTAGTGATAACCCTGTAACTAAACCTGCAACCAATAGTAAGATTGTCATTAACTTAAAGATATAGTTCATAATTTTACTATCCCCTTTTATATTATTCCAGTATGTTTGCTTTTATTTTCACTTCCATCTTATGCTTGTACAATGGCAAATATCATTGTTAGTTTATTATAACGTTTTATCTGTAAAATGAATATAAGTTCAAGCAATTTTAATTAAAACAACATTTGAGCAGAATGCTTTATTTTTTTATCTACATCTAATATATTTAGAGTAACGAAATACTTTTTTAGAAAGAAGGGCATTTCAATCACTGATAATAAATCTATAGTTAAGCGAAATTTAGTGATCATGTGGTTCGCTAACTTTTTTATTGCTGGCAGTATCACCATGGTACTTCCATTCATATCTTTATATATCGATTCCATGGGGAACTTTTCGGCGGCCTATGTACAAAAATGGTCAGGGTTTATTTTTGGAATCACATTTGTCACCGCCTTTATCTTTTCTCCGATTTGGGGACGGATTGGTGATAAATTTGGCAGAAAGAATATATTAATCTTTTCTGCTATAGGGCTTGGTTTATCTGTTTTTCTAATGGGGTTTGCCACATCCGTATGGCAGCTTTTTTTATTGCGTATGTTAATGGGTATTGTAACAGGATTTATCCCAATGTCACAAGCGCTTATTGCCACACAAACACCCAAAAATATTGCTGGTCGTGTTCTGGGTACACTGCAAACAGGAAGTATTACCGGGGCACTCATGGGTCCCCTTTTAGGTGGAGTTCTAGCAGATGTCTTTGGCTATGCGAGTACATTTAAGTGGGTGTCTATTACCGTGTTCATCTCCGCGCTTATCGTCTATTTCGGGATAAAAGAATTGCGCATTAATTACCAGGATGATACAGAGAACCAATCTTATTCCAGTAGGGAAGTATTGTTGCACATCATCAGGAAACCGGTATTGTTAATCGTTATGTTAATTTCCATCCTGGTGCAAATAGCTCACTTTAGTATCCAGCCAATCTTATCATTATTCGTATTAGAAATTCACGGCCCCGCGAGCATTGCTCTATTTTCCGGCATGGCTTTTTCAGCTGCTGGTTTAGGCAATCTCTTAATGGCAAGAAAATGGGGCAGCTTAGGTGACAGGCATGGCTATATAAAAATATTAATAGTCCTTTTATTTATGGCAGGGATCGTTTACTTGCCAGGGGCATTCGTAACAAATATCTGGCAGCTGATAATCCTGCGGTTCATTCTGGGTATGGCTATTGGTGGAATTATTCCGGTACGAATGGCTTATATACGACAGGAGGCTCCTTTATCCATGCAAGGCGAAGTTCTCGGTTATAATACCAGTTTGCGTTTCTTGGGCAATATTATCGGTCCAGCGCTTGGCGGAACGCTCGCAGGATTCTTTGGCTTCTCATCCGTGTTCTTCGTAACTAGTGGTCTGTTAATACTGAGTGGCTTCATCATGCTGATCGCTTGGTACAAATATGAATACGAAGGGAAACAATCACCTTCTTTATCGCCGCATAGAGGATAGGATGTCCGGGAAGCTCTTAGTTCCCGGTCTTTTTTTATACACTTTCTACTAATCCCTACTACATGTTACTCAAAAACAGCTTTGTCTTTCAACCAAAAATAGGTAGACTGGGCTGGGGCGGGCTTTTGGGTTGTTGACCTTCACCAATTTAAACGCCAACTATTGATTTGTATCGTAATATATGCTAAAACTAACAGAGTCTTAGTAATTAAATTAGTTCAAAATTTGAAAGTAAATTTTGACATCCTATAAATAGAAAGAAAGTGATTCTCATGGGTATAGTCGTAGTAGAAGTCTGTGACGGAAATGCAATCACTACTGTTAATATAGAAGAAATAATTGAATCTGAATTTCCAGAAGTAGCTGTACTAATGAATGAGTGCTTATCTTTTTGCGGACTATGTCGTGTAAAACCATATGCACTCGTTAATAATAGACGCATTTTCGGTAACACCCCCGAAGAATGTTTAGATAAAATCAGAGTTGCAATAAAAGAAGAACTGGCTGTTTATAAATAGCAGCCAGTTCTTCTTTATTTTCGTCTATTAAACAAATGAGCTGTTGAAAAGACACAATAATTGTCATATTTCCCGGGAAATATATTGTCGAATTTTGAGTTAACTCAACTACAAGCTTGCTGTAAAAATTTCGACAGAATCCTGCTTCGTCAGCTTTTTAAAGTTACCATATTCAGCACGGGCAATAACCGTTTTATCGGCCATTTCAACTATGGAACTCTCATCAATTGAATAATCTGCCAACGTGGACGGTGCTTCTATGCTGTCCCAGAAATCACGGAGTTTCGTAATCCCTTCTTCAGCTGCAATCAAATCTGACTTTCCATCAGCGTCTACATCAAACACACGTACAGCCAGCTGTTTAAAGCGCGCTGCGTTGTCATTATCCAAAACGTGTTTCATCCAGTTAGGAAATAATATTGCAAGACCGCCACCATGTGGTATATCATGTACCGCAGATACAGCATGTTCCAAATTATGGGTTGCCCAGTCTCCCCGGAACCCCATGTTCAGCATATCATTTAATGCTAATGTGCCACTAAGCATCATGGTTTCCCGGTATTCAAAATTATCCATGTCATCCAATAGCTTAGGAGCAGTTTCAATAACTGTCTTTAAAATTGATTCACAAAATCGATCCTGAATTGGTGTATTTGGTGCTTGATGAAAGTAATGTTCAAGCACGTGTGACATAATATCTACAATGCCATAAACAGTTTGATCACGTGGAACCGAAAATGTATGAGCTGGATCAAGGATTGAAAATGCAGGGCTTGTATAAGGTGATCCCCACCCATGCTTCTCATTTGTTTCCCAGTTGGTAATAACAGAGCCTCTATTCATTTCGGATCCTGTAGCAGCATGTGTAAGAACTGTACCGAAAGGCAATGCATCGTTTGCTTGGACCTTTTTTGTTACAATATCCCACATATCTGCATCCGTCTTCGCACCTGTGGCTATTGCCTTCGTACAATCAATTGTGCTTCCGCCACCAACTGCCAGCACAAACTCGATACCTTCATTTTTACAAATTTCAACACCTTTACGCACTGTAGTAATTCGCGGATTTGGCTCTACACCGGATAGTTCAAAAACCTCTGCGTCAATCTCATCTAGTTTAGCTATCACATTATCATATATTCCGTTACGCTTAATGCTTCCCCCGCCGTAAACAATAAGTACTTTCTTGCCGTATTGCTGAACTTCTTCGGGAAGCAATTTCAACTGGCCTCTGCCAAACAGTAATTTTGTTGGATTATGATACGTAAACTTTTCCAAGTTTGTATACCTCCTTATTTAAGGTAGACTACAGCATCCATTTCAACCAGCACATCTTTCGGTAAGCGGCTTACTTCAACTGTGGCTCGAGCCGGATATGGCTCTGATAAATAGCCGCTGTAAATCTCATTGACAGTAGCAAAGTCGTTCATTGAACTCAGGAATATAGTGAACTTCACTACATTTGAGAATCCAGCCCCCACCTCAGTCAAAATAGCTTCTAAGTTTTGCATAACCTGCTTTGTCTGTGCTTCAATTCCGTCAACTACTTCACTTGTTGCAGGATCAATTGGAATTTGTCCGGAAACATAAACAAAGTCACCTGCTTGAATAGCTTGCGAATATGGTCCAATTGCTGCTGGTGAATTTTCTGTATGTACTGCTTTAATCATATGATACTTCCTCCTTTTATTCTTTTTTTTATCATAACATATACGCTTACTTATTTGCTCCCAATACGTCTCTATATTCCATTACGGAACGAACATAATAAATGTCACCGTAACATGCATCAATCTGTTTCGCTTCTTTACGTGGACATCGATACTTTTCCTTTTCAGGATCTTTTTCATACATTTCCCGCGAGAAATTAATCGCCACATCCTGTGTGTATTCTCCTGTTTCATTATGCACATAGTCAATAAATCCACTGCCAAAATTATAGGATTGGACCGCCAATTCAAGGTCACCCTCTGCTTTATCCAAGGTCCGGGAAAAATAGTAGACTCCCTGTTTAATAGAAAGTTCCGGATCATCGATACAATTTCTATCTCCACAGTAGCTTTCTGAAGATTGCATTGGGTCATTTCCTCTTCCCCCGGACTCCTGCATCATCATTGCTAAAATGACATCCACATAGCCGGAAACTTCGTATTCAGCGGCATACTTTTCTACAACAGATCGATAGTTCTGGACTTCCTCACTAATTAACAAGTTTGATATAGCAAATTGCTGCATTGGTTTTTCATAGGCTAAGAGAGAAACGCCTAAAAGGGTTCCTCCTATAAACAATGCAAGTGTCAAAGCTTTAGCTATTGCTTTTTTCGTCCTTTTCTTTATTTTCATGGGCAATCTATTCCTTCTTTTTAATAGATAGCAAGCAGCCGACAATCACTCCATAAATAAGATGTCCTACCATCCAATAAATAAATGCTGCACTATCTGTAAGTACTGGTGTCCGATCAGAAAAAGCTGTCGTCAGATATAAAAGACCTCCAACAAATATACTTCCTACAATATACGCAGATATTTTTTTGTGAATATTCCTTTGTTTAAACAGGAAATACAAAACTGCAGCGAACAGGACAGACACAATTATATGTAGAGTAAATTCTACAGTTTCACTTAGCTTCCAATATTGTATAATCGGGAAGTAATCTATATTCAATAACAGTGTATATACGGTTTTTTCCGATACTTCTTCCACCACTTTTAAAAAAACTCCAAGAACAAGTCCTGATAAAATACCAGACGTTACTAACTTAAATACTATTTTCATAGATAAACTCCTAAATATTTTTGCTTTTTTCAACAAACAATTCCTTTTCCCGCCACTTACCAAACCGGTAATACAAGTAAGCAAAAATGCTGCTGATTATAAAACTGCTGCCCATGCCAATTGCTATTCCACTATCACCAAACCAGCTTGATAAAAGCGCGGTCAAGGGGTAACGTAAAATCCAAAAGGATATTATATTAAGGGCAAGTATCTGATACATCGCCCCTGCCGCCCGGACGATTCCATTTAATATAAAATTAATTACCAGAAAAGGGTAACACAATGCAATTATTTGTAAGTACCTTGTTCCAAACTGAATCGCTTCTTCTCCCTGGATAAATAGTCTGACTCCGTGCTCTGCAAAAAAAACAACGAGTATACCTACAAGTAGCATAACAGAAAAATTATACAAAACGCCATACTTAGCAATCCTCTTTACTCTCGACCAATCTCCTATTCCTATATTTTGTCCTGCCATACTGCTAACCGCTATGCCTAGTGCATGAGCTGGAAGCATTAACAGGCTATCTAAGCGTTGTGCTGCACTAAACCCAGCTACAACGTCATCACCATATCCTGTTACAACACTCATAATTGCTGCAACCCCTGCAGAGATTACTGCCATTTGTAAACCGGAGGGTATGCCTAAATGAAAGATTAAGCTTACTTCCTGTCTGGCCGGGAGAGCTGGAAAGCTAAATGGCACCAGCTTGCGACGTAACACGTAAATTACCCCAAAGAAAAAAGCTCCTCCTTGTGAAATTACTGTGGCATATGCTGCTCCTTCTACCCCCATATTGAAACCAGCAATAAATAAAGGGTCAAGAACAACATTTAACCCAACAGCGATCATAACAAAACGAAGTGGTGTTTTACTATCCCCTAACGCTCGCAGGACGGTACTAATAAAATTATAGCCAAATAAAAATAGTATTCCTAAAAAGTTAATCTGCAAATAGGCTTGTGCTGATGCCATCATTGAGTGTGGTGTGCCCAGTAAATTCAAAAATTGTTCTGCAAAAATAAAACCAGCCAATCCCAGAACGAGGGAAATAAGGGTCAGTAAGACGACAAATGCATTTATATAACGTTTTAGACCAGTCTCATTTTCTTTTCCTTTTTGCTGTGACAAAATGGTTAGCGCGGCATTATTTACTCCAATAACAAAAGATAGAACAGTAAAGATTATAGTACTCGAAACAGCAACAGCCCCTAATGCGTTACCTCCAAGCAAGTTACCTATCCACAAACTATCTATAAACTGATAAGAGGTTTGCAATAAGTTTGCGAGCATTATTGGTCCAGAAAAAATTATTAATTGTTTAAGTATACTTCCCTGGGTAAAGTCATGCTGTTTCTTCATCCTCAAGCCATCCCCCTCTTCTGTTCTCTCATCAAGCTTAGCATGAGTTATTGCTGAAATCAGCATTTAGAATTTAAAAAAAGTGGCCAGGTATCCCTGACCACTTTTAAATTCCATTATATACTTTTTTCAGCTGCTTCTACTTTTTCAGAAGAACCTTTACTTCCTTTAATCACAAACTGAAGTGATAGCAATATACCAAAAGCTACAAAACCAATTATATCTGAATTTCCTCCTGGATATATTAAGAATAAACCAGTCGCTACTGTTAATATTCTTTCTATCCAGTGAACTTTTCGATACCAGAAACCGATCATACCCGCTCCAATTGCCATCATACCGGCAATAGCTGTTACCAGAATCCAGCTCACTTCCAAGGCTGTAGTATCAATCATTAACAACTGCGGCTGTAATACAAACATATATGGAATGATGAATGCTGCAATCGCCAGTTTAGAAGCATTTACACCTGTCCGGATCGGCTCTCCCCCTGATATACCAGTTGCTGCAAATGCTGCCAGTGCAACCGGTGGTGTAATATCTGCTACTATACCAAAATAGAAAACAAACATATGACCAGCCAGTACAGGAATTGCTACTTCTAATTGATCATTTAATGCCAGAATCGCCGGCAAAGCGATTGTTGATGTAATAATATAGTTAGCTGTTGTTGGTGAGCCCATTCCCAAAATAATGGATGCGACCATTGTAAAGAACAATGTTAATAAGACTTGCGCTTCTAATGAGTTTGCAAGTGCTCCAGCCATACTTACGAGGCCATTACCCATCTTAAGACCCAGACCAGTCTTCGTGACCACCCCAACAATAATACCCGCACAGGCTGTTGCAGCTGCAACACCCAGGGCAGTTCTGGCACCTGAAGTTAAGGCCAAAACAAACTTGCTAGGCGTTATCCTTGTATCTTTTCTGAATAAACTTACGAGTATGGTTATCCCTATACCGTATAAAGCAGTTCGTTCAATACTAAAACCCTGGAATAGTAAGAAGACAATTGCCAGGATAGGCAGTAAAAGATGTATCTTCTTTAATACTGATTTTTTACTTGGTA
Organism: Virgibacillus tibetensis; assembly: GCF_036026595.1. NCBI lineage: Bacteria > Bacillati > Bacillota > Bacilli > Caryophanales > Bacillaceae > Virgibacillus > Virgibacillus tibetensis. Next base: position 5,056 of record NZ_JARZFX010000006.1, on the reverse strand, counting down.
TATCTTCCTTTGGCAACCCATGGAGTCCCAACCTTTTTGCTTCCAGATGGGTCATAATCCATATACCTGAAAAATATAAAATTGCAGGAATAGTTGCTGCTTTTGCTATTTCCCAATAACCAACTCCAGCAAATTCAATCATTAAGAAAGCTGCAGCCCCCATAATCGGCGGCATAATTTGTCCACCCGTAGATGAGGCCGCCTCTACAGCGCCTGCAAAGTTTGGTTTATAACCAAGTCTCTTCATCATTGGTATTGTATACGATCCGGTCGTTACCGTGTTTGCTACAGAACTTCCAGAGATAGTACCATTCAATGCACTTGAAAAAATAGCAACTTTCGCCGGCCCGCCAGTTCGTCTTCCCGCCAGCGATATTGCTAAATCGTTAAAATAGTTACCAACACCTGTCTGTACGAGAAATGCTCCAAATAGCAGGAACAGGAAAATATATGTAGAAGATACTTGTAAGGGGGTACCAAGAATCCCTTCTGTTGTAAAGAACATGGAACCTATCAGTTGTTGCAAACTGAGACCTCGGTGTGCTAACATACCCGGCATGTACGGACCGAATAACGCATACACCATAAAGATTATAGCGATAATGGTAATTGGAAGTCCAACCGCCCTTCTGGTAGCTTCTAAAACCAGCAATATAGCCAAACCACCAATTATCATTTGTATATCACTAATGCCACCAATATTTCGCACTAATGAATCATAAAATACCGGCCAATAACCACATACAATAATTGATAGCAAAACAAGTATATAATCATACCAAGCTACTTTTCTCTTATTTCCTTTTTTCCTCGCTGGGAATAATAAGAAAATGAGACTCATCGCAAAACCTAAGTGAACCGTTCGTTGAATATACGCTGTATATTGGCCAAATGCCCCTGTGTATAGTTGAAATAATGAAAAGGCAAGTAATCCAAAAAAGACAACTTTTGCAGCAATGCCACCAAGACTGCGTGTATTTGATTCAGTATCGTATTTTTGCAATAATTTCTCCTGTTCACTTTCTGTTAATTGGTTTTTTGAATCACTCATGGATTCTCACTCCTTTCAAGTATTGCCATAATGATAGATTCTTAATTTCGACTCTAAACCACGCACCCGGCTCAAAGTAATCATTGAAATAAACCATATGGTTCCCTTGCTCACCCCAAAAAAGGCGATTTTCAGAAACAGTTTTCCCGTTTCGTATATTAATCGATGAAAAAACGTTATTTAAATCCTTTATATGATATTTGCCGTCTATATATTCAAATTCCTGGTCTACTTCCGCATTAGATGGCATTCCTATGCCAAATTCTTCGTAAATAATTTCATATTGTTTTATATCTTTATTAGCAGTAACAATGTATTTTTCCACAACATCAGTCAGGTGGATCGAATGTTTGAAAACGATCTGGAAGGTATCTTCCTCTTTTATCGGTAAAAATGCTTCAATACTAGCTGTATTTTCTTCATAAAATACTAAAGCTGTCCGGAAAGGAACATATAATAGTAAGAGTAGAGTAACTAACAAGAGAAGGGTACTAAAGAATAGTGTTTTTATTGAAAGATTTTTCATAATTATCCACCTGGAATGCCATTAAGATTTTTATTAGGATAAATCTCCCGCATGAATAGGGCCTAATTTAAAATGGAATGGCCGGCAGCAAATTCCTCCAAAAAAGGATTACCAGCCGGCCCTCTCATTAATTATCTTTTACGATTACTCTGCAGTTACGCCCACTTCATCGAAATATTTTTTCGCTCCAGGGTGTAAATCAATCCCAATACCATTTAAAGCTGCATCCGTACTGATGAATTTAGCCTTCTCATGGGCCATTTTCTCTGCATTTTCGTAAATAGCTTTTGTAATATTGTAAACTAAATCCTCTGAAAGACTTTCTGTTACAGCTAGCATTGCAAGAACAGCAACTGTCGTAACATCTTCTTCTAACCCATAAGTTCCAGCTTCAATTGTATCAGCTGCATAATAAGGATGTAGTTCAATTAATTCATCAATTTTCTCTTGTGACACCGGAAGGACATTCACATCAGTTGTGGCAGATAATCCTTCAACCGCACCAGTTGGCGTACCAGCAGTTATAAAAGCTGCGTCAATATTACCATCCTGAATTCCACCGGTAGATTCGCCAAAATCAAGATTTTGTGCATCAATGTCATCCATTGTTAATCCGTGTACTTCAAGAATCTGTTCAGCGTTTACATACGTTCCAGAACCTGGTGCTCCTACAGAAACTGTTTTTCCTGCTAAATCTTCAACGGAAGAAATATCGGAATCTCCGGATGTTACAATCTGAATCGTTTCCGGATAAAGTGAACCTATTGCAAGTACATTATCAACAGGATTTCCGTCAAAAGAATTAATTCCTTCAACAGCATTTGCTACTATGTCTGTTTGAACAAACGCAAGTTCTGAATTTTCTTCTTGTAAAGCGATTACATTATCAGCAGAAGCGTTAGATGATACCGCGTCTGTTTGAATATCTGTTTCATTCGTAATTATTGTCGCCATTTCCCCACCTAACGGGTAATATGTACCACTAGTTCCCCCAGTAAGCATCTGCAGAAAATCCGGGTCACTATTACCATCTCCGCTACTATCATCGTTATTCCCGCCACAAGCAGCTAAAAACAAAGAAAGTATCAGCAACATGGTGAACGGTACTATGTACCTTTTGTTATTCATATAAACTCCCCCTTATAATACTCTAGCAGTCTATATTTTACCCTTATATTTATACTATTGTCAATCTATTCCTAACAATTTAAAATTAACATTATTTTCTACAAATGTAAGTATGCATGAAATACATTTGCAGTTTATAAAAATAAGCAAGTAAACATGATAGATAAGCCCTAAAATCACAATTTATTACCCGTGTTTTTTATTTATTTATAATAATTGAAATAATATGATATTACAAAGATAGGTTATCACGCTTATGGTGCAACAGAAACTACGCCACTCGTAACCATATCCCGCTTAAAGAGCTACCAGCAGGATTTAACAGGTGATGAGAAGTTAGAGGAGCGCTCGAGACAAGGAATCTTAGTTCCAGGGCTTCAGATGAAGATTATGGGTAGTGATGGTGAAGTAGAGTGGAATGATACAGATATGGGTGAATTACTCGTGCGGGGTCACTGGATTGCGAATGAATATTACAAGGACGAACGCAGTGAGAATGCTTTTGTTGATGGATGGTTCCATACAGGTGGTGTTGTAACGGTTGACGTGGAAGGAACAATTAAGATAGTCGACCGGACAAAGGATCTAATTAAAAGCGGCGGTGAATGGATATCTTCCGTCGATCTCGAAAACGCCCTCATGGCACATGATTCCGTTTTTGAAGCAAGTGTGGTGGCTATTCCTGATGCAGAATGGCAGGAAAGACCAATCGCATGTGTTGTGCTTCATGAAGATGTTTCAGAAACCGGGAAGAAAGAAGAATTGCTGGAGTTTTTGAAGCCACAGTTCGCTAAGTTCTGGCTACCTGACGATGTTCTCTTTTTCAATGAGATCCCTAAAACATCTGTAGGCAAATTCCTGAAACGCCAACTAAGAGAGCAAGTAAAGGAACATTTTAATTTGCAAGGTTAATCTGCGATAGGAAACGTCAGCAGCTGCACATAGGATAGCTGCTGACTTTCTTATTGATCAATGAGTTGAGCAGGTGCGTTATTTTCACTCTGACCAAGCATCCCATTACCAAGATCTACGAGAGACTTGATTATTTCTCCAGCCGTTTCTTCACTTTTAATTTCCCCAACCCCCTGCCCTGCCCAAAGGGATTGTAAATCTGCAATGGCAAATTCTTTACCGGCGGCACGAATATCTTTCGTTAGTTCATTTTGGATAGGAAATGGCAATGTATCAATTTTACTTCCTTCTACCTCTTCGATAAATCGATTCGCAACAGCTCTTGCCGGACGCCCCGAAAAGGCCCTGGTAATAACAGTGTCCCCACTTTTTGCTTTCATTAAAGCACGTCTATAGGCATCATTGGTTCCAGCTTCTTTCGCTATTAAAAATCTGGTTCCTAATTGAACACCAGCTGCACCCATTGCTAAAAACCCGTTAACTTGTGCTTTCGTATGTATTCCTCCAGCTGCAATAATCGGTACAGAAAGATTTTCCTTGAAGGTCTGTACAAGTACAGATAAGCCTATGTCACTTCCGTTGGGCAGCATTTTGACATCGAATGTACCACGGTGTCCCCCTGCTTCATATCCCTGTGCAACAATACAATCATATCCCGCTTCCACCAGCTGTTTTGCCTCATCAAGATTAGTTGCCATACCAATCAATGTTACATTATGTTGTTTCAACCGTTCTATTAAAACGGAAGATAATACACCAAATGCCGTACTGACGATCGGTATCTTTTCCTGGATAATCACATAGACTTTTTCTTGCAAATAATCATTCGTTTTAACTATTTCATCTCCTGAATTGATTCCCAGCTCGACCCTGAACTTGTTTAAAAAACCTTGCATGCCAGCAATATCAGCAGAGAAATTTTCCAGATTAGTTGCAAAAAGATTCACAGCAAAGGGTTTATCTGTCAGGTTTTTAACACGTTGTATCTGCTGTTTCAAATGCGTTGCACCCATATATCCCGCACCTATCGTACCTAGTGCGCCTGCATTTGTTACAGCAGCAACGAGTTCAGGCGTTGAGATTCCACCTGCCATCCCTGCTTGGATAACGGGAACATTAATTTCTAGATCTTTAAAAAAATCCATCAACAACCCTCCATTCCGTTTAATTCCTATATTAAGAATACCATAAGTTACAATCCCTTTCTCTATTTATATTGTGTTTTTGAACAAAAGCACGGGGCCCATTTAGGAAGTACGGACTGCGCCCGCGCATCGCAGTGTGGGTCGACGTTGCGCTCAGGAGCGGCGTAGTTAGTCGATCTTCCACTGTCATATGAGATAAAGCCAAATTCATATACTTTCTTTTCATTACACAAAAACGAGGCTGGGACATAACTAGCCGAAACAACTTAAAAATGGTTCCAATCATCGGTCTTT